>JAKSOA010000030.1 GCA_024405875.1 Paludibacteraceae bacterium
TACAGGACGGAGTAATTGGAGACAATTAGAGAAATATTAGACGCATTACGGGCTAACCGTTTCAGGACTTTCCTTACGGGATTTGCCATAATATGGAGTATCTATATGCTCATATTGCTTGTTGCCACCGCTAACGGATTTAAGCACGGCTTGGATTCAGAATCCTCCTTTATGGCAAAAAACACCTTTGCTCTATACCCCAGCAAGACAACCAAGCCTTACAATGGATTGCAAAAAGGAAGACAAATAGTATTTTCTGAAGAAGACATAGATTTCTTTGAGAAAGAGATTGGCAAGATGGTAAAAGTAAATGTGTTTACACCAATATACAGCATTCTGGGTGCAAATATTGTATATGAGGATGAGAATACAATAGTCAATATGTTTTGTGCAAGACCCGGATATGAAAAAATCAGGAATTTAACAGTAGTTGAAGGCAGATTGCTGAATAAGACTGATGAGATTAAGCGTAATAAGGTAATGCTTATCCCCAAGAGAACCGCTGAATATCTTTTTGAAAATGAGTCCCCGATAGGCAAATTTGTAAAATACAACGATATTCTTTTTGAAGTGGTAGGAGTTTTTACAAGAAAGGGTAATCTTGTGCGTGAAAGAGTGGTTATTCCTTTTTCAACATCACAAGTGCTATTTAATCCTGAAAAAACAGTTACAGACATAACTTTTACTGTTGATGGAATTACAACAATACAGCAGAGTGAGGAATTTGCAAAAGAGTTAAGGGAACTGACAGCCAAACGTATGAATTTTGACCCCGGTGATGAAGAGGCTTTAGGTATAATTAACAGCGTCAGAACAGCCGCACGGACAGCCAATATTTTAAGTTATATAGACTTATTTTTATGGATAATAGGCATAAGCACTCTTAT
Organism: Paludibacteraceae bacterium; assembly: GCA_024405875.1. GTDB lineage: Bacteria > Bacteroidota > Bacteroidia > Bacteroidales > Paludibacteraceae > Enterocola. Next base: position 888 of record JAKSOA010000030.1, read on the forward strand.
CTCAGGCATTGTGGGAGTAGGTAACATTATGATTGTTACTGTAAAGGAGCGTACCAAAGAGTTTGGAATAAGAAAGGCAATAGGAGCCACACCTGCATCAATAGTAGGAAACACTATTTTAGAATCACTTATTATAACCATAGGCTTTGGATATATTGGTCTGTTTTTAGGAATTTTAACTACTGAGATTGCGGCAAAACTTTTAGTTTTAATTCCACCTGACAAGAGATTTGTAAAGACATTTATGGACCCTACTATAGATTTACCCGTAGCAGTTAACGCTCTTATTTTGCTTGTAATTGTAGGTGCCATAGCGGGCTTTATACCGGCACATAAGGCGTCACATATAAAAACAATAGATGCTATAATGGCCAAATGATTGACATAGACTACATACAGGAGATATGGGACACTCTACATAAGCGTAGGGCACGCACATTTTTCACAACATTCGGTGTTGCGTGGGGTATGACCATACTTGTTGTTTTGCTTGGCTGCGGTCTTGGTGTGGAACGGGCTATGAGAAGCACTTGGGGTGAGACCTCAACCAATGCCGCTTACTTTTATGGACGCACTGCATCACTTCCGTATAAAGGGTTGAAGAAAGGAAGAAGCGTGCATTTGAAAACAAACGATATGACAGCCATAAAGTCAAGATTTAGAGATGTTGAATATATCTCCCCATCATTTTGGAATGACGCAAACATAGTTATAAGAGGAGACAAATCTAAAGAGAATGTACCTATTAACGGATTATCAGCCGATTTCTACCAAATAAGTCCCTGTCTTTTGTCAGAGGGTCGCATTATAAATGAGATTGATGTGGTTCAAAACCGCAAGGTCTGTATGATTGGTGAACAAATAAAGAACGGACTATTTGGTGCTGAAAATGCGGAAGGCACGCTTATTTGGATTGACGGAGTGGCATACACTGTTATAGCGGTTATGGAAAAGAGTACTGACGTAAACATATTCGGAGACCCTGAGCAAATGATTTTCATACCATATACCACATTTGCGGATATTTACAATAAGGGCGACATTGTTGATTGTATAGCACTGTCAGCAAACAAGAATGCCAATATACTGGATTTGGAAACAGATATAAAGAACTTTCTTAAAGAGAGGGCTATAGTATCGCCCGATGACAAACAGGGAATTATCTCTGACACCACTAAGGAATACTTTGATACAGTAAACAACCTGTTTAAGGGCACAAGAATACTTATTTGGGTTATTGGATTAGGTACGCTGCTTGCAGGTATGGTGTGCATCACAAACATTATGCTGATATCAGTAAGGGAGCGTACACAAGAGATAGGAATCAGGCGTGCGTTGGGAGCCACACCGTTTAGTATTGTAAGACAAATACTATGGGAGAGCATTTTAATGTCACTGCTGGCAGGTGTGGGCGGAATAATTGTGGGTTTGGGTGTATCCGCCGTGTTAGAGGATATATTCACTAGCATTGAAGGAAGTGATACAGTGCAATTAAAAGGCATTTACATACCATTTAAGTTGGCTGTAATAATATTTATAATACTGGAGACAGGTGGACTTATAGCCGGTCTGATGCCTGCCTACAGAGCGGCGCAGATTAAGACGATAGATGCGTTGAGAGACGAATAAATAATTGAAATTAGAAACTTTAAACAAGCCGTTAGGCGAAGTTTCGAAGTTTCATAATTTTTTCCTTGATGTTTGCAGAATATTTAAAATTTATAATAAAAAAATTATGAAACGAGTAAAAAGAATTTTTTTGACGGTATTGCTTTTAGTGGCAATAGTAGGAACATTTGTGTATCTGTGGAAGAAGTCTCAGCCAGAGGTGGTGATATATGAGAACATATCACCTGAAATCCGCACCATTGAGAAGACAACACTTGCAACAGGAAAAATTCAACCACGTGATGAGGTTAAAATCAAGCCTCAGATATCGGGTATCATTGAAGAACTCTACAAAGAGGCTGGCGATGATGTGAAAGAGGGCGAACTAATTGCAAAACTGCGTGTCATTCCTGATATGAACACCCTTGCAAATGCGGAGGCATCGCTGAAGAAAGCACAAATAGCACTTGACAAGGCACAGATTGACTATAACCGTGAAAAACAACTGTTTGACAGAGAACTTGTTTCACAAGCCGACATTGAGGAGTTTGAGGTTACTCTGAACAATGCGAGAGAGGAGTTGCAAAGGTGTCAGGACGTCTATGACATAGCAAAAGACGGTGCCACAAAAAATTCACAGAGCACAGGTACCACATACGTTCGCTCCACCGTTTCAGGCACAATACTTGACATTCCTGAAAAAGTAGGTAACTCTGTTGTGCTTACTAACAATTTTAATGAAGGTACAACCATTGCCACTGTCGCTGATATGAATGACTTGTTGTTTGTGGGAAAAATTGATGAGACTGAGGTTGGCAAACTCTATATCGGAATGCCTGTCCAGATTATCATAGGTGCCATTGAAGACAAGTTCTACAATGCTGTGTTAGAGTACATAGCGCCAAAAGGCACGGAAGAGAACGGAGCGGTTATGTTTGAAATAAAGGCCGCCGTATCCATTCCTAAAGGCGAGTTTTTGAGAGCCGGATACAGCGCCAACGCCAAGATAATACTCAGCAAGGCTGACAGCGTACTCTCCATTCCTGAATCATCACTTAATTTTGCTGTTGACACACCATACGTTGAGGTTCTTACTTCCACCAACCCCGATGTTTATGAACGCCGCAATGTTGAAATCGGACTCTCAGACGGCATAAACATTGAAATCAAGAGCGGAATCAGTAAAGGAGAAAGGATAAAGGAGAAATGAGAAATGAGAAAGGAGAAAGCTTTCTCCTTTAAATAGAATATTTTGGAGACTCTAAAAGAGATATTAGATGCGTTAAAGGCAAACCGTCTGAGGTCTTTCCTGACCGGTTTTGCCATTGTATGGGGAATATTTATGCTCATACTGCTTCTTGCCGCCGGAAACGGATTTAAGAATGGTATGGAGTCAAATTTCTTCTATATGGCAAAAAACACAGTTATGCTCTACCCTGGCAGAACCACAATGCCCTACGCAGGATTCCAGAAAGGACGTCAACTTAACTTCAAGGCTGAGGACATTGACTATATGGAAATGGAGATACGTAGAATTGCAAAGGTTGAGCAATACACCCCTATTTTCAATATATGGAATGACACTCTGACATATAAGAGAGAGAATGACGTATCGTCACTTTGCGGTGTCAGACCAGGATATGAGGTTATGCGCAGCCTCAGCATTGAACGCGGACGTTTTCTTAATGAAGTAGATGAAAGAAACCATAACAAGGTGGTTCTAATCCACCCTAAAACAGAGAAAAACCTGTTCAAAGGCGAGGACGGCGTAGGAAAATTCATAAACATAAACAACATACCATTCAAGGTTGTGGGCATCTACACAGAGAAAAGCGAGTCCTGGCGACCCGATGTATATATCCCGTTCTCCACCTCACAAATGATATTCAACCCATCGGGGCTGATAACAGACATATCATTCTCTGTGGCGGGAGTAGATACAAAAGAGAAGAGTGAGGCTTTGCAGAACCAACTACGTCAGATTCTCGCTCGCCGACTGAATTTTGACCCCAACGACAAGGAAGCGGTGTGGATTCGTGACAATGTGTCAAACTCAATGCAATCAGCCTCCATATTCTCCGCTATAGTCTTTTTTATATGGATTATAGGCATAGGGACACTTGTGGCAGGTATTGTAGGTGTGGGAAACATAATGCTTATAACTATTAAGGAACGCACAAAAGAGTTTGGAATACGCAAGACATTGGGGGCGACACCTGCCTCAATACTTAAATCAGTAATTTTTGAATCACTTATTATAACGGTCAGTTTTGGGTACATAGGGCTGTTTTTAGGAATTGTGCTGAGTGAGACTGTCTCTAAAATTATGGAAAGTATGCCAAAAAGCGGAGATAGAGAGTTCACTATATTTATGAACCCTACAATAGACCTTTCAATTGCAATAACAGCGTTAATCATACTTGTTATTGCGGGTACTCTTGCAGGTTACATTCCAGCCAGAAAAGCCGTAAAGATAAAACCAATTGTAGCATTGCAGGCGAAATAATGTTTGACATAGATAACATACGGGAGATTTGGGCGACAATAACAAGAAACAAGACCCGAAGTTTTTTCACATCATTCGGTGTGTTCTGGGGAATGCTAATGCTTATGGTTACGCTTGGATTCGGGTTAGGCATTGAGCGTAATATGCTTAATCAATGGGGAGACACCTCAGCCAATGCGGCATTCTTTTTTCAAGGCACCACATCTATGCCATATAAGGGATTCAAGCGTGGAAGGAGCATACAATACAAACGTGACGACATTAAGGCGTTAATTAATCAATTCCCTGAGATAGAGAACATATCACCTGTGATTTGGGGCAGTGTTAAGAAGATGACCCACGCTGACAAATCAACCGAAAACCTGCAATCCATAGGGCTGTCAAGTGCCTATAATGTAATTAACCCTTGCCACATTCTGGAGGGCAGGTTTATAAATGACATAGATGTTCAACAGAACCGTAAAGTATGCGTCATTGGTTCTAAAATAAAGAACACACTGTTTGGCGGTGACAAAGCCACAGGGTCTCTTGTTTGGGTAAACGGAACAGCATATACTGTAATAGGGGTTATGGAGAAGCAGGCTGACATAAATATTTTTGGAAACCCTGAAGAGTCCATTTACACTCCTTATACCACTCTTGCACAAACTTCAAACATTGGTGATAAAGTTCACTGTATTGGGCTTTCCATATCAAAGAGTGTAAATATGCGGGATTTTGAGGATAAGGCGGTCGCATTTCTTAAAGAGAGGCATAATGTGGCACCGGAAGATGAGCAAGGCGTAGGACACTTTAACACAAAGCAGTTTTTTGACACATTCGCGAACCTGTTTTTAGGGCTTAGGATACTTATATGGATTGTAGGATTGGGAACACTTGCCGCAGGAATGGTTGGCATAAGTAACATTATGTTAGTTACAGTAAAGGAACGCACACAGGAGATTGGCGTACGGAGGGCATTGGGGGCGTCTCCATTTGTAATAATAAGACAGATAATGAATGAGAGTCTTTTACTTGCCCTTATTGCGGGGGTTGTAGGGCTGTTTGTCGGTGTATTGATAGGCGTGGAGGCGGAATCCATACTATCTGCAATGCCACAAGAGAACAAGTTTGTTGACGGAGTGTATGTACCGTTCGGCATTGCGTTAGGGGTTTTAGGCATACTAGTCTTATGCGGACTTCTGTCAGGGCTTCTACCTGCATACAGAGCCGTGCAGATTAAGGCGATAGACGCGTTAAGAGAAGAGTAGTGAAATCTGGAACTTCCTGCAAAAATTGGTGTGTTCCCGTATTAAAGTCAAACTTAACGCAGTAAGTGGTTTTTGAGTTTGTAAGAATAATATACGGGGCTTTGAGTTTAGTGTTGTAACTGATAGCCTGATTCATAACAGAAGAGTCAATAGTGACATCGGGGGACTTGAATTCAATAAGAACCATAGGTGTCACTCCTTTATAGACAATAGTGTCACAACGACGTGAGACACCGTTAAGTTCCAATCCTGTCTCAGTTGAGATTGAGAGTTGAGGATAACCTTTGTTCTCCATAAGATAGTTGCAAAACCACTGACGCACACTCTCCTCCGGTGTGTCAGCCACCCACTTTTTCCTGAAAATGTCAAAAATGTAACATTTTCCGCTATCTCTCTTTCTTTTTATCTCCATTTTTTTGCAAAATTAAGCATAATAAGGTGTCATAGCAAAAAAAATCATTAACTTTGTAGGCTTTATAGTTGACAATAACAGATAGTTATGAAAAAAATTGTACTTACAGTCATTCTGACGGCTCTCTTTATCGGGAATCTGTCAGCACAAAAACTACTGACGCTTGAAAACTGCACAAATCTTGCATTAGGAGAGGACAGGCAACTTAAGATTGACATAGAATCTGAAGCGGCGGCGACTGATTTAAGGAAGGCGGCTTTTGCAAGTTTCTTCCCAAAGTTCAACGCCAATGGTATGTATATGTGGAATCAGAATAATGTCATATTGCTACCAAATGAACTCTCAACCAAATTGGGAACATTCAATGCAGGAGATAGTTATTTCACACCCTCAAGAGAAGGAATTATTGAGCATCTGTTTCCTGAATTAACCGAAAAAGGCAAAGAGATTCTTGGCGGAGCGTACAAAGATTTGCGTGACAAACTTACATTTGACATTCACAACGTTTTTGTGGCACAGGTTGGCGTAACCCAACCAATTTATTTGGGTGGCAGGCTTACAAATCTATATAAGATGTCTCAGAGTGCCGAAAAAATAGCCCAAATGAAGAGCAAAGGTGACAAAGAGAATACTATAATAAAGGTAACTGAGACATATCTGCTTACAGTTTCACTTCAAGAAAAAGTTAAATTGGCGGAACAATACACAGACCTTCTTAAAAAACTACTTGAGAATGTTGAGGCTGCTGTTGAGGAGGGTGTGGCTACAAAATCAGACATTCTTAAGGTAAGAGTTAAACTAAATGAGTCTGAACTCTTGAAGTCTAAGGCTGAGAACGGGCTCGCTACCGCTAAAATGACTCTTTGCAAAATGTGCGGTCTGCCTCTTAACGCCGATGTGACACTTGACGCATCAAAAATTGACTCCTACTCACTTATATCAGATGTAACGTCAATTGACTCAACTGCTGTTAAGAACCGTTCTGAGATAAAGATTCTGGAAGAGACTGAGAAGATGACACAGTCAGCGGTGAAACTTTCAAGTGCAGGACTGCAACCAAACATAATAGCGGCGGCAAACTATGTTGCGTCATCACCAAATGTCCTTGACGGATACAACAATAGAATGTTGGGCGGGTTCAACGTAGGTGTCGTGGTAAATATACCTATCGCCCACGCTGACGCCATTTACAGATATAAAGCGGCGAAACACTCAGCCAATGTGGCAAGACTTGAACTTGAAGACGCCACCAAGGCGTTTACCGTTGAGGCAAGCCAGACCGCTTTCAAAGTACAGGAAGGAAATAAGAATCTAAAGCAAGCAATACTCAATCTTGAGAACGCCGATGAGAACCTGCGTCTTGCACAGGAGGCTTACAATGAGGGGGTTGCCACAGTTACTGACGTAATGATCGCCCAAACCGGCTGGCAGACAGCATATGACCAGAAGATTGATGCCGCAATAGGGCTACGCAGCAATGAACTATTATTAAAGAAACAATTAGGGAAACTATCAGTAGAATAAATTACCGCTATGGAAGAGAGCAAATTTTCAAAAGAGAACAAAGACAGAAAGAACAGCCTTTTTGTTGGTTTAATAGCCATTCTTGAGGTGGTTATAATAGTCGCCATTATCGGCGTGTTTGTTTACAAGCCCGAACCTGAGGTTATAGCAGGTGAGGCGGAGGCCTCTGAATACAGAGTTTCAGGAAAGATTCTCGGACGTGTTGAGGAATTCTTTGCTGAGGAGGGCGAATTTGTACACAAAGGAGACACGCTTGTTGTAATAAGCAGTCCTGAGACTGAGGTACAACTTGCCCAGGCTCAAGCCGCCAAAACTGCCGCTGACGCCGCTCAGCAGAAGGCTTTGAAAGGACCTAAATCAGAGCAGGTTCAAAGTGCTTTTGAGTTATATCAGAAGGCTAAGACAGCAAGAGAGATAGCGGAACAGTCATATCAGCGTGTACAGCGTCTCTATGACAAGGGCGTTGTATCACTCCAGAAGAGAGATGAGGCTGAGGCACTATATAAATCGGCTCAATCTTCAGAAAAGACAGCAAGGCTTCAATACAATATGGTTAGGAACGGTGTTGATGAGGAGGGTAAGGCTGCCGCACAGGCTATGGTTGACCAGGCTGACGGAGCCATAAAGATGGTTAATGAGATTATGAAAGAGAAGTTCCTTGTGGCGCCTATTGACGGTGTTATTGAGGGAATCTTCCCACATAAAGGTGAATTAGTCGCTCCAGGAGCACCTGTAATGAGCATTGTTGATGAGAGTGATATGTGGTTCGTATTCTCTATTAGAGAAGACAAACTTAAAGGTTTCAGAGTAGGTTCTGAATGGATAATAAAGGTACCTGCACTTGGCAAACGCACATACAGGGTAAAAGTAACCCACATTAAGGCAATGGCAAGTTACGCCACTTGGCGCGCCACTACCGCAAGTGACCAATATGATGTCCGCACATTTGAAGTCAAGGCTCGTCCTATGGAGACAATTGAAGGATTGCAACCTGGTATGACAGCCATCATTCATCAGAATGACCAAGACGAGGAATAAATTGGGCGTTTGGAAAGATATAGTAAATGTAGCGAAGCGTGAGACCAACATAATGTTCTCACGTCCTTTGTACCTTATTGCAACAGTGGTTGTAATGTTGCTTTGTTGTTTCTTTTTTGCCACTCTTCTGCAAAAAGGAGTACCTGAGCGTATGCCTGTCGGGGTTGTTGACTTGGATTTCACAACCACGTCACGCAATGTGGTGCACCAACTCAACTCTATGCAAATGGTTGAGGTAAAAGGTCACTATCACTCCTATGCGGAGGCGAGAGACGCTCTGCAACGTGGTGAGATTTACGGATTCCTTGTGATTCCACGCCATTTTTACAATCAATTAGGAGGCTTGAAAAGGCCAAAACTGAGTGTCTATACCAATAACACATACACTGTTGCCGCAAATATGGCGTACAAACAGTTGCTTATGATGTGCAACCTTGTTTCCGGTGCGTTACAGTTGCAGGTATTCACAGCCGCAGGACTTACGGAGCCGCAGGCAATGGCGCTTATCCAGCCTATCGTGGTTGAGACACACCAGATTGCCAACCCAAAGGCAAACTACGCCATCTATCTTATAGGAACAATACTGCCTGGTATCCTCGGACTTATTATTCTCTCCACCACAATATTCTCAATAGGAATTGAGATGAAAAACCAGACCTCACGCGAGTGGCTTGAGACTGCAAACGGCTCTATGTCTGTTGCTCTTACTGGTAAAATATTCCCATACAGCGTACTATATATAATTTTAGGAATATGTTGCAACACCCTTATGTACAAAGTGCTTGACTTCCCTGTAGCCGGTTCATTCTTTGCAATGAGTATGAGTCTGCTTATTTATGTATGCACAATGCAAGCCATAGCGGTACTGATAATAGGTCTGTTGCCATCAGTGCGTACAGCGTTAAGCATAGGAGCCTTGTATGGTATGCTCGCATTCTCAATGTCTGGTTTCACATACCCCGCAATGGCTATGCTACCTGCGTTCAGGTCTCTCACCTGGCTATTCCCACTGACACACTACTACCACGTATATGTTAATGAGGCTCTGCTTGACGGACCGGTGCAAAACACCATTCTGCCAATCATATATATGCTACTTGCGCTTATTCTTCCACTATTCATAATAAAAAGGTTGCATTATGCAGCCGTAAATCTTAATTACCCTACCAACTAATGGCACTATTTCCTGAAATATGGCAAAATGTAAGCAAAACAGTACGTTTTGTTTGGAAGGTAATTGCAGATACTATCTACGCTGTTTTCCACGATTCAGGTGTAATAACCATCTTTTTTGTGGCGGGGCTTATATATCCTGTGTTATATGGATTTCTTTGTTGGGAGAATACTGTTAAAGAGGTTCCTATTATAGCCGTTGACCTATCTGGAAGCAAGGAGAGTATGGAGTTCCTGCGTAAAGTTGACGCCTCCCCCGATGTCAAGATTGAGTACCGTTGCACTTCAATGATTGAGGCTGAGCAACTTATGAAGGCTCAAAAGGCTCACGGCATTATATATTTCCCAAGAGATTACGCAGACCGCATTAAGGGTTTGAGGGGTCAGGCACACGTCTCACTATACTGTGATATGACTACATTCCTCTATATGAAGAACCTGCTGCTGCCTGCTAATATGGTTATGCTTGAGGAGATGCACCAGATTCAGTTAAAGCGAATGAACGCACTTGGATTGGGTGATGAACTTGCGTATGAGTTCACACAGGGTGCTCCGTATGAAGAGACCAAACTCTACAACCCTATTGACGGATATGCCTCATTCCTTATACCTCCAGTGCTTGTGCTTATTATTCTTCAAACACTCTTCTTAGGAATCTGTATGTTGAGAGGTACATTCTATGAGGAGAAACGAACCATATATCAGGCAAACGCCCATCACTTCTCACACGCTATTCTTGTAACAATAGGTATGGCGCTCGCATTCTTTATAATCTACAGTGGACTTAGTGCCATTGACCTCATTCTTTTCCCAAGAATATTCAAGAATCTTCCACACATAGGAGACCCGATGAATATACTATTATTCATTGTTCCACTGCTGCTATCAACAATTTTCTTCTCTTTGTTTGTGTCAGGCTTTATGCACAACAGAGAGACCGGTATGGTCATATTGCTACCCACATCACTCCTATTCCTTTTTATTGCCGGAGTATCGTGGCCTCAGCCCTGTATACCTAAAGCGTGGCGTATATTGTCATACTTCTTCCCCTCAACATGGGGATTGCACGGCTATCTGCATCTTAACTCAATGGGGGCAAGTATGCTGCAAATAAAGAAAGAGTTTGACGCACTGTGGATTCTTACAGGATTCTACTTTGTACTTACCGTGGTTCAGCAATATCTGACATTCCGTAAAGCAAGAAAACATTAGACGCGGTTTGGCTGCCTCATATAATGACATAGTAAATCAGATAAGCATAAAACAATTTATGCCTATCTACGTTCTTATGGGTGATGAGCCCTACTACATTGATTCCATAACTGAACTTTTAAGCGCCTCCATACTTACTGATGATGAGAAGATAATGAATGAATCCATTATCTATGGCAAGGAAGCCAACCTTAAGGATATACTCTCAAACGCACGTCTTATGCCTATGATGGCACCATACAGGGTAATCTACCTTAAAGAGGCTCAACTTATGAGAAGCAAGGAGAGTGATTGGGAAATGCTTGAAAAGTATCTTGAAAGCCCTACCTCCACCACGATTCTTGTAATAACATACAAAGGAGGCAAGATTGACGCCCGCAAAAAGTGGCTGAAACAGGCAGATAAACTTGGAGCCGTATTTACATCTGTGGCATTGAATGACAGAGAACTTGCTCCTGTGATTGAAAAGATGGCAGACAAGCACGGGCTTGACATAGATGACACCTCAAAAACTCTTATGATTGAGTATGTAGGCTCTGACCTGACAAGAATTGACACCATTATGCATCAGTTTGACCTTCTGTTACCTAAAGGGCAACGGAAAATAACTGTTGACGCAATGGAGAAAGTAGTAGGCATATCAAAGAAATACAATGTCTATGAACTCTCAAACGCTATTATGGACAAGGACATACGCAAGACTACCCTTATTATCACACACTCCAATGAGGATATAGCACATATAGTTCCTATTCTATATAATCAGTTCTCAAACCTGCTCATATACCATTATGCTCCTGATAAAAATAATGAGAGTGCGTTAGCGTCGGCTATGAAGTGTAATCCAAAAGCAGTCTGGTCATACAGGAAAGCCTCACAAAAATATACTCCTATGCAAACTTTCAGAGCCATAGGTTACCTGCGTTCCCTTGACATTAAAAGCAAAGGTGTGGAATGCGCCGACAACACAAACACATTAGGGCTGCTGAAGGAGACGCTGTATAGGATAATGCACTGATACAATTAGCAATTAGTAATTAGTAATTAGCAATTGAAAATTGAAAGTTGAAAATTGAAAGTGAAAAGTGATGGTTAATAATTATTTTTTCATAGGGAGCGTAGCGACTGAGAACGAAGTTCTCCGTGCGAAGCACGCGGGGTTTGGGGTGTCCCCAATAAAAAAAGGAAGGTTACGCCTACAAAAAAAAATAATTTAAGATAATATAAATGTTAGCATTATGTATAATAATTATTTTTTCATAGGCGTAGCGGGTACGGGAATGAGTGCGATAGCACAGTATCTGAGTGGAAAAGGAAAGAGAGTCTCAGGTTCTGACCGTCTCTTCTCAAAAACAGAAAAGGGAGAGACCCAGATTCAGTTGGAGAGGGCTGGTATTGAGTGTTTCTTCCAAGATGGCAGTGGAATAACTACTGATACTGAGGCGGTTATTGTATCAACAGCAATTGAGGAGAGCAATGTTGAGTATCAGAAAGCGTTATCATTGAACATTCCTATTATCAAACGCTCAAAACTGCTTGCTGAGATTTCAGACAGTGTCAAGACAATAGCCGTTGGCGGAACATCAGGGAAATCAACTACAACAGCAATGATTTTCCATATACTTGAGAAGTGCGGCAAAGAGCCTTCTCTGATAACAGGAGCGGGGCTTGCCACTATTCAAAAACAAGGACTTATAGGCAATGCGTGGAATGGTAATGGAGAGTGGCTTGTAATAGAGTCTGATGAGTCTGACGGTAGTATTGTGAACTATAATCCACAGATAGCACTACTTCTCAATGTTGAGCGTGACCATAAGGAGGAGAGTGAACTGCTTGAACTGTTCAGCACTTTCAAGAGTCATACAAAACAGGCGTTCATTGTAAACAGTAACTACGCCATTACAATGGGGCTTAGTCAGAATGACTCATATAACTTTGGAACAGAGGGGAATCCGGGTGTAAAGGGTTCTGATTTTGTGCAGGACGGATTTAAGATAAGGTTTAAAGTCAATGGTCTGCCTTGCTCACTGAATGCCATAGGACACCATAATATGGAGAACGCCCTTGCAGCCATTGCGGCGGCTATTCAGACAGGGGTTAGACTTGAAGATGCTGTAAAGGCGATAGAGGATTTCAGCGGAATATATCGTCGTGCCTCACTTGTGAAAGGAGATGATAGCAGACACATATATGTAATTGATGATTTCGCTCATAATCCATCAGAGGTGGCATCGGCAATCAGAGCGTGCCAAAATATAACATCAAAGGTAATTGCATATTTCCAACCTCACGGGTTCGGACCTCTAAGATTTATGCATCAGGAACTTGCGGAACTGACAGCAGAGACACTGCGTCCTTCTGATATATTTGTTATTGGTGATGTATATTATGCCGGTGGTACGGTAAATAAAGATATATCACCATCAGTAGTATCAGATTACATACTCTCACAAGGCAAACAGTGCATATTTGCTGGAGATAAAGCCGCTTGCAAAGAGGCTATACTCTCAAATGCCTCAACTGAAGATTGTGTGGTTTTAGTTATGGGTGCTCGTGACCCCAAACTTAGCGATTACGCCCAAGAGATAGCGAATGAAATATTTTGAAAAGTAATAGCAAAACAATAGATGTTACATTAGATAAGATATTATGGATGAATATCGAAAACAAATAAAATGGCAAAATATTACACGGGATTCTTTATGTAATTTTTCATATTATACCGCAGATATCATTAAGGGAAAGGATGAATGGGAGCTATCTGCGATAAAAAATGCTTGTGCCCTAGATTTACCAGGTGCAGGAGTTGATGTAAGGTGTGAACATATTGATGAACTATTGCCAGTATTCTACGATAGCACCTTAAATGTTTGCCAAATAATAGAAAGATTATATCCACAATGGAGAATAGAATCCCAGAATAACAAATGGTTAAGATTAATCAGTGATAATGATATGGTAGAGTTTGAACTGATTGGGAACGAGATTGGCTATATTAGTATGTTTTGGTTGGGAGAACAA
>JAKSOA010000031.1 GCA_024405875.1 Paludibacteraceae bacterium
TAATAGATTCTTCGCTAACGCTCAGACTGTTTACAGACCGTTAGGTAATGACGGGGGAAACTAACTCATTCTACCCTTGTAGTCCTGGTATGAGAACTTGCGTTTTAGTTCAAAAGTGCCATCAGAGCGGACAATACCCATTGACGGGTGGGTTACGCCGTTAAACATTGTGGTTTTTACGGTTGTGTAGTGTATCATATCCTCAAACACCACCCTGTCTCCCACTTTCAGAGGCTTGTCAAATGACCAAGAGCCCACATAGTCACCGCTTAGGCAACTGTTACCACCCATACGGTATGTAGGCTTGCCTTCAACAGGGTCTGTAGCACCTACTATTGATGGTTTGTACGGCATTTCAAGGCAGTCTGGCATATGGCAGGCGAATGAGACATTGAGCATAGCGGTCTTTATACCGCCATTCTCCACTATATCTTCAACAGTTGCAACCAAATCTCCAGTCTGCCAAGCAAAGGCGCTGCCTGGTTCAAGTATGATTGTGAGATTTGGATGACGCTGCTTAAATGCCTTCAAAGAATTTATTAGCAGTTCAACATCATAGTCCTGTCTTGTCATAAGGTGACCACCGCCAAGGTTCAGCCACTTGATTTGCGGCAAAAATCTTCCGAATTTTTGTTCCACAGCATCTAACAGAGCGGCAGTGTCAGAAGCAGATGACTCACAAAGACAATGTACGTGAAGCCCCTCAATTCCATCGGGGAGACCATTCTGTAATTTATCTGCTGTCACTCCAAGCCTTGAGCCGGGAACACAAGGGTTATAGAGGTCTGTCTCCACCACAGAGAACTCAGGGTTCACTCTAAGCCCGCAGGAGATGCCTGTAGTGCGTGATTTGAATTTCTCATATTGTGAAATGGAGTTAAATGTAATATGGGAACTGCAAGCGGCTATATATTGAAATTCAGATTCTGTATAGACCGGTGCGAATGTATGTGCCTTGCTACCCATCTCTTCTACCGCAAGCAGAGCCTCATTCAGAGAACTTGCCGTTGAGCAATTTATATACTGTCTGACTATTGGGAACGCCTTCCAGAACGCAAACGCCTTGAATGCAAGTATTATCTCCACCCCCGCCCTATCCTTAACGCTTTTTATGAGTTCAAGGTTTCTACGCAGCCTCTCCTCATAAAGCACATAACACGGTGATGGAAGTTCTTCTATATACATAATTGACAGTGGACAGTGAATAATTAATAATTAATAATTAATAATTAACATTCTCCTTTCTCATTTCTCCTTTCAAAATTCCAACTCTCCATTAATAACCTCATTCCACGGCAGTCCGCTCTCTGTAACTTTCTTCATAAACGGGTCCGGGTCAAACTCCTCTACATTATAGACGCCGGGCTTACGCCATTTACCCGTCATAAACATATAGGCACCGGTCATTGCAGGAACTCCTGTAGTGTAACTTACGCCCTGCATACCCGTCTCTTTGTATGCCTCTTGGTGGCTGCAATTATTATAAATGTAGTAAGTTTTTTCTTTCCCGTCCTTAATACCACGAATCCTACAACCTATGGATGTATAGCCGTCATAATTCTCTCCCAAATCCTGCGGATTAGGAAGCACTGCTTTAAGGAACTGCAGAGGAACTATCTTAACACCATTGTACTCCACCTCATCTATACGAGCCATACCTATATCCTGTATAACACGCAGGTGGGTAAGATACTCCTGCCCGAATGTCATCCAGAATCTAGCCCTCTTAATGGTTGGGAAATTCTTAACAAGACTCTCCAACTCTTCGTGGAACATAAGATAAGACTCTTTTGGACCTATCTCAGGATATGTTATTGGCTGGTGGATTTCAAGAGCGCCAGTCTCAACCCACTTGCCATCAAGGTAATATCTGCCCTTCTGAGTAATCTCCCTTATGTTAATCTCAGGGTTAAAGTTTGTAGCAAATGCCTTATGGTGGTTTCCTGCATTACAATCAATAATGTCAAGGTAATGAATATCGTCAAAATGATGCTTGGCGGCATATGCTGTATAGACACCTGTTTGTCCAGGGTCAAAACCGCAGCCGAGAATTGCTGTAAGCCCAGCCTTCTCAAACCTCTCTTTGTACGCCCACTGCCATGAATACTCAAAATGAGCCTCATCAAGCGGTTCATAATTTGCTGTATCCAAATAGTTTACGCCAGCGGTAAGGCAAGCGTCCATAATGTGCAAATCCTGATATGGAAGCGCCACATTTATAACAAGTTCTGGTTTGAAATCCTTTAGCAATGCTGTAAGTGCCGGCACATCATCAGCATCAACAGAGGCTGTCTTAATAGCAACCCCATAGCGTTTCAGAACATCAGCCGCCACCGCATCACACTTACTCTTTGTGCGGCTTGCAAGCATAATATCCGTAAAAACATCTGAGTTTTGCGCAACTTTATGCACCACTACGGTCCCAACACCGCCACAACCAATAATCAATACTTTTCCCATAATAATTCAGTTGACAGTTGACAGTTGACAGTTGACAGTGTAATAATTGTCCACTCTCCACTGTCCACTTATTAATATATCCACTTACCATTGACTCCCCTTGCGGTAGGAATGTTGAATGAAATCATAAACTCGTGTGATGACCAAGCCACATTACTGAGTTTAGCAAAATTCACATCACAAGCATAACCTATACGCAGCCAATTCCATTCAAAACCAACCATAGCATAGCCGGTGGTCTCAGTCTTGTAACCCAAACCAACATAGACATATTTTCCTATGAAACCCGTTACATTAGCATCAATTACGTGATACTGACCTGTGTAGTAATAGGCTACGGCAGGTGCCAACTTAAAGCCTTCACTACAAGGAATAAAACCTCTTACATAGCCATAATATGAAGGAGCCGAACTCAGCGTTGTCTGCTCATAGAAATATCCTGGAATATGATTCATTGAGACACCTATAAGAATATACGGATTGGCGTACTCAATACCAAATGAGGCGTCAAACCTTGTCTCATCTTGGAAACGGTCAGGAACAGCCGGGTCTGGATTATAAATATGCTTTGACGGGTCAAATGACTTGTAATAGAGTCCCAAACCTATACCAAAAGAGAAGATATGGTGTTTCCCGAAGTTAAGATTATAGGCATACACCGCCTTAGCCTGAATCTGCTGATATGCAATACCACTCTTGTCATAACTTACCGTAAGTCCTATACCTGACTTTGCCTTCTCAATATATGAGTGCACGTTAAGTTGTGTGGTGAACGGAGCACCCTCCATTCCGGCATATTGGAAACGGTTAAGTGAGAAAATGTTCACATTAGCACTATTACCTATACCTGCTGGATTTATACCGATACGTGAGAATAGTTGCTCACTAAGAGTAAAATCTGTTTGAGCAAAGGAACTCAACACCCCGATGGTCAAACATCCCAATATTAATTGCAGTTTCTTCATACTAAATGAATTTTCTTGTTATATTTGTCAGATGACCC
Organism: Paludibacteraceae bacterium; assembly: GCA_024405875.1. Lineage (GTDB taxonomy): Bacteria > Bacteroidota > Bacteroidia > Bacteroidales > Paludibacteraceae > Enterocola. The sequence goes on from JAKSOA010000031.1 coordinate 3,464, forward strand.
CCACCCAAGAGGGTCATCCGTGAAAATTACTTTTTAAATACCTCAACAGTACCTTTCTTTACAGAACCGTCAGGAAGTATTGCCTTGTAATAATAGAGACCTGGCATTGCTATCTTAGTATTGCCGTTCTGATTAGCGAAACCGTCCCAACCGTTATATGTGTGAGCCACCATATTGCCGTTTCTGTCAAAGACAAGCAATTCAATACCGCCGTCTATATCTACAACAAAATCCTTGTTTGTTGAATTGTCATACGGCATAAAGACTGTAGGCCACTCAATCTGAGTTCCGGCTGTTGCAATATGAACATTTCCGCACTCATCAACCACAACAACCTTATAAATCTGGTCTATGTATGGTTTACGTGGGAACGCACCGTCAAATTCAGCGTCACCATCATACCACTTAATTGTATAATTAGGAGCGTCTGACGGATTAATTGTAAGAACCTTCTCTGTCTCCATACCCAAATTACGTTTTACAGTAGGAACTCCGTCAAGATTATACTCTTCATTTTCAGCATCTTTTTCGTGAAGCAAGACTGATACAATTGGATATTTTAAAGATATTGCAACCTCTTTACCGTCATTTGCCTTGTTCTCACAATAATCCTCATTTTCAACAGATACATAATATGTTACCTCAGCATTTGGAGTAACTTTGTATGTATCACCCTCATACAGTTTATCTGTAAGAGCGGCGTCACCGTACCACCTGAATATAGGATTAGGAACAACAGTTGTGGTAGATGCTGACAATGAGACTTCACCACCCTTACATACTGTTTGACCTGCGGCGGTAATGTCGGCCTCCGTAGCATAATCTTTAACTGTTACAGTAGCCTCAGCCTTATCACTTACACACTTACCTTCTTCCGTATTAACCACATAATATTTTTTATTCTTTACAGGAACACTCATATCAAATGAGGCTGGGTCAACAACTATTGTAAGTTCCGGGTTCTCGAACCATTGCAGAGCGGTTTTATCTGAAGAGACCAAATCAGACAACTGTTTTGTTCCATCTATTGCACACTCTTTATATGGTGCTGTTATTATAGGTGTGGCACTTACTCCTTTGGATTTAACCGCCCATTCACCCTTCATAGTGGCATCTGTCTGTGCTTCATAAGATGCCCAAGTATCGCCACCAAGTTTGCTTACATAAACCTTCTCCGTATTATCAACAGCAACATCACTGATTGACTTGTAGGTAAGTTCAAGCGTAGCCTGAGCTTCCGCCGCAAGAGATAGAGTCCATTTGTTTGAAGCGAATGTACCGGCAGATTGTGTAGCACTTACAAACTGTAATCCTGGCATAGATGATACATCCTCTGTCATCTCCATATTATCAACCTCTACAGTTCCATTATTTGTTATGGTGACAGTGAACTTAACCTCCTCACCCTTACAAAGTTCCGTCTTATCAGCGTTTATGGAGAGCAGAACCTTATCACATACATTAACGGTAAGTGTAATCTCATTTGATGTAACATCTGTACAATATTCATTAGAGAGTATAACTCTATATTTCCAACCAGTTTCAGGACCCGTTGTTGGAATTACGTATGTTGCCTGATTATTTGTACCCTCTGCGTTCTCCCACTCTGAAGAGCCTTTTTTAAGCACCTGCCAAGTGTATGTAGTTGCATTTTGTGCACTAACTGAAATGTTTTGTGTAAAGCCTTCGCATTTCTCAACTGTTGAAGGTATTTCTGTATATGTTGGTTTAGGCTTAATCACTAAATCAATAGCGGCAGATGTCTTCTCGCATATCTTAGAAGCACTTTCAGATGCCTTCTCATACATATATACTGTAAATTTACGGGTACCTGTGGTTCTAATAATCTTTGTCTGGTCAAGAGTGTTAAGGTCAACTGAGAATTTACCTGCCCCGATTTCAGCGGCACTTAAAGCCACGTCACTTACAACAGCGTTTCCATCCTCTGATATTGAATAGTAAACGTATGACGCTATTGAGCCGAATGTAACATTGAGTTTAGGCAAGTCTTTCTCCTTTTTGCCACTCTCCTCACAAACAGATGTATTGCCCTCAAATGCGGCGGTTATAGTTGTATTACAAACTATATTATATGTCAGCAGGTTAGTTGAGAACATATAATCAGCACTATCAAGAGGTTTGATAGTTCCATTAGCAAGTTTACTCTTTAATTCCTCAAATTTTGTAGCATCAGAGCAAATATCAGGTTTTGTTACAAGTGCCTGAAGCTTGCCTGTGCCCACGTTGCCATCAAGCAGTTCATTTACACTCTTTGTTGTGCTGTAGTATTCAACATCTTTGTATGAAGTCAGGTTCATAACATCAATAACCTTATAACGTCCTGCCTCACCAGCCTTTTTAGAATCATCAACAGAAAGCAGAACAACGCAGTTTTGTTCTCCGTGTCCGTAGTCTTGCTTGGATATTCTAATTATTTGAGTCTCATCCATCTGCTTATATGTGTAGGTGTCATACTCACTGTCAGTTGCCTCATCATAAAAAGAGACAGGGAATGTAGGAACACACAAGTCAAGAGAGATATCATCTATAAGAGCGTCATTACCTTCTCCCGCCTTTCCTTTATTTTCTATTATAACCCTATAATCTCCTGATGGGTCATCAATATCTATTGATGTGTTACCATATTTCCAATTATCCTTATATTCAACCTTATTTTCAAGTTCAGCCTTTGTAATCCATTCTTCAGAGCCTACAGGCTTATATTGTATCATAAGTTTCATATTAATAGAAACCTTGGTGGATGATTCTTTGGCAGCACTTGCAAAATACGCTGAGAATGAGAGTGTTGAACCTTTTACAAAAGCCGCTTTTTCATTGGCATCAAGTATATGTTCGTATGCTGTCTTTGATTTAGTGTCACTAAAGTTAATCATTAACATACCACCATAATTTCCTGCTGTACCCTTATCACCAAGCGTATGGTCTTTAATATCTCTAAACCAATAATTCTCATTACCAGTTCCGTCCTTACAAGCCTCACCATCATCAACAATATGACAATGGTCACATTCATCAGATTTTCCTTTTCCGCACCCACAATGATACGGAGTCGCGACAATTGCATAATCGCCATCATCCACCAACTGCGGATATGGTTGGAAAGTGTAGTCTTTTGCCATATCGTCTGTTGACATTCTGGAATCAGCACCCATTTCTTCCTTTATAGTTCCAAAATCATATTTCAGAATATTTTTAGCGGAGCCACCCTCCTCACAGTTAATCAATACCGCCAACCTAACCTCAGAGGATGTAACTGTTCCGTATTTCACACGATAATATGTTGATTTTACAGGAAGTCCTTTTCCTGACAATATATACTCTGGTGATGACTGGGTTGCAAGTGTTGTCCAAGTGTCAACATCAAACGCTCTGTATTCAAACGTATAGTCTGTTCCTGTAACACCAATTGCCTCCGCTTTAAGTGTAATTGGGTTTGTGTCATCAATTTTTCTATCTGTAGAGGATAAATTCAAAAAGAGACCTGTGCGTAAGTCCCAAGTACCCTTAAAATACACATCACTTTTTCTGCTTGAATTTGCACACTTTTTAGAGGCATCAGGCTTGTACAAATTCTTACCGCTTGTATATGGAGCCTGAAAAACAACAGTATTTTCCCATACATCATCAGATTCGTGACCATCTTTATCCCAGAAACTCATTCTTCCGTATGATGAGGCTGTTATAATGGTGGCTTTCCATATATCACCCTCAACATTATACATCTGATACCATTTGTCTTTATTCCTATGGTATGAGCCTTGATTAACATTAGAGGCATTACCGTTACCACTCTCAGTAGGCACTGACAGCCAAATTTCACCGCTGAACAGTTTATCAGAGTTATCATAAAAGATTATGGTATTAGCAGGAATAGAGGCTCCTTTAGTCTGCACATCACAACTACCTGGCTCTGGTACGGTTTCACAAGTCCAACTATGTGGATACCAGTTCTTATCTCCACTACCAGAATAAATCTTAACAGAGAACGCACCTGTAGAGCAAGAAGATATGTAATCTGTGCCTGAAACAGAACCATAAGAAGAATTTGATGAGCCTAAGTTAAAGTTTTCAGACATACCACCATACCAATAGCCATCTTTTCCTACCCAATATTTGTAATCATTTGGATTACCTGTGTAATTATCTATCACAATATTATCACACAAATATTCATCACCACTTAATAGGGTAAAATAGAACATCTGGCTGGAACTACCATCTTTGTACACTGAAATACAAAAGTTCTCATCAGCGTTTACAAACTGTGCCAATCCAAACAATGGCAACATAAGTGCAACAACAAATCTTAACAAATTTTTCTTCATAAATATTTAAAGTTTTTAAGTTATTATCAGAATTTAACAACCTCAATTGTACCACGATGTGTTCCACCGTCTGGTATGTTTATGTAATAGTAATATACACCCGGGGAGGCTATCTCTCCCTTAGGAGCAAGGTTGCAATCAAGAGTGCCGTCCCAGCCGTCATTTCCTTGGAACACTTTCTCATTAAAGCGGTTGAATACTGTTATGTCACAACCCTTTGCAAAGTGTCCGTTAGCACCTGTCTTAGGTGTTATAAGTGTAGGCCATAACGCTCTTATGGTAATCTCCTTTGAAACAGAATTACACCTGCCCTCTCCTGTTACAGTAAACTTGGTATTTGAGTACAGAAGTGTTGTAACCTCACTACCCGTCTCAGGCAATATAATAGCGTTCTTCTGCCACTTATAGTTATTGACTTGTGACTCTTTAATGGATTTGGCACTTACGGTAACCTCCTGCTGCCCTGCATAAACCTCATCATCATCGGCAGTTACCTCAATATCAACTGTTCCGTCTATATGGACATCTATCTCCGCTCTTTCACTCTCACATTTGCCAGCCTCGGTATTGGTCACATAATATACAGCATCTGTATTCTCTTTTGATGCGTCAAACATATCGGAACGAGGCGCGCCACCTTCAGGCATATCATAGAATGTAAGGTTGCTTCTGTCTGAGACAACCTGCTCCTTGAGGCTCTTTGAAACAGCCGCCGGACACTCATCATAATTATTGACAACAGGGGTTGAGGTCACATCTTTAAGCATAACCTCTATCGGGTAAATCTGCTGTCCTACGCAACCACTACCCTCAACACCAAAACCTTGTACGTAGAATATCTGTTTTGTCACAACATCTACAACAGGGTTGTCAAGAGGTTGCGTACCTGCGGCATCGTAGTAATATTTGATATCATCAAATTTGGACTCTGATACAACCACTGCCTTTGAAATGTCAACTGTGGCTGGCAGACAAACTGCCTCCAACGCCTGCAAGGCAACTATAGGATACTGCTTGTTCTCATTAATGGTTACACTCTTCTCTGATTTACAAGCAGTTGCGTCATTAGTTGCGGTAACTGTATATGTGCCTTTCTCGGTGAAATTATTCTTGGCGGTTGTTTTACCATTACTCCACTTATATGACACAGAGGCAAGCCCCGATGTCTCCGTAGCCTCAACATCTATGCTTGTAACCTCACAAGTCAAAGTTCCTGTATTTGGTGTGATGGTGATAACCGGAGCACTCTTGTCCTCATCTATGTCAAATGAAGCCACACCAACGCAACTATAGATATTTGTACCTGTGACTGTATATGTACCCTTCTTTGATACTTCAAGTGTGGCACCTGTTGTGGCGAATTCATCTGACCAAACGTATGTCATACCCTCTGACTCCGATGAAGCGGTAAGAATAACATTCTCACAAGTCACCTTCTCTGCAGACGGTGTGATCTCAATAACAGGTATTTGTGTTTTGTCTGTTACCTCCTTTTCAGCAGGAAGACTTACACAACCATTTGTCGCCGTGGCTTTAACACTGTAGAGACCTTCGGCATCAACCTTGAGTGTGCTCTCTGTTGAGCCGTCGTTCCATTCAAATGTGCAACCTTCAATATCTGCTTTAGCCTCAAGTGTTATAAATTCAGTAACACAAGTAAGAATATCAGACGGAGCGTCAACAGTTACAACAGGAACCCTTATATCTTGCGTAATAACTATCTGATTTTCATCACTATAGCAACCATTAGCCGCCTGAGCAACCATCTTGTAAGTATCTGGTTTTGTTACCACGATGCTCTTATCTGTTGATGTGCCGTCTGTGAATGTCCACTCGTATGTCACATCTGTGGCTACATCGGGGTTAAGAACCTCTACGTCAAGTGTAAGTTCCTCTACTGTACAGGTTAGAAGTGTGTTGTCATTGCCTTCAGCATCTTTACTTGACAGTTTCAATACAGGCTTGTTCTTATTTGATGTAACACTTATGGTTTTTTCCTCACCTATACAACCCTTGTCACTAATTGGATAAACGCTATATGTTCCGGCGTTCTCAATTGTTCTACTTTGTTCTGTCTTACCGTCAGACCACTGATATGTGCTGCCTCCGCTGAGTTCTACTCTTATTGAAGGTACATTACAATCAAGTTTGTACGGTTCTGATACCTCCAGACCGGTCAATGGGTCAAACGCCGTATATGTCAGTTCAGGTGTCGGGTTCACTGTTACTGTGGTTGTTGATGTGTTCTTGCAGCCGTTAGCGTCTGTAACCTCCACTGTATAATCTCCAGAAGCATCTACTGTTGCATTCTCTATCTTCGGGTTCTGCTCCGTTGATGTGAAACTCTGCGGTCCGCTCCAAATGTATGATGTGTAGGCATCTACGCCAAGTTCCACTGTCTCTCCTGAGCATATAGGAGTGTTATTTATTGCTGTCGGGGTTGGAAGTGCGTTACGAGTAATTGTCAGTGCTGTCTTCTCCTCACTTGCACAATGATTCTCTGTATTATATGTCTCTGCATAATATGTATCGGTACCGCCTACGGCTGGTTCTGTTGCAGGTGTGTATGTTGCACCTGACGCCAGATATGTAATGGAATTATCATACCATTTAATTTCATATTTAGCATCTGCGGGTGCTTGAACCGCAAGGGTCTCTATTGTGCTTTGGTCACAATATTCCTTATCTCCAAGTGATATTGGTGCTGCTGGTTTCTCAACGTCTTTTGTTATTGTAGCACTTGCTGTGTTTGTACAACCGTTGGTGGCTGTGGCTGTTACTGTGTATGTACCTGCATCGCTCACTGTTAGGGTTGTACCTGTTG
>JAKSOA010000032.1 GCA_024405875.1 Paludibacteraceae bacterium
CCGCGACCCCAACCTTGGCAAGGTTGTGCTCTACCAACTGAGCTATTTTCGCATAATGTCAATCTAACCGCAACGCCTCTTTTCCTCGTTTGCGGTTGCAAATGTACAGCCTTTTTTACAAACTACAAAATTTTTTTACAAAAAAATTAAAAAATAAAAAACAAAAAAATCTGCACTTTTTAGTGCAGATTTCTCATTACTCTTTCAAAATTGCACGCACAGACATGCCGCCGTCGCGGTTACTGGTGCTCACGCTCTGCAAGCCTAAGTAGAAGCCCAATCCATAGGAGAGTTCATCATTGCCTTCAGAAGTGGAACTCCAATATAGTCCGTAACTATCTGCGTAGGCGACTCCAGCACGGAAGAACATGCCCGCAGCGGGAAAAAATACGGAGTTCTCAGCGTAGTCTCCCTTACCTGTAAACAATATACCATTTTTATCCCCGTATTTACTATCTTCAAAATATTCTGTAATATCGCAGTTGTCGGGATTAATAAGATTGTCCAAATCCTCCTTTGTAGGCATCTGCCAGTTGTTGCCCCACAGATTCTTGGCTGTGTCGTAGTCACCATATTGAATATCTTCAGTACCTGTCCAATACCATGTATTATGGTCTTGATCTAACGTACTACCCCAGCAGTAGTATCCGCCATAGTCTCCTACAGATGTGGCACCTACATTGTATTCAGCAAACTTAGGACCATTCTCCCATAATTGGACCCACTTAACTTTTACTGTGCCTGTACCCTCTTTTCTGTCTGCCTCACCAGTGGTTGGTGGTGGTAGTTGAGTCTTTATGCAACGCACGCTACGTCCGTCAGATTTGTTTATCTTGCCTGAGTTAAGTGCGTTAGCATCGTATGAAAGATTCATAGCGTACGCTTCATTCTCCGCATCTGTCAAAGAAGTCCACATATCAGCCTTATAGCCAACATAGCCCACCTTTACACCATTTGTGTAGCCACCAGCAGGCAATGCAGCAAAGCCATAACTGTCAATATGCTCCTTAGTACCTCTCCAACCATCGGTGCTTTTCAAATGCACACCGGCTGTATTCTCACCCTGATGGTCAGTAACCTCTATGAAATTTCTAAGTGCATTCCAATCAGACTCTGATGGCAAGTGCCACCCGTTAGGGCAGATACCCTGACGATGTCCGGAAAACTCAGTTGTTTGAGACTTGCCGTCTGCAACACCCACAGCCGCAGCCCAGTTATAGTAATAGCCGTATGCGGTAGGGTCTTCGGTGCGTGACTGCATAAAATATGGTGCAAAAGCATCTTCATCTTGTGAATATGCCGTAACAGTATATATACCAGCCCTGTAAGCCTCTGACTCAGTGTCATACATTGCACAGCGATAGTTCTCAGCCATCCAAGTCTGCTCTCCTATGGTAACCTGCTCATACATATCGGCAGAGCAACGCTCCACTACAGACTCCGGTGCATACACTGACACACTGTCAAGGTTAACTGCAGTAAACCGTGCAATTGTATCACCACTCTTTACCACACCCATCTCATTTTTAGAACTTATGAAATTAATGCTGTCCGCCGTCTCTGAATCATACTGAACAGTTCTTCCGTCTGAGTAATATACATAGAAGTAACTCTGTGCACAGAGCAATGCACACGGAATCAGCAAAATCATTAGTAGAATCTTTCTATTCATTTTTATATGAATTTATATTATTTTTCTTTTAAAATTGCACGCACAGACATTCCATAGTCGCGAAAATAGTCGTGCACACTCTGAAACTCGTTGTCGACATGAAAGTAGAAGGCGTTGTCACTATCATTAGGAGTAGAGCTCCAATAGTTACCGATACGGCTTACAATATCGACACTGCCATTGTGGCAGTCGCCCACAGCGGGAAAAAATACAGAGTTCTCTGCACATTCTCCCCTGCCTGTATAGAGTCTGCCTGCTACATTATATCCACTTTCTGATGCAGTTTTCCACACTACATCACAGTTGGCAATAAGAGCCTCAAAGTCCGCCTTTGTAGGCATCTGCCAGTTAGAGCCCCACAGTTTAGTGGCTGTGTCAGTATCACCAGAAAGAGATGCTGAACCTGTATTGTATTCACCATTCCATTCTATCCCTGTACCATTTTTATAACTACCACCCCAAGTATAGTAAGCATTGTAGTCGTGTGTTGCATCTGAACCAACGTTGTATTCAGCCCATTTAGGACCATTCTCCCATAACTGCACCCACTTAACCTTGGTTCCACCTGTAATCTCAGCCTCGCCTGTGGTTGGTGTTGGAGTATTCTTTACGCAACGTACACTTTGTCCAAACTCCTTACCTCCGGAAGCGTTTTCAAACTTATTATGAGAACCATCTAAATAATAAAATGAGCTCTCATTATTGTTGACATTATCAGATGCCCAAAGATATGCAATGACTTTAGCATCCTCTCTATAATCATAGCCATACATAGCTCCAGCAGGCAAACAAGAAAAGCCTGATTTATTATCACCATTAAAATCTGGTTCCTCTTCATCTTCATCATGCCATCCCCAACCTGTTTTACTTTTCAAATGATGGCAGGCATAGTCTGAACCAGTAGGAGTCCAATCTGGATTATTGGCTACAGAGTTAAACAAAACAGACCATTCCTCGCTGGTAGGAATATGGAATCCGTCGGGACATACTCCCTGACGATTTATGTTACTATATCCTGTTGTCTCATATCCGTCTGCAAGACCTACAGCAGCTGTCCAGTTATAATAATACCCATATCCTTTACCTGTACCATCATAATAAAAAGGTTCATTATCCTCTGAATCGCCAGTTACCAATGGTATTTCGGTACGCCCGTCTTTGCCTGCCTCACTATTTGGAGAGTATTTATTACAACGCATATTCTCTTTAGTCCATACCTGTCCACCTATTTTAACCAACTTGTACTCATTACCACAGGCATCTATTGCTGTTGGTTCAGGGTCTTTAATACAACGTACACTAAGACCCGATTTCTTATCAATTTCAAACTCACTAAAATCACCAGTATTATTCTCATAGCCAAGACTCCTGTCATATGCCTTAGTTCTTTCGTTACAAGTAGTGGCCGACCAGAAATCAGTATACTGACTAATACCAGACACATAAGATCCACTTGCGTTGCCAGCAGGCTGAGCGGCAAATCCGGATTTATTATCTCCGTTTCCATTACTAAACCAGCCACTTGTTGATTTCAAATGTAAACGCACATACGCTTCTCCCACTGGTGTCCAAGAAGTGTTACTGGCGACATAATCTTTTAATGTAATCCACTCATCACGCGTTGGAATATGAGAGCCGTTAGGACAAATGCCTTGACGTGGCTCCGTAAATGCAACTGCCTGTGCTTTACCGTCCGCAACACCAACGGCGGCAGCCCAGTTGTAATAACCGCCATATCCATCCATTTGAACTCCTGCGTAATACGGAGTATAAACAGAACTTCCTGACGCTGGAATAGTGTTGTCTGTAAGCCAATCTGCATAGAACGCCTCACTCAATGAGTCATACTCCGCACAACGTGTATTTTCCCTAAGCCAATATAGTGTGCCTATTTTTACCCAGTTGCTCTCATCATCCAATGCCTTTTGACAAGCAGGACGTGGCAATAGTGTAAATTCAACATCGGTAAGTGCAAACTCCGCAAGTTTTGCCGCACCTACACTTATATCTGTTGTGGTTGTAATGGTTACAATTTTGCCACCAGAGGCGGAAATGGTGGCGGTGAAGCCTTTTGCAAAGACTTTTGCAGGTATTGAGATATAGAAATTTGTAAACTCTGTGGAGTTAATCTCTATACCATTATACTTCCCACTCTCATACGCTCCGCAGTTTACTGTCAAGGTTTTGTCTGCATCAGATGTTTCACCTGATGCCACAGCAATAGGTTGTGTGCCGTCTTTCTTGACCTCTACCGCAAACGCTCCGCTAAGTTTCTCATTATCATTGCCTTGCAACTCGATTTTAACTACATTAGCAGTACCCTCCTTTGTCTTTAAGCCCAACTCAAGCAGAGAACCTACATTCTTCATTGCAATCTCTGTATCTGTGGAGTATCCCAACATTGGCAAAGTGGTGGCGTTTATCTCTCCTGCAGCAGTAACATTCTGCTCTTGTGGCATTGTAAAGTTAACACTGGATGTACCGCTTGCTTCTGTAATAGACTGAGTTATGGTTGTAGGATAGAATGCAACATACTCATCACCCGCCGCAGGAACAGTTCCCTCAAATGTAGCGGAGTTTGAACCTGCCCCACTCTTCAGAGTAAATGAATTGGCATCACCATTAGCATCCACAAACATTGATATGGCATCATCTGCCAGCCATAGTCTGTTTAGTTTCTCCTTGGTTGAGGTTTTTTCTATTCTTCCGTGTGCAACAGTGATATTTAGAGGGTCTTTTACGCAACGCACGCCGTATGCGTTGCCCTTATCGAAGTAGCTCTCGTTAAAGATGGCATTGCTGTAATTGAGGAAGCGGTCGTAGGCAACATTACTATCGTAGGCATCTGATGACCAATAGTAGGCGTTTCTACCAACACTGGTCACACTACTTCCATTTGCGTGGCCTGCCGGCAGAGCCGCAAAGCCGTTGTCTCCCTCACCTGTGCCGGATTGCCAGCCGGTGGAGGTCTTCATCTTTTTACCTGCAACAGATTGTCCGCCCAAAAAATCTCTAAGAGTATTCCACTCCGCTACTGACGGCATGTGCCAACCGTTGGGGCAGATGCCCTGACGATTGCCTGTGAACGCACTTGTCTGAGTCTGACCATCCTCAAGACCTACAGCCGCAGCCCAGTTGTAGAGGTAACCCAACTTGCCGAACTGCTCATCTGTCATATAATCAGGTTTGCTTGAACCTGGAATGGCTGTGTAGTATGGGGTATATACAGTACTTGATGATGTGGAAAGTTCAACTCCTGCACGTTCACTCTCTGTGTCATACTTATTACAACGCATATTCTCAGCCATCCATACCTGATTGCCTATGGTTACAACAGGATATGTGTTTCCACAGGCATCTTTCACAGTTTCAGTATTTTTTACGCAACGCACGGTTCTACCTAACCCTTTTAAGCCGTTTCCATTATTCATTTTGTTGTTGGTACTACCAAATAATGCATTTATAGCACGACCATTGTCACCATCAGTTGGTGTAGCAGTCCACATTTGAGAAGATTTGCCTACCTCATCTGGTGCATTATTGTAAAAACCTGACGGATAAACCGCAAAATTATATGTATCTAAACCATTACCTCCATCATTCCAACCTGATGCTGATTTCAGGTGTTTGCCAGCGGTATCTGCTCCCTTGCCATCTGCAACCTCAATAAATGTTTGTAGTGCAGTCCACTCTGACAGAGTAGGCAAATGCCAACCATTAGGGCATACACCTTGGCGGGGACCATCAAACTCCTCTGTCTGTGACTTGCCCGCCTCAACACCCACAGCGGCAGCCCAACTGTAGTAGTAACCAAACTCTGGATTTGCATCTGCTGACGGAGCATAATATGGTGTGGTTTTAACTGTCGCCGATTTAGGAATAACATACATACCATTCTTGTACGCCTCAGACTCAGTGTCATATTTAGAGCATCGGTAATTCTCAGCAAGCCAAACCTGACCGCCTATATTTACCTGCTTATACATATCGGCCGTACAACGCTCCATATTACCATCGGCGGCAAAAGCAGATATACTGTCAACATTAGCGGCAGGAAAACTTGTAACAGCCTTACCACCCTTGATTACTCCAAATTCATTTGCCGTACTATTGTAATTTACGCTGTCCGCTTTTGCTGAATCATACTGAATAGTTCTTCCGTCTGAGTAATAGACATAGAAGTAACTCTGGGCACAGAGTAACAGACACGGTACAAGTAGAACTATTAATAGGACTTTCTTATTCATTTTTTATTGAAATTCAAATTATAAACCAACTTTATACCTGCGTCAAAGCCCGTGAGTTTTGTTGAGTAACAGTTAAGTGCAGGCTGAACTGTAACGGTTGGAACTGGATTTTGAGGGTTCTCCCCTACTGTTGATATTGATATTATACTTTTTTCTGTGACAGTTCCTTTATAGGTGCTGTACGGGCAGTAGTCAGCATATACGCCAAGCCCCAAACTATTGCCACTCTTGAGGGCAAACTCATAGCCTATCTCAAGTGAGACGTATAGTTTAAACACTGCGTTTGTCCATTCTCCCTTTGTCTCTTTTTGGTCATCTGTCACCTTACCTGTATATAGGTTATCAAGTACTGGAACCTCGTATGGCTCATAGTATGCCAATATGTGAGGATTACTGATAGTTTGCTTATAGTGTGAATATACAGGGAATACAAACCTTGGCCCAACATTAAAGAATAGACCTTTATAGAGCAATGTGAACATTAAAGGCACCTGTATCTGAACCTCTCCCAATGTCTGCTTAACCTCATCGGCTGTGTTGTTGTAGTCAAGACGGTCACCAAATGCATCAACTGTGGTGTATTGGTCACTGATTGAACTTTTTACACCTGCGGCATTATACCCTACTGACAAACCTGTAAGAATACCGCAGAACGGCTTGCTCTCTGCCTTGCGTTTGAAGTAATGTGAGTATTGCAAATCAAGCAGTGCATTGTATCCAAGGCTTGTTTTAAGTTGCTTGGAGTCTGTGAAATAGCCTGCAAGTCCACCACGCACACCTACTGAAAAACGGTTGAATGGCATATTCTCAGCAGCCACTGTGTTTGAATCATTTGCCACAACGGTTGTTGCGGAAATTCTCTCTGATATGGTAGCCATATCAGCGGCTGTAGATGCCGTATTGGTGGCTGTAGCCGCTACAAATACTGTATCCTTAACAATCACTGTATCTCTTTTTATCTGTACGAGTGTGTCACATACCGTGTGTACAATCTGAACCGCTGGAGACTCAACAATTACTGGTTCTGCCTTTACAGGCTCCACTTTAGCGGATTCTTCCGTAGCAGGCTTTGCTGGTGTGATTCCTACATCAACACCATCAACCCAAGAGAGTATCTCCTTTAGGAATATTCCGTTAGGGAATTTCTTGCTACCAACCTGCTGAACTGTGAAGGTCTGCCCTTTACACCATTTCGGTATCCTCTCTCCAGTTGAGAAGCTTGAGGCGTCATTGCTTAAAACAACCTTGTCTCCAACCTGTACACTATAGGCGGACAAGCCCAAAACACTTATAATAACTGATAAAATAACTTTCTTCATATCTTTGTCCTCCTATACCTTATTTAACAATATACTTAAATATCTTCTCTCCATCCTTGCTCTTAACCAAAACCATATAGTTACCGTGGTTATAAGGAGCGTTGAATGTCTTCTCTAGAACTCCGCCTGTGTTGAATTGGTAGTAGAGTTTGCCTACTTGGTCATAAACCAATATCTCAACATTCTCTCCGTCTGGCAATTCAACAATCTTCAACTCTTCACCAGGAGCGACTATAGTAGGTACTAACGCTGTTCTGAGTGAACCTTGATATGCGTAGTTGAATGTCTCTGTTCTCATAATTCCAAGACAACCTACATCATTCGTCTGTGCAGGCAGATTAACCAAACCGTAGTAATCACCCGTACCGTGCAATGACTTATCCATTGTATAGTAGTAGCCTGTACCTACATATTGGTCATCTCTCATATATGACGGGAGTGACAAGTTATCACGCTCTCCCACAATCTTGTACCAACTTACATTGCTCTCTGAGAATACATAACCCTGTGTATGCAAATCCTTAACATTGAGCATCAGCATCCAATCACTCTTAGAGAGTGAGGCAACGCCGTCACACTCAGGTGTGTTGTCTGCATTCTGAGTATGGAAGAATGCCGTATAATCATTATCTCCTGTAACCGTTATTGTAAATGACTTGGCTTCACTTCCATTATTCCAATGCTCAAACGCATAGCCCTTGTCTGGTGTGGCGGTTATTGTAACCTCTGTACCATAGAGATATGTTCCATCTCCAGTTACTGTTCCACCGCCGTCGGCACTTACATTAACCTCTATTTCATAACTATTCACCGTGCTTGAGAACTGTGCGGTATATATTGCCGCCTCTGTTACAGCAACAACCTCAGGCTCCCATCCGCTAAATGTGTATGTAAACTCCACTGTAGCAGGTTTCTCTGGTGTGGCACCTGTATATTCAGGCATCTCACCGTACTCAAACTCTGTCTCCTGCAATAATGTGCCATCATAGTTCACGAACTCAATAACATACTTGTTTACCGTGCTGCTGTAGGTGGCTGTGTAATCCTGTGCCTTTGTTACAGTAGCAAGTTCAGGTTCCC
Source organism: Paludibacteraceae bacterium (assembly GCA_024405875.1). Classification (GTDB taxonomy): domain Bacteria; phylum Bacteroidota; class Bacteroidia; order Bacteroidales; family Paludibacteraceae; genus Enterocola. Next base: position 8,319 of record JAKSOA010000032.1, read on the forward strand.
AACCACTGAATGTGTATGTGTATTGAGCGGTTGCCGGCTTTGTAGGAGTAGTGCCGTCATAAACAGGTGTCGCTCCGTACGCAACAGGATAGTTTTGAAGTTCTGTGCCGTCATAGTTAAGGAACCTGATGTCATACTCATTCCTTGTTTCAATGAACTGCGCCGTGTAGGTTTGGGTACCTGTTATAGCATCAATTTCAGGATTCCAACCATCAAATGTGTAGGTAAACTCTTCTGTTGAAGGTTTAACAGGGGTGGCTCCTGTATAAACAGGGGTGCTGCCGTATGGCAGGTTGTCACTCTGCAACTCCTCTCCGTCATAATTTACGAACCTTACTGTATAGTTGTTTACTGTGCTGCTGTAGGTGGCGGTGTATTCCGCATTCTCTGTAACCGTGGTTATGGCAGGACTCCAACCGCTGAACGTGTAGGTGTATTGTGCCGTTGCAGCCTTGGTTGGGGTCGCTCCCTTGTATGTAGGTGTAACACCGTAATCAAGTGACTCAGTCTGCAGCAGAGTGCCGTCTTCATTCAGGAACTTAACAGTGTATTTAATAACTGTGCTTGAGAACTGTGCCGTGTAGGTCTGCTCACCTGTTACAGACGCTTCCTCAGGACTCCAGCCACTGAACGTGTAGGTGTACTGTGCGTCTGCCGCCTTGACAGGGGTTTCTCCCACATACGCCGGTGTGGTGCCGTACT
>JAKSOA010000033.1 GCA_024405875.1 Paludibacteraceae bacterium
TTAAGTTCAAGTGGCTTTACTTATTTCTTCTTCTGCTTGCCGGCAAATACCCTTGCAAGTGGTTTTACAATAGAGATGGAAGATGCGGATGGTAAGACAGCCACAATAGACTACACAGGTACAGACAAAAAGGTAGAGCAAGGCAAAGGCAAGACATTAGAAGTGCCTGATGTGGAGTTTAAGGAGCCTACCACAGGTTACGCAGACAGAAAAGAGGGTACAGGCACAGTAAAAGTTAAGTGGGTGCAACTGTGGGAAGACGGTCCTAAATTTGCTGAGTACAATGTAGGTGCAACATCTGTAGAAGAGTACGGTGGCTATTACCGTTATGGTGGAAGTCAAGATAAAGGTGACGACTATTTTGAAGCATATGAGAGTCCTCTCAGCATCCATGATACAGCAAAAAATCTGTGGGGCGACAATTGGAAGATGCCTACAGGTACAGACTTTAGCAATCTTTTTAGCAACTGCATTGTTACAGAGTATTATGGTGATGATAATAAATATGAAGGAAAGAATGGCTTATTATTTACAGGTAAGGATGACTATTCTGGAAACTCTGTTTTTTTTCATGCAGCGGGCAATTACAACGATGGTGAAATCAAAGGTATTGGTCAATTAGCTGCTTATTGGGACTCTGATGTTCCTGAACATTATGATTGTACCTTTGGCTGTGGCTTGTTTTCCTACACAGGCAACTTAAAAGTGCATTACAGCATGCCACGTATATGGAAAATATCTGTCCGTGCAATTTTGAATGAGTAACGCTCAGGATGACGTAACAATTCAACAAGAGTCAAGAGACAAACAAAATCTCTTGACTCTTATTTTTTATTGCAATTACATAGAAAAAGTTGTATATTTGCGGTTGATTTAAGTAGAAAAAAATGCAGTTTACATCAAAAATTTCTAATGACAATATGATTTTTAACAGGCGATTATATGTAAATCAGTTGATTGAACGTAAGGGTAATCAGATGATTAAGGTGGTTACGGGTATTCGCAGGTGTGGTAAATCTTATCTACTGTTCAATTTATTCTTTGATTATCTTATTCAGTCTGGCATAGATGAAAACCATATTATTTGCATTCGTTTGGATAATCGTTTTAATGCCGCATATCGTAATCCAGACAAATGCTTGTCGTACATTATTTCCCGCATTACTGATAAACAGGCACAATATTATTTGTTGGTAGATGAAGTGCAAAAGATGGATGAATTTGAAGATGTTCTTAACACCTGTTTGCAAATACCAAATTTAGATTGTTATGTAACTGGAAGTAATTCTAAATTGCTTAGTAGTGATATTATCACTGAATTTAGGGATCGTGGAGACGAAATTAAATTATATCCGTTAAGTTTTTCTGAGTATTGGGAATCATTCCCGAATAAGTCTTGGGAGCAAGCGTGGTCAGAATACTCTACCTACGGAGGCTTGCCACACACCCTGCAATTAGCCACTGAAAACAGTAAAATCAATTATTTGAAGGATTTATTCCGCAAGACTTATTTTCGTGACATAGTTGACCGTTACCATATTACTCAAACCGCTCCTTTAAGTAGATTATTGGATATTTTGTGTTCAAGTGTAGGTTCGCTAACAAACCCTAAGAAACTGGAAGATACGTTTCGTAGTTCAGGTAACACCCGTTTGACCGACGTTACCATACGTCAATATATAGAGTATTTCAAGGACGCATTCCTGTTAAGTGAGGCGGAACGTTATGATGTTAAGGGGAAACACTATATTTCCACTCCATTAAAATATTATCTCACCGATTTGGGTCTGAGAAATGCCCGGCTTAATTTCAGACAGATTGAAGAGACTCACTTAATGGAAAACGCAATATACAATGAGTTGCTCTATCGGGGATACAGTGTGGATGTTGGTGTGGTAGAGATATATGAAAAAGATGAGAATGGGAAGCAAATCCGAAAACAAACTGAAATAGATTTTATTGTAAATCAGGGAAGCCAACGTTATTACATTCAATCAGCGTTTGATATTCCTAATAGTGACAAAGAAACTCAGGAGATGCGTCCATTAAGGAATGTTCGTGATAGTTTCAAAAAAATGATAATAGTTAAAGCCGACATTTTGCCACGTAGAAACGATGATGGGATAGTAACTATGGGACTGAGGCAATTTTTGACAGACCCAAACAGCTTGTTTGTATAGTAATATAGCACTTGATGCTGACTCTTTAAACGCTCCTTTGACCCTTGTTATTGGGTTTGCTGCCGCGGGCTGAGACTGGATTACCTCACCTGACTGGATTACGTCGCATTCGCTCCGTGAATTTTTGGAGTAGCGAGAGCAGAAGCCAAGTTTACTTGGATTATGCCGAGTCACGACAAAAAGGCAGGCGTAGCCTGAACCAGACCCGCTGCCGCGGGAATAGACTGGATTACCTCACCTGTCGGTTCGGTGAACCAGACCCGCTGCCGCGGGCTGGCTGTAAAACAAAAAGATTACCTCGCTACGCTCAGTAATCTACTATTATTTTCATTCGCATACTTACAAGTGCAAGCACTTGACGTATGTTCATAAAAATAATAGAGTTTCCACCTTTCGTGGAAACTCTTTTTGTTTTGTCGGGATGACTGGATTCGAACCAGCGACCACGCGCCCCCCAGACGCGTACTCTAACCGGGCTGAGCTACATCCCGTACGGTGTGGAGGTTATGGGACTCGAACCCACTACCTTTTGATTGCGAACCAAATGCTCTACCAGATGAGCTAAACCCCCGTTAAATTGTGGTGCAAAAGTACTACTTTTTTTGTAATTTTGCATTTGTTATGTAAAAATTAAAGAAATAAATATATACCTATTTGATTATGAACGCATATATTCCTGAAACAGACAAAAAGCGGGTGGTGGTTGTCGGTGGTGGTTTTGCCGGTATCACTCTTGTTGAGAACCTTGACGAGAACCTTTTCCAGGTTGTGCTTGTTGATAAGAATAACTATCATCAGTTTCAACCGCTTATCTATCAGGTGGCGGCATCGGGGTTGGAGGCGTCTTCAATATGCTTCTCTTTCCGCCGTCTGTTCCGTAAGAGAAAGAATTTCTTCTTCCGCCTGGCTAAGGCTACCAAGGTTGATTCTGAGAAAAAAATTCTGAAGACAACCGCAGGTGATATCCGTTATGATTACCTTGTGGTTTGTGCCGGTGCCACTACAAATTTCTTCGGGAATAAGAATATTGAGAAGGTTGCACTCCCTATGAAGAGTGTGGAAGAGGCTATCTATCTGCGTAACAGGGTTATAGAGAATAATGAGGAGGTACTTACCGCACCTGAGGAGGAGCGTGACTCATACCGCAATATGGTGATTGTAGGCGGTGGTGCCACAGGTGTTGAGATTTCAGGAATTATGAGTGAGATGCGCCGTTTTGTGATGCCTAAGAATTTCCATAACATTGACCCGTCAAAAATCCACATATATCTGATTGCTCCCTCAATTCTTGCCACGATGACAGAAAAATCATCTATAGACGGCCGCAAGGCTTTAGAGAAGATGGGCGTTGAGATTATTGACGGTCGTGTGGCTGACTACGATGAAGCCACGCACAGTGTACTGCTTCAGGACGGCACTTCCATAAGAACCCGTCTGGTGGTGTGGGTCAGTGGTATAAAAGCGGTAACGATTCCAGGCATTCCAGATGAGTCAATAGGGCGCGGTGGCAGAATTATTTGTGATGAGTATATGCAGGTCAAGGGTATGGATTCCGTATTTGCCGCCGGTGATATGGCAATAACTTCAGAGACCGCATATCCTGACGGTCACCCTCAACTTGCGCAGGTGGCTATGCAGCAGGCGAAACTCATAGCCGCTAATCTTAAAAAAGACGCCATCGGGGTGGAGAGAGGCGTTTTCAAATACAAGGACCTTGGCTCTATGGCTACTATAGGGCGTAATCGTGCAGTGGCTGACCTTAACGGCTTGCATTTCAACGGTTTCATTGCTTGGGCTATGTGGATGCTTATCCACCTTCACTCTATTTTGGGCGTGAGAAACAAGATTTTCATTCTCTTTGACTGGATAATCAACTACTTCTACTTTATGGGCTCAATGAGACTTATACTCTTCAAGGGGAAGAGGTGATTTTGTGATTTTATAAAAAAATAGTATTTTTGCGAAGTGAAGGTAATTTGTGATGTGTTTAGTCTGTAGTTGAATTATGGAGACAAAACTAAAGAATTACCCGTTAGGGGTCTATACATTTGAAAAGATACGTAATGGCAACTATTTTTATGTTGACAAGACTGATTATGTGTATGAAATTGCCAACAAGTATAACTATGTGTTCCTAAGTCGTCCCCGTAGATTTGGTAAATCACTACTTGTAGATACATTACAGTGCTATTTTGAGGGCAGGAAGGAGTTGTTCGCTGGCTTGAAGGCAGATGCTCTTGAAAAGGATTGGGTTAAGTACCCTGTGCTAAGGTTTGATATGAGTTCTATAAAATCCTACGATATAGAGGGTGTTAAGAACAAACTTAACACAATGCTTATAGAGTATGAGAAAAAATACGGGAAAGAGGATAACGAGGTGGAGTTCAGTGACAGAATGATTGGAATTATGAAGCGTGCCCACACGGCAACAGGTCAAAAGGTGGTTTTGCTTATAGATGAGTATGACTCCGCACTGCTGAATGTGATGCACAACAAGCCCGTATTTGAGGAACTCAGAAACATATTACGTAGTTTTTACAGTCCCATAAAGATATGTGACGCCATAATCCGATTCGGCTTCATAACGGGCATAACCAAGTTCTCACAACTAAGCATATTCTCTGAGATAAACAACCTCACCAACATAAGTATGCTGCCTGATTATGACGGTCTGTGCGGCATAACAAAAGATGAACTGCTCACCCAGTGCAAACCTGACATTCAGGCACTTGCAGATGAACTTGAAATAAGTTATGATGACGCTGTGGCAAAACTTACTGAAAATTATGACGGCTACCACTTTTCTGTGGGAAGGAAGAATGTTATGACAGATGTGTTCAACCCGTTCAGTCTTATAAACGCCTTCAGTGCAAGAAATATAGGTCAGTATTGGTACAGTTCAGGCACACCTACGTTCCTGTTTGGTGAAATGCGCAAGTATAAGACGGAATTGCAAAACATAGAGGGCAGGGTTGCTGGAGAAAATGAGTTCAACGTGTCACCAGAGGTTGCTGTGTCTGCACTCCCAATGCTTTACCAGAGTGGCTACCTTACAATAAAGAAAGCTGACACTATTACCAGACTATTCACATTAGGATTCCCTAACAAAGAGGTGAAAGAGGGGTTCCTGCAATCTTTCCTGCCTATGGTGTCAAACATATCCGATGACGAGAGCAACAGAATGCTTGTGCGTGTGGTTCAGGCACTCTACGCTGATGACATAGACACGGCTCTTACAGAGATAAAGGCGTACATAGCCGCCATTCCGTACTACTATGAGAACAAGACTGAGCCTGCGTTCCAGACAATAATGTACCTTATACTCACGCTACTTGGACAGAATATGAGGGTTGAGGTTCCGTTTGCCGTAGGCAGGACAGACGCCATACTTGAGACCACGAACACAATCTATATAATAGAGTACAAGGTTGATAAGTCAACGGACATAGCACTACAGCAGATAGACGATATGCACTACGCAGACCCATATCTTGCCGACCCACGCCGCAAGTTAAAGGTGGGCATAAATTTCACCACGGAATCCCGCACCATAGAGAGTTGGAAAGCGGTGGCCATCCCGTCATTACCTAACGGTCTGTAAACAGTCTGAGCGTTAGCGAAGAATCTATTA
>JAKSOA010000034.1 GCA_024405875.1 Paludibacteraceae bacterium
TCCTGTATCTTTATTATTCTGTCTGTCTGTGCCGCGACATTAGGGTCGTGGGTTACTATTATCATTGTCACACCCTCTGTGCGGTTCACTTCACGTAACAGTTGCATAACCTCTTTTGATGTCTGTGAGTCCAATGCTCCTGTAGGCTCATCGGCAAGAATGATTTTAGGCTTTGCTATTAAGGCTCTGGCTATTGCCACACGCTGCTTCTGACCACCGGACATTTCATTTGGCAAATGCTCCGCTATGGCTTTAATTCCCATTTTATCCAGATATTCAAGTGCCATTGCATTACGTTGCTTACGTCTGATACCTCTGTAATATAAAGGTAAAGCCACATTCTCCATTGCGTTCTTAAAATTCAACAGATTGTAGAATTGGAATACAAATCCTATTTTCTTATTACGCAGTTTGGCTGACTTGGTTTCTGATAAGTCTTTAATTAGTTCTCCGTCAAGTAGATACTCTCCCTCATCGTAGTTGTCAAGCATACCAATGATATTCAGCAGGGTGGATTTTCCTGAGCCGGACGCACCCATAATTGATATAAACTCACCTTCATTAATAGTAAGGTTAATTCCCTTTAGTACGTGAAGCGGAGCCCCTACGTTGTAGGTCTTGTGGATGTTTTTTAGTTCTATTACAGACATAGTTGTTAATTATTTTCTCCTACTTTTATCTCTTTATCTTGCAGCACATTAAGCAGTTGTATTGAGATTATGGCCTTGTAACGGCATTGTATAACCTCCTGCTCCGCCGCAAACAGGTTTTTCTCTTCTGTGAGCAAGTCAACGGTGTTCTTCATCCCCACATTATATTGGGCTGAGACAAGGTCATAACTCTCTTGGGCGTAGCCAAGTTTCTCTTTTGCGGTAATGTAGTTGTCTTGAGCGTTAAGGGCTTCAACATAAAGAGTCTCAACATTTTTTGAAATCTCCTTGTCAACAAGCTCATAGTTGAGTTTATTGCTCTCAATGCTCAGTTTGGCTCTGTTTACTGCTGTTTGAGTTGAACGCTGGTCATAAATTGGAATGCTGAGAGATAGCCCTGCGGTAGGTCCCAGAGTTTGCTTGAACTGTTCTCCAATGTTTATTCCCTGTCCTGTGGCGTAAGAACCGCTTAGCCCTGCGTTAAGTGATATTGACGGTATCCAACCAGACTGTGCCACACGTTTGCCAAGTTCGGCACTCTCTATGTTCAGTTGCGCCGCTTTCACAGATGGCATTGACTCCATTGCGGCATTGTAAATCTCCAACAAATCCGGTAGAGGTGTCAGAATCTCCGCATCATCAATTTCAGGGAAGTTTACGCTGAAATCATCAGTAATTTCAAGTTCAAGAACCTGTTTCAGATTCAGTATGTCAATTCTAAGGTTATTACGGCTTATTGTCAGGTTGTATTTGTTGCTTGCCCATTGTGACGCTACCTGAGCCAAGGCACTTTTTGTTATCTTGCCTACCTCATACATTGCTTTAGAACGCTCATATTCAGCATTGCTCAGTTCATATATTTTCTCACTTGTCTTAACTGTCTCATTATCAAATAACACCTGTAAGTATGCTTGTAGCACGCTTGTCTGAATCTGTTTCTTACTTGCGTTCACATCTTCTTTACTGCTCTCAAGCATTATCTCATTCTGCTTTTTAGTGTAGATAAGTTTGCCTCCTGAGAATACAGGCATATTTAGGTTTATACCGTATGTGGCGCTGTAAACAGATTGGTTGTTTGGCCCTAACATATTCTGGTAGGCGTAGTTTTGATTAGTGCTTGCGCTTATGTTTGGGGCAAACGCCTGCTTTGACTGTTCAAGACCCTCATACGCTGATTTTTCAGCCACCTGTTTTTGCAACACATTTATATTGTGTGACAGGGCGTAATCCAAACATTGGGTCAGAGTCCAGTCCGTATAACTTTTACTCTCAACCTGTGCCACCGCCTGTATTGCCACCGTTGCCACAACTAAAATAAATGCAACTCTGTCTATAATTTTCATATTAATTGTTAATTGTTAATTGTTAATTGCTAATTACTAATTACTAATTATTTATGGCATCCGCTCCATCTGTATAACTGAGGACAGGTAAAGTCAAATCTTTGGTCAGGGTTAGGGCTCAGATGAATGTTGCTCAGTTTCTGCCACGATTGTGTCTCGGCATCGTAGTATTCAATCTCATTACTCCAATTCCCTTTGGTGTCCTGGAATTTTATCTCATTATATGCGTCAGACGGTATTCTGACAACCCATACACTGTCTGACACTCTATGCATTGCGGAGATTCCCCATCGGTTCGCTGTCCCTGATACGGCAGGTACGTAATCACCGCAATATACTGTTTGTAGCGTTATTGTAAATGAGTCAATATCAGCATAATATGAATCGTCGATATATCTGTCATCGGGTAGGGTGTCATCAAATACGTTTCCTACGGTCTCTCCCCAATTCTCAATATTTTTCTTGAATGTATCTATATTTACACATATATATATTATACCCGCTATGAACAGTGCTGCCAGGACAGGATAAACCCAGACTCTGCTCTTCTTATTGTTATCACCGTTCCTAAGTCCTGTGAGGAAATAGATTAGGGCTATGAGCGGGCATAATATTATGGCAAGTATGGCTGCTATGGCAAATGCCGCCGATACACCTGAAAAGAGCGGGGCGGCTGTTACAACGCCTGTTACTCCGATTAGCATTATAGGCAATAGCAAAATTACAAAGAACAACGGAAATACCAAACAAAGTACAGAAAGTATTATGAATGTCTTTCCAAGCAGGCTTAGGCAGCCGTTGTTTCCTCTGTTTGCTATAATGTTGGCACTCTCATTCTGAAGATTCTCTGTGGTTATGTCAAGCCCCTGCATCTCAAGGCGTTGCGTAGGTGTCTTGGCTTCGGGGATAATAATCCACATAAGAAGGTAAACAAGAGCGGCTATTGGAGTGCATAAGATAAAGAGCAACACCCACAACAGACGCACAAGTGATGTGTCAATACCTGCGTATGTGGCAATGCCACTTGATACTCCCCCGATTATGCAGTTGAGCGGGTCTCTGTAGAATTTTCTCACTCTCTTCTTAGGCTGTTCAGCCGTTCTTTCCGTCTGCTCTTCAAAGTCAGGCTCTCCAATCTGCTCTATGGCACGCTTCACATCTTCCATATCTATCACCTGTCTGCCAAGTTTGCTCAGGTAATCAGTAAATAGTTCAGCAAGGCGTGACTCTATGTCTTTGGCTATCTCCTTATCATCATACTTCTCTTCAAAAGAGTGTATGTACTGTTGCAGACTTTTGTAGGCGTCTTCATTTATAATGAATGCCATACCGCTAAGATTTATGTTTACAGTTGTGTTCATTGTGTTATATGTGTTATTGTCTGTTCTATTGAGTTCCAGGTCTTCTCCATCTCCGCAAGCAACTTCTCTCCATCTTCTGTAAGTTGGTAGTATTTACGCGGCGGACCTTGCGTTGACTCCACCCAAGAGTAGGTAAGCACACCGTTATTCTTTAAACGGCTAAGAAGAGGGTAGAGCGTTCCTTCCACAACAATAAGTTCAGCCTTTTTCAGTTCCTCTATTATATCAGAGGAGTAGGAGGCTTTCTTTTTAATGAGCAGCAGCACACTATACTCCAAAATGCCTTTACGCATCTGGGAATTAATGTTTTCTATTATTGCCTGAGGAATCACGATGCAAAGGTAAGTAAAATTTTAGAACCTTGCAATACATAGTACTAAAAATTTTATAAAAAATTATTTCGCACCTATCTGCACTACCTCTTTTGTTTGCAATTTTTTAAGAAGTGATTTTGTAAGACTCTTAACTGACTCAACAGATATGGCGTTTACTGCATCTATGTAGCCATTGTCCATATTCAAGCCTGTGATGTACTCTTCTGTCTTTATGCCAAGCCAGTAGTTGTTAGTAACTTGTGCGTCAGCATAGACCTTAAGGAAATACTCTTTTGATTTCTGCACATCTTCAGGGCGTGGACCGTTATCAGCAATGTTTTTCAGCTCCGCAAACAGAATTGGCACAAGTTTCTCATATTTAGCGCTGTCTGTGTCAAACTGCATTGTGAGAGTGAAGCGTTGGTAGGGCAGGGCGTCTTTTGTAAACTGAGAATGTACACCGTATGTGCCGCCGTCCTCCTCCCTTACCTTCTCAAAATAGACAATGTCAAGTATGTGGTCAAGAGCCTTCATATTAACAATGTTATCAAGAGTGTAGTTGAATTTGCCGTCAGAGATAATTATGACAGATGTTTTAGGGTTCTCCATAACCTTTCTGTAGGCTACCTTGCGTTCTCCCTTTACCGGTGCTGTCCCTAAATCCTTTATCTTTGTTTTTTTCTTCCCCGATGGCAGAGACGCCACATATTTGCACAGAAGCGGGCGAAAGTTCTCCATATCTATGTTACCTGTGAATGCGAATTTGAAGTTGGCGGCGTTGCCTGTCAGTCTCTTTATTATTTGCAAGCCATCGGGGTAGGAGGCTTCATAGAGATTCTCTGTTTTAAAACGGCGCTTGAACGGGTTATTCCCGTAAATTACACTCGCAAGGGAATCAGCAAGTTCTACATTAGGGCTAACCTCTGCGTTCCTAAGATATGCGTCATACTGGGCAAGAAGAGATTTGTATGCCTCGTCATCTTGCCTTATGCCAGTGAAATTCAAGTAGATGAGTTGCATAAGGGTTTCAATGTCCCTGACCACTGAATTGCCTGAAATGGAGGTGACATACTCACCAAACTGCATACCTGCATTTGCTTTCTTGCCTGCGAGCGCCTTCCTCAGGTCTGTGGTTGAGAAATTGCCAAGTCCGCCTACAGCAGCCATCTCATCTAAGAGATGCAGAGTTGATATATTATCACCTTTATTATATATGCTTGAGATTCCACCGTTGGCAACCGCCGTCATAAGAATCTCATCTTGGCGGAGCGTTGTGGGACGAACATCCACCTCCACACCGTTGCTAAGTACAATATGGTATGATGAGTCAGGCATTAGTCTCTCTGATACTATGTTACCTGCTTTTATGTCGCCCGTAAGCGGCTCTGTAATAACATTATCAACGTAAGGGGTTATCTCCGCTCCCTTAATGCTGTCCATTATGGCAAGCACCTCTTCATTTGTAGGGAATTCAACTCTCTCTTTCTCTGTTCCACGCATCCATATAACCACATTGCCGCTGTCAATAGGG
>JAKSOA010000035.1 GCA_024405875.1 Paludibacteraceae bacterium
CAATGGGAACCTAAGAAACTAGACCCTTCAATACCTAAGTATCCTGCGGCAGGTGACGGTTATGTGACACTGCTTCAACCAGGTAAGGCGACATATAATTGGAGCGACGCCACTAAAAACTTTAAACGCCCCAATAAGGATAACTTGGTAATCTATGAGTTATGGGTATATAACTTTGCTCCTGAACGCAGTTATAGGTCTGTAACACAGAGACTTGATTACCTACAGAATTTAGGTGTGAACGCACTTGAACTTATGCCTGTAAGTGAGTTTGAGGGCAACATTAGTTGGGGATACAACCCTACCTGCTACTTTGCCGCAGATAAGACATACGGTAAGGAGAGTGACCTCAAGGAACTTATTGACGAGTGCCACAAGCGTGGTATAGCCGTAATAATAGATATGGTGTTCAACCACGCCACAGGTCTCAGCCCGCTTGAGAAACTATATACAAGTTTGGCGACAAACCCTTATTTTAACACATCTTGCCCTCATAGCGGCGGTGTTTTTGAGGATTTCAACCACGATTTCTCCGGCACTAAGAAGTATTTCAGTAATGTATTGCAATATTGGTTGAAGGAGTACAAGGTTGACGGTTTCCGTATGGACCTCGCACACGGATTCTGCGGACCTAACTGCAATAACAGAAAGAACAACATACAAGGCTACTACAATGCCATTAAGAGCGTATCCTCTGACGCATACTTCATTCTCGAGTATTGGGAGAGCGACAGAACCTCATATCCGAATCTTGGCATAGGCGTATGGGAGAACACAAACAACGCCTATATGCAAACCGCTATGGGATGGCTGCACGAAGGAGACTCCTTCTCAGATGCGAACTATGATGGCAGAATATCATACTGTTCAAGCCACGATGAGCAACGTCCGTTCTGGAAAGCAAAGAAATATGGTAATGGTGATTTAAAGACATCTGAGGCAAGCCGCATAGCACGCACACCTATGAATTTGGCATTTAACGCTATGCTTAACGGTCCTCAAATGTTCTATATGTGGGAGGAGCTAAGTTATGACTGGTCATTCTGTGCAAGTTCTGACGGCAAGTCAGGCGATGTGGATAAAGGCGGCACAGGTTGTCAGGAGACAAATGCAAAACCTATGCCTGAACAAAAAGGTTGGTACAAGAATGCGGCACGTATGTCAGCGTACCAAAAATGCGGTCAGATAATGCAACTTAGAACTAAGATTATGCCAAATGTATTTGCCGGCAACCCTACTTCAACTGATATAGGCTCTGGCAAATCACTGCGTAGTGTTATTTGGGGTACAGGCAATGACAGAGTGTTTATAATAGGCAACTTTAATGTAATTGGAGGAACTCAATATTGGGGAGCAAAAGAGTTTACATTACCGGAAGGCAACAGTTGGTATGACTATCTTGCAAACGGCACCACAGCCCTTCCTGCCGGCAAAAGCATTACATTACAGCCTGGTGAGATAAAGGTTTACACCGCCACCAGAAAAGCGTTACCTAATGTTCCTGCATACTATGATTTCACAGAAGCGGAAGAGGTGCAAGATTATACAATACCTTGCTCAATCTACCCTACCGTAACATCTGATTTTGTCACCATAGATACTGAAGATGAGATAAAAGGCGTTAAAATGGTAGGTATCAACGGTTCTATGTATGACTGCCCGCTGATTGACGGCAAGGTGGCAGACATAAGCAAATGCGCTGACGGACTCTATCTGCTTATAGTTAAGTTTGATAAAGAGCATCAGGCGTTCAGAGTCATCAAAAGATAGACTCTGATTACAGCCACACCTCTATATTGATAGGGTTTTATAAGAGCCAATATGTTTCAGTTTGTCACATATTGGCTTTAATTGTATCATTAAATCCTTGGCGTCTTGTGAGTTGACATCGCCGTCAATCTCCACAAAGAAGTAGTGACCCCACATACTGTTCTTAAGCGGACGGCTGTGTATGCTGTTCATATTAAAACCGTGGGCACCTATTATGTTAAGAACCTGGGCAAGGGCTCCGCTTTGGTTCTTAACAGTGAAAATAAGGGAGAACCGCTCCCCAAGACGCTCCTTTGAGTGGGAGTTGTTCATTGTGCGTGAGAATACTGCAAACCTTGTGGTATTAGTTAGAGAGGTGTTTATATTCTCCTTAATTATATCAAGTCCGTATAACTCAGCAGTCTCTGCAGAGGCAATGGCGGCAATACTCTTATCGGCTTTTTCAGAGACAAATTTGGTTGCAAGCGCGGTATTGCCAAACGCCTCTTCCTGAAAATCGTGGGTTTTAATGAATTCAGCACACTGTGACAATGCCTGCGGGTGGCTAATAACACTCTTTACATCATTCAATGTGACACCTTTCACACCCACAAGATTATGGACTATCTGCATATCAGCCGATAGATTAATATATAGGTTCCCTGCGTATGCAAGGTCCATAACATCACCCACGCTACCAGCATAACTGTTTGCCATTGGCAATATGGTGACATCAACATCCCCCGCCTCACACGCCTTATACGCCTTGCTGAAATCAGAGTAAGGCACAAGTTCGGCTGTAGGGAAAAGACGGTGAGCCGCAATATATGCGTATGCTCCCGCAATACCTGAATAAGCAACCCTCATTGAGCCCATCAAACGCTTCTGATATGATTTTGAAATCTCCATAAGGCTCTTGAAAAAGAGAAGACTGTACTCTTTCAGGCTCTCGTCTGACAGATTATTGACAGATGCGGCAAGAATCTTTGACTCTCTCTCTGGGTCAAAGATTGGCAAGCCGCACTCTTTCTTGTACTCAAGCACCTCTGATGAGAGATGCATACGTTTCTCAAAGAGTTCACTCATCTGTTTGTCAACCGATGAAATCTCTTTTCTTATTTCCTCTAACTTTTTCAATTAGTAATTCTCTGCGTTTAACTCAAAGAATGCACGTGGATGTGCGCAAACAGGACACTCATCAGGTGCTTTTGTACCTACCATAATGTGTCCGCAGTTACGGCACTTCCATACCTTTACCTCACTCTTCTCAAACACTTTCTTTGTCTCAACATTCTCAAGCAGGGCACGGTAACGCTCCTCGTGGTGTTTCTCAATCTCCGCAACCTGAAGGAATCTCTTTGCAAGTTCAGGAAATCCCTCCTTCTCCGCCGTCTCAGCAAAACCTTTGTACATATCGGTCCACTCAAAGTTCTCACCATCAGCGGCAGCCTTCAAGCAATCTGCCGTGGTACCAACTCCGTACAACTCCTTATACCAAAGTTCAGCGTGCTCCTTCTCATTACCTGCTGTCTCTGTAAAAATCGCACTAATTTGTTCATAACCCTCTTTCTTTGCCTTAGACGCAAAAAAAGTGTACTTGTTACGTGCTTCCGACTCACCGGCGAAAGCAGCGGCCAGATTCTTCTCAGTCTGGGTTCCTGCATACTTGTTAGCCATAGTTCTTAATTATTAAATTATATACGTAAATACAAAAATAGGTAAAATTTAAATATGGAGTACCTCTCACTTAAAGATTTTTACGCGCTATAAGTTCTATTGTACGCAGTTGGTCTTTATAGAAATTATTAGCGTTTGTCTTCTCTATGCTTAAAGCGGCATCAGAGTTACCATCCCAACGGCGACACATATAGAGGCTCATGTAGATACGTCCTATACGCCACTCACGGCTAATGCGGATTCCCATAGCGTAATCCTCACCATAACTTGTATTAGGCAGTTGCAACTCTCTGAGAACAGGAGTATAGAAAGCACGAGGCGCACCTAATCCGTTAATTCTAAGGGCGTTATTGTGTCCATTCTCATCGGTCCACTCCTTATGGTCTATAAGTCCCGGAGGAAGAATGTTCATATTAAAGTCTGTAAGCGTATATGAACCCACAAGCATAGCGCACTTTTGAGCGTAAAACTCATCAACTATGGTTTGTAGCACTTTTGTATCTTGATACACATCATCACTGTCAAGTTGAACCGCAAACTTCCCGCAATATTTACTGTTTACACCATAGTTCCAGCAACCACCAATGCCAAGTTCATTTGATTCAGGAATAAGGTGCACCACCCTCTCATCTTTTTGAGTCAGTTCATTTAGTATCTCTGATGTGCCATCAGTGGAATGGTTGTCAATAACAATAACATTAAACGGGAAGGAAGCCTGCTGACCAAGCACAGAATTCACCGCATCTGCCACAGTCTTGGCTCTGTTACGTACAGGTATTATGACCGATGCCTCCACCGGAAAGCCGGTCTCAGTAAAATCAATGAGTTTGTGCGCTCCCGCAGGAATATATGCCCCGATGGCTTTAAGGTGTTCTGTAACCACCTGTTCCATCTCCACCTGGACGGCACGGTTCTTAGGGTCAACATAACTGAACTGATTATCAACGTCTGCGGCAGCCTTTTGTGTGTAGAGGAACTCTGAGAGGTGGAAAATCCTATATTTCTGAGATAGTTTGAGACGGAAATCATACAGTTCCGCAAATTTGAGGTCTGCCACATTTACACTTTTCAGCGCCTCCACGCTTATTACCCATAGCGGACCGAAATCAAAATCATCTCTAAGACTACCCTCTTGATACTCAATTGTAGGAACACTCTCCAATGTGCCATCGGGGTTAAGACGGCGATAGTTACAATAGACCATTCCGGCTCCTGTGGCACGTGCCACATACTCCATTCTCTGCAAGGCATTCTGCCCCAACTCCACCTCCACAGGCTTTGTAACCACTGCAATATACTCACCTTCAGCACTCTGCTGCAAGGCTTTTATTCCGTTAAATTTATAAATTTGCATACAAATAAATAGTTTGAGTTCTACAAGATTACTTCAAAACAAATGCAAATATATGAATTTTGGACTAATTCATATAACAAAATAGTCCAAAACCAATATAAACATAGCTGTTTTGGACTAAAAGCCCTACTACGACACTTCTCTTTTAAGTGATTGCACTGCGGGCAGTAACGCACCCTCCCCTTTCAAAAAGACTATTGACTTTTTGCAATGTGTCAATGCCTGCTGTT
>JAKSOA010000036.1 GCA_024405875.1 Paludibacteraceae bacterium
TCCGTAGAAGTGAAACTTCGTCACCGCAACCTCTGGGAGACGTGGCACATCGGGGCGAGAATGTCATATATTTGCAGTAGTAAATATCATTAATAGCAACGGCAGGCATATCAAACATTACTGAGGAGCAACTAAAAATGTGGGTGAAGAAATATTTTCAGAATAAAAAATAATATGTAAATTTGCGTCATATATTGCAAGCCATAGACATATTGCAAAACGGTTCTCAACGCTATACAGCCGAGCAAGCAGAAGAAGATACTATATTTTTTATGGTTTTGTAAAGCAGGTTGAGATTATTGGCGAAGCAGTTTCCTATGTGACGGAATTATCTAACATCTAAAGCCGTCATCTCGAGCGGAGCGAGAGATCTTTAAGACGAATAATCACCAAATCACCGCATAACCGAATCACCTATTAAACAACTATATTATGAAAACATTAAAACTAATTTCAATTGCACTGGCAGGAGCGTTGCTGGTGCTTAGTGCGTGTAAAAAAGATGACCCAACCCCAACAGATAAAGTTACTGATGCTTGTGGCAATAAATACCCTGTTGTAAAGATAGGAGAGCAGTACTGGATGGCGGAGAATCTAAGGTGTAATAAGTACGCAAATAAATCTGAGGCATACAACGAATCTTGGCTTGAAGACCACTCCATCCCCACATCAAAAATAAGCATATACACCCCATACTGCACTAATGCATCAGACAAGAGTAATTGGTATTCATCAGAGCACGCTGGCAATCTTACTGACGCACAGGTTAAGAAGTTGGGGTACCTCTACAACTGGGCTGCGGCTGTAGGCGTTGCTGATGGTAAAAAACAGACAACTGCGTTCAGCGGAAACCGTCAGGGTATCTGCCCCAACGGTTGGCACATACCGTCAAGAGCGGAGTGGCAGGCACTTGAGGATTACATTGAGAAGACCAAAGGCAAGATGTCAGGAACGGCGGGCATACATCTGAAAACCACCTCCAGTTGGTATCAGAATGGCAACGGCTCAGACACGTATGGCTTTGCGGCTCTGCCAGCAGGCTTTGCAATGGGAAGTGATGTGTTCAATGTTGGCCGCTATACCAATTTCTGGAGTGCTACTCCATATGAGAGTGCTAGCTCCGGTGCTTACTATTGCTTCCTCAATTACAACGCTGACTACTTGGGCTACGACTACTACTCCAAGGACTACGCACGGTCTGTGCGTTGTTTAAGGGATTAATATAGCACCTAAAGGTGCTAAGGGTTAAGGAATAGGGGTCAAGGGGGAGAGAAACTCCTTTGACCCTTTTACGTCTAACTTGGTCCGTAGAAGTGAAACTTCGTCACCGCAACCTCTGGGAGACGTGGCACATCGGGGTGAGATTTGTATAATTGAAAATAATGTCATATATTTGCAGTTGTAAATATCATTAAAGTGTGTATTAATGGTAGAATTAAGTGTTAAATATCATTATAATGATAATTAAATATGTTGCTATATGGCAAACTTATATGAATACTCCACACCTGAACTTGTCCGCTTGTTGGGTGAGCGTTTTAAAGAGTACAGAATGAGATGCAATCTTACTCAAAAAGAGGTTGCAGAGCAGTCTGGTATAGGACTTACAACCATTCATAAGTTTGAGAATGGTACGGCGGGAAACATTTCACTCTCAACTTTTATTCAATTGTTGAAAGTTGTGGGCAGAATTGATGCTATGGATAATTTGCTGCCTACATTGCCGGAATCTCCGTATCTAAAACGCAGAGGTGATAAGAAAGCGGAACGTGTTCGCCACTCTAATTCATAATGTATTATGGTTAAATCAATTAAGATTATTTTATGGGATGAGGAGATTGGAAGGCTTGCGTGGGATTCCAACCGTAAAATGTCATATTTTATGTATAATCCTGATTTTCTTAAAAAAGGATTAAACATATCTCCTCTTGTTGCTCCTGTTGACGGTGTCCTGTCATATCAGCCATTTTGGGGAGAGGAAGCCAAAATATATCAAAGACTTCCCGCTTTTTTAGCTGATTCACTGCCTGATGCGTGGGGTAATCAATTGTTTGAGCTATGGTGTAGCAATAATCATATTGCTAAATCTGATATTACACCGCTTGACAAATTGTCATTCATAGGCAAACGTGGAATGGGAGCGTTGGAGTTTGTTCCTGAAATGTCAAGAGGACATCAAAAAGAGAGGATAGATGTTAAATCGCTTGCTGATTTGGCAGGTAAAATTTATTCGGACAAAGAAAATGTCAGTATCAAACCGTCTGAATCTGTAACAATGCAGTCACTGATTATGGTAGGAACATCGGCTGGAGGTCGTAAACCAAAAGCAATAGTTGCAATAAACAGAGATAATGGAGAGATACGCAGTGGTCAGGTATCGGGGTTGAAGGAATATGACTACTATCTTTTAAAATTCGGATATAAGCCATACAGTTCAGCAGAAATAGAGATGACTTATTATGAAATGGCTATTGCGGCAGGAATTAATATGATGCCATCGTCACTTTATGCAGTTGAGAATGAGAATCATTTTATAACCAAACGCTTTGACCGTGAGGACGGGAAAAAGATACATATACAGACGCTTGCCGCTATTTACCCCGATGCTGACAGTTATGAGCAACTGATAACTGTTTGCAGAAAATTACATCTTCCGGAGGCTGATATTATTGAGGTCTTTCGCAGGCTGGTTTTCAATGTGTTGTCAAATAACACAGATGACCACAATAAAAATTTCTCATTTGTTATGCACCCCGATGGCACGTGGCGTCTCTCTCCTGCGTATGATATTACCTATATATTTGATTTGGGTGGCTTCCTTCCAAATCAAAATCATTGTATGTATATTCGTGCTAAATTGAGTGATATCACACGTGATGACATTATTGGTTTTGCAAGAGACAATGGCATCCGCCGCCCCGATGCAATAATCAGGGAGGTGGTTGATTCCTTAAAAAAATTCAGGTCATTAGCGCAAAAAAATGGTGTTGCGGAACAATGGATAGGTAGAATTGAAACCTCAATAAACAACCATTTAACAGAGTGGGGTGAGTTATAAATTCAAATAAGAAGTGCGGCAAAAATTTTATAATATTTTTGCAGAATAAAAACTAATATGTAACTTTGTACTATTACCCTCTCCGCAGAAGTTTAACGAGGGGGTAAAATATTAAAAACCAAGCAGTTATAAATTATGAAGAAGATTTTTTACTTTACATTGCTTCTGCTCTTACCAATTATGGCAGTGGCTGATGAGTTATGCCTTATATCTATAAAGGCAAACGGAGTTGAGACCAATTACGCCATTTCAAGTGTGCAAAAAATAACACTTGACACTGAGTCAACTGAGGCTCCAAGTTTTGTTGTTAACCGCAAGGACGGCAAGGAGGACGGTGGAGCAAAACTTCTCAAGTTCGGGCAGGCTGAACCTACGTCCGCTCCAGATGTTGAAGCCGCTAATGTTAATGTGAACGTTTACACACAAGGCAAGACAATATTTGTTGATGCGGAGGAGGAGTGCAACATCACATTCTGGAATATGGCAGGTCAGCAGTTGGGCGATTGCGTAAGAACCTCACATTGCGAGTGTACAATATCTCTTGCAGGAACCTATATGGTGGTTGCCGGCGGACAGCGGTTCAAAATACAAGTACAATAATTAAAAATTAACGAATATGAAAAAAATTACAATTACATTGATAGCCATGATTGCAACACTATGCGCTATGGCGCAGACAAAGTTCTGGGTGTATAGCAATGATGGCACACAAACAGAGTTTCTGATTTCAAAGGTTGATAGTATCAGTTTCACTGAGCCATCAGCTCCAACAAGCGAGAAATGCAAAGCATCAGACTACCCACAGGTGACAATAGGCACACAGACTTGGATGGCGGAGAACTACCGTTGTTCAAAGTATGACACAGAGTCAGAGGCATACAACGCCTCATGGCTTACAGATAATACCATTCCTACATCAGAGGATTACACATACACCCCATACTACACCGATGCTTCAGACAAGAGCAAGTGGAAAACATCAGAGTACGCTGGCAATCTCACAGACGAACAGATAGAGAAGTTGGGCTACCTCTACA
>JAKSOA010000037.1 GCA_024405875.1 Paludibacteraceae bacterium
GCAAGAAAGAGAACGCCGCTACTCAGGAACCGGAAAAGCAGGCGGAGAAAACAGCTATGACATTCTATGCTGTTCCACAGGGCGGAGAGCGTACTGGACTTGACGGAGCCCTTAACTCTATATGGACAGAAGGCGACCAAATAAAAATATTTACAGAAGCAACAATTGCTACAGGTGGTGATGTGTTCACACTTTCAAAAGGTGCTGGTACGGACTATGGTGAATTTACAGGAGAGAGCGTAGAGGGGTTAGAGTATTTGGGGGTATATCCTGCGTCATCTTTTTACATTAGTACTACATATATTGGTTTGGAGTTTGATATGCCTAGCACACAAACATACGTGGAAAATAGTTATGCATCCAATACGGTGCCATTATTTGCCGGGTCTGAAAGCAAGAATCTGACATTTGAAAATCTCTCAGGATTGTTGCGAGTAGGAATCAAGGTTACTTCACCTACAACCGTTACATCAATGGTTCTCAAAGATAAAAATAGTAATGCAAAATTATGGGGAAAATACGTGGTGGTTCTATACCAAATTAGTCGTGTAAGTGCTTATCTCGGTCAGGGCGGTGCCTCTCTTACAATGGACTTAGGCGATGGAGTTGCGTTAAATACAAGCACATACACCTATTTCTTCTTTAGTGTGCCGGCATTGACAGAACCAGGAAATGTGCAGGCACTTTCATCTGGTTTTACAATAGAGATGGAAGATGCGGATGGTAAGACAGCCATCATAGACTACACAGGAACAGACAAAAAGGTTGAACAAGGCAAAGGCAAGACATTAGAAGTAGATGATGTGGAGTTTGTGACACCAGCACCTACACGCCCTGCCTGTCAGAGTGCATTGGATGCAGATGCCAACTGGGTTACAATAGGCAGTCAGCAATGGCTCAAGGTAAACACAAGGTGCATAGAGTACGATACAGAATCTGAGGCGTACAACGCATCTTGGCTCACAGACAACACCATACCTACATCAAGCGATCCTGTTTACACCCCATACTACACGCCAACAGGCAGCGGTGACCCTGATGGATACGGTTACTACTACAACTGGGCTGCGGCTGTAGGAGTTGAAAACGGACAGACATACGGAACAGAGCCGTTCAGTGGCAAGCGTCAGGGCATCTGCCCCAATGGCTCACATATCCCTACCGCGGATGAATGGAACGCTCTTAAAACATTTATAGAGACAACAGATGGCAAAGGCAGTAATACGGTTGGCAAACACCTTAGGAGCAACACCGCAGACTGGAACGGTACAAAAGAGCATTTGGACACATATGGTTTTGCGGCTCTGCCGGCAGGCTTCGCTTATGGAAGTATCGTGTACGATGTGGGCTACTACGCCGATTTTTGGACGGCTACTTCGACTGAGGGCGATAGCTACAGCGCTTACTACGGGGGCCTCTATTACGACTACGACGGCTTGAACGACGGCGGCGACGATAAGAGCAACGGTCATTCTGTACGTTGCTTAAGGGATTAATTTAGTTGACAGTGGACAGTGCTGTCCAAAATGTCAAATACTACAAAGGGTCAAAGGAGCATTTATTCTCCTTTGACCTTTGTTTTTGTTGTGATTTTGTGTTTTATAAAAAAAAATGTATTTTTGCAGAGTTAAGGTGGATTCTATTTATTAGTCCGAGGCTGGTTTGAGGTAAACAGACCGAAACAATAGTGCTTAATTTGCAGTTGAATTATGGATACAAAACTAAAAAACTATCCGTTAGGGATATACACTTTCAGTGAGATAATAGAGCGGAATCTGTTCTATGTGGATAAGACTGATTATGTGCATAACATAGCCAACAAGTACAAGTATGTGTTCCTGAGCCGTCCACGCCGTTTTGGAAAGTCTCTGTTTGTAGATACATTGCAGTGCTATTTTGAGGGCAGGAAGGAGTTGTTCGCTGGCTTGAAGGCTGATGCTCTTGAGAAGGATTGGGTGAAGTACCCTGTGCTGCGGTTTGATATGAGTTCTATAAAGTCAATGAACCCACAGGAGGTAAAAAGCAGCCTCAGCCTAATGCTCTGTGAGTATGAGAAGGTTTATGGGAGGAATGAAATGGAGGTAACTTTAGGCAACAGACTTGAAGGTGTTATAAAGCGTGCCTACACCCAGAGCGGTCAAAAGGTGGTACTTCTCATAGACGAGTATGACTCCGCACTGCTTAAAGTTATGCACAACAAGCCTGTGTTTGAGGAACTGAGGGATATGCTCCGCAACTTCTACGGACCCATAAAAATATGTGACGCAATGCTGCGTTTCGGTCTCATAACTGGCATAACCAAGTTCTCACAACTAAGCATATTCTCTGAGATAAACAACCTTATGAACATAAGCCGTGAGCCTGAGTGGGACGGACTGTGCGGCATAACCAAGGATGAGTTGCTCACCCAGTGCAAGCCTGATATTCAGGCACTTGCAGATGATATGGAAATAAGTTTTGATGAGGCTATAGCTGGGCTTACGGAACATTATGACGGTTATCACTTCTCTGAAGGTAAGAAGGGGGTTATGACAGATGTATTCAACCCATACAGCGTAATAAAGAGTTTCTCAACAAAGCGATTCGGACTCTATTGGTATGAGACAGGCACGCCGTCATTCCTCTTTGCAGAGATGCGCAAGTATAAGACGGAACTGCAAAACATAGACAACCAAACTGTGAATGAGTCTGACTTTAATGTCTCCCCGGAAACTGCGGTAACCGCCCTGCCGATGCTCTACCAGAGCGGCTACCTTACAATAAAGGATTACAGCCGCATAACAAACCTCTTTGTGTTGGGGTTTCCTAACAAGGAGGTTAAGAACGGCTTTCTGCAATCATTCCTGCCTGAAGTCTCAAATATACCGGGCGGAGAGGGCAACGCAATGCTTGTGCGTGTGGTTCAGGCACTCTACGCTGATGACATAGACACGGCACTTACAGAGATAAAGGCGTACATAGCCGCCATTCCGT
>JAKSOA010000038.1 GCA_024405875.1 Paludibacteraceae bacterium
TGTCATCATTAACAAAAGTTATTGTATATTGCTTTACTGTGCTTGTGAACTGTGCCGTGTAGGTCTGCTCACCTGTTACAGACGCTTCCTCAGGACTCCATCCACTGAATATGTAGGTGTACTGAGCGTCTGCCGCCTTGACAGGGGTTTCTCCCACATACGCCGGTGTGGTGCCGTACTCAACTTCTGTGCTCTGCAACTCCTCTCCGTCATAGTTCACATAAGTTATAAGGTATTGGTTCTTTGTGCTTGTGAACTGTGCTGTGTAGGTCTGTGTGCCTGTTACTGCACCTATCTCAGGATTCCAACCATCAAATGTGTAGGTATATTGTATGTCAGCAGCCTTGGTCGGGGTCGCTCCCTCATATACAGGTGTGGAACCGTACTCATACTCCTTGCTGAATAACTCACTGCCGTCATAGTTCACAAACTTTATTGTGTAGTTGTTTACTGTGCTTGTGTAAACCGCCTTATATGTGGCATCGGCTGTAACCTTGGTTATTGCAGGTGTCCAATGGCTGAATGTATAAGAATATTCCTCCGTAGCCTCTTTCACTGGAGCGGGACCTTCATACACAGGAACTGAATTGTAATCAAAATCATTTGTGTAGAGAGGTGTCTCCGCACTGTCATCATTAACAAAAGTTATTGTATATTGCTTTACTGTGCTTGTGAACTGTGCAGTATAGGTAGCTTCACCTGTTACGAGTGCCTCTTCAGGACTCCAGCCGCTGAATGTATAGGTGTATTGTGCATCTTCAGCCTTGGCAGGGGTTTCTCCCACATACGCTGGTGCGGCACCATATTCAACTTCTGTGCTCTGCAACTCCGTGCCATCATAGTTGACATATTTTATGGCATACTTTCTTAAAGTGGAAGTATATTCGGCGGTGTAAACCGCATCGCCTGTGACTGTAGTAATCTCAGGATTCCAACCTTTGAAACTGTATGTATATTGTTCAGTCTCAGCCTTGGTTGGGGTCTCTCCACCATATACAGGGGTGGAGCCTAAATCAAACTCGCCCTCAAATAGCAGGGTGCCATCCTCATTCAAGAACTGAACCTGATACTTAGGTGTGGCAAAAACAACCACTCTGTTATCTGTCAGAATGTCTGACTTATCCTTTAACTGTACATCTAACAGCAGCCCGTCAGCCCTGTTAAACTCTATCCGCTGGAAATTTGAGAACGGATAAACGTCTGTTTTACCTGAGGCTCCGTCAGCATAAAAATAGTCAATGGCTGACGCACCTACCGAAATACACAACAAAATAAGAAACGGTAGAAGTTTTCTCATAGATATTTGATATTTAAAATTATTTTTCTCGTCTGCACTGCTCTCAAAAAGCGGACATAAAAATTGTAAACTAGTACAAATGGGTCGGGTCAAAGGAGCGTTTATGCTCCTTTGACCCTTTGTAGTATTTGACATTTTGGACATCTCTGTCAACTGTCAACTAAATTAATCCATTATGCAACGCACGCTAAACGCATTGCTCTTAAGGTTGCTGTAGTCGTCCAAGTAGCCGTTGTCGTAATAGAGGGCCTTGTAGTAAGCGTTGCCGCTACCGCTCTCATCTGGAGTAGCCGACCAGAAAAAGGCGTTGCTGCCCACATAGAACACGGTACTTCCCATTGCGCCGCCTGCCGGCAGAGCCGCAAAACCATATGTATCCAATCCATGTTCGTAGAAACCGCCTCCGTCGTACCAACCAGAGGTGGTCTTCAGATGTTTGCCCGCAACAGACCTTCCGCCCAATTCATCTATGAGAGTGTTCCACTCTGCTACCGAAGGAACGTGTGAGCCGTTAGGGCAGATGCCTTGACGTTTTTCTGTGAATGCACTTTCCTGACTCTCACCATCTTCAAGTCCTACAGCCGCAGCCCAGTTGTACAGCATACCCAAATTAGCAAACTGCTCATCACTCATACAAGCAGGTTTGCTTGCAATTGTAGGGTCTGTGTAGTATGGAGTATTAACACTACTGCTTGATGTAGGTATAGTGTTGTCTGTAAGCCAAGATGCTTCAAATGCCTCAGATTCTGTATCGTACTCTATGCACTTTGTGTTTACCTTTAGCCACTGCTGACTGCCTATTGGAACCCAATTGGCATCAGCATCCAATGCACTCTGACAGGCAGGGCGTGTAGGTGGTGCTGGTGTCACAAACTCCACATCATCTACTTCTAATGTCTTGCCTTTGCCTACTAATACTTTCTTGTCTGTATTAGAGTAGTCTATTATGGCTGTCTTGCCTTCCAAATCTTCCATCTCTATTGTAAAGCCATTTGCAAGTGCTCCATCTGGCAAACTGAAGAAGAAATAGGTGTAGTCACTTGTGCCTAATTCAACCCCACTGCCTAAATCCATTGTAAGAGTATTGTCTCCGTCGTCTGAAATATGCTTCATCATATAAGCCTCCCACAAACCAAATGTTCCCCATAATTTTGCACTGCTGTTCTTATCTTTAATAACCATTGATGTAACTGTAGTAGGTGAGGTAACCTTGATGCCCACTCTCAACAGTCCTGCAGCATTTTCAAATTGCAGGTTCTTGCTTTCAGAATATGCAAATAATGGTACAGTATTTGTTGCAAAACTGTTCTCCGCGTATGTTTGTGTGTTAGACAAATTAAACACTGGTCCATAATAATCATTATAATAATAGACCAAACTTGCAGGATATAGAGCAATATATCCATCTGCCTCTACACTTTCTCCTGTAAATTCACCATAGTCCGTACCCGCACCTTTTGATAGCGTGAACACATCTCCACCTGCATCAAGGAGGGTTTCTTCTAAGACTGCGAATATCTTTATCTGGTCTCCCTCTGTCCATACGGATTTAAGTCCGTCAAGTCCAGTACGCTCTCCGCCCTGTGGAACAGCGTAGAATGTCATTGCTGTTTTCTCCG
>JAKSOA010000004.1 GCA_024405875.1 Paludibacteraceae bacterium
CCTTCCTTGTTTTGGTTGTTTGTTGTTTCCAGTCTGTCAAAGATCTCTCTTTATTTCCCTTAACCCCGAAAAAATCGGAAAGGGAATGCAAAGATACGGCGAGTTTTTGAAACCGCAAAATTTTTTGTCAAATTTTTTAAGTTTTTTTCGTCGCCTCTGCGATTTCTGCTTAGCGGGTGCAAAGATATGGCTAATTTTATCTTCCGCAAAATATTTCACCTGATTTTTTCACATTTCTTATAACTTTTTAATGATACACCTAATCCATATTGTCATTCAGATGATTACACAAATGCTGAAATATTACAAAATTATTACATCAAACCACTATATGTATTGCAAATATGAAAAGAATTAGTAAATTTGCACATTGTATTTAAATAAAATCAATTATGAAGAAATTTTACTCCACACTTATCATTGCATTACTTAGTATCAGCACATTCGCGCAAATAAACATTAAGGACAAAGGCAGGCTGACAAACCCGATAATAGCGGCGGATTCATATTGCTGCGTCATTAAAAATGACAACAATAATTATGAATTGCGCATAAGTTTACAAAACACTACGGAGCCTAATGTTATAAACATTACATTGGGCACTGATGAACAATCGGCAATAAAGTCTCTGACTCAGATTGATGATTGGATGGCTGGCGCCACATTATCAGAGTACTTGATTTTTGAACAAAACGGAGAGTCAATCACAATATTCAAATCACATTCCAACCGTGTTATGATTTCAAAAGGTGACCAGTTTTACTGCAAACAACTTGCAACATCTATTGCTACCGGTATGGATACCAAAGACGCTCTGCCATACGGTTACTGTACCACTATTATAATAAAGAAGGCGCTAAAACAATTGAACACGGCAAAATAAGAATTAAAAAGATAAAAAAATGACTGCTCTCATAAGGGAGCAGTCATTTTTTATTATCATATCGGGGTTATTACGCCCAGAATTTTAATGGTTTCAGGAAGTGATAAGGTACGCCCCACTCTTGCAGCAAGCCTTTGGAATATAGCACGACAATAATAATTGCAAGTACTACAAGCACTGTCAAGGTTATTTTCCACCATCTGCCGGTATGTTTTGGTTTGAACGCATCCTCGCCTGCATATACAGGGAACTTTGCAAGTTGTGTGAGGGTGTTTCCAAACGGAATATTCACTACAACAGCGGTATTCATAGCCCAACCGTTGGCGTTAAGCACCGGTGAAAGGTTACGCTTACGCAGTTTAAGCCAAGCCATAATCATTGCCGGACCTGAAATCAGGAGCATAATAGCAAGAATTGCAAGAGGCATTTGCCACCAGGCAAGGCTCAGGAATCCTTCAACACAAGCCAGTAAAATACCTCCTATTGCACCTATTGCCAAACCTATGGCGGCAAAGATACCACAGAACTTGGCTATGTCAAATGGTTGTGCAGGTTTGGCGGCTTCACCAGATGTGGCTTGAGTACCTGCATCTGATATTGAGGCGGTTGCGTCTGATGTAACCTTGCTGTCCTTCTCTGCCGCAAACTTGTTTACCTGGTCCTCTATGAATTTGGCAAACTTTCTGTAAGGTGACCAGAATGCCTGACGGATACTTATAGGGTTATCAATTATCTTTGTAACTACTGCATCCCAATCATTGCCCTCACGGTCATAGAATATGGCGTTTTTACCAACAGCAAGATTATCAATATCACCATCGGTCATAACGGCTACTATTGACATTGTGCCTGGCTTGCTCTTGCAGGTGCAGTCACAATATATAAGGTACATACCGCTGGCTCCCGCCTGTGCAGACTGTTTGCCCATATCGGCAACCTTCAGGCAAAGATTACAACTGCGTTGGTCTATATATAAGGTACCTGCTTGGAATACAGACTTGGTGCTCTGTGTAGGAGAATAGAAATCAAGGAATGTGACATAGTTTTTCAGCAATGCGAAGATATCTCTTACATAGTGAAGCATCTTATCCACATCATTTATTGCATTTGCCTGTGCCTCAAATGATTTGTCTTTCTCCACCAATGCAAGCAGTTCTCCTTTTTTATCTGCTTTTACAATTTTAGCAACCGCTTCAGCACCCAAAGATTCCACTGCGGCACCGTCTTTTGCTCCTGTCCAAGCAATGTATGGGGCGAATTTAGCGGCAAATGTGTTCCACTGCTCCATTGTAAGTGTTTTTGTCTTAGGGAAATCAACATCTATTACAAGGCTCTTGAATGTCTCCACCGCCGCTGTCCACGCAGGATTGATACCTTTATCAAGTGGCAGTTCCGTGGTTGCTGATATTCTTGCAAGCGGATATGCGGCAATATCCTCGCCACACTCAGCCAGATTCTTTGATGTAATGGCTTGGAATTGCTCCGCCGATACGTCAAGTGGAGACTGGGCGTCAGCGTTGAATGCTGTAAGACGGCAACGCATAAAGTAATCCTCCACCTTATCTTTTATAGCGTTATAGGCGTCAAGGGCTGCCGCTGTACTGTCTCCGTACGGGAATATGTTTGCCTTGTCAGCCTCTCCAGCCTTCTGCCAAGCGTCATATTTGGCGCAAGCGTCATAGAATGCCTCAATTTTATCAGCATCTGTGCCATCTTTACCGCTACGGTCTTGAACGGCACCCATTGTGGCTATTACAGATGATATAAGTTCCTGTATCTCTTTTTTATTAGATGACTCAGGTATAATTATTCCATCGCCGTTAAATGTGGTCTGGGCAAAAATGGCTATGCTGTCAGATGTTTGCGCTATAGAGATGCTATCCTGCTCAAGTTTCATATTCTTAAGAATCTGCTGAGCGGACTGATATAGCCTACCACCCTCCTCATTTTCCTGATTAATTTCCGCAAGTGGCAGTGTATCAGTTTGTTTCAGAAGATAATTAGGGTCTTTTAGCACAGATGTTATCCAATCTGTAGCGGCTATAACCTCTTGCACACGTATTTTCCCGTCACAGTCTGTATCAAGATATTTTAATGTATCCTTGTCAAACTCCAACCCCGATGTAGGCATAGAAAGCACGCTCCACATTTTTTGGTCAAGTTTGCTCAGGTTCTTAATGTCCTTCCCCGATGTCAGATTAACTCTCACATTGCCTCCGGCACTGATGAATTTCCAGGGTCCTTGGTTTAGTTTTACTTTTTTCATAATTAGAAATTTTTATTTAGTTACTATATATATCATATTAAATTCGTCATCCTGATTAAATTCGTCATCCTGAGCAGAGCGAAGGATCTCATAATCATTGTGAGATGCTTCGTTTCACTCAGCATGACGGGGAGAACGCAACTCCATAGATTTTCATCTGCTTAACCATTGCAAGCAATCCGTTTGAACGGGTTGGGGATAGATGCTCCTTAAGTCCTATCTTCTCTATAAAGTAGAGGTCCGCCTCCGCTATATCTTTTGCCGGTTGGTCTGACATTACTGAAATTAGCAATGAGAGTATGCCTTTGACTATTACTGCATCGGAGTCTCCTGTAAAAATAATGTTGCCGTTCTCAGTCTTCTCTGCATCAAGCCATACTCGGCTCTGACAACCTCTTATGAGGTTTTCATCTGTCTTCTTCTCATCGGGGAACGGTGGCAGGGCATTGCCTAACTCTATCAGGTAGGAATACTTGTCAAACCACTCCTCAAACGCTGAGAAGTCCTCAATTATTTGGTCTTGTATTTGGTTTATGTTCATAGTTATATTCGCTTCGCTCACACCCAAACTGCAAATTTAATAAAAATTTGTTATGTGAAGATTTTAACCACCTTATTAATTCCGTCAATCAGTTTGTCAATCTCATCTTTTGTGTTGTAGAATGCAAAAGATGCCCTAAGGGTGCCTTCTATGCCGTAGTGTTGCATTACAGGCTCAGCACAGTGATGTCCTGTACGCAGGGCAAGCCCTAACTTGTCAAGCAGTGTGCCTATATCGTAGTGGTGAATATTGCCCACATTCATAGATATTACCGCTCCCCTTTCAGGGGCGTTACCGTAGATGCGTAAGCCGTCAATCTCTTTAAGACGCTCTGTAGCGTATTTAAGCAAACCCTGCTCATACTCCGCAATATTCTCAATACCAATGTTTTGCACATACTCAAGTGCTGTGGCAAGGGCTGTAGAGCCAATAAAATCAGGGGTGCCAGCCTCAAATTTATATGGCAGCACATTAAATGTGGTCTTTTCAAAGGTGACACGCTCAATCATCTCTCCGCCAGCCTGATACGGAACCATTTTATCCAATAGTTCCTCTTTGCCGTACAATACCCCGATGCCTGTAGGACCGTAAATCTTATGCCCTGAGAATACAAAGAAGTCTGCGTCAAGGTCTGTTACATTGACTTTTGTATGTGCTACAGACTGAGCCCCGTCTATAAGCACCGGCACATTATGGCTATGGGCTATATCAATTATTTGTTTAACAGGATTTACCGTGCCTAAAGTATTGGAAATGTGTGTTACAGCAACTAAGGCTGTACGCTCCGTGAAGAGGTTTTTATATGTATCCAAATCAAGAACGCCATTATCTGCAAAAGGTATCACCTTTAGTTTCAGACCCTTACGCTCACATAAAAGTTGCCACGGAACTATGTTTGAGTGGTGTTCCATCTCTGAAACTATAATCTCACTACCCTCTTTTAGCAACTCTCCGTAACTAAATGCCACAAGATTTATGGACTCTGTAGTGCCACGTGTAAAAATAATTTGGCTTGTACTCTTAGCCCCGATGAAATCCTTTACCGTACTGCGTGCCGACTCGTGCGCCTCTGTAGCAACTTGACTTAAATAGTGTACGCCCCTATGCACATTTGCATTATGAAGAAGATAGCCGTCATCTATTTTACGGACAACGCATAAAGGCTTTTGGGTGGTCGCCGCATTGTCAAAATAGACAAGGGACTTGCCATACACTTTTTCAGAGAGGATTGGGAAATCAGCCCTGATGGATGCGATATTTTGGATTATACTATTCATAATGTTGGTCGAGATGACGGGGAGCCACAAATCATACAACTGTCACAAGATGAGTTCTCTTTTCTTAATCTTCTCTCTATAAGTAATTTAAGTCTGTCCTTTAGAGCAGGAATCCGCACCTTCTCCAATACGTCATATACAAAGGCTGACATAAGCAGCATTTTAGCCTCATCTTTAGATATTCCTCTTGAGAGCATATAGAACAGTGCTGTATCATCTAACTGCCCCACTGTGGCACCGTGATTACACTTTACATCATCGGCATATATCTCAAGTTGTGGCATTGTACGCATTTGAGCCTTGTCTGATACACATATATTTTTATTACTCTGCATGGCTACTGACTTCTGGGCATCAGGGAAAACCTTTATCATACCATAAAAATTACCCTTTGACTCATCATCAAGTATATATTTGAATGACTCAAAACTATTAGTATCTGGTTTCTGATGCAGAATTTCAGTATCATTGCTTACATACTGAGTTTTATCAAGAAAACACATTCCACACAATGAGAGCGATGCGTGAGGTGCATTGAGACCTGCATTTATAGTATTGAGTGTCTGACAGTTATTAAGTGTAATTATATTTGAAACCACCTCACTGCCCTCTTGCTGGTCAATTAGCAATGAGCAGATATTTGTCATACCCTCAGTGGTGTTCTCCACTTTATAGTGGTCATACACAGCGTTTTTCCCTGCATAAACCTCTGTTACCCTATTTGCCAAATATTTCACATTACCCGATGAGTGGTCACACACAAGAACCTGAGCCTTCGCCCCCTCTTCAAGTACTATAAGGTTATGTGCCACAGCCATAATATCAACATTGCCGTACATCAGGTTTACAAGTTGGATAGGCTTTTCAACCTGCACATTCTTAGGCACATAGACAAACAATCCGTCCTGGGCAAGCAGTGCGTTCAGAGCCTCATTAGGGTTCTCTTTTATGTGCATCTGTTTGCCTATATATGATTTCACAAGTTCTGAATGTTTCTGTGCCGCCTCTTTTAGTGAGCATATTATAACGCCAGCGGGCAATGATTGCTGCTGTGGATTGGCATAGAATGTGTCATTTACAATATAGTAGAGATATGCCCCGATGTTTGGAATATCACAAGTAAAGAGTTTATATGGGTCATTCTGAATGGTATATCGTTCAAAATTGAGTCCAAAGTCTGTTTCATACTCTTTTATCAATCCTTTCCCGTCAGATTCGGCACGCTCCAACGCTTGAAAGCCCTCTTCACGCAAAGCATTCAACGCCTCAGAACTATTGTTCTCAATAATAGTTCTGTACTCCCTGTAAATATTAACATATTCTTCAGTATTCACCATTCTACGCAAATTATGAATTAAGAATTATGAATCGTCAACTGTTAATTATTAATTATTAATTGTTAATTACTCTTTTATCCAATCATACCCTTTCTCTTCAAGAAGCAACGCAAGTTCCTTGCCTGCTGTCTTTACTATCTGTCCTTTGTAGAGTATATGCACCACATCGGGGACTATATAGTCTAAAAGCCTTTGATAGTGGGTAATGACTATGCTTGCCGTATCTTTGCTTTTTAATTTATTAACCCCCGATGCCACTATTCTAAGGGCATCAATGTCAAGTCCTGAGTCTGTCTCATCAAGAATGGAGAGTTTTGGCTCAAGCATTGCCATCTGGAAAATCTCATTGCGTTTCTTCTCTCCGCCTGAAAAACCCTCATTTACAGAGCGGTTTGCAAGACGGTTATCAAGTTCCACCACCTCTTTCTTCTCACGCATAAGTTTTAGGAAATCTGTGGCACTAAGGGGTGGCAGATTCTTATGCTTACGATGCTCATTTACAGCGGCACGCATAAAGTTCACCATACTGACACCCGGTATCTCAACAGGGTACTGGAAACTTAGGAACAGCCCTTCACGTGAACGCACCTCAGGCGGCATTGCAAGCAAATCCTTACCACAGAAAGTTACACTACCCTCTGTTACAGTATAGGCAGGATGCCCTGCAAGTACCGCTGACAATGTACTTTTTCCTGAGCCGTTAGGCCCCATTATGGCGTGCACCTCTCCAGACTTGACTTCAAGGTTTATTCCCCTTAAAATCTCCTTCCCTCCCACAGAGGCATGTAAATTTTCAATTTTCAGCATATAATTATTTTTCATTCATCATACATTAAGTAAAGATTTCTCCTTTTGCCCTTGCAAAGGTAATAATAATAAATTAATTTTTAAGGCATCCTATAGGAACTACATATACACCATCTTTCCTACGATATGCAAACTGACCTACCGCTGTCATAACCATTAAGAATGACGGAGCGTGCATCTTGTCTGTATCTATTTTTTCAGCAAGTGTCTTCAATGTACTGGCAGCCTTTTCTATGTTATCAGGTCCTCCCAACTTTATTTCTATTAGTCCGTATGAACCATTATGTCTATGTAGAACCGCATCACACTCCAATCCGTTGGCATCACGGAAATGACATATATTTCCGTCTAATGCATCTGCGTATGTACGAAGGTCTCTTATTGCCATATTCTCAAAAAGGATTCCAAATGTCTGCAAATCATTTAACAAATCATCAGGACCAATACCTAATGCCGCCGTTGCAATGCTTTGGTCACTGAAATAGCGGGTATCAGATGATTGAATAGCGGTTTTACTACGGAGATTAGGATTCCAGGCAGGTGCATCTTCCAACACAAACAGTTTCTTTAGTGCATCTACGTAGTCTGATACTGTCTCATACGTAATGGATGCGTTATCATTCTCCTTTATATCAGCAGCCATTTTGCTAAAACTGACCGATGCCGCTATATTTCTTGCGTATGAACGAAGTAACAGCCGTGTTCTCTCGCTATTGCGATGTGATTGGTCAACACGCTGTATATCCACCTTGTAAATAGTTTCAAAGTAATCATGTGCTTGGTCCAATGCCACCTTGCCACTCATAAATGTGGCTTGAGGCCAACCACCACGACATACAAGATACGCAATTTGCTCTAAGTCCAGCGGATTGTCTTGTGGCTCAATATCCTTTCCCTCAAACAAATCTTTAACACTTACAGTTCCATTTGATTCTCCAGACTCCCAAAGACTCATAGTACGCATATTCAATCTACCGATACGACCATTGCCACTATGCCGTAATTTACCTTGTTCTATAGGAGTGCTGCTTCCTGTAAGGATAAATTGAGATACATCGCCTCTATTGTCAACCTCTGAACGAACCATATCCCACAATTCCGGGATACTCTGCCACTCATCTATTAACCTTGGGGTGGTTCCAACCAGCAGGGACATAGGTCTTACCTGGTATGCCTCCAAAGCCTCCCTTAGAATTGCAGTATTACCCAAATCAAGAACACTTTTAGCAATTTGTTTTGCCGTAGTTGTTTTTCCACACCATTTAGGACCTTCAAGTAAAACCGCTCCTTTCCCCTGTAATTTGCGGTCGAGCAATGCATCTATTATTCTTTGCTTATACGCCTTCATACTATGGATAATAATAACGGTGCAAAAATACGTAAAATCACTGATTTGTGCAAATTTTCCGCAACTTTAGCAAATTTTATTCCGCAACTTTAGTAAATTTTATTCCGCAACTTTAGCATTCATTTATCCAATCATACCCTTTCTCTTCAAGAAGCAATGCCAGCTCCTTGCCTGCTGTCTTTACTATCTGCCCTTTGTAAAGTATATGCACCACATCGGGGACTATATAGTCTAAAAGCCTCTGATAGTGAGTGATAACTATGCTTGCCGTATCAGGTGATTTTAATTTATTAACGCCCGATGCCACAATTCTAAGGGCATCAATGTCAAGTCCTGAGTCTGTCTCATCAAGAATGGAGAGTTTAGGCTCAAGCATTGCCATTTGGAAAATCTCATTGCGTTTCTTCTCTCCTCCTGAAAAGCCCTCATTTACAGAGCGGTTTGCAAGGCGGTTATCAAGTTACACTACCTTCTGTTACTGTATAGGCAGGGTGCCCTGCAAGTACTGCTGACAATGTACTTTTACCTGAGCCGTTAGGTCCCATTATGGCGTGTACCTCACCAGCATTAATTTCAAGGTTTATTCCCCTTAAAATCTCCTTCCCTCCCACAGAGGCATGTAAATTTTCAATTTTTAACATATTATTATTCATATATCATACATTAAGTAAAGATTTCTCGCTGCACTACGTTCCGCTCGAAATGACGGGAAGAGAATTACCCTATAGCATTATCTATAGAAATGCTCAAAAGTTTTTGAGCCTCCACGGCAAACTCCATTGGGAGTTTGTTGAACACCTCTTTTGCAAAACCGTTAACTATAAGCCCTACAGCATCTTCAGTGGAGATTCCACGCTGATTGCAGTAGAATAGTTGGTCTTCATTTATCTTGGATGTGCTTGCCTCATGCTCCACAATGGCGGTGTTGTTATGCACATCTATTGTGGGGAATGTGTGTGCGCCACATTTATCTCCTAAAAGCAGACTGTCACACTGTGAGAAATTACGTCCGTTCTCCGCTCCCGATGTCATTCTTACAATACCACGATACGAGTTTTCACTATGCCCTGCCGATATACCTTTTGATACTATTCGGCTTTTTGTGTTACGCCCTATATGTATCATCTTGGTACCTGTATCCGCCATCTGATAGTTATTGGTAACAGCCACAGAGTAGAACTCACCTATTGAGTTGTCTCCTTTTAGTACACAAGATGGGTATTTCCAAGTAAGAGCGGAACCTGTCTCAACCTGTGTCCAAAACACTTTGGAACTCTCTCCTGCACACATCGCACGCTTGGTTACAAAATTAAAAATGCCTCCCTTGCCATCTTTATCGCCAGGATACCAATTCTGAACCGTAGAGTACTTGACTTCCGCTCGTTCATTTGCCACTATCTCAACTATTGCGGCGTGGAGTTGGTTCTCATCACGCATAGGGGCGGTACAACCCTCAAGATATGACACATACGCGTCATCATCAGCAACTATAAGTGTACGCTCAAACTGACCTGTATTAGAGGCGTTTATACGAAAATATGTGGAGAGTTCCACAGGGCAACGCACCCCCTTAGGTATATAGGCAAATGAGCCGTCAGTAAATACTGCACAATTAAGTGCGGCAAAAAAGTTATCTGTGTATGGCACTACTGAGCCAAGATACTTGCGCACCAAGTCAGGATATTGCTTGACCGCCTCACTTATGGAGCAAAAGATTATTCCAAGTTTTGCCAAATCCTCCTTGTAGGTGGTTTTAACAGAGGTGCTGTCCATTACGGCATCAACAGCCATACCTGAAAGCCGTTTCTGCTCCTCAAGCGGTATGCCTAACTTATTGAATGTCTTAAGTATTTCAGGATCAACCTCATCAAGGCTATTCACCTGCTTTTTAAGAGGTGCGGCATAGTATGAAATGGCTTGAAAATCTATATCGGGGATACGCAGATGAGCCCATTCAGGCATTTTCATTGTGAGCCAATGACGGTAAGCCTTTAATCTGAACTCAAGCAGCCACTCAGGTTCCTCTTTCTTCTGAGAAATGAGACGGATTATATCCTCACTGAGTCCTTTGCGTACAACATCAGTCTCAACATCGGTGATGAAACCATACTTGTAATCACCCGATGTCAGTTTTGAAAACTCGTCATCATTGTTAATCTTCCCCATCGCCTGTCACATAAAATTTAACGTATGGTAGAATTGTTGGGACCATCTTCTGTAAAGGCTCATACAAAACTGACTCACTTTTGGTCTGTTCCGGAATAAATGAGACATATCTGTCAACCATTATCACAAGATTAAGAATGACGCTGACAATAAGAGCGCATTTGAGAACTCCGAATATGGCTCCCAGCAACCTGTTCAACCAGGAGAGCATAACCATTTTGAAGAACTTGTCAAGCAACTTGGATATGAGGAAACAGATGAACGCCACTCCTGCGAATATCACAAAGAATGATATTGCGTGAGCCATACCCTGAGAGAGTACAAACTGCCGCAACACGTATTCTGACATTTGTCCCGAATAGGCGTTAGCGACATATATTCCTATTATCAAACCCAGCAAAGAGCCTACTGAGAGCAAAAAACCCTTATACAATCCTCTTACCAGTCCCCAAGCAAGAGGAATAACAAGAATTATATCAAGAATGTAATCCACTACAGTTTTTTCTTAACCTCTATTTCCTCGTAGGTTTCAATTATATCACCAGTCTGAATGTCATTATAGTTGGCTATGTTAAGACCGCACTCAAAGCCGGCTGTAACCTCTTTGACGTCATCTTTCATACGCTTGAGTGAGCCAAGTTCGCCTGTGTGAATGACAATACCATCACGAATCAAGCGTACCTTATTCGTGCGCTTAACCTTACCGTCACGAACCAAGCAACCTGCCACAGAGCCGACCTTTGAGATTTTGAATACCTGCATAATCTCCAATGTAGCGGTAACTTCCTCTTTAATTTCAGGAGAAAGCATACCCTCCATTGCAGACTTGACCTCTTCAATGGCATCATAGATAATGGAATATAGACGTATATCAACCTCCTCCTTCTCTGCCAGACGTCTTGCTTCAAGACTTGGACGTACTTGGAAACCAACTACAATAGCGTTTGACGCCGCGGCAAGAAGAATATCAGACTCTGAAATCTGACCTACCGCCTTATGAATGACATTAACCTGAATCTCTGGTGTTGAAAGTTTGATGAATGAATCTGACAATGCCTCAACTGAGCCGTCAACATCACCCTTTACAACTATATTCAACTCCTGGAAGTTACCAAGCGCTATACGGCGTCCAAGTTCAGCAAGTGTCACGTGAGTGCTTGTACGCTGACTCTGCTCACGCTTAAGTTGCTCACGCTTGTTGGCAACCTCACGTGCCTCTTGGTCACTCTCCATAACATTCAAACGGTCACCAGCCTGCGGAGCACCGTTCAAGCCGAGTATTGACGCCGGCTCACCTGGCTTAACCTCCTTAATGCGTTGGTTACGCTCATTGAACATTGCCTTGACCTTACCATAACTTGTGCCGGCAACAACTACATCACCAACGTGAAGTGTTCCGCCCTCAATAAGTACGGTAGCCAAATATCCCCTACCTTTATCAAGTGAAGACTCTATTATTGAGCCAACAGCAGGTTTGTTTGGATTTGCTTTCAAATCAAGCATTTCAGCCTCAAGAAGCACCTTCTCAAGAAGTTCCTTGACACCTGTTCCCTGCTTTGCGGAGATATCCTGTGATTGGTATTTACCACCCCAATCCTCTACCAAATAGTTCATATTTGCAAGAGTCTCCTTAATTTTATCAGGGTTAGCGGTTGGCTTATCAACCTTGTTTATGGCAAATACCATAGGTACGCCTGCCGCCGATGCGTGATTTATAGCCTCTATTGTCTGTGGCATTACGGCATCATCAGCGGCAACAATGATTATTGCAATATCAGTGACCTTTGCTCCGCGGGCACGCATAGCGGTAAACGCCTCGTGTCCCGGGGTATCAAGGAAAGTAATGTGCTGTCCGCTCTCAAGTTTTACGTTATATGCACCAATGTGCTGGGTAATACCACCTGCCTCACCTGCAATAACATTCGCTTTACGAATATAGTCAAGAAGTGATGTCTTACCGTGGTCAACGTGACCCATAACAGTTACTATAGGAGCGCGAGGCAGTAAATCCTCCGCCCTATCCTCCTGTTCGTGAATGCTCTCCTGAACCTCAGCGCTTATATATTCAGTCTTGAAGCCGAACTCATCAGCAACTATATTGATGGTCTCCGCATCAAGTCTCTGGTTTATTGAAACAAACAATCCAAGATTCATACAAGTGCCTATGACTTGTGTCACAGGTACATTCATCATTGTGGCAAGGTCATTCACTGTCACAAACTCAGTAATCTTGATTGTCTGATTCTCAAGACGTTCCTGCTCAGCCTCAGCCTCCATACGCTGATGTGCCGCCTCACGTTTGTCTTTTCTGTACTTAACAGATTTGTTCTTTTGCTTTGATGAGAGCCTTGACAAGGTCTCCTTTACATTCTTCTGCAAATCCTCATCACTCATCTGTTCGTGAGACTGATACCTATCCTTCTTACTTTTCCTGCCTCCTGTATGAACCATTCCCTCGTCATCGTATGATTTAGAGAGGTCCACACTATTCTTTTTAATGCGGTTACGCTTGCGTTTTTCCTCAGACTGCCCCCTATCCTCTGCGTTCGCATGTTGCTGTTGTTGCTTTGGAGGATACTTACTCTCACGCTCCTTGCGTTTTTCCTCTTTTGTCTTCTTTTTTGGACGTGTCTGCTGATTAAGGCTTGACAAATCAATCTTACCTAATACCTTTGGCGCGTTAATTGAAGGAGCGTCAACTTTTACAAGGTTATCTTCCTGAGGCTCTGTCTCCACTGTCTCAACTGGTTCAGTTTCCGCCTCTTCATTCTGTTCAACAACAGGTTCATCTGGTTCAGCAGCAGTTTCCGGCTCCTCCACAACAACCTCAACCTCAGGTTCTTCAATCACCTCTTCCTTTACAGGCTCCGGTTTCTCCTCTTGCTTAGGTTTTGTCTCCTTCTTCTTGCCAATTGAATCCAAATCAATTTTTCCAAGAGTCTTAAATTGAAATTTCTCCTTTTCAGTATCAAGTTTGACAGGCTCATCCTCTACCTTTTCAGTTGTAGGAATGGATACAGCCGCCGCACTCTTTGCTTTCTCCTTATGGAGCATTGTAAACATATCAGACTCTTTCTTTTGGTCCTTATCGGGGCTGAACTTCTGACGCAGAAGCTCATATTGCTCCTCAGTGATACGAGAGTTGATATCCTCTTTAACATCAGTCTGATTCTTGGAATGAAGATATTCCACTATTGTCGGCAGACCGATGTTAAAATCTTTAGTTACTTTACTTAATTTTATTCCTGCCATAAAAATTATTCCTCAAATTCAGCTTTTAATACCGCAATCACATTGTCAATAGTCTCTTCTTCAAGGTCGGTCTGCTTAATCAAGTCTTCACGAGATACAGCAAGAACACGACGGGCGGTATCATAGCCCTGCTCCTTGAATGTGTCAAGAACCCACTGTTCAATCTCATCAGAGAATTCATCCAAATAGATGTCATCCTCCTCCATTGAGTCTCCGTCAATATAACGGAACACCTCGATGGTGTAACCTGTAAGTTTGCAGGCAAGTTTTATATTTGAACCGCCTTTTCCGATGGCCAGGGATACATTATCTGGCTGCAAATACACTTCGGCTCTCTTATTTTCCTC
The DNA here is from genome assembly GCA_024405875.1 of Paludibacteraceae bacterium. Taxonomy (GTDB): domain Bacteria; phylum Bacteroidota; class Bacteroidia; order Bacteroidales; family Paludibacteraceae; genus Enterocola. The sequence continues at coordinate 14,226 of JAKSOA010000004.1, forward strand.
ATCAATCTTTAAAGATACAATCTTTGCAGGGCTCAAAGACCTTGCTATAAGAAGTTCAATGTTTGATGTATAGTTAATTATATCTATATTCTCATTTCTTAGTTCACGTACAATATTGTGTATGCGGGAACCCTTCACACCAACACAAGAGCCTACCGGGTCAATTCTGTCATCAAGGGACTCAACCGCCACTTTAGCGTGTGAACCCGGGATACGCGCAATCTTCTTAATTGTTATAATTCCGTCAGCAACCTCCGGAATCTCCTTTTCAAACAGTCTCTGGAGGAACATATCTGATGTACGAGAGACTGTGATTTTCAAATTGTTGTTCTTGTTATCAACACTTGACACAACCGCCATTACAGAATCCCCCTTGTGATAGAAGTCAGAGGGTATCTGTTCTGTCTTAGGAAGAAGAATCTCATTGTGGTCATTATCAAGAAGAAGAATCTCTTTTTTCCATATCTGATAAACCTCTGCTGTTACAATTTCTCCTACCAAATCCTTATATTTATCATAAATAGCATCTTTCTGAAGGTCAAGGATTTTTGATGCAAGTGTCTGACGCAGATTCAGAATTGCACGACGGCCGAACGACATAAACTCAACCGCATCAGTTACATCTTCACCCACCTCACACTCAGGGTCAACTTTCCTTGCCTCTGATATTGAAACTTGTGTCTGTTCGTTCTCTACAGCACCATCTTCAACAACTATACGGTCACGCCATATTTCAAGATCTCCCTGTTTAGGATTGACAACAACAGTAAAATTCTCATCGGTTCCAAACATCTTGGCTATTACACTGCGGAATGAATCCTCAAGAACACTGATAAGCGTTGACTGGTCTATGCCTTTCTCTTCTGTAAACTCTTTTAATAACTCACTCAAATTTGGAGTTACTTCTGTCTCTTTTGCCATTTTATTAATTAAATTTTAAATTATATTTCGTATATTTAACGTCTGAGTATTTAAACACAATTCGCTGTGGCACAGACTTTTTTATTCCCTTCTCTTTTATTTGCACCACTATTGAGAACTCTTCTTCCCCGGCACTTTCCAACACACCGGTAAACTTTTTTCCGCCACTCAGAACCTCAACCTCATTACCTATGTTCTTCTGATACTGACGGAGAACCTTAAACGGAGAGATGAGACCGGTGGAGCCGACTTGTAGGCTGAAATCCTCAACATCACGGTCAAGAGAAGCGTCAATGGCATTATTTATGGCGACACAAGTATCTATATCAACCCCGCTGTCTGAATCTATCTCAACCACTATATCATTATCCTTTGATACTGTAACCTCTACCAGAAAGCCGTCAGTTCCCTGCAAACTGTCTGCCACGATACCTTCTATAACCGTTTTATCAATCATAAATAAGAAAATAAAAAGAGAGGAACTTGTGTTCCCCTCAAATCGTCTGCGAAGATAGTATTAATATTTCAAACCACCAAATAAATTTAAAAATTAGTGCTCTGTTATCTGTTTATAGTGTCTTAAACATATAATATATGCTATACTTTGCTCAATGCGGGTATCCAAAGCATTCCTATATAGTGTCTGAGCCTCAAGCAAGTCTGACAGTGGTATTAATCCGGCATTGTAATACTGGCTGCTCATACGCATATTAGATTGTGCGTCCTCAACCGCCTGCTCCGCAAGCAGAAAACTACGATACGCGGCTTCAAGTTCGTCCCAAATCTTCTGCGTCTGAAGTTCAAGTTTAGCGGTTACATCTGACTGCATATTCTCAGCCTCCTCTATCTTGTAATTCTGTTTCTTTATGTTGTGGGCACTCTCCCACCAAGCGGTAAGAGGCACTTGGATAGTGGCGAACCCTGTAAGGTTTGTTCTGCCCTTCTCCAAAAGATTGTTATATGTATATGCACCGCCAAAACCTATCTGTGGCAAAGATTCACCTATTATCATACGTTTTTGCAGACGTGACGCCTTAACATTGAGTTCCAGCAATTTGTACTCTGACCTGCCTTGTACAGCCACACTGTTATCCACCATATACTCCCAAGGTGACTTTATTTCAGCCACACTGTCAGTAAGACAGATATCGTCAGAATACTCAATTCCTATCTGCTGACAAAGCGCGCGTTTTGAAAGTTTTATACCATTCTCTATTTTAATGACATTGGAGTTCATCTCATTTATCTTGAGTTTAACTCTTAAACCATCATTGGGAGTGATAAGACCCGCCTGCAAAGCCACCCTCACATCCTTCTCAAGATTATCAAGCAAGCCAAGCACTGTCTTAACCGTTTTCAATTTCTCCTCAAGCATCTTTATCTGCCAATAGAGTTCCTCAGTATTGAGCAATAAATCCCTTTCCGCTATCTGCCTTTGATATGTTGAAGCCTCGATGCCCAAGTTTGCAAGTTTGTTTCCCGTTACTATTCTGCCGCCGGCATAAACAGGCTGAACCGCCACAACCCCAGCCACGACACCATTTCTCAGAAAACTTATGTGGTCTTCAACGCCCAGCAGTTCTCCTATATTATCATATATTACCTGTAATACATCCCTGACTACATTGCTCTTAATATCAGAGATACCCAATTCTATGTAGGGCTTGTCAGAATGAAACGCCTGAGTCGACGCGCTAAACGCCGGAAAATATTTAGTCACGACAGCCTTTTTGGTCTGTTCAGCCTCTTTAATGGCAAGGTCTGCATTTTTTATGTCAGCATTATTAACCACAGCGAGCCTGAGGCAAGAGTCCAGAGACAACTCCTGACCCAAAACCGCCATAGGCAAGGCGATGGCAATTAACAGCAATATGTACTTTTTTAAAAACATAGTTTATTAGTTGACAGTTGACAGTTGATAGTTGATAGTGAAAATTCATTGTCCACTCTTATAGATTCTCCAATATGCTACTGGTAAGACTGTTACTATCAACACCAATGAAAATACTGTTCCAAAGCAAATGATGACACCCATAGGCATCCACAGTGTGCTACGGCTTATTATCATTGGAACAACGCCAAGCGCCGTGGTGGCGGAGGTAAGGAATATAGGCCTCATTCGCCTTGTACCGGCGAGGAACGCCGCCTCCTCAGCACTCTTTTTCTCTTTCTGACGCAACTCCTCAGCATACTCAAACATTATTATACCGTTACGCACAATAATTCCTATAAGACTTACAACTCCCAATACTGACGTTATACCAAAATCAAGTCCGAACATCTTAAGTCCGAGGAATGCCCCGAACAAACATAGCAATGTAGCGGACAAAGATAGTGTTGCAAGCCCTATGTTACCGAAATCATATAGCAGGAATGCGAATATGACCACTATTGCAAGTATCACGCCCCATACTATCTCTGGTATCAATTCCAAATTTATACCTGTAAGTCCGCCCCATTTATAATTGACTGATGATGGCATATCAGGTTCAATGTTATTTCTTACAAATTTTTGAATCTTTTTCATTGGAACCGGCTGGCTTTTCCCAAACTTCAAATCAGCCGATACGGTAATGGCACGCATTCCTTGTCTGTGTTGTATTGAGGCTCGCTGATAATCAGGTTCAACATTAGCAACCTGGCGAAGCGGAACCCAAGTACCCGTAGCAGTAGGAATAAGCATATTCTCCAGCGCTGTAAGGTTATGCTTATCCTCATCTTTAACAACGTGAAGTACAACAGGAATACTGTAGTCATCTTCCCAAAGTGTTGTCAAGGGCTGACCCTGCTCAAAACTTGCAAGTTGGAGAGAGAGTATGGCAGGCGTAACGCCTACTCTTGCAGCCTCATCAGGTTTCAGTGTAACCTTAACGCACGGCAGTGATTCGTCGACTGATGTGTGAATCCAAATCAAATCGTGGTACAAAGAATCACGCATATATGCCTCAAGTCTGTCACTGCATTGCTGGATTTCATCCAAATCCTCTCCCATAAAGTGCACCTCTATGGGATTTGCAGCCATCTGATAATCCATTTGCTTGAATCTCACACTTGCGTTAGGAAAATAGTCATACATACGGTCAGTGTATTCTCTCAAGAAACTCTCAGTGGCTTCATTTGACTTTGTATTGACTATGAACTGAGCGTAATTGGCACGTGGCAGTGACGGAGCATAGCAGGCGTGGAATCTGGGAGACCCGTTGCCTATGAACTTTGTAACCGCCGTAATGCGGTAATCTGTTTTAATAAGAGTTTCAATACTGTCACAAACCATTGCTGTCTCATCTATTGAACTTCCGTATGGCAATCTGACCTCAACGGCAAAGCAACTGCGCTCCGCCTTAGGCATCATCTGCACATTCAATGACAGGAAAAGCAGAACGCCCGCCACAACTGCGCCAAGACCTATTGATATAGTAATAACAGGATGCTTGAAACACAATTTCAAGAGTTTGTCATAACCGTTCTGGAGCAGATTGAAGAAGATATTCTGTCCTCGCTCAATAATACTCAATTTCTCTTTAGTCTGGGAATCATTGCGTATGAAATAGTATTCAAGGTACGGAACTACAAGTATTGCATATAGCAACGATATTCCAAGTGAGAAGAGTACTGTCCAAGGGAAGAGTTTTATGAAGTCTGCCATCGGGCCTGTAAGTGTTTGGGTTACAGGGAAAAACATTCCTATGATGGCAATCGTGGCAAGCAGTAGTGGCGGGAACAGTTCATTAGCGCTTACAACAGCCGAATCCCAACGTGAATATCCGTGGCGGAGCCTGTCAATATAACCGTCTATGATGACTATTGAGTTATCAACTATCATTCCAAGTACAAAGATAAGGGCGGCAAGTGTGACTGTGTTAAGGTCTATCTTGAACAGATACATTAACAGAAGGCTTATTGCCGTACATATTGGAATGCCGGAACCAGCCACCAAGGCAGATTTTAACGGAAAGAGCATCAGCATCACAAGTATGACTATCCCTATTGAGGTGAGCAAATCTTTAAGAAAACTTGTAACGGACTCATCAACCACCTTTGGTTGGTCTGTTATACGGTTTACGCTTATTGAAGGAGGCAAAGTCTCCTTGAATCTGTTCAGAACCTCATCCACCTCCTTGCCAAAAGCCACGATATTGTTGCCAGGTCTTACCTCAAGTGAAATAAGCAATGTGTTGTTGCCATCTTTAACAACATAATTTGATAGCTTAGGGTAACATCTCTCTATGGTGGCAATATCTTGCAGCCTTACAATATGACCTTGGGGGTCTGAATAGACTATCTGCTCCTCTAACTCCTCCTCACTTACAAATCCCTTCTGCAAATGAATTGGAGAAGATATGTTACTTACTGTTGAAATTCCTGAAGTGGTTGTAAAACCCTGGGTAAATAGTCTTGCAAGTAATGTATTGGAGTCTATACCATATTGGGCAAGTTTTTCCGGCTGAATATATACCCCTATCTGTTCACGCCGCACACCTATGATATGTGTTCTTCCTAATGATTTTATTGTGCAAAGTCTGTCTGAAAGAATATGAGCGTACTCCTCAAGTTCTCTTGGTGACTTATCATCTGATTCCAAAGTTATAAGCAACGATGATGTATTTCCGAAATCATCAATAACGGCAAGAGCAAGAACTCCTGCGGGCAGTTGTATTTTGAAATCCTTTAACCCGTGCCTAATCTTAGACCAAACCTCATCCTTATCGTGGACATCTTTTGACAGTTCCACAAAGAGATAGACTATGCCGTCTTCTGAGTATGAGTATGTTTTGGTTTTGTCAATTTCCTGAAATGAGAACAGATAGCGTTCAAGGGGCGTTGTAAGTTGCCTTTCCACTTGTTCCGAAGTGGCTCCTGGATATACACCGACAACAACACCTTGTCTTATTGTGAATTGTGGAAACTCATCTTTGTTCATCTGATGCAATCCATAGAATCCGCACACAACAAGCACAGCCACAATAGCAAAAATTATGCTATGTTGGCGCATTGCCTTGGATATTATGTTCCCACCACTCATATTAAACTTCGTCTAATAGTGAAAAGTTAATAAAGAAAAAAGAAAAGTTAACTTTTAACTTGTTACGGCTTCGCCTTAACACGCCCTCCCTCATAAACTTTCTGTCTGCCCTCCACTATTACGGAATCACCAGGCTCAAGACCCTGTGTAATTATGACCCCGTTATTTGCAAACCCTTTGGTCTCAACCTTTTTTCTAACTGATTTACCATCAACTATGCACCATACATATCTCCCGTCAGGCATAAGTTGCACTGCCTGATATGGTATAATTATGTTTGTTTCATCCTTTGCTGTCTCTATGCTTGCCTTACATACCATACCTGCCATAAGATTACCATCTGTATTGGGGACGGCTATTTTCACTTGGTATGTGTGAGATATTTGGTTTGCGTCAACGTTCTTGTTTACAATTTTACCCCACAGCTGACGGTTATTAAGCGCAAGCACCTGAATTTTAGCACATTGCCCTTCATTTATGGCAGATATGTCATTTTCAGGAACATCAACCACAACAAGCATTGAATCTGTATTGATGATTTTGATAAATGCGTTTGACGGCAGCACGTGGCTTCCAACCTCCATTGTCCTGCTGGTAATTATGCCGTTAAACGGAGCCGTAAGTGTGCAGTCATCAAGGTTCTTGCGCGCACCTTGTGCCATTGACTTGGCTTGCTCAAGTTTTGTCTCCATCTCAATCCATTTGACCTCACTGATGGAACCACTGTCATATACCATCTTTAGCCTGTCATAACCATCTTGTGCTTGGGCAAGTGTGGCTTCCGCACTTTTCAAGGCATTTACTGATTGAGTGCTGTCAATTTCAGCAAGTTTATCTCCTTTTTTTACCTTACTGCCTTCACTTACATATACTTTAATAAGCTTTCCTCCTGTCTGGAAACTTAACAATGATGAGTAGCTCTCAGCAAGGTAACCTGAGTAGGTATATGCAGAGTATTCTGTGCTGCCATTTGACACCACAACGGCTGTAACCGGCACCGAGTCTGGTAAATTCCGCTTTTTCTGACGCAAATTACCACACCCTGTAAGCATCGTGGCTACCAAAAGCAACAGAGTAATGTATTTTAATATCTCTTTCATCTGAACTTGCTTCTATTATTGGCTATAAAAAAGAACAAAAGAGAGACCTTGCAGCCTCTCTTTTGTAATATTACTTGAATGGTTTTTATTCTGCGGCTGCAACCTCTACTGTAAATTCAGCAGTAACCTCTTTGTGAAGTTTGGCAGAAACCTTGAAACTTCCTAGTTCCTTGATTGGGTTCTTGAGGTCAATAACTCGCTTGTCAATGCTTATGCCCTGTTTCTCAAGAGCCTCGGCAATTTGAATTGAAGTAACCGCACCGAATACCTTACCTTTCTCGCTTGCTTTTGTGGCAACTGAAACTGTAAGACCGTTAAGTTTCTCAGCAAGAGCCTCGGCATCGGCCTTAATCTTGGCAAGTTTGTGAGCACGTTGTCTCAAGTTCTCAGCAATAACCTTTTGAGCGGCTTCAGTAGCAAGCACAGCCTTCTGCTGAGGGATAAGATAGTTACGTCCGTAACCGTCCTTAACTGTAACTACATCATCTTTGTAGCCAAGTCCGTGTATATCTTCTTTAAGTATTACTTTCATTGTCTTGTCCTCCTTTAATTATTTCAACATATCAGTTACGTATGGGAGCAATGCCAAGTGACGCGCACGCTTGATAGCCTGTGCAACCTGACGCTGATACTTGAGTGATGTACCTGTCAGACGGCGAGGCAATATCTTACCCTGCTCATTAAGGAATTTCTTGAGGAACTCAGGGTCCTTATAGTCAATATACTTGATACCGCTACGTTTGAAACGACAGTATTTCTTCTTCTTTGTTTCCACTGATTGTGGAGTCAGATAACGAATTTCAGATTGATTCTGTGCCATAATTATTGTCCTCCTTATTCTGCATCATCATTTGGTTCAACTATCTCAGGAGCAGCCTCTTTTGCAGGAGCAGCCTCTTTCTTTGCGTAAATCTCACCTGAGGCGATTTTGCCACGACGCTTCTCAGCGTAAGCCTGTGCGTATTTATCCATCTTAACTGTTAAGAAACGGATAACGCGCTCATCACGGCGGAATTGTGTTTCAAGTGTGTCAACAACTTCAGGTTCTGCGTCAAACTGGAACAGTTCATAGAATCCTGTTGATTTTTTCTCAATTGGATAGGCCAACTTCTTAAGCCCCCAGTTCTCTTCGTTCACAATCTTGGCTCCGGCATTAGTCAGAACAGATTTGAACTTCTCTACCGCTTCCTTCATCTGTGCTTCAGACAAAACGGGAGTCAAAATGAAAACGGTTTCGTAATTGTTCATAATGATTTAGTTTTTGTTAATAATTAAAATTTGAGGGGACAAAATTACATAAGCGAGAGCAAAAAACCAAAAAAATCTCGGATTTTTTTGCTAAAAAATCAGATTTTCCTATTGGAAAGCCTGATTTACAATAGGGAAAGATGGTTTTTTTTAGAAAAAGCGGAACGCTTTTTGGTTTTGCCGAGCGATAGTTAATTTCACGAGCACCTGTAAGGTGCGAGTAAAGGTAGTGAAAAACATTGTTGGAAAAATGCAGAAAAGTATCATATATTATATTAGAAAAATGCAAATTATAACACATAACTTAAAATAATAACCTGATTATTTGCATATTAAAGAAAATAATATTATCTTTGCACAAATATTGGAAAAATGGTATATTTTAAATAAAACTCGTTGGAAAAATGATAATCAGGAAAATAGACACATATATAGAAAACTTTTACAGCACTACAAACAAAGCACTGCTTTTAACAGGAGCAAGGCAAGTTGGGAAAAGTTACGCCATTACAAAATTTGCAAAAAACCACTACAACACATTTGTTGAGTGCAATTTTGTAAAAGAGCCTGATTTGGTAAAAGTATTTAACAATGTTAAAGATGAAACTGATATAATAAACCGCCTACAACTATTCAAGCATAAGACATTTACACCTAACCAAACATTCATCTTTTTTGATGAAATCCAAAAATGCCCCGATGTTCTTACCTGGATTAAATTCTTAGTGCAGGACGGACGTTTCAGATATGCTTTAAGTGGCAGCCTGCTTGGACTTGAATTAAACAATGTCAGAAGTTTACCCGTTGGATATATAGGAGAAACCACACTGTACCCTCTTGACTTTGAGGAATTTCTGTGTGCCTTAGGCATAAACACACAGGTGATTGACAACCTAAGAATCTGCTGGAAGGAAAAGAAACCTGTTGATGAATTCATACACAATCAGGTACTTAAACTATTTCACCTATACCTGATAATAGGAGGTATGCCTGCCGTAGTGCAAAAATATGTTGATACAAATGACTTGATACAAGTAGAAAACGAGCAAAAGGACATTCTAAAACTATATAAACACGATATAAGCCAATATAACAAGAGCAAGCAACTTAAAGTAAATGAGATTTTTGACCTGATTCCATCTGAACTTAACGCACAAAACAAAAGGTTTATATTCAAAAACCTTAAAGAGAGTGCAAGGTTTGACGCTGCGGAATCAAAATTCCTATGGCTTAAAAATGCTGATATGGCTCTGCCCGTATATAATGTAGATGCCCCGATGTCACCATTAAAACTAAATGAAAAACGGAATCTGTTCAAGTTATTCCAAAATGATGTAGGGCTGTTATCTTCACAGTACGCAAGCGGTATTCAGCTTAGAATTCTGCAAGGAGAGACCAACATAAATTTTGGAGCCATTTATGAGAATGCAGTAGCACAGGAGTTACACGCCCACGGCTTCAATCTATACTATTTTACAAGCAAGAAGCAGGGTGAGTTGGATTTCTTATTGGAATCTGACGCAAAGATAACCCCGATAGAGGTAAAATCAGGTAAGTTCTATGAGAGGCACAATGCCCTTAGCAATATTCTCTCAACCCAAGAGTACAACATAAACAATGCCATAGTACTGTGCAACAACAACCTACAGACAAAAAACACTATTGTCTATGCACCAATATATATGATAATGTTTATACAAAAGAACAACACAAGCAAAGAACTTATCTACAAAGCAGACCTTACAGGGCTAACAAACACAACTCCACACTTATAACAACAAAACGGGTCAAGATTTTTGAGAACCTTGACCCGTTTGATTTATTTTGCCTCGTCATCCTGAGTGAGTGTAACGTAGCGAAGAATCTTGTAATGATTGCGAGATTTTTCGCTAACGCTCAAAATGACAAGGGAATAGTTATTACTCTGCCAAAATCGCACGAACAGACATCCCGCGATAGCGGAAGTCGGTACTCACGAACCAATATAGCGAGCATGAGTACATATTGTAGGCAGCGGCACTAGTATCATTAGTAGAACTCCAATAGAAGGCTCCACTGCCGTCATTCTCAACTACACCATTGTTGCAGACACCTGCGGCTGGAAAAAAGACAGAGTTGCCAGAGTAATCACCTATACCCGTACATAACATACCATTCTTGCCTGTGCATTTGTAATTGGATATCCAAATTACATTGCAGTTGATATAATTAATAACAGCAGTCAATTCATTGTTTGTAGGCATACGCCAACTACCTCCCCACAAATTGGTGGCTGTGTCAAAGTTACCAGAAAGAGGGACTTCATCTTGGTTGTGGTCATCGTTCCAAGTTATTCCATCTCCATTTTTGTAATTACCACCCCAAGTGTAGTATGCGTTGTACTCGTGAGTTGCGTCTGAACCAACATTGTACTCAGCCCACTTAGGTCCATCAGCCCATAACTGAACCCACTTAACATTACCGCCAACTGCGGTTGCGTTTGCTTCACCTCTGCCAAAGTTGGCAATCACCTCTCTTGTCTTACCTATGTTAAACTCCATTGTTGTGGCAGTGCACTCAAGTGTAATTGGATTGTTATCCGCATCTACCATATTTACAGTAAAACCACTTGCCAGCGTGCCCACAGGCAGACAGAAATAGAAATATGTGTATGTGTCTGCGTTCAAGGCAACACCATTGCCCAGATTCATTGTAATAGTATTGTCACCACCTTCCACATATTCAAGACCGGTTGTTGACAATGCTGTAATCTTAAACGTACCCCAAAGTTTGGAATCGCAATTATTATCAATAAGCGTCATTGACTTTATGTTTACGTCACCTGTAGCATTCTTGATGCCAAGACGAAGCATACCTGTTGTATTCTCAAATGTCAAATCTGTGCTTGATGAATATGCAACCACAGGTACTGTATTAGTATCATAACTGTCTGCCACATAGTTTTGGGTACCTGTCAAGTTGAACATTATGGTACCACCGTCAGTACTGCTTGCAAGTGATGCAGGATATGCGGCTGCATACGCCTCCGCCTCAACACCCTCTCCATTAAATGTGCCGAAGTCTGAACCAGCACCTTCTGAAAGTGTGAACACACTGCCTTCTCTATCTAACGTTGAGAATATCTTTATTTGGTCGCCTTCTGTCCATATAGAGTTAAGGCCTCCGTCAAGGCCAGTACGCTCTCCGCCCTGTGGAACAGCGTAGAATGTCATTGCTGTTTTCTCCGCCTGCTTTTCCGGTTCCTGAGTAGCGGCGTTCTCTTTCTTGCAACCTGTAAACATCATTGCCGCCAAGGCTAATGCCATTATTGAAAATGTAATCTTTTTCATAATTCGTAGTGTTTTTTAATGTTAGTTACTCTTGTTAATTAACTCCAACTGAAACTTCTAAGGTTTCCTGTGTATGGCGTTACGCCAGAGGTCTGCATCACGGGCATTTCCGACTCCATTTTTACTTGCTCCATTTTAGGAGCGGAATAGTTGTTTTTCTTCATAGTTTAAATAATGTTTTAAAAGTTAATAATATGTTTGTTAATCTCATTATATCGGTGATGCGGTGATTTGGTGATGCGGTTACTTGACCCTTGACCCTTACTTACGACCATATCGTAAGTTATTGATAATAAGCAAATTACCCCCCCCCGTTTACACGGGGAGGGTAATTTTACCTCCTAATATATTTAAGCCGTAATCGGCTTCTATGTCTTAGCATTGTTTTCTTTCTATCAGGGTCAAAGATAGTGCAATCAGAACACAAAACCAAAAAATGTGGAACATTTTTTGAAAAAAATACATTTTGTGAATTGGGGGCTTGTACACACATTCACAAACTAGTATTTTTCAAAAACGGAACGTTTTTGGTTTTGTTGAGGAGCAGCCTATCTTCACGAGTATCCGTAAGATACGAGTAAAGTTATGAATTATTTTTTATTCTGCAAAAAATAAGTGATTACTTCCGATGCCAGATAGCACCCGAAAACCGCAGGAATATAACTTACGGTTCCTGTGGTTGAGCGTTTGCACTTTTCATCATTAACCTCAATGACGGAATCTTTTTTTACGGGTTCAGAACTGAAGACAACTTTAAGACCTTTGCTTATGCCGTCCTTTTTCAAACGTTCACGAACAGTTCTGGCAAGCGAGCATTGGTATGTCTTTGAAATGTCAGCAATCTGCACCTTTGAGGGGTCTAATCTGCCTCCTGCACCCATTGAAGAAATTATTTTTACCTTATTTTTTAAGCAGTACTCTATAAGGTGTATTTTAGGGGTAATGGAATCTATGGCATCAATAACATAATCAAAACCTTCTGACATTATCCGCTCCAAATTTGAGTCATCTAAAAACTCTTTTATTGCAACTATTTCTGCATCGGGGTTAATATCTTTGAACCTTTCTGCCAATAAATCAACTTTGTATTTACCTATTGTACTGTGAAGTGCCGGCAACTGACGATTTATGTTACTTGGCTTTACAGTGTCAGAATCAACAAGGGTTATATGCCCTACTCCAGCCCTACAAATCATTTCAGCGGCGTATGCACCAACTCCTCCCGTGCCAACCACAAGCACTCTTGCATTAGAAAGCCTGCTGACACCCTCTTCTCCTATCAGTAACTGTGTACGTTCTGTAAAATTAAACATTATATCGGTCTGTATCGTAGAAGTTTAAGATTTGAATAATCATATCGTAGGCATCTTTTGCAGGAGAAGAATGATTTATTTCAATGGCACGTGAATATGAGTTCAACGCACCCTCCCAATTCTCTTTCTTTCTATAGGCATTGCCTAACAACAGGTACGCCTCATCATCGTTCCCCGATGTTGACACGTACGCCTCCAACTCCTTTATTGCAGCATCGGCGTTACCGCTTTCAAGCAAAATTGTAATATGGTTCTTTAATTCCTTGGTCATAAATAATTCCGTAAAGGTAAAAAAAATCCACTATATTTGCAGAATGAAAATCTGAAAATTATGATAACTGCAACAGGAATAAGGAAGAGTTTTGGTGAAATTGAGGTGCTGAAAGGGATTGACCTCAATATTGAGAATGAGGAATTTGTCAGCATAGTGGGTGCAAGCGGTGCGGGAAAAACCACATTACTTCAAATTTTAGGCACTTTGGACAAAGCGGACAGCGGAAACATCATCATTGACGGAACAGACATAAACAAACTAAGTGCAAACGCTCTTGCTGATTTCAGATGCCGACATATAGGTTTTGTATTCCAATTCCACCAACTGTTGCCTGAATTTACAGCATTGGAAAATGTTACAATTCCTGCGTTGATTGCTCACAGAAAGAGCGGAGAAGCAGAAGTAAAGGCAAAGGAACTGCTTGATTATCTCGGACTTAGCCACCGTTTAAACCACAAGCCAAATCAACTCTCCGGAGGTGAGAAACAGAGGGTTGCAGTGGCAAGAGCACTTATAAACCAGCCAAAACTTATTTTGGCTGATGAGCCATCAGGTAGCCTTGACTCACAAAATAAAGAGGAACTTAACAAACTTCTTCTAAACCTAAAAAATGAGTTTCACCTTACATTGTTGGTTGTCACCCACGATGCCTCAATAGCCAGCATCAGTGACCGCACCATCACTATGAAAGATGGGGTGATAATATAATCACTTATTTTTCGCTCTAAAGAAGAGTTGAACAGGCACGCCTGAGAAGTTCCACTGCTCACGTAGTTTGTTTTCAAGGAAACGGCGATACGGCTCCTTTACATACTGTGGCAGGTTGGCAAAGAATATAAATGTGGGCACGTATGTGTCAGGCAACTGCGTCACATATTTTATCTTGACGTATTTACCCTTCCACGCAGGAGGCGGATAGTTCTCAATAAGCGGCAGAAAGAAATCATTCAACTGCCCCGCTCCTATATGGGTTTTCTTGCTCTCATAAACCTGCATAGCGGTCTCTATTGCCTTGTATATGCGTTGTTTTGTGGTTGCTGAGATAAAAATTATAGGAAAATCAGTAAACGGAGCGAAACGCTCACGTATAGTCTCCTCAAAATGTTTGATTGCCTTAGCCTCCTTATTCTCAGCAATATCCCACTTATTAACGCACACAACAAGTCCCTTCTTATTTTTCTGAATAAGTGAGAAGATATTTTGGTCTTGAGCCTCAATACCACGTGTGGCGTCAATCATAAGTATGCAGACATCAGAGTTCTCAATAGTACGTATGGCACGCATAACTGAGTAGAACTCAAGGTCTTCTGTAACTTTAGACTTTTTACGGATGCCAGCGGTGTCAACAAGATAAAAGTCCTTCCCGAACTTTGTGTAGCGTGTGTATATGCTGTCACGAGTGGTGCCTGCAATGTCTGTTACAATATTGCGGTCCTCGTCCATCAGGGCGTTAAGCAGAGATGATTTACCTGCGTTAGGGCGTCCCACGATGGCAACCCTTGGAAGTGTGGTATCTATCTCTGGCTCAGAGTCTTCTGGAAGTTTCTTTATAATCTCATCAAGCAAATCTCCCGTTCCGAAACCGCTCATAGATGAAACGCACATAGGGTCCCCGATGCCAAGTTTGTAGAACTCAGCCGCATCATACTGCAAGTCATTATTGTCTGTCTTGTTTGCTATGAGCAGAACAGGCTTGCCACAGTTACGCAGTTTGTTAGCCACCTCAAGGTCAAGGTGGTTCACACCCTCCTGAACATCAACCATAAGAAGCACCACATCAGCCTCCTTTATGGCAATATCTACCTGACGGTTAATCTCCCCTTCAAAAACATCATCGCTGCCCGCCACCAGACCACCTGTATCAATAAGGGAGAACTCCTTTTTACCCCACTGAACCTTTCCGTACTGACGGTCACGGGTTGTGCCGGACTCCTCACTTACTATTGCACGACGTGTCTCTGTAAGTCTGTTGAAAAGTGTTGACTTACCTACATTTGGGCGACCTACTATTGCTACGATACTCATAATTTATTGGTGATGCGGTGATTCGGTGATTTGGTGATGCGGTTATTCCTGTTTTAGTTGATAGCCGAAATTCTTTAACTGCTTATCTCTGTTACGCCAATCTTTCTCAACTTTGACGAACAACTCAAGAAATACCTTCTTATCAAAAAATCTCTCTATTTCAGTGCGTGCGGCTGTGCCTGTTTTCTTAAGCATTGAGCCACCTTTACCTATTATTATACCCTTTTGAGACTCACGCTCAACATATATTACGGCGTTAATGCGGATTATTGAAGATTCCTCCTTGAAACGCTCCACGACCACCTCTGATGAGTAAGGAATCTCCTTGTCATAAAGTTCCAGAATCTTCTCTCTGATTATCTCCGTTACAAAGAAGCGTGCCGGGCGGTCTGTCAGAGCGTCCTTGTCAAAGTATGGAGGATTCTCAGGAAGTTTAGCCTTGATTCCGCTTAAAAGCATATCCACTCCAAACTTCTCCTTGGCACAAAGCGGAATTATATTGGCATCGGGGAGAATAGAGTGCCACTTTTCAACAAGCGCCTCCAACTCCTTCTGGTCTGGCAGCAAATCTATTTTGTTGATAATAAGAAAAGTAGGTACGCCTGACCGTTTAGCCTTTTCAAGGAATTCCGGATTCTTATCGTATGTCTCTACGGTATCAGTGACATAGAGCAGAATGTCAGCGTCTGTAAGAGCCGACTCTGATGCCTCAAGCATAGACTCCTGCAAGCGATAGTTTGGCTTAAGAACACCAGGAGTGTCAGAATAGACAATCTGGAAATCATCTCCGTTGACAATGCCCATAATGCGGTGTCGTGTTGTCTGAGATTTGGAGGTGATTATGGAAATACGCTCCCCCACCAACGCATTCATAAGCGTTGACTTTCCCACATTGGGGTTCCCGATGATATTTACAAATCCGGCTTTATGCATAAAGTGCGTCAAAGGTACGGATTTTTTCAGTAACTTTGTGAGCGTTATGGAAGATTTACACAAATATCTGCAAGAGCAACTGAAAGTTTACCCTCTTGCAGCCGCCAATTATGAGAAATTAAGGAGTGTACGCACAAAAGAGTTCAAGTTTGACAAATTCACCATCTTTGTGCACTTCAACCCTGCAAGAGCCGTATCATCACTTGCAAAACTTGACGCTAAGAGCATTGCGGAGAGACCTTGCTTTCTTTGTGAGAAAAACCGCCCCGCAGAGCAAGGCAGCATTGATTTCAAGGGTAAGTATGATATTTGTGTTAATCCGTTTCCAATATGCACAGAGCATTACACTGTGATTTCAAAGATTCACGAGCCACAAAAACTTAGCAACGCAAAAATTGATGATTTCTTTGATTTGGCAGAGGCTTGCAAAGGTTGGGTGGCACTCTATAACGGAGCAAAATCAGGAGCCTCAGCCCCGGACCACTTCCATTTTCAACTTGGTTGTACAGAGTACTTTACATATCCCGTTGAAACCCCGATGCCTGGGCTTATCAATAAAATAAGCTTCTTCTGCAAAACAAAAGATGAGGCTGCGGCAAAACTTAAAGATACACTCAACGCTCTTTCAGATGGCAAGTGGAATCCCGATGCCACTACCCTTGAAGAAGCGTGTGAGCCACAAATAAATATGTTCTGTGAATATAAGAACGGTGGCTTTATGACTACTCTGTTTCCAAGAAAATGCCACCGTCCACGCCAATTCTTTGCTGAAGATGAGACTAAAATACTTATCAGTCCCGGTGCCATTGATATGACCGGACATCTTATCGTGGCAAGGGAAGAGGACTTTGAGAAAATTACAAAAGATATTCTTATAGATGTTTATAATCAGGTGACCAATGGAATCTAAGACTACGACAGACAGGATAAATTGGTTGGCGATTCTAAGGGGAATGACCATTATGTTTGTGGTTATGAACCATATACAACTGCTTGATACAAGCACAGGTGAAAACCATCAGTTTATTGAGACCATAAATTATTGGCTTCACTATCTTAGAATCCCAACATTTGTTTTTGTTAGCGGAACTTTACTATATTACACAAGAATAAACAAAGGGTGGAATGTTCCAGACCTTTACAAGGACAAATTCACGCGCATAGGGCTACCACTTATATTCTGCACCTGCCTTGGCACTATTATGCAGATAATGTTCAATGGAGTGGTAAAAACACCTCATCCTGTAACACTTGAATCTTTTTTCAGGTCATTTGTGGTTATTGAGGGTTTTCCGTGGCCTCATAGATGGTACCTTATGACATTGCTTACACTTATGCTGCTTTACCCACTGTATATCTCCATCAAAAAAAGGTCTCTTTCATATATTTTATTGGTGGTATTGTTTTTATTTCAAAAAACAGACCTGACAGGTATTTCTGAAACTAATTGGTTTCACATATTTTCAATAAACAGATATATTCCGTTCTTTGTACTTGGAATAGTCTCCTGTCATTATGGTTGGTGGACAAAAATATTGGAACATACAAAAATTATAGCACCTGCATCTTGGATTCTGTATGTAATTATGGTGTTTATGGACAAATTCTTTCAAATCAATGAATTTTTCCCATTCTGTGAATTGGTTGGCATATTATCAATGATGTCAACTGCTATGCTCATTGACAAATTCATTCCATCGCTTTTTCACTCATTCAGAAATTACATTTTTCCAATATATCTGTTTGGAATAGCCTTTCAGGCATTTATTGAACTGATTGTATGGAGAGGATTAGGTTGCCCTGAACAACTAGTCATCCCATTTTACTTCATTAATTTAGGATTTGGCATATATTGTCCTGTTCTAATGGGAAAGATAGTGGAACGTATCCCCGTAAAATTCATACGACAGTGTTTTGGGATAAAATAATTTATCCCATTTATTTTCTGCCAAACTCCTTAGGAATCTTAAGGAATGCCGCTATTATAAAGCCTGGAATTGTGCAAAGGCACACCCAAATAAAGAATAGAGTGTAGTTGCCAAGAGCGGCTAACTGTGGTCCTACAAGTGATGCCATATTCTCCTGCACCCAACCTGCAACCATACCCGGAAGCATCATTCCAAGTGCCATAAAGCCTGTACACAAAGCGTAGTGTGCTGTTTGGTACGGACCTTGTGACACATATATTAGATATAGCATAAACGCTGTAAAGCCTACCCCGTAGCCAAATTGCTCAAGTGCTATGCAACTGCCTATTATATATATGTTCTCCGGTTGGCATAGTGCAAGATATACATATACCACATTAGGAACATTCATAAATATAATCATAGGCCAAAGCCAAAATTTAAGACCATTCCTGGAGGCAAGCCAACCGCCTAAGATACCGCCTACAAGCAGTGCCAACACACCAACAGTGCCATACAGCACACCAACCATACTTGTGCTTACACCAAGACCGCCCACCGCCCTGTCATCAAGCAGGAACGGAGAGGCTATTTTAGCAAGTTGGGACTCCCCTAATCTGTAAAGCAGAATAAACGCAAGGGCGAGCCAGATGCCTTTCTTTGTAAAGAATGTGTAGAATAAATCTCCAAATTTTTGAATAGATTTGTTTGAATCATTAACAGGCTTTGGCAGTACAAACTTATGCCACAAGGCTATTAGCACAAACAACGCCGCAGTGGCAAAGAATATGATTTGCCAGGCGTTTGTAACTCCAAGTCCGTTTTCAATAAGAATACCTGCAAGGAACACCAACAAACCTTGCCCGAATATGGTGGCAATCTTGTAGAACACACTTCTGATACCTACAAACAGAGATTGTTCATTCTCTGGAAGTGCAATCATATAGAAACCGTCAGCGGCTATATCGTGGGTGGCTGAACTGAATGCCATAAGCCAGAAAAAGGCAAGTGAAGCCTGAAAGAATAGCGGAGCGGGCAATGAAAAGGCAATTCCCGCCATACCCGCACCTATAAGAAACTGAGTGGTTGTAATCCACCAGCGTTTTGTCTTTATTAAATCCACAAACGGACTCCAAAGCGGCTTTATAACCCAAGGCAGATAGAGCCAACTTGTGTAGTAGGCTATCTCTGTATTACTCAAGCCTAAATTTTTATACATTACTACTGATACTGTCATAACAAGAACGTATGGCAGTCCCTCTGCAAAATAGAGCGTGGGTATCCAAGACCAGGAAGAACGCATAACAATTAGCAATTAGTAATTAGCAATTAGTAATTAATTTTGCAAAGGTAGTAAATGTGCGTCGGATTTGTTATCTTTGCGTGATATAGTTATCAACACAACGCAATGAATATAAGCGTAGGAATATTGAGCAGGAAAAACATCGGGGTGACATTTCACGGGGAGTTCAGGGGGAGCGACAGCAAAACATACAGCGGTCACCACTCCATTACCAAGCCTGTTACTCTGACGCCTTGCCACGATACCTCTTTTTTGGAACTTGAGGAGGTGACAATTGGAATCCAATTCCATTGGCAACGCAATGAAAACCAACGCTTTTCAGGCACGCTTGACATTGTGGGAAGAGATGACGGACTACTTACGGCAATTAACATAATTGACATTGAAGAGTATCTTAAAAGTGTCATATCATCAGAGATGGCAGGCACTTCAATGCTTGAACTGCTTAAGGCTCACGCCATAATATCACGCAGTTGGGCTATACGCAAGGTACTTGAACGCAAGCAACTGCAAGGTGGCGCCGGCTGCGTTACTGATGTGCGTTTTGACTCTGATGACAAACATATAGCCTGGTACGGAGCGTCACCGCACACTCTGTTTGATGTTTGTGCCGATGACCACTGCCAACGCTATTATGGTAAAAGCGGGTCGCTGAATCCAACTGTAATAGAGGCAGTTAATGATACCGCCGGGCTTGTGCTGTCATTTGGTGATGAGATTTGTGACTGCCGTTTTCACAAATGCTGCGGTGGCAGGACAGAGAGATATGATGTCTGTTGGGAAGATGAGAACAAACCATACCTCACCTCAGTTGAAGATGATTGGTGCGAAAAGGCTACGCCTGAGGTTCTAAAACAAGTTCTCAATGATTTTGACTATGAGACCAAAGGCTACCACGATTGGGTTGTTGAATACAGTGCGGAGGAACTCTCAGAGATAGTGAGGGAACGTTCAGGCATTGATTTTGGTTTGATTAAGGATTTGATTCCAATGAAAAGGGGGGATTCTGGCAGAATATATAAACTAAAGGTGGTAGGCTCACTCAGGGCTCTGACTATAGGCAAAGAATTGGAGATACGCAAATGGCTGTCCCATAGCCACTTATATAGTTCAGCCTTTGATGTGTCCCGCACCATTGACGGCGGATTCCTACTTACAGGGAAAGGCTGGGGGCACGGTGTTGGATTATGTCAGATTGGTGCCGCCGTTATGGCATCAGAGGGAAAAACGTATAAAGAAATATTGGATTTTTACTACAGAGGGGCTGAGGTGACTAATTTGTAATGACTGGCAACCACGATTTATGTTTGTGGGAGGCTGTAGATATTACGGAACAGTGAATCAAGACGGAATAATATTCTCCAATGGTGCTTCCATTGACAATTCATATAGCGTGTTTCACAAACCTAAGGTGTTTGTGTGTAAAGAGGTATAACGACTTATACTAAAAAAACTTGACACTTTTGCCGTCACAAACAAGGCGTTCCGCATCTTGAAGGTTATCAAGCATCAACTGCTCATCAATGTAGTGTATGCGCAGTGCCGATGAACTTGGGTAGCGATTAAAGAAGGGGTTGTCTGACATATATAGTTCTATCTGATTTATCTCAGGGTTGCGGCGTATGCCGTTGTAATAGTGCAGAATGTGCTTAGCCATACGAGGCAGCACCTTGACACCGCATTTGCCATCGTGGAAACGGACAAAGGCAATGGCGTGCAGTTTCCTCTGTTTGTCCACCGCCTGCTCACGCTGTTCAGCGGTACACTTGTGTGATATGGTCAGATGCCTGCCGAACTTCTTATTTATAGAACTCATAATGCTACGGAAAAGTTTTCCGTGAGCACTGGTATCATTCATATTGTTCACCCCTATGTAGTAGTGAATGAGTTCGTGGATTATGGTATCCTCCACCTCATCTTCAGGCAAATCCAGCCTTTTGCTGAAGCGCAGACGGAAATCATATTTCTCAATTCCTCCAAAGAACTTACGACGCCTCTTGTACACACAGAGTCCGAGATAGGTTTTGGCGTTACTCAGGCTCACAGGCACAGGCGGCAATTTGCCGTCAAACATCTGGCGGTTGAACTCATCTACTTTTTGCTGTATGTATTGAATGGTGGGTTTCATCACTACAAATGTACGCATTTATATTTTTTTACTAACAAAAGAATCACTAACTTTGCGATTCATAAAAATAGAGCAATACAAATGTTTAGAACAGTGACTTGCGGTGAGCTTCGCGCCACCGATGCTAAAAAGAGTGTGACGCTTGCCGGTTGGGTGCAACGCATAAGGAAGATGGGGGGTATGACTTTTGTTGATTTGCGTGACCGTTACGGCATAACCCAACTTGTATTCAGTGAGGATTCAAATGCTGAACTCTGTGCTCAGGCTAATGAACTTGGCAGGGAGTTTGTCATTCAGGTAAAGGGAGAGGCATCACTTCGCAGTAATCCAAATAAGAACATACCAACAGGTGATATAGAGATTCTTGTAAGTGAGATGAATGTGCTTAACAAATCTCTTACACCACCATTCACAATAGAGGATAACACTGACGGTGGCGATGACCTGCGTATGGTGTATCGTTACCTTGATTTACGCCGCACGGCAGTACGCAAGAACCTTGAGTTACGCCATAAAATGACTATGGAGGTACGCCGTTACCTTGACAGCAAGGGATTCCTTGAGGTTGAGACCCCGATGCTTATAGGTTCCACACCAGAGGGAGCAAGAGACTTTGTGGTTCCAAGCCGTATGAACCCAGGTCAGTTCTATGCCTTGCCACAATCACCACAAACTCTAAAGCAGTTATTGATGGTCAGCGGTTTTGACCGTTATTTCCAAATAGTTAAATGTTTCCGTGATGAGGATTTGCGAGCCGACCGTCAGCCGGAGTTTACCCAGATTGACTGTGAAATGTCATTTGTGGAGCAGGAGGATATAATAACCCTGTTTGAGGGTATGGCAAAACACCTTTTCAAGGAGTTAAGAGGCGTTGAATTTAAAGATGATTTTCAGCGTATGACTTGGCAAGATGCTATGAAATACTATGGAAGCGATAAACCAGACCTCCGTTTTGGTATGCGTTTTGTGGAGCTGATGGATACCCTTAAAGGTTTTGGCTTCAGTGTGTTTGATAATGCCTCATACATTGGCGGTATCTGTGCAAAAGGTGCCGCAACATACAGTCGCAAACAACTTGATGCTCTTACAGAGTATGTAAAACGTCCGCAGATAGGTGCCAAAGGAATGGTTTACGCCCGTATTGAGGCAGACGGTTCAGTTAAATCAAGCGTTGACAAATTCTACACACAAGATACACTTCAAGCCCTCAAGTCTAAGATGGAGGCAGAGACAGGTGATTTAATTCTTATTCTGTCAGGCTCTGACACACAGAAAACTCAGAAACAACTCTGCGAGTTGCGTTTAAAAGTTGCTGAGGATTTGGGATTGCGAGACCGCAATAAGTTTGCCCCTCTTTGGGTAATAGATTTCCCTATGTTTGAGTGGAGCGATGAGGAGAACCGCCTTATGGCTATGCACCATCCGTTCACTCACCCTAAAGATGAGGATATACCACTACTTGATACAGACCCTGCGGCAGTCCGTGCCGATGCCTATGATATGGTTATAAACGGAGTAGAGGTTGGTGGCGGTTCCATTCGTATTCATGACCCTAAACTTCAAGCCAAGATGTTTGAGATTCTTGGATTTACACCAGAAAAGGCACAAGAGCAGTTTGGATTCCTGATGAACGCCTTTAAGTATGGTGCACCACCTCACGGCGGTCTTGCATACGGTCTTGACCGTTGGGTAAGTCTGTTTGCAGGACTTGACAGCATACGTGACTGCATTGCATTCCCTAAGAACAATAGCGGACGTGATGTTATGCTTGACGCACCTGCCCCACTTGACCAGAAACAACTTGACGAACTACAACTGAACGTAAAAGCAAAAAACGTATGAGTCCCAAAGTGAGCCCCAAAATGAGCTCCAAAGAATGATGCTATGGGAACAACCGACTTCCCAAAGAAGTTCCCAAAGAAATTCCCAAAGAAGTTCCCAAAGGTATGCTTACGGTGTAAAATGATGGATTTTTATATATTATCATTAGTGTCCACTAAGAATTAAAATTTGTTCTTTGAAATTATTGAAAATTAGTTAGTTGCAAGGTTTTTGGAGTACGACGATTTGAATTGTATTTTTACGGAAATTTCAATCCGTATGAATAATGAGAAATATGTGTTCGTATAACTGGTTCAGTTTCCGACTCACAGGCTTTTATCCGTCACAAAGGTATCCAGAGCAACTGAGAATCATTAGATATTGGGATGACGAACAAAAACGTGAGTTTATGTTTCTGACCAATAACTTTGAACTCAGTGTATTGCAGATATACACCGCCATCATAACCTACTGCCTGGTAGCGATCGTACAACACTATATGAGGCTTGAACGCTCCACATACGAGGTGCTACAGATACTTAGCATATCCTTGACGGATAAAACTCCGCTGGCGGATCTCTTTGCTAAAACTAATTTCAATAATGTCAATGAACGCAATGGCTCCAAAGAGCCTTATATGTTAGATTTGTTTGAAAATTTTAAATATTAAACTTTTAAAATCGTGTCCAATTTTTTAGTGGACACTAGTGATAACTGGTACTCTCAAATTATCTAAGTCCTTCATTCTCCTTTCGCAGAAAATCTGTCATACATTCTTTTGAAGGAATGCTAAGTTCATACTTTGAAACAAAAACATTCTCATCTATATCAAGCAATGTGTATTCAGCCATCTCTTGACCCACTTCTGAACACATCAGTATACCAATAGGCGGATTGTCATCCGGCATCATTATGTTCTTGCGGTAGTAAGCAAGGTACATTTTTAACTGTGCTGTATCAGCATAGTCTAAGCGGTTGGCTTTGAGTTCTACGATGACGTGGCGCTTAAGAATTCTGTGATAGAACACCAAATCAGCCTTAAAGTATCGGTCGTCAATTAGAAGTTTTTTCTGACGTTCTTCAAAACAGAATCCCATACCAAGTTCAAGGATAAAATCCTGCAAGTGGTCAATCAAAGCTGTCTCAAGGTCAGACTCTTCAACTACATCCTTTGCTGTTAATCCAAGGAACTCAAAAGTAAACGGTGACTTGATGTCAAGGGCAAGAGAAGAGTGTTCTGCCTTACCGTCAACCATATCGGCTAATGCCATTGGCTTCTGGCTCCATCCGCTACGCTCGTAATAATTAGAGTCAATCTGCCGTTGCAATTCACGTACACTCCAAGTGCCACGTATAGCCATTGTCTCATAGAAGGCACGCTGTAGTGGATCTTTGCATGGAAGAATGGCTGCAAGATGGGTAAAAGAAAGGCGGTTGAAAAGCAGGTCGGGGTTAACACCATTGAATTGGCTAACAGGTGGTTTTGAATTAAATTGGGCAATCAGTGATTGCCCAATTGTAATATTAAGATTATCAGCATCTTCCAATTGGGCAATCACCGATTGCCCAATTGGTAATGTCTTTACAATGAATTCTTTGACAGGTATAGCCAATGTACTATATGTCATATAGAATAAACGGTATAATTTGAGTGTTCTGTAACTAATACCTTTGCCTAACCGTTCTGCCAATTTCTGTAACAACTGCTCTCCGTACTGTGCTCTGTCGCTTCCATTCTGTTCATACTCCACAATATAATACCCTGTAAGCCATGCCTTGGCTGTGACATGACGATTGATAACGAGACGAGCATTGTTTTGCAACGCTTCATTGGTATGTTCTATCTGCTGAACTAGATTGTTGAAATTTATTTCTGGTTTCATAATCTGTAGTCTTCCTTATTTCTTTATTAGGTTCTGCAAACCACTGATAGCAAATTTGTCGCCAGTAAGTTGGCCAATTAGAGTGGCAAGTTTTTGCTCTGACTCTATGATACCTTGTTCAATATCATTGTAGTTAACTGCATACTTTGCACTAAGTGTTGTAATTGAGTCTACAAGTGCCTGTATAATGGCATCAGGGTGATTTTCTATTTGCAAATTTAACGATTTTATTCCTTAGATAGTTAGAATTTGTCATTAAAAAATAAAAAAATACAACTTTTTTTGTATCTGTGCATATAGATTGCATAGCAGATAAATATCTTTGTTTGTCATTAGACCTAAATTTCGGGAGATTGTGGCGATTTTGTTTGGTAGATTGTACTGATTTATTCTTTTTTGTTAAATTTGCAATCAAGTATGAATGCTATAGCCGCCATATCAACGGCTCCCGGAGTGGGAGGTATTGCTGTTATCAGGGTCTCAGGCCCCGATGCCATAGACATTTGTTCTACAATTTTCCGTAGCAAACGCTCTCTTAAGGAGTTTGAGAGCCACACAGTGCATTATGGCACCGTTACAGCCTCTGATGGCTCTGACATTGATGACTGCGTTTTAACAATATTTAAGGCTCCGCATTCATATACTGGTGAGGATACAGTGGAAATAGCGTGTCACGGTTCTGTCTTTATTCAGCAAAGCATACTTAAGGCATTGATTGCCAATGGTTGCCGTATGGCAGAGCCGGGTGAGTTCACTCAGCGTGCGTTTCTCAACGGAAAAATGGACTTGGTAAAGGCAGAGGCTGTGGCAGACCTTATATCATCATCCAATGCCGCCGCACACAAGGTGGCTCTTAACCAAATGCGTGGAGGAATCTCTACAGAACTTGAAAATTTGCGTGGCAAGTTGCTTGACTTTACATCACTGCTTGAACTTGAACTTGATTTTTCAGAGGAAGATGTAGAGTTTGCAAACCGTGGGCAAATGCTTGAACTTCTTGATACAATAAAGAGTAAAATAGAGCACCTTACCAAGTCATTTGACACTGGCAATGCCATTAAGAATGGTGTGGGAGTAGCCATCGTGGGAGAGACCAACGCAGGTAAATCAACTCTGCTTAACCTGCTCATCGGGGAAGAGAGGGCTATAGTAAGTGACATTCACGGAACCACACGCGATACAATAGAGGATACTACCGTTATAGACGGCTATCTTTTCCGCTTTATTGATACGGCAGGTATTCGTGAAACTTCTGATAAAATAGAGAATATAGGCATCAAACGTAGCCTCAGCACTATAGAAAAGGCAAATGTGGTGCTTTGGGTAATTGACTGCAAGAGTGTGAATGAGCATATAGACTGGATGGCAGGCAAGATTGTGCCACTGTGTAAAGACCGCACTCTTATATTGGTTTTCAATAAAACAGATTTGCTCCCCGATGATGAGATTCCTACTCTTGAAAATCTTTTTTCTGATATTGACGCTCCGCATATCTGCATTTCTGCAAAGCAAGGCATAGGCATTGACACACTAAAAAAACAACTTGTGTCATCGGCACACCTTGATAGCGTGCAAGGCGATGTGGTAATTACAAATATGCGTCATTATGAGGCACTATGCACCGCTCTCAGTGCAATAGACAGGATAAAAAGCGGACTTAACGCAGGTCTTAGCGGTGAACTTGTATCTATGGATTTACACGATTGCCTTGACGCTCTTGGCTCAATAACAGGCAAAATCTACTCCCAAGATGTGCTCAACAACATCTTCAGCCATTTTTGCATCGGGAAATAATTTTTTGTATCAATATATCATAAAATAAAGAAAGATAGATTTACTGTTTACTAATAAATAAAGCAATGAAACTATTTACACGTATCTATGGGGTTATACTCACTTTATTAGTTTTGGTCAGTTGCACGCATACAAAGATTGAAACGAACGTCAATTTTGATTGGTCAAAGGCTACAGTCTATTTTGTTATGACAGACCGTTTCTGTAACGGAGATTCCACTAACGATATAAACTACGGCAGACGTGTGGATTACGGTAGCGAGCAAATGAATGCCGCCACATTTCACGGCGGCGATTGGATGGGAATGCTGCAAAAAGCGAAAGAGGGCTATTTTTCAAATCTTGGCGTTGATGTAGTCTGGATTACAGACCCGTATGAGCAGATTCACGGCTGGATGACAGGCAGCGGAGAGGTCAATGATTTTCCTCACTATGGGTATCACGGCTACTATCCTCTTGACTATACGCAAACAGACAAGAATTACGGCACAGTTGAGCAGTTGCACGCCCTTGTGGACACTCTTCACGCACAAGGCATAAGAGTTATGATGGGTGCCAATATAAATGACCCTGGATATCCGACACTGCTTGACGCACTTCAATATAAATTCGCCCCTGTTACTGTAAAAACAGAGGCTGAGGCTACGGAGCATATAAAAGAGTGGAATTATAGCAAGTGGTATGCCACAAGTGAGCAGTGGGAGCGTTGGTGGACAAATGAATGGCTGCGTCTTGGTAAGGATTGTAACTGCAATGACCAACTTACCTGCACACTTTATGGTTTGCCAGACTACCGTTCAGATAAGACTACCGCTGTAAAAATTCCACAATTCTTAAAGGATAAGTGGGCTGCTGAAGGCTCAGACAACGATGCCTACACTTGGCAAGCAATAAAAGAGTTGCGTGCAGACCGTAACGCCGCACCGCTTGATTATGTGTCAAGTTGGATTGCGGCTTGGGTAGAGGAGTTCGGCTTTGACGGTTTCCGTTGTGATGTTGTGGAATATACAGAAGATTGGCGTTGGCGTCAACTATATGACAAATGTGATTCAGCCCTTATACGCTGGCGTGCCGCCCACCCTGATGACCCGGCGTCAAAGTGGACAAGCCGTATGTACTTTACCGGAGACCACGAAGATGCCTTTATAACCTACCTGCCAGAGTATTCCAAAGCAGGATTCAGTTCTATGGTAAATATGAAATTTCCTAAGGATGGTAATCTCAATACTATTGTAAGCACCTGGCAGCAATACTCTGATTCCCTTAACGCACATAATGATTGGTTCCCATTCAGTTACTTGAACAATGCCTATTTTCGTGACGCAGCCCCCGATAGAACTTTTGAATGTGCCACATCGTTTGTACTTTCACCTGGTGCCGTTCAAATTTTCTACGGTGATGAGGTTAACCGACAAATGTCTGACGCAAAATATAACGTAGATGCCGCACAAGCATTTCGCTCAGATTATGATTGGAGCAATATGGATTTGGAACTTATGGAGCATTATAGTAAACTTTGTACTTTCCGTAAATACCATCCAGCCGTAGGAATGGGTGTGCAAACCACTATTGACTCAACAACCTGTGTCAGAAAGTTCAATACAGACGTAGTTTTAATTAAGGTTCTGCCTCCAACTAATGTCCCAATTAACTTAGGAGGAGCGTTTGCAGATGGAACCGAGGTTATA
Source organism: Paludibacteraceae bacterium (assembly GCA_024405875.1). GTDB lineage: Bacteria > Bacteroidota > Bacteroidia > Bacteroidales > Paludibacteraceae > Enterocola. The sequence continues at coordinate 42,916 of JAKSOA010000004.1, forward strand.
AACGCCTATACAGATGAAGTATGTCAAGTAAGTAACGGCACAATAACCCTCACCAAACCAAGTGGTACGGTAGCACTGATTGCAAGGTGATTATTTCCCGATGCAGAAACTAGAAAATTATTTTTGAAACCAATATCTTAAAAAGCGAATGCTATTCCATTTGTTTTAATAGTAAATTCGTATGGTGAAGCCTGACATATCCCATCTTTGTACATTTGAACACTTACTTTGCCTTTATGTATTATTGGTTTTTCACACACCTGACACTAAAAGAATGATCTTTTAGGAAATTGTTGAACTCGTGGTCCTTATTGTAAAAATATTTGAATGTCAATCCATACGCATTAGAGTCAGAAATAGAGGTTGAAGACCAGAAATATGTTGCCTTCCATAATGCAGAACCATCAAATCCAGCTGGTAACATATTAAAACCGTATTCATCAGTACCATATCCATAATCATACCATTCTTCTGTTTTTGATTTTAATTTATTCAAAGCATTTTTATATCCACCACAAAAATTAATTAGTTCATTCCATTCGTTCATTGTTGGAACATGATAACCATTAGGGCAAATACCCTGCCTTATTTCAGTATCACCACCAACGCCAACTGTTGTATGCCAATTATACAAATATCCAAAATGTGAAAATGATTCTTTTTTTTCAGTTCTTTTAAGTTCGGCTTCTTTAAGTAATTCGTCAGATAGTTTGTAGCATACTACATCCTTGCCGAATGATTCACTTTCTGTATCATACTTATCGCATTTTAAATTTTCCGCCATCCATAGTTGGTTTCCTATCTTTACAACAGGATACTTGTTTCCGATGCAATCAGATACATATTCTACAGCCTTGGAATTTTCAGGAGAATATGGTTCTCCTTGCTTTTTACATCCGCATAACACACATAGTGTGATGCAAGTTAATAATAAACTCAATTTTTTCATTGTAACTATAATTTAATAATATTCAGCAAAAAAAACGTGAACTTCGTTGTAACTCAGTTCACGCCTTGAGGTTCTAGCATACCCTACACAAAGAACGAGTAACGCAGAAGCTCACGCTGAATATTATGGCTATCATAGCCACAATAGTACGTGACAAACATCTACGAATACTTCGTTTTGGTTGTGTATTGATAATTTGCTAGATTTCAAGACACCAGAACAAAGTTCAAGTAAATATTAATATGTATCGCTTTTCGTCAAAAGCCACTACATATCGTCCGCAAAACTATATATTTTTTGCGAAAAAAACAAATCCTATTTTCTAATTTAATAAAATGCAGCAAATAGTCAGACTATCAGTATTCCACCCTCTCCAATACCAAGCCTTTGGCTGGAACTGACATACCTGCGGTGCAGCGGTCTTTTTTCTCAATGACCTCAGCGAATTGCTCCACTGTGAGTTTCCCTGTACCCACATCAAGCAGAGTGCCTACAATGGCACGCACCATATTTCTAAGGAAGCGGTCTGCCTTAATGGTGAACTCCCAATGTGTCTCTGATGTCTGAGTCCAATGCGCTTCCATAATCTTGCAATTATTGGTCTTTACATCGGTGTGAAGTTTACTAAAACTTGTAAAATCCTCATATTCAAACAGATACTTACAAGCAACATTCATCGCCTCAAAATCAACCGTGGTATTTACACGCATACGGAACATACCTTCAAACGGGTCTTTACGTGTAGTGACGTAATATTTATAGGTGCGTGATTTCGCACTGAAACGGGCGTGCATATCATCGGGGACTTGCTTTATTGAGAATATGACTATATCATTAGGCAGATAAGCGTTAAGTCTCTCCGTAAGAGCGTCTGTATTCTCAATCTCCTCCACGATGTCAAAGTGGGCGTACATATTACGGGCGTGGACGCCTGCATCGGTTCTGCCAGCCCCTGTAATGGCAATATCTTGTTTAAGTATAAGTGACAGAGCACGCTCTATGGTCTCCTGCACGCTGATGCCATTGGGCTGGTTCTGCCATCCGTGATAGGCGGCGCCGTTATATGCTATGTGAAGGAAGTAACGCATTAATAATTAGAAATCAAGTCTCTACGAATTGGATAGTTATTTCTGAACCACTCAAATTTTTCAGGGTGTGATTTCAGGGCTATGCTCTCTGATTCTATGTCATACCGCTTGGAATAGTCCTTGGGAGGCAGTCCTAACAAATCAACACTCACACGCACACCCAAATCAAAAAAGTTTGAAACCGCATTTACTACTGCTACTGTGCCGTTAGCCTTGCCATCTAAACTATAACCCGCTATATGAGGTGTGGCAAGAAGAGCCTTATCAAGCAACTGCCGGTTAATTGACGGTTCACCCTCCCAACAGTCTATAATAAACTTTTGTGTCGCCCTCAGAGCATCGACGGTGGATAGCACAGCACCTCTGGAAGCGTTAATGATAATAGCATCCGGATTGCAGGAATGCAGAAAATAAGCATTAATTATGTGGTGCGTTGTTGCATCAAGCGGCACGTGGAATGTAACTATATCAGCCACAGACGCCACCTCAGACAATTCGTAAAAGCGTATCAGAGAACCATCAGAATCAAGAGTATCACCAGCGGCAACCCTCGGAGGGTCACACGGCATAACATTCATACCCATAGCCTCAGCAATCTTGCACACTTTTGAACCTACGTGCCCTACACCAATCACCCCGATTGTCTTACCCTTGAAATCAGGAAGTGAGAAACGTATGGCTGCGTCAATGTAGTTTGCCACAGACCAGGCGTTGCAACCAGGAGCGTTCACCCACTCTATTCCGTTTGAACGACAATAAACAGAGTCAATATGGTCATACCCTATTGTAGCCGTGGCGATAAACCTTACAGATGAGCCTTCAAGAAGTGCGGCGTCACATTTTGTGCGAGTGCGAATTATCAAGGCATCGGCGTAGTGAACCCTATCTACAGTGAACTCAGACGGCTCAATATATTCAACATCAGCCACAGTGTCAAGCAATCCCTTGACAAGCGGAATGTGGCGGTCAATCAATATTTTCAGCCTCTTCCTCAACTTCTTTTTCAGGCTCCACCTCTTTTATTTTGACCATCTTCTCAACCTCACCGAACCTCAATTCCTCAAATATATAATCGGCTTTTGCATATTTATCTATGACAAAGGCTACATAGTTCATATCAAGGACCACCAGCCTTTGGTAATCAGAGTCATACAAATGGGTGTTAGTCAGCGCTTCAGCATTACTTGAGGTTACAATTCCCAATAGTTCCCCGTTTTTGTCATATACTCCGTATCCCATACGACCTGTCACCATATCACAATCAGTCATAAAGGTTATATTCATTTTTTTTGCTGACGGTACGGTCTCATACAACGATGTCATTACAGAGTCGACTCTAGTTTTGGGAACTAGATAACTGTGAGAGAACACACCACTCAATCTTGACACCGCACCAACATAGTGCACATCATCTTGTGCATAGCCAGCAATTTTTCCGTAACTTAATCTAAGTGAGTAATTTGCGTCAGGAGCCATAGTCAGTGCAGGCTTGTATATGGCATAACCTTCATTGAAAACTCTGGTCATCTTAGCAATCTCAGCATCATCGGCTATTGAGAGAGCATACATATATTTTCTAGCCTGTGCTATCTTGTTAACAAGTGAGACAAGCGGGTCTGAGAGCAAAATCTCCTGTGATGGTTTGTCTAGATATTTCAAGAAGCGTTTCTCATCTGTCACAACTGATTTTGAAAAGATGTCATCAATATACTTGATGCGGTTTCCCTTATACTTTTTACTCTTCTCCACTTCAAAAAGAGAGACTGTTACTGATGAGTCAATGTTTGCCTCAAAATAATCCAACACCTTTACAAGCATCTCCTTCTCCTTTGAAGCGTCCATATTCACAAAATAGTGGTTGAGTGCGGCAAACACATCCTCTTCATTCTCATCATTCCAATCAAGTGTGCGGTCAACCGCACTTAATGTCTCTACATTCTGTGATATGGTATTAATAATTTCATACTGTGAAACGTATGTACATCTCTCTTTATATTTCAGATTAATTTTTGGGATAAGGTTAGCGTAACGCAGAACCTGATTAAAATCAGACCTGTTTGCCGCCCAATTAGTAAACGCCATCTCTCTCTTAACCTTACCATCAATAACACTGCTGCCGCGCAAACTTGAGAGCGACTTGTTTATGGCATTAATTTTCTGGGAGAGTGACTTATAACCTGTGCTGTCAATAAATTGCATCGCCTTTATCTGAGCCTCATATCTTGTGGCATAATTCTCAATAATCTCAGCACTCAAGACCTGACGGTTGCTCTTGTTAGGATAACCCAATGCTGTAACAAAGTCTAATATTTGATATTTATTTCTGGAAATTACAGCAGAGTGATTTGAAAAATATGTCTGGTTTGAATTATCATACGCCGCCGGCTCATTGCTACGGTCAGCATATATTCTCAAAATCACAAAATCAGCACTATGACGTTCTTGCCTCAAACTGTCATTCGCTATACCTTTTGGCGGAAGATATGCAAGACGGACATCGCCAAAACATTTGTAATGATACAAATAATATGCGCCCGTGCTTGTTTTTGATATGGTAGCCAGATGTCCCGATGGTAATACCATAGAACTACATATAGAATTTGACACCGAATCTACCTTGTGTGCAATGGTCTTTTCATCATTTACCCCTTGCAACTTAGATGTAATCTGATAGGTCACATCTTTTGCACTCTGCAAAATCCAAGCGGAGAGGTTGCCTAATGGTATCTCCTTGAAAACCGATGGGCTTTTATAGCCGGAATCAGGCTTGATACTATCTGGCAGGTAGTTTCCAACTGCGCTATAAGGTGCTATGACCAGACCTTTTTTTGATATTATGGTACCAGTGTAACCGCTTGTCAGATATACGGTAGCGTCTTTCAGACTACCCTGTTTACCGCTATAAACGGCATCCATATCAAATTCCATTCCACACTCATCCATAGCCTCTATCACATCATCAGGTAGGTTAGGCAGGAGCCACATTCCTTCAGAAGAGAATGAAAGGAGAAATATTTGAGTAGCGAGAGCAGAGAAAATGAGTTTTCTATGCCGAGTCACGAAAATATTCACAAAACGAAGTTTTGTAAAGGAGACTGTTACTATATGTTTCATAACACCCATTTTAATTAGTGCGTAAAAATGCAAAGATAGCAAATTTGTTCCAATTTTTACTACCTTTGCAACCAATATGAACAGTTATCTGCAAATAGAGAACCTGACAAAGAGTTTCGGGTCTTTGGTTCTGTATGAAAATGTGGACTTTGAACTGAGTCAGGGGCAGAAAGTCGCCATCGTGGCTAAGAACGGAGCAGGGAAAAGCACGCTTCTGAATATAATAGCAGGCAAGGATACCGCTGACAGCGGAAAAATCACATTCCGTTCAGGCTTAAGGGTGAGTTTTCTGGAGCAGACACCGCACTATGACCCTGAAAGCACTGTGTATGACGCTTTTATGGCTGTGGAGAACTCTCTTAAAGAGTTTCATAGCGAGGATTGGTGGCAGTATGAGACCAAGGCAAAGCAGATTATAACAAAACTGAAAGCGGGTGACTTTGACGCTAAGATTTCCACACTGTCTGGCGGACAACTCAAGCGTCTGGCTCTTGCAAACGCACTTATATCAGAGCCTGACCTTCTTATCCTGGACGAGCCTACAAACCATCTTGACCTTGAAATGGTGGAGTGGCTTGAGGATTACCTCACAAGAACAAACCTCACCCTGCTGATGGTGACTCACGACCGCTATTTTCTTGACCGTGTATGCTCTGACATAGTTGAGATTGATGGAGGTAAGTTTTACAGATACAGAGGAAATTACAGTTACTACTTGGAGAAACGTCAGGAGAGGATTGATGTTCACAACGCCTTTCTTGCAAGTTCCAATAATATTTTCAGGCACGAACTTGAATGGATGCGCTCCACACCGCAGGCACGTAGCGGCAAGGCTAAGGGGCGTATTGACGCATTCAATGCTCTCAAGGAGATTGTGGCGGAGCGTCCGCAGGAGACAAACATTAAACTTGAGGTAAAGTCAACTTACATAGGCAGCAAGATTTTTGAGGCTAAATATATATCAAAGTCCTACCCCGACAGGGTTATACTTAAGGATTTCTACTACAATTTCAGCCGATATGAGAAACTTGGCATTGCAGGAAACAACGGAACGGGCAAATCCACTTTTCTGAAGATGCTTTTGGGTAAGGTTAAGCCTGACAGTGGCTCATTTGACATAGGAGAGACTGTCAAGTTCGGCTATTACAGCCAAGATGGCTTGAAATTCAATGAGCAGATGAAAGTCATTGATGTGGTGCGTGCCATATCTGATGATATTGACCTTGGTGGTGGCAGACGGCTCAGCGCCTCTCAATTCTTACAACACTTCCTATTTACTCCGGAGGCTCAATACAACTATGTTTACAAACTCTCCGGCGGAGAGAAACGCCGACTGTATCTCTGCACGGTTCTCATAAACAACCCGAATTTTCTTGTGCTTGATGAGCCTACAAATGACCTTGACATAGTTACGCTGAATATTCTTGAGGATTACCTTCAAAACTTTAAAGGTTGCGTAATAGTGGTCTCTCATGACCGTTACTTTATGGACAAAGTGATAGACCATCTGCTTGTTTTCAAGGGTGACGGAGTGGTTAAGGATTTTCCGGGCAACTACACTCAATACCGTGAGTGGCTTAAAGAGCAGGAGAAAGCGGAACAGAAGTCAAAGCCGGGCAATAGTTCCAAACAGTCATCGGGGCAAAAACAACAAAAACAGAGTGACAAGCCACGTAAACTATCATACGCTGAGCAACGTGAACTTGACCAACTAAACAAGGATATGGAGGCTTTGAATAAGGAGAAAGCGGAACTTGAGGCTTTCTTTCAAAACCCCGATGCCACGTCAGATGAAATCACCGCTAAATCAAAGAGACTGAATGATGTAAACACTTTGATTGATGAAAAAGAGATGAGGTGGCTGGAACTTTCACTATAAATTAGTTACCTTTGCACATTAATTTTCCCCCCAAGCAATGAGACACCCTAAAGGATTATATTTGATTTGCACAGTTGAGATGTGGGAGCGTTTCAGTTACTATGGAATGCGTGCGCTGCTTGTGCTATTTCTTACCGCCCAACTAATGAACGGAGGACTTGGCTTTGATGACAGTTACGCATCACTGACATACGGAATTTTTACTGGCCTGATATATTTCACACCGCTAATAGGAGGCTGGCTTTCTGACAGATACTTAGGGCAACGAAAGGCTATTTCATTAGGTTTGTGGTTCCTTATAGCAGGACAACTTACAATGGCGTTCGCCACTACAGCGCCAATTCTCTACATCTCTCTGCTTTTACAGATATGCGGAAACGGACTCTTCAAGCCTTCAAGTACAGTTATTGTGGGCTCCCTCTACCCTGAGGGCGACAGCCGCATTGACAGTGCCTACACAATATTCTATATGGGCATTAACTTAGGCTCATTCTTCTCTCCTATTCTTACCGGCTGGCTTGCGGTAAACTACGGATTCAAATATGGTTTTCTTGCCTCAGCCGCAGGTCTTATACTTGGATATTTGAACTATGCTATTCTTGCGAACAGATATTTAGGTGAGATTTGCAAACAGCCTGTACGCAAAGAGAGTAACACTGATGACGCTCCATCAAAACCTCTTACTAAGGATGAGAAGCAGAGAATATGGGTTATTACAATACTGACACTCTTTGCCATTGCCTTTTTCGCCGGTTTTGAACAGGCTGGCTGCTCTATGACCATATTCTCTGAAAAATACGTAAACAGGAATGTTCTTGACTTCAACGTCCCTACGGCGTGGCTTCAGAGCATAAACCCGCTCTTTATTCTGCTATTGGCACCACTCTTCTCATTAATGTGGACAAAATTGGGAGAGAGAGGGAAAAATCCCTCAATACCGGTAAAAATGGGACTCGGACTCATAATGCTTGGAATAGGTTTTATTCTAATGATTGGAGCGGTCTTTGACAGAGGTGGTGACATTGACACAATCAGTGACACCAACGCCAAGGCATCAGTGTGGTTTATATTCTTTGCCTATATGTTCCACACCATAGGTGAGTTGTGTCTCTCACCAATAGGACTCTCAATGGTCAGCCGTCTTGCTCCCATTAAACTTGCCTCAATGCTGATGGGTGTTTGGATGGCGAGCAGTGCCGTGGCTAATTTCCTTGCCGGGTACCTGGCATCATACACACCAACATCAGGCTATCTTGAGATATATGCCGGACTTACACTCTCAAGCATAGTTCTTGGATTAATTCTTATTTTTATCAAAAAACCTCTAATTAGAATGAGTTACGGAAGATTATAACTTTTTTACTATGGATAAAGAGAATCTAAAGGCTGAGATACGCCGTATGTGCAAAGAGAAGAACGCTGTGGTTATGGCACACTACTACACATTAAGTGATGTGCAGGATGTGGCTGATTTTGTAGGTGACTCACTTGCCCTCGCCCGCAAGGCGGCTGAGACCGATGCCGATATTATTGTTATGTGCGGTGTGCATTTTATGGCTGAAACCTGCAAACTCCTCTCTCCTGAAAAAAAGGTTATTGTGCCTGATATGAATGCAGGTTGCTCCCTTGCCGACTCCTGCCCTGCTGACGAACTACGCAGGTGGAAAGAGTCTCACCCTGGCTACACTATAGTTCAATATGTGAACACAACGGCTGCCACAAAGGCGCTGACCGATGTGGTAGTGACATCGGGGAACGCTAAAAAGGTGATAGACCAACTGCCCTCTGACGCTAAAATTCTCTTTGGTCCGGACTACAATCTGGGCTCTTACATAAACTCCGTCACCGGACGTAATATGGAACTTTGGAATGGCGGCTGCCACGTTCACGAGCGTTTTACCGAGAGTGCCATTGACTCCCTTAAAACGGAGTACCCCGATGCCATAGTTATGGCTCACCTTGAGTGCAAGGCGGCTGTGCTTGACAAGGCTGATGTGAAAGGCTCAACAGCCGATATGATTAAATATGCTAAGGCTAACCCTGGGAAGCGTTACATTGTAGCCACTGAAGCGGGCATAATGCACGAACTAAAACGCACCTGCCCATCTACAGAGTTCATACCTGTACCTGTTGAAGGTTCCTGCAATGAGTGTGAGAATATGAAACTAAGCACACTTGAGAAGATTTATTCAGCACTTAAAAATGAGAGTCCTGAAGTCTCAGTACCTGCTGATATTGCCGTTGATGCGGTTAAGCCTATACGACGTATGCTTGAGTTAAGCTGATTTTACCTGAAGTATTTACAGAATTCAGGGAATGACTTTGAGACACAACTCTCATTGTCAATCTCTATGTTCCCTTTTGCTCCCTCTGCCGCAAGTTTAAGAGCCATAACCATACGGTGGTCTGCATTTGAAGTGAATTTCCCGCCCCTAAGAAGCATATTATTGGCATAACGGTATGTAAGAGATTTGCCATATATATGAAGAGTATCATCTTTTTGATAGCACTCCACTCCCAACTGTTTGAGCATTTGAGTAATAGCAACCGCTCTGTCAGACTCCTTGACTTTCAGGCGTTCCATACCTTTAAGTAGTGACTCGCCCTGAGAGAAAGCCGCCAATACTGAGACCACAGGAAACAAATCAGGTGCTTGATTAAGGTCTATGCAGAATGAGTGTAACGGAGATTTTGCGGCTCTTATTTGGGTTCCGTTTACAGAAACTCTGGCACCTGCCTTTCTAAGAATATCAAGTATCAGTCTGTCTGCCTGAACAGAATCCGGGCTTAAATGATTCAGTGTAACACCTGAGAATATGGTTCCCGCTATAAGGAAAGGTGCGGCACCACTCCAGTCCGCCTCCAAATCAATGGTGGCTGGTCTGTATTGCTGACCTCCCTTAACAACTAACTTGATTCGCTCTTTTTGTTCCTCATACCCTATCTTGATGTTGAATTTTTCAAGAATATCAATAGTCATCTTAAGGTACGGAATACTCTTGGGCTCTTTTATTATTACCTCTGAATCTTCCCTTAACAACGGCAGTGCTGCCATAAGTCCGCTTAATATCTGAGAACCGTTCTTGCCAGAGACAACAACTCTCCCCGCTTGAAGTCTGCCCGCTACCTTAAGCGGAACTGATACTACATTTGCGGCGGCGTTACTGAGAGACTCAAGTTCCACCCCAAACGCACTCATAATCTCTTTAGCACCTTTGAGCGGTCTGCCTACAAGGCTCTTCTCTCCCCTTATTACGGTCTCTCCATTATGTTTTACTGAGATTATTGGTATTAAGAATCTTGTAAGAAAGCCTGACTCCCCGACAAAAACCTCAGAGGGAATGCCGTCTTTAAGTGTTTGACAGACTCTGAGAGAGGATTCAGAGTCATCACAAGGTGAATATCCGCTGAGTTGTGACTTGCCGCCGGCAAGCATATCAGCCACGATGGCTCTCTGTGCCATACTCTTTGACGCCGGAATCTCTATGCTCTTAACCTGCCAGCGTCTTGAATCTCCGTAGAGTGCCTTTGTCATTTCCGCCGCACTCCACTGGCCTGCCGCGGTAGCCTCATCGGCATTAAGAGCGGCGTATGTGAACGGGGCTCCGTATCTTAACGCCTCCATACGGCTTTCCCGCCCCGCATCTCCCATACAAAACGCTATTAGTGAGCCATCGGGGTAAGATTTATAGAGTGACATCACGCGCTCCACATCATCTGAGGTATAGGCGGTTGTAACTATCTTGGCTATCTCAGCACCTGACTCATAACAATCTGCTGTTACCTGACGCAACCTCTCTGTTGTTGGTGTGCCGTTAAAGAAGTGAACTGAGCGAATATAGCGGCAAGCATTCTCCTTTGCCACCTTACGCACTCTTGAAGCCATATCAGCCGGTGCCTCTATCTCAACATCAACAAATGCGGCACCTGCCTTAACGGCAAGCGTAAGTTTACTCTCCGCCTCTACAGCGTTTAAATTATCTGATATTCTGCAAGTTGCAAGAAGCGTTACAGGTGAGGTACTAAACAATTCCGTAATGTCAGCATCAGAGAGAGACGGACAAAGGTCCAATCTGACTTCCGCCATCTCCACCACACCAGACTCAAGAATTTGAAGTAGTTCCCTTACGCTCTTATTTTGCAAACTTGTACAAACCAACTCTTCTTTTTTCTTTTTTCACTTTTAACTATTATAATAGTTCCGCCAAATCATATATCAATCGTTCCGTCTTCTCCCACCCTAAACAAGGGTCTGTTATTGATTTACCATATACGCATTCACCAGTGCTTTGTGCCCCGTCTTCAATGTAAGACTCTATCATCAAGCCCTTTACCAATGACTTAATGTCAGCACTGTGACGCATACTGTGTAGAACCTCTTTGGCAATGCGTACCTGCTCAAGATACTTCTTTGCTGAGTTTGAGTGGTTGCAATCTACAATAACGCCAGGATTTTCAAGTCCCTTTGCGGCGGCGTATAAATCTGAAAGATGGCACAAATCCTCATAGTGGTAGTTTGGATGCGTCACGCCATCGTTGTCAACATAGCCACGCAGAATGGCGTGAGCGAACGGGTTTCCTGTACTTTGCACCTCCCAGTTACGGTATATGAATGTATGACCACCTTGAGCGGCCTTTATTGAGTTCATCATTACAGAGAGGTCTCCACTGGTTGGGTTCTTCATTCCTACAGGTATGTCCAAACCGCTTGCTGTCAGACGGTGCTGCTGATTCTCAACACTACGCGCTCCGACAGCCACGTATGAGAGCAGGTCTGAGAGAAATTGGTGGTTCTCAGGATATAGCATCTCATCGGCACAGGAGAAACCTGTCTCATTAAGAGCACGCATATGTAGTTTGCGTATGGCAACCAAACCCTTGTGAATATCGGGGTCGGCAAGTGGATTAGGCTGGTGGAGCATTCCCTTGTAACCGGCACCTGTTGTTCTTGGTTTGTTTGTATAGATTCTTGGTACTATTACAATCTTATCCTTAACTTTATCCTGCACCGGACGCAGACGGCTTATATAGTCAATTACGCACTCCTCGTGGTCTGCGCTGCAAGGACCTATGACAAGCATAAGTTTGTCTGACGCACCTGTGAGCACATCTCTTATAGCCTTGTCATTCGCACATTTTGCAGCCCTACCCTCCTCTGACACAGGGTACATCTCCTTAATCTCCTTGGGTTCAAACAGAGCCCGCTTAAATATCATATTCATAATAATTAATAATTAACAATTAATAATTAATGATTGAAATAATTTCTACGTTTTGTGGAGATGCGCATCATATTACGCAACTCATCAACATTCTCACATTCCACCGCCTTCTTCAGTTTTTCAAACTGACCTGCAAACAGTTCCATCTGCTTCAGCAGTTCCTTCTTGTTCATTATGAAAAGTTCACTCCACATCTCATCATTTATGTTGGCAATACGTGTAAGGTCTCTGAAAGAGTCTCCCGTAAAACGGACTAGGTCTTTGGAATCCTTACAATTCATAAGTGACACGGCTATGCAGTGTGTAAGTTGGCTTAGAAAGCCTATCATCTCATCGTGATGCTCAGGGGTGAGACGTGATATTCTTGTGCAGCCTATAATGCGTCCAAGTTCCTCACAATCCTCTATCGCACTCTCCTTATTCTCAGGTGTAGGGGTGACAATATAGTTAGCCCCTTTAAAAATATCACCCGATGCGTTTTGTACTCCACTTGTCTCCTTGCCTGCCATAGGGTGAGCGCCAATGAATTCAACATCGGGGCGGAGAATAGATTGAACTTTATAGACCACAGAGCCCTTGACACCTGTCACATCAGTAAGCATCGCACCTGGTTTGAGGAACTGCTGATATCGCTCAATCCAACTGATGAATGTATGCGGGTATAATGAAAAGACCACGATGTCAAATTGCCCGACATAGCCGGCGTCAACGTCCGCCATTCCGTGACGAATAAGCCCGCGACTCAAGGCATTGTCAATGGAACTTTGAGAGCGGGTTATGGCACCAACCTCATAGCCGGCCTTTGTGAGAGCGTCAGCATAACTGCCACCCATCAACCCTAAGCCAACTATCAATATCTTCTTATCCTTGCTTAACATTATCTCAAACTATCTGTTCCACCTTTAAGTGACAGCATATCACATAACACTATAGCCACAAGGCTTGTAATTACAATACAGATGCGGCGTACTATGGCAGGGTCGTGTCTGCCTTTTATTTCAAGTTTGCACTCCTCACCTGTAATAAAATCCACACTTTGCTGCTCTTTGGCTATTGACGGAGTTGGTTTTACCGCCGTATTAAACACAATTGGCATTCCGTTTGATATGCCACCGTTTATACCTCCGTTATTATTTGTAGTTGTACAGATTTTACCATCTCTTATACAGAACGGGTCATTTGCCTCCGACCCTCTCATTTCAGAGAATTTAAAGCCAGCGCCAAACTCAACACCCTTTACCCCGCCTATTGCAAACAGAGCCTTTGCTATGACACCTTCAAGAGAATCAAACCAAGGCTCGCCCACTCCTGCCTGAAGTCCTGTAATTACAGTCTGAACCTTTCCACCTACTGAGTCCAAATCATTTTTGGCACTCATAATCTCAGCCTCAACATCGGAGCCTCCGCCACAACTGAGTATGCTTGTCTCTATTCTGACCCCCTTTTTCTCCAACGCCTTAAGAGCAATGGCTCCTGCCGCCACGATGCCTGCGGTTATTCTTCCGCTAAAGTGTCCGCCACCTCTGTAATCTTCAAAACCGCAATACTTTATATGAGCGGTATAATCTGCGTGTGACGGACGGGCTTTGCCTCTCATTGCCTCATAGTCAGCGCTACGTTTGTTCTCATTAGGGATTATTATACATATAGGAGCCCCTGTTGTGAACCCGTTGAAAACTCCGCTCACAATTCTGAAATTGTCTTTCTCAACTCTTGCGGTCTCAGTCGGACCTTGAGGACGGCGTTTTGATAACTGTTCCGCTATGAACGCCTCACTAACCTCAATGCCAGGTGCCATACCGTCAAGTACAGCACCTATCTCATCTCCGTGTGATTCGCCAAAAAGCGTTAGGATAACATTTGTACCTATGCTGTTCTTCATTTGAAATAGCGCTTGAACAAGCCTTCAAAGCCCTTGCCGTGACGAGCCTCATCTTTAGCCATCTCGTGAACAGTGTCGTGTATGGCGTCAAGGTTAAGTTCTTTGGCACGCTTTGCAATACGCATCTTATCAGCGCAGGCACCAGACTCAGCATTCATACGTTTCTCAAGGTTTGTCTTTGTATCCCATACAACCTCACCAAGAAGTTCCGCAAACTTGGCGCAATGCTCAGCCTCCTCAAACGCATAACGTTTGAAAGCCTCAGCAATCTCAGGATAACCCTCACGGTCTGCCTGACGACTCATTGCAAGATACATACCAACCTCTGTAGCCTCTCCCATAAAGTGAGCGTTAAGGTCTTTTCTCATCTCATCATCAGTATCTTTTGCAACACCAATAACGTGCTCTGTTACAAAACTTAAAGACTTTGACTCATCAAGAGCGTTAAACTTTGATGCCGGTTGTCCGCACTGCGGGCACTTTGCAGGTGCGGCGTCACCCTCGTGAACGTAACCGCAAACTGAACAAATGAACTTCATAATAAAACTTATTTAATTAAACGTTACAAATAATCTAACAAAAGTAGTAAAAATATTTCAGTTAAAGCCTAAAAGACTCAACTATTCTCTCTTGCGTACGCTATCGCCTGGTTCAGAATATTATTAAACTCCACACACCGTGTGAAATTCTCCATCACCCAATCATAAAGTCCATCTGAGAAGAGAATGTCATCGGGGGTTGACCTGCCTATTGAATATGATTTATATTTCAGCAACTCAACATATTTGAAATCGGCAGGAAAACCTTTGGGAACCTTCACGGTACGGGCGTTATCTGAGAGGTCAAAGCCACTTGCGGCATTCAACGCCTTGATAAAGGCATCGGGGTTGTCAAAAATCTCCTCACGCACACTCTCAAGTTCCTTAGGAGGCAGACAATAGGCACCTGCGGCTATCATATTACGCCCTATATAGTCATTCAGGTGTGACTCTATATGAAAATAGTATCCCGCAAAACCTGATTTCTTACCAAAAGGGCAAACATAAGCGCCTATGTGAGACTTGTACGGACGCTTGTCAGGAGAGAACCTTATGTCACGGTTAATGCGGTAAGTGCAGTCACTCACCTTTAGGCCTGAGACCAACGGGTCTATAGCCGCCACTCCCGTTATAAGTTTCTCCGTCCACTCAGCCCACTCAGCCTTTACTTCATTCCAACGGCTGCGGTTGGCGTCAAACCACGCCTTATTGTTATTATCGGCAAGTTCATCAATGAACTTTACAATATCCTTCATCATACTCTTTGGTTCTATTTGGTCACATCAGTATTTGAGCCGGCAAAATATTTGATTAATATGTCATTTGACTTTATACCGGTCTGTCTGGCTTCTCTCTTATGCTTGAAATCAGAAGTCTCATATATGAATGTGTTTACAGCAACTGTATAATACCTGTTTTTTTTGAGTTTCCCCTTCTCATACCCCGATGTTATAGGTTCCCTGTCTTTATCAGACTTCTGACACGCGGCAAGCAAATCCTCTATCTCTGACGGAGTCAGTTCATAAATTACAATGTCATTATCAAAAGGGTCAAGGCGGTATAGGTCTGCAAGAGTGAACACCCCGCTGTGGATTGTGTCTATTCTCACACCACCGTAGTTCTGTACCGCGATGTCAACCCCGCAAGCCTGTCTGAGAACATCGGCTTTAAGTTCTCCCACAGCCAGCGTGCCTGTGTAATCCTCATCAAACACAGTAACCACCCTGTTGAACAGTTCATTATTAGAATAGAAATCAACAAGGGCTTTTGCCGCAGGGTGAGGTTTGAACTCAGATAAGTCAAATGTCCGGCAACTGCGTCCCGCCACCTTGCCGTCAACAATATCAAAAACTGTGAGGGTGGCGTATTTCAAATATTTCTCAGACTGCGTTATAAGCACACTATCTACAACCGTACCGTCCTTTACAAGGGTGTGTGAATGCCCACCCACTATCTCATCAACTATGCCGTAGCATTGTTTTGCAAGCAGTTTATCTGCATCATAGCCTAAATGGGTAAGGTATATAAGCACATTGCAACTGTCTCTCAATGCGTAAAAATCCTTAGCCCTTGAAAGAGGGTCATCAAAAGAGAAGCCGGAGACATCTGACGGCAAAGCATCAGGAATCCCTTTGCTGTTCAACTCTATAAGACCAACCACGGCAACTTTCAAACCTGAACGGGTCTTGAATATCCTGTAAGGCTCAAACTTCCATCCGAGGGAGTCCGCCACATATCCGTTTGCCATAAGGTATGGGAAATCAGACAATTTCATATTTGTCTTAAAGTCATCAAAAACAAAGTCAAACTCGTGATTTCCTACGACAGAGGCGTCAAAACCGGCAAAATTCATAAGCGAGGTCATAGGCAAAGAGGGCGGGTTATAAAAATCATTGAACGGATTGCCTGTTCGGTTATCACCTGCTGAAAGCAGGAGAAAATCGGGGTAAATGAGTCTGAGACTATCTGATAGTGTCATCAGATTAGGGATACCCGTATATGTGCCGTGCATATCATTCACGCTTAGCACAGCAAGTTTGCAATTCTGAGCCACCGCCAGGCAAGGAATCAGAATTACGAATGTCAGAAATCTCTTAAAGCAGTTCATATATCTTATTTACGGCATCTTGCGGAGTGCCATTGTTATCTATTACATAGTCGGCGGCATCGTGGTATATAGGCATACGCTTCTCATACATTGCACGCAAAGCCTCCGTGTTACTTGAGAGCGGACGGTCAGGGGTAGGCGTGAGAAACTCAGGCTTCCTGTCTAAAAAAATTATAGTACCGTTCTGTTTCAAAACTGAGACATTTGACGGATTAAGAACCGCTCCGCCGCCAAGTGCTATCACTACTCCCGCACGCTTTGCAACGCTCTCTATCACCCTGCTCTCAATAGCCCTGAAAACCGCCTCTCCCTCTTTTGCGAATATTTCAGGTATGCCGCGTCCCTCACTCTCAACTATAGTGGAATCTGTGTCAATAAAATCAACGCCAAGCCTCTCTGAGAGCATATAACCCACCGTTGACTTGCCTGATGACGGCATTCCGCAAAGCACAATATTTCTCTTCATATTTCCGCTCCAAGTAATTTATTTGCAAATATTGCCATATTTTTTTAAGTTTGCAATGATTTTTAACACCAATTTTCTATGGAACACAGAAGAACCAAACATTTGGCGGTGGTTTTATTCGCCTTGAGCATACTTACTCTATGCGGCATAGTATTTGTAGTACTCCAGTTATTCACCTCAAAAGAGTTCTCATACGAGTTCTGCTGCTGCGCCATAGGTATGATTTCAACCGCTCTTGTCACATACTTCCTTTTGCAAGGTCAGTCAAGCAGCGTGGAGCAGATAAACAAGAACACAAAGATTTTTGAGAAGAAGATGGAGGTATTCTCCGCATTCTCACAGAAACTCAATGATATAGTCAGAGAGGGGCGCATATCTGACAAGGAGGCTATTGACCTGCAGTTCCAGGTGAGTTACCTTGACACACACATAAATTCCCCTGAAAGAATCAAGGAGATAAGTGAGCACGTTAAAAAAATAGTTGAGGGTATTGAGAACAAATGGAAGCAACACGACCTTCTCTCTGAACTCTTCGCCATAAACAAATCCATCAGGGCGGAACTCTACCCTATGCTTGAGCAAGAGGACAAAAAAGATTGCCGTGAGCAGGCTGTAAACAACTTCAGATACCTTGCCATACCTTCTGACAAAGAGGCGGCTTATATGCAATGTAACAAAATAATCCACGCATTACACGCATTGGATAATGCCGACAGAGAGAATATCCTCAAGAAATTCCGCATAAGCATAGAGAACTACAACACTCTTATTTTTGACATAAGGAAAGACATTCTCATTTATGGCGGTCACAGATGGAACGCTGTGTTCGCAGAGGTTAAATTCTCAGATGACGCAAAAAATGTCAATATACGCGTATGGCATAAAGACCAGGCAAAGAGAGGTATTCTTAACTATCCCGCTTTCAAGTCAGGGAAACTTAAACTTGAGGAGAGTAACGGACTCTACTGGTTTGACTGCTCAAAACTCAAGACAGAAGATGAGATAGTCCGCTTTATCTACCACGATGTGCTTCCTAATCTTCTTGAGTACAGGAAGACACTTGCCTGGTAATCACTCTATCTGCTCCAACTCTGTAGATGAAAGTTCAGCAGGAATGGACTTGCCTGATTTAACCCCTAATTTTATCAGACTTTGAACCTTGCCTGAAAGGTTGCCCTTGCCATCTTTGAGTTGACCACGCGCCTCCTCGTACGCTTTCTGAGCCTGCTCAATCTTCTCTCCCAACTTCTTGTAGTTCTCAGCAAAAGCGGCATATTTTTCATATATGCCCTCAGCCGCCTTAATTATAGCTTGCACATTCTCCTCCTGACGGCTGTTCTGCCAAGTCTTGAGAATAAGGTCAAGTGCGAGCATAAGGTTTGTGGGATTGATAATGATAACACCCTTTTTATACGCCTTCTGCCCTAACTGTGGGTCTTTGTTCATAGCAAGAATGTAACTACCCTCATTAGGCACAAACATAAGCACAAGCGGTATGGAATCTGGCACCTCACTCTTGTAATTCTTGTTTGAGAGTTCAGTCACGTGTTTCCAGATGGAGTCATAATTCTCCTTGACAGCCCTGTTTCTCTCCTCATCAGACGCCGCACCCACATAATCTGTATAAGCGGTCAGAGAGACTTTTGAATCTATTATTATGGCTGAGCCGTCAGCCGCCTTCACTATGACATCGGGGCGTAAATCCCTGCCGTCCTCATTCTTTACACTCATCTGTACATAATACTCTCTACCCTCTCTTAATCCACTGTCATTCAGAATATTAGTAAGCACTTGCTCTCCCCAGTCACCCTGCACCTTACCACGATTCTTAAGAGCCTCAGCAAGGTCTTGAGTAACCTTGTCACGGTTTTGGTCGTGGAGTAACACATTTTGGATGGACTCGTGCAACGTACTCGTAGCCTTGTCATTATTCTCCTTTGTCTTGTTCACAAGTTCACGCAACTCTTTTAGTTCCCTTTGCAGAGGGTCCACCACCCCGTTCATCTGCTCACGGTTAGCCTGCTTAAACTCCGCCTCACGTACTTTCAGTTGCTCCTCAAACTGAGATGTCATCTGCTCACGGGCAAGTTTCAGTTCATTCTCCGCCTGTTTGGCACGCAACCCGGCGTTCTCCTCTGACGCATCAAGTCTTGCCTGCAACACAGAATGCTCAGCCCTTGAGATGTTCTTCATTACTAAATAAGTGACAACGGCGGCAATCCCTGCCCCGATAACAAAAACAAGAAAATATAAAAGGAGTTCCATATCTTAAAATGTTATGATTTTGGCGTATGATATGCCGTCTTTCTTACCTAAAACAACCCCTTGGTAACAGACGCCATCCTTAATCAGATTATCCGCCTCTAATGGTTTACCAATGGTAACGGTGCTGAAACACAATGTATCAGACACATCAAGAGTGCCAGAGTTCTGAACCTCAATAACCTCATACTTGTTCTCACCCTTATACTCCAGAACACATCTCCTGTCCGGCAACCAGGATATCTCCACTCTGTCACCCTTTGAAAGTTCCTTAGAAACAATAGTGGCTTTTTTGGTATTGATATAACTTTGCACACCACCGGCATCAGTGTGGCGGGCGTTAAAATCATCCCAATCAGCATAACCCACATACTGGCTCAGCACATCAAGCGTAAATTTCCGAACACTCTTATAACCTGGTTTAAGCCCGAATAGCCGACGCAAAGTGTCATCACAGATTTTTGCTTTCAAATACTTATCTTTAAGCGTAAAAATACCTTCTGTAGTATCCAACGGCTTTTCATCATCACCTTTGGTTTCATTATATCTTGAAGTTACCGCTCTTAACAACGCAGATATTGAAGGAGTTGAAGCAAGAATTGAAGTTGACATTTTAATAATTTTTTTGCAAAGATAGATAAAACCATTTACTTTGCAACCTGAAATGACAAAGACTGGTGAATCTTCTGAAATAATAACATCCACCACACCAGATAAGACGGAGGAATTGGAGTTCAATCAACTGACTGAACTTAAATCGTTGTCTCAAAATCATAAACTCTACAAGCAAAGTGTAGGCGGCAAAGTCTATTTCATAAAGGCAATTAACAAGGCTCAGGGCAATTACGCAAAAGAGAAAGCCTTGTTGGAGAGAGAACACACCATACTTTCAGGGGCAAGCAGCAAGCATATTGTCAAGTCATACGGCATATTTCATAATGACCAACTTGGCTACTACCTGAAACTTGATTACATTGAAGGCTCCTCTCTTGAAAAATTTCTACAATCTAACCCCGATGTCAAAACCCGCACCCTTATTCTGAATGATATTTTTGAAGCCATAGAGGATTTACACGCACAAGGCATTGTCCACAATGACATAAAGCCGCAGAACTTTATGGTCAGGAAAGAGGGAAACCGTGCGGTTCTTATAGATTTTGGGTTGTCTGACTCAGATTCATACACAGAAAAGAGCCAAGGCTACACAAAGCAATACGCATCTCCTGAGCAGACAAATGGCGGTGAAACACATATACCTACAGACATCTATGCCTTAGGCAAAATAATCAGGTTAATATTTCCACACAGATACGCATTTATTTGCCGCAAGTGCAGGCGTACAAACCCAAAACACCGATACCAAAATATTTCTGAAATTAAGAGTGCCATTGCCGCGGCGGACAGAGCCAGAGCGTTGCTGCTTCTGCTTCCGCTAATTATAATCGCCGCCACACTTTGGTGGTTCAGTCCAAACAACCACCCTACTGCCACTCCACCTGAAGAGGTGAACCCTGTAATAGTTAAAGATACGGTTTTTAAGACGGATACCATCAGTAGTATTGACACTATAAAACCCATTACAAATAAGGATAGCGGACATAGTACCACAAAAAGTGTTTCTAAAACAGAAACCATTACAGAGAGAACTGTTACAAAAGAAGAAACCATTACAAAAGCGGAGACCATTACAAAAGCAGAGACCGTTACAAAAGATACAGTTACTGAAGACCCTGTAGTAAAGATATATGAGCAATTATACCAACAGGCGGTGCAATGTGCCGATGAACGTAAAATAAGGGAGCGTGCCGCATACAAATGTTGGGATGATAAAGCTTTTTATAATGCACGGATGTATATTATAGACAATTTTCCGCATGAAATAGGACTCTCTAAAAAAATGGACAATTTATATGAGGAATACGCCAGTAAGTATGGAAGACACATTAAAGACTTTCCCTACGCAGTGGAAACATCAGAGAACATAAAAAGCCAGCCACCAAAACCAGACCCAAACATTTGGTTTGCAATGTCTCAGGAAGATTCTGTAAGTTTTAAAAGGTCCAATCACAAAGACTCCATTATGATTATGTTTAATCTGATGCACGATGTGTATGTGGAATTTTGCAGAGATAAAAACCTCTATCATAGAAATACAATGAGATCTCTTGAGAACTACACTATTAGATACCACGATAAATTATCTGACATTATCAAACTTTCCCCCGATGCCAATGCAGTAAGACTTGGTTATAAAGCAAAAGGTTTCTACGGAGAACAGATAAGAACCTTCATTAATAAATTTGAATTCTACGAGGAATCTATATGGTAAGCCCGCAAAAGCCTTTGGGTGGGGACTTACACAAACTCCCAGAAGTTGGAAGGTGTTATGGTTTTAAATGTGGAATTTGGGTACGCCGATGCAAAATCCTTTGGCATACTTGAAGTTTTGCCCTCCTTCCACTTGAACTCAAATGTATCAAGCATACCATCTTTCCACTCCACCAAATCTATCTCCTTCTGTTTCTGTGTACGCCAAAAGAACATTTGTGCATAACTGCCTGTATATTCGTTATGTTTCATTCTTTCTGACACCATAAGATTCTCCCACAATGCCCCTGTATCGTTGCGTGATTCCAACGGAGCAAAATTTGATATTATTGCATTACGTATCCCGTTATCGTAGAAATAAACTTTCTTTCCTTTTTTAATCTCATTCCGCAGGTTCCCGCTATATGAGTTTAGTCTGAAAACAACAAAGCACTTCTCTAACAAATCTATGTAATTCTCCACTGTCTCCTTATCTACACCAAGCATATTGCTAAGTTCATTATATGAGACCTCGTTGCCTAATTGAAGTGCCAAAGCCACCAAAAGTTTTCTAAGCAACTCCGGTTTTTTTATACCTTTGTACTCCAATATATCCTTATACAGATAGTTATTGGCTATGGTCAGCAGTAATTGTCTGGCATCTTTGGGATTTGTAACCACCTCAGGATACAAACCGTATATCATACGAACCTGCAATAGCCTTTGCTCCTCTTTCTTCGACGTATGCTGTGCCATTTCTGTTAATGACATCGGGTACATTTTATACTCAAGTAAACGTCCTGTAGCCGGCTCGCTTATCTCATCGGTAAGTTGCAACGATGAAGAACCTGTAACATATATTCTGGCACTTGACTTCAAGTCTCCCAGCATTTTTAGTGACAGTCCGATATTAGTAACCTTTTGAGCCTCATCTATCATAACCACATCATAACCGTCTATCAGATTATTCAGTTCAGTTTTTGTTTTACCCTCTAACAAGAGCCTGTCGTCATAATTGTCACAATTCATCATCAGTATGGAATCATTTGGCTGCTTCAACTGCTCCAGCATAGTGGTTTTGCCTACTTGACGAGGTCCAAGTATAACATATATCTTTTGCAAGGAGGAAGCCTTTAGTACATCTGTCAACAATCTATGTATCATAATATAATGGTATTTTGTGGCAAAATTAGTTACATTGTATGAGAAAAACAAATATTTTGGAAGATTTTTCGGTTATAACCGCTAATTTTACTATTATTTTTCGGTTACAACCACTAAATCCACTAACCAAAACAAGCCCATAAAAGCCTTTGGGTGGAAAACGAAGCAAACATATCTTTGTGTTTTGAAAAACACAAGGAAATACCTGTTCGCCTTAAAGGATGGGAAACTATAAACACTTACTATATATGGGAGATTTTACAAATTTTGTGGGCGACCAATTAAACGACAGAAGAGCTCAGAGCGTAGAACGCGAGGGAATTAGATTACAGAAAGAGCAAGCGGAACTTGAAAAACAAGTTGCTATGGAAAGTCTAAAGATTGAAAAAGCTGGCAGATCCAGAGAAAGAAATATCGTTATTTTCAATCAGAGCAAAACAAAACTAAATGAACTGATAGACAAGGCAAAGCCTAAAATTCTTGAAATAAGAGCGTTGTCATTGCCTAAAGATGAATTTGAATGTGAATCTATGATAGAAGAAGCCAAGATGGGGATGGTAACTGAACATATTGAATATGTAATGGAACCACCAACTATGGAAGACGAAGGAGATGTAACATCTACATTAGCAATACAAGTTAATAACATAGATTGGAAGAAAGGTTCCACTATGATTTGTGAAGCGTGGAAGATTCGTTTTGACAAATTGGTTAAAATAGCAAAATCAAAATACCCTAACGCTGAATTCACAAAAGAAGCACTTGCCTATAATAGGAAAAAATTAATTATAAAAATTCTTAAATATACAGCTATTGCAATTGGCATTGGCATAGGCTTGTTCATAGTCGGTGTAATAGAATATTACTTGTACAAATTTATTTTCTGATTTCATAATAAACAAACAAGCCTATGCAAGCCTTTGAAATAAAACAAGGCAAACATATATTTGCACTTTGAAAAAACATAAAGGAAACACCTGTTCGCCTTAAAGGATGGGAAACTATAAACACCTACTATATATGGGAGATTTTACAAATTTTGTGGGCGACCAATTAAATGACAGAAGAGCTCACAGTGCAGAACGCGAGGAAATCAAGCTAAAGAAAGAGCAAGCGGAACTTGAAAAAAAAGTTGTTTTGGAAAGGCTAAAGATTGAAAAAGCAGGTAATTCCAGAGAAAGGAACATCATTATTTTCAATCAAAGCAAACAAGAATTAAATGCATTAATAGACAAGGCAAAACCTGAAGTTCTTAAAATTAAGTCATTACCATTACCTAAAGATGAAATTGAATGCCAATCAATGCTGGAAGAAGCCAAGATGGAAATGGAAACAGAACAGATTGTATATGTAATGGAACCACCAACTATGGAAGACGAAGGAGGTAAAGACTCTCCATTAGAAGAACAAATAAAAAAAATAGATTGGAAAAAGGGCTCCACTATGATTTGTGAGGCGTGGAAGATACGCTATGATAGATTAGTTAAAATAGCAAAATCAACATATCCTGATGCCGAATTTACCAAAAAAGCGCTTGCATATAATAAAAAAAGACTAATCAAGAGATTTTTTTCAAATGATATTACTGTTGGCATAATCGCTCTATTAGGACTTTTTTTATTAGGTGTCATATGTTCATGGGCGGGACAACAATAAGAGAACGCTATAAACTTTTCAAAATTTTTAACCATTTTAAATTATTTAATCATTATGCATGCATCAGAATGGCCTCGTGAATTTTTAGTGAGGCAAGAAGTAGAAATCAGGAACAACACTGTTTATGTGAAAGATGAAAGAGGTTATGAGCAATCATTAGCAGATGACAGTGGAATTGTTGATGCCAAATGGGTGGCAAATGCAGTAATTATAACGTACAAAAACGGAACCAAAACAAGATATTGGGGTCCATACGGCTCTCAAAGAGAAACCTATTAGTAAACCACTGATTACAACAAGAAACATTCATCCTAAAAGCCATCGGAACGCAAACAATTTTGCGTTCCGATGATTTTATCATACAAGCCCATAAAAGCCTTTAGCTTGCACTACTCTATTTCCTAATTTTGCTACCCGATGCCCACAATGGCAAAGGCAGCAGAATAATATGAAAAGGTTTGCAAAATTACTTTTATTTGCATATATTTGCACTCAGGTAGTTAGCGAACAACCTTATTATTTTTACTGACATACCAATTCTTTTTGTGTAAAACCTCGTAAACTTTACAAACAAATAGCATGAATTGGCAGTTGTTAGTACGCATTTTATAGGCGTGCTGCTTTTGCTTTTATTCGCTATTTGCGCTTTACGAGGGCGTTACACAAGAATAAAACAAAGGTGGTACGTTTTTTTTGTCCACGCTTAAATAAAGTTCTTGGTTTGTTTGTACTTGATAAGGAAAGTTCACTTTTACTCTTTGCCAAAAGTCTTGATGGTATAGAAATTCAAGAACAGAGAAAGTCAATTCGCTTGAAAGGAGAAAGAGAACGTAAAATTTGAAGATGCCAATGAGATAAATACAGTAAGTAAAGTATAACAAACAAACAATTCAATCTTAACGGAGTAACCCGAAAAGCCGATATAAATGAGTAGGGGAAATTATAAATATTTAAAATTATGGCAAAAAGCGACATAGAAAAACTAGCATTGGGTTCTATGAATCCAGATATTCTTTCCGATTTAGAGAAAAAACAATCAACATCTGGACTTCTAACACAGAAACCAATGAAATTTAACATGCCACAAGAACCAAATTATTTAGCGGCTATTTATCAAAAATTGGATGAGATTTACAAGTTGTTACAAAATAAAAATTAAAGGTCAAGCCAAACCACCTGAAAGTGTTTGGCACAATTTTAACTCACTTTATCATGACAAAAGAAAATATACAATCCACCAAACATCCGACACGCACCAAACTTGAGCCATCAGGGGCCCAAGGAGGCTTATATTTAAACGTTAATAGTGTTGATGAACCAGTAAAAAAAATTTCTAATGACACATATTATTTGATCTCTTGCACAGATAATTGTGCTTGTATTAGAATTGAATATTCTTCTAAAGACAAAGCAGACAAGCGACCCAAGTATATCAAAATTCTGGACACATACGAAATATACGAGGCACTATGGTGTAAACCTAGTGTAAATCCCAGATCAATATATGAACCTGGCTTAGAAATAAGCAGTAAATCAGACATATATATTGCAGTTTGGAAGAAACTTGAATCTAATAATCAAATTCCCAATAATAAAACATCATTGACATAAATCATTACTATTAACAACTTATAACCTATGAAAACAAAACTGTTTATTTTATTGTTTGCATCACTATGCTTCTCTCAGCTGACACTTGCAGAGGAGATTCTGATAACAATAACCGCAAACGGAGTGCGTACCACGTATGCTTTTGACTCGTTTAAGAGTGCCAAAATAGAAGACCCGTATGCCGATGTTCTTACACTAAATGTAAATTTCAACGATGGTACAAAGTCTGTAGGGAATATCAAAACCCTGATTAGAGAAGTTACAAAAGATGAGCCACAGGAGGAGGTTGAGATTGAACCTAGTGAAACCTCTGCCACATTCACTTGGCCGCAAATTCCAGGAGCGTTAACCTACCAACTTATAATCTACAAGGATGACACGCAGACAGAAAGGTTATGTACACTTACCTTCAACAGCAACGGTCAGCTTATAAACATAGACTTTAATCCGCAAGGACTAGTACAAAAGACGGCACAGACAATATTCAGTTTTACTGTAACAGGTCTTGAGGCAGGACACAAGTATGACTATACAATGCAGGCACTCGGCTCTGCCGATGAGGTGATAGATGAGCAAAAAGGTACATTTGAAACACTCACCACATCTACAAATGATGTTAATGATAACAAAGTGAATATCTATACACGAGGCAAGACCATAGTTGTGGATTGTGATAAGGAGAGTGAAATCCTGTTCTACAACACCATTGGACAGCAGGTTGGCGACTGCATACGCACACAGCATTGTGAGTGCACGGTTACCATAGCAGGGGCATATACAGTGGTAGTGAATGGAGTAACACACAGAATAGGCGTTGCTTCTCCGTCATTCTGAGCACGAAGTGCGAAGAATCTCATAATGTTTAGTAGATTTTCGCTAACGCTCAAGATGACGTAAAAAATAAACAAAACAAATTAAAACCATAAACCCATGAAAAAAACTTTATTAGTTGTAATTACAACACTTGCGGCACTATTGGCACTTACCGCAACAGCAGAGAGAAAAATTTGGATGTACTCACATTCAGGTAATCACGTAAGCCTTCCAGTAACAGATTTGGACAGTATCGGTTTTGAAACTCCAACTGTTCTTGAATTATCAGAATACAATAAAAAACTTGACAGCAAGGGTGGCAGTTTCACTCTTGGCATAACCACTAATCAGACTTGGAAAGCGGAGGTCAATAATCCTATTGCAGTAACACTCTCAAAAACAACAGGCACAGGCTCTGATGATATTTCTGTTACCGCAATGGAGAATACGGGCTCTAAGTCGTACTCTGCCATAGTTACCGTAACAGCAAAAAATGGAATGTACAAGCAGTTGATTCTGACAGTTGCAGGAACAGAGCCAGGCTCGCTGAAAATTGAACCCGAGGTAAAGAATCTGGCAAGCACTGGCGGAAGATTCCCTCTTAATAGAGAGACAGATCAAGCGTGGACGGCAACAGTCAGCGACCCGTCCGCTCTGACGCTTTCAAAATCATCAGGTACAGGCAGTGCCACAATCAATGTATCTGCGGTTTCAAATGCGGACACAAAGCCTTACACAGAATATGTTACAGTGGAACTTGCAGACGGAACTAAGAAACAACTTACGGTTAATGTCTCTGTTAATGACGAATATGTGTTAGCCGATCTTGAACCGTGGGGAACAGTGGTTGCGAAAAAGGGAGGGACAATAGATGCAAATGTGTCATCAAACACATACTGGAGTGTTGAATGCAACAAGGGCTGGGCTAGGGTATCACCAAATTTAGGAGAGTTTAATAGTGCTATTAAAATAGAGGTGGATGCAAATCCTAATGGATATGCCGAGTACGCCAGTTTGACATTTTATGCAATGGGAGGCAATACAAGTTCTTATTCAATAATACGTGAGGGCGACAGAATTTCAGTTAGTCCTACAGAAAAAGAAATTTGGTATGAAGGTGGCACTATTGATATGGCTGTAACATCAAACACAGACTGGACTGCATCAAGCAGTCAGAGTTGGGCAACGCTAGCAACTTCTTCTGGTAGCGGGAATGGAACAATTGCGGTAACAGTTTCAGAAAACACAAGCCTTAAAACCGACACGGCTGTAGTTACATTAACTACTGCATTTGGAATAAAAACTTCAACAACAATAGTAAGATTAGGAGTTGAGAAGTGTAATGCTTCAGATTATCCACAGGTAACCATAGGTGCACAGGTATGGATGGCGGAAAACTACCGTTGCTCAAAGTACGACACTGAGTCTGAAGCATACAAAGAGGGAAGATACACCATCCCAACATTAAAGAGAATCACATATACCCCATACTTCACCGATGCGTCAGACAAGAGCAAGTGGAATACTAAATATGGTGATTATTCTGGCAATCTTACTGACGCACAGATTAAGAAGTTTGGTTACCTCTACAACTGGGCTGCGGCTGTAGGCGTTGCTGACGGAGAAAAGCAGACAACCGCATTCAGCGGCAACCGTCAGGGCATCTGCCCCAACGGGTGGCACGTACCGTCAAGAGCGGAGTGGCAGACGTTGTGTGACTACATATACAAAGATAAGAGTCTCACATCAGAAGATTATGAAGTTTGCAAATATCTCAAAACAACCTCTGGCTGGTACAGCGGAGATAGTTACTACGAACCAGGCTTAGATACGTATGGTTTTGCGGCTCTGCCGACAGGCGTAGCAGTAGCATTTGAAAGTAGTAGTGTGTACGATGTTGGCCACTTTACCAGATTCTGGACGGCTACTCCAGCTGAGAGCCGTAGCGACTCCGCTCACAGCTGGTACCTCAGTAACGGCGACATCGTTGAAGACATCGGAGACAGGAAGGATGAATGTGGACTATCTGTGCGTTGCTTGAGGGATTGAATTTAATTATGGGAACGATAACTTTGTCATATTTACAACCAAAATTATAAACGGAGTAACCCGAAAAGCCGATATGAGTGAGTAGGGGAAATTTTAAAATATAAAATCTTATGGAACCAAGAGAAAAAATTCAAGTAAAAGAAATGTTTACTGATTTTCCAGAAAAATGGGCGAAAATAAACCTGCCAGAAGCAAAATGTTTTGAAGTAGTACCTGATAAAGGTTTTAATGTTAATATTACATCTGACAATTCAACAATATTTGAAGATTTTGGGAACACACCATTAACAACTGTTTTTGCTCTGTTTAAAAATACAAATGGAAAGTACCAACTTATTGGCATTTATTGTCTTTCTACCGTAGCTACCAAACAATATGTGCATAGAGTATGGTATAAAATAGATATGAATGCGGACTCACTTGTATCAACGGTCAATGAATAATCTTCAAAAGATTAATAACTATTGACTATTTAAGCAAATCCCTGAAACAATTTCAGGGATTTGCTTTTATTGAAACTACGCAACAAGCACAAGTATGACAAATAAAGCAAAACAAAACTATTTTACCTTAAATTTTGCATAATTTAAAAATTTGGTGTACTTTCGCAAGTGATATTTATATAGACACGTAGTATGTACTCAGCAAAACCTATTCCCACATTAACTGGTGACGCTGCAGAGCGCTTTGAAAAAGCGATGTCAGAGAAAACTCCTCGCATTGATATGCGTGAGGCATTACGCACTTTCGATACTATTATGCAGCGTTCCGCTCTCTAACTATGGGTTTGACAAATTTCGTAATCTACGTTTGGGTGAAGTCTTAAATACTCGTATGATGTATTTTGATTTAATGACCATAAACGACAGAAAAGCATAACATACTTCTGAACAGCTTATCAAAACCAAATTATTTTAAATCATTTAAGGGATTATTCATATTCAACTAATTCTGTGGGGATAGTCATCTTATATTTGTTAACAAAAGTACCACCAGCAGTGACACTGAGCGGCGAGCCAGTCAACCCTATTTTGGTTAAATCAATGTCTTCAACCCATATATGTTTCGCTTTCTCTGCCATATACAGATATAACCGCTTTACACGCTGACTGGAGTTTTGCAGCACTTGTTCCACCTTTTTTGGGCGTAATGTATTGAGCATTTCCATAAGATAGTACAAATCCATATAACTATAGTGTTTAGGTGCTAATTGTAAACACTCTGCAAATGCCTGCTCTGCCGATGAAACAGGTAATTCCAACTCTTGGTATCCGAAATTCTCTGTTTCATTATTGTATGCATCCATTCTTACAGGCACTATGGTGAAGTCAAATATATCCATTTTTAGCCATTGTGCCTCGTAGTTGCTATGCAAGGCTACCATCAAACGAGGTTTACCCATAGGAACATAATGCATATACCTGTGCAGTTCTAAAGCCGAATGGGCTGCTATATGCAAATTTTTACCCACCTGCGTTAGATTGCAACTCATAGCGGCATACGCTTGCGGATTATCTCCCTTACGGAAATAAACACCGCGGCAAAGTCTTTCCAACCAGCCGTTCTCACAGTAACTTTTAACTAATTGATTAGACCACCCATTTGAGGTTAACCAAGATGAAAAATAGAGACCATGCGGTATCCCTTCTGTGAGTAGCCTATTTAATTTACTATCTTTAACTAAAACCATACTATAGTTATTCACATAAATTTAATGCAAAAATACTCCAAAATTTTTATTTATGCAAATTTAAACCCCAATATTAAATACAAGCCCGCAAAAGCCTTTGGGGTGTACTACTCTATTCCCTAATTTAATACAAAAATTGTCGTAATAAGACGATTTTACGACAAAAAACCTCATAAACTTCTATCTATGTGAGGTTTCTGCAATTACAAAAATTAAACTTTTATGACAATTTGATAATCAGCGAGTTATATGTAATTTTATTTGGCGGTTACTGCAAAATTCAGTACCTTTGCTTATTCGTGGCAAAATAATGTTGCAGCCGTTAGGTTAATGTGTGTTGATTCCAATGGGAAAGAGTGCTATCTAATAAAAACAGCGACTCTGTACAACACAGAATCGCTGTTAAAGAAAAAATTATTATGTGCTAACGACCACTAAAGTGTTACCTTTCAAATTAGCCTATAGACTATCCTTTGCTTCTATAGTTCTGTACCATCTAAATCAAATATGCAAAGGCCTGATTTAGAGAGTGGCTGAAACATAATAACTCTACAAAATTACAAACTTTTTCCTAATTGCAAACTATTTTTCCGCAAAAAGATTTTCCACCTAAATACAAGCCACCAAAAGCCTTTGGGTGGGGCTACCCTATTCTTGTGGAATTTCAGGGAGTCTTCCGTTATGACTATATTTATCAAAATCACTCACAAATAATTTATCCTGAATTATACGGAACTTTTCAAACTCAGTTTCAGCGAATTCCTTTGCCCGCTCTGCGGTAACTGTTCCTGCACCTTTAAGCACGTCATCACCTCCAGCCGCCAAAATGGAATCAATACGATTATTCCAATCCTCCATTGTCATAGGAATGTGCTTTTTTGCCATACGCTCTGCCAAATCAAGTGTACCACTGACAAGTCTTCCCATATCTTCAAGCTCATTTTCTTTTAGATAATTTTTAGCTATCGTAACATCTGATTTGACTATTTTTCCGTTAGGAGCATTCTCCCAAGTGGTAAGCCCCATATTTTCCTTGTCAGCATTGGCACGTTCCATTATAAGTTCAGAAGCAGTATGTCTATGTACCGCATAATGCATTTTATTTTGCATCTTTTGAAAAAACAAACGTGTGATGGGAGCATCCTTATTATAATCTATTGCCGTAGCGTAAATATCTGTTAATTTCTGATAGAAACGACGCTCGCTCAAGCGTATTTCTCTGATTTCAGAAAGCAAATGTTCAAAATAGTCTTCCCCTATAACTGTGCCGTTCTCCATTCTCTTCTTATCTATGACGTACCCACGTATGGCAAATTGCCGTAGAACCATAGTACACCATTGACGGAACTGAGTGGCTCTAACTGAATTAACCCTATAACCTACAGAAATTATTGCATCAAGATTATAAAATTGAGTGTTATATGTTTTG
The DNA here is from genome assembly GCA_024405875.1 of Paludibacteraceae bacterium. Lineage (GTDB taxonomy): Bacteria > Bacteroidota > Bacteroidia > Bacteroidales > Paludibacteraceae > Enterocola. Next base: position 75,143 of record JAKSOA010000004.1, read on the forward strand.
CCGTCCAAAGCAGTATGTGCAAATTTTGCACATACTGCTTCTTGTTGTAGTTCAGAAATGTCAAATATATTTTTAAGGTGTTTTGTTATTACAGACCTATCTACATCAAATAGCTGTGCCATAGCCTTTTGTGTACACCATATGGTCTCATCTTTATATGCAACCTGAATACCATCATCTTTCCCGTCAGCCACAAACATAAGAAATTCTGCGGTACTATTCCTTATTCCAACATTCTTTATCATAATTATGTCCTTTTATAACAAGCATACACATATATGCAAATACAAATATAACACATTTTCTGATTTTTCACAAATAATTTTAGTTGTATAACAAGCCCACAAAAGCCTTTGGGTGGGGTTAACACAAATTTACAAAAATAATCTCTTTATTTTCTGAATTATTTTATACTTTCGCATAGTAAAAACATTAACAACCCCGCTATGACAGAACAGGAGATAAAATCATTAGTTGAGAGTCAGAGAAAATATTTCAGAAGCGGAGCCACGCTTGACTATAGTGTAAGAAAGGGATGGCTTATTGCTTTAAGAAATGGAGTTCACAAATATGAGACAGCCTTGAGCGATGCACTGAAAACAGATTTGGGTAAGAGTGTTTTTGAGGGTTATGTCTGTGAAATAGGACTCACCTTGTCAAAAATAACTTGGACACTTAAACATCTGAAGTCACTGATGGCTGACAAACGCTACAGAATGCCACTTGTGCAGTTCCATTCAAAATGCTTCTCATCTGCCACTCCATACGGAACCGTACTGATTATGAGTCCGTGGAACTACCCTGTCCTGCTCACATTAGAGCCATTGATTTATGCTATTGCCGCAGGAAATACCGTTATTCTGAAACCATCAGCCTACGCACCTTCCGTCAGTCAGGTATTGTGTGATATGATTAGTGAGATATTCCCGGCTGAACTTGTCTCTGTAGTAAAGGGAGGCAGAGATGAGAACCAGTCTCTATTAAGCCAGAAGTTTGACTTCATATTCTTTACTGGAGGCAAAGTAGTGGGCAAGGTGGTACTAAAGCACGCCGCTGAGCATCTTACTCCCACTATTCTGGAACTTGGAGGCAAAAGCCCCTGCATTATTGACGCCTCAGCAAATATAAAGTTGGCGGCAAGAAGAGTTGTATTTGGAAAATACCTCAACTGCGGACAAACCTGTGTGGCTCCTGACTATATTCTGTGCCATAAAAGCGTTAAAGAGGCATTCATTAACGCCGTTAAAGAGGAAATTACAAGACAATTCAGCAAAGACCCTATCAACAACCCTGGTTACGGGAAAATAATCACACGCAAGCATTTTGACCGCATACTCGGATTAATTGATGAGAACAAAGTGGTTTACGGCGGAGCGTCAAATCTGTCCACTCTTCAAATAGCCCCGACTGTTATGGACGGAGTTACCTTTGATGACAAGGTTATGGGAGAAGAGATTTTCGGACCTGTGATGCCTATAATTGAATATGATGATTTAGAGAGTATAATCTCATACATTGAGGATAATCCGCACCCGCTTGCCTTGTATCTTTTCACTAATGACAAGGCTGTGGAGTCAAAATTTATGAAGAGTTGCCATTTTGGTGGCGGCTGCATAAATGACACTATGATTCATCTTGCCACCGATATGCCGTTTGGCGGCGTTGGTGAGAGCGGTATGGGTTCATACCATAATGAGGCGGGCTTTGAGGCGTTCACGCATCGCCGCAGCATAGTTGACAAAAAGAATTGGATAGACCTTTCAATACGCTACCAACCCTACAGCACCTTTAAGGAAAAACTTGTTAGAATGGTGATGAGGTAACTCACCTTCTCAGTGTAATCTCTGTAACCTCCGGATTCGCCCAAATACGGTACGGCAGTGTGCAGCCAATGCCTATGTTCACATAGAGAGTCTGACCACCTTCATCACTGAACCCTTGGGCATCGGGGAACATAAGAGAGGCGGGGGTCCATCCAAAAATTCGCATCTGGGCGGCGTGAGTGTGTCCGCTAAGGGTTAGCGGAATATCTGTATCCGGAAGCACCTCCGCACGCCAATGTGAAGGGTCGTGGCTAAGCAGTATGCGGAATCCGCTTGTACCGTTCATCGCTTTAGGTAAATCGCCACGGTTAATGGTCTTAAAACCTTGGTTTGAGCTGTTTATGTTATCCACCCCGATTATAGTTATTGAATCACCACCACGGTGTACACAGATATTCTCATTCCGCAAAACACGCCACCCCATAGACTCTTCTATTCTGGCAATTTCATCTGTGGCTGAATCTTTCTGAGCCTCTGTTACAAACTCTCGTGAATATATGAAGAAATCGTGGTTACCTAATACGCTGACAACCCCGTCTTTTGCTCTTATACCACTTATAATGGGAATGTAAGGCTTTATGGCATCGGGGTTAAGATTTACAATATCACCGGTAAAGCAGACAAGGTCAGGCTTTAGATTATTAATAGAGTCCACCACCTTCTCAAGTGCTTCTGTATGTGTGCCAAATGAGTCAAGGTGAAGGTCACTTATATGGACTATCCTGTAGCCGTTAAAAGCAGGAGGAAGTGATGTGTTATGGTACTCCACCCTGTTTATATCAAGTTTGAAACGCCCCACATAATAACCATACAACACAAGGCACCATAAGACAAAGACAAGCGCCAGACCGCTCCACGCAAACGGAGCGTATGAAACTTGAAAACCGCAACTTCTGGACAGCAGCCACACAACAAACCATACTACATTTGGAACAAGAAACACAAATGCAGATACAACAATTAATGAAATAAGTCCAAAGAAAAACATACAACTTTTATTTTTGAGCCTGCTGCCGCTTGATTATAGCATCAACCATAATTGAGTTTTCAACGCCCTTGCAGCCAACATATACCACCTTCAGCACAACCTTGCCCTTACCAATGTTTCTGCCTACGTGTATCTTGTTTTGCATTTCAAAAACATTATCGCCTGCCTTGAAATCTGTGTAACCGTCCTCTGTCTCTACCCTTAGTGTTCCCTTCTCAACAAAAGCGAACACAAGGTTCTTATGATAGTGCCAACCTGTGTTTGCACCCTTTGGCAACACAACAGTACACATTGTAACTTGAGCATCACAATCAGGAAGTATAAACTTTCCCCCTACACTTGTAGTATCAGATACTGACACATCTTTAACGCTGACACCATTATTGTACGCAAACGCAACCATTATATCAGACGCTAAAAACACTGCCGTTAAAACTAAAACTTTAATAGATTTAAACATAACTTATATCTTTTAAAAAAATACTTTTCCCCCACAACTCAAATAATTGATTCTCTCCCCCATAATCTCACGCAAACGCAGATATACGGAATATGAGGTGCAATGCATTGTATAAAACATACAATCCTTATAAGTGAGCAAACGCTGAGCAAGAGCGTTAATATACGCACTCTCCCCCACCATATCAAGCCCGCTGTTTGCCGTATGAAATCCTGAGAAAACGTATGACGGAATCTTGCCTGTGAGTTCCATAGCACGCTCTATTATATTTACAATACCGTGGTGCGCGCAACCGGCAAAGAGAAATAACTTGCCGTTCTCTTCTATCAAAAGACTTCTCTCATCAGGGAAGGCATCTTGAGAAACCTTGTCAGCGGCTTTCAACCTTTTATTCCCCGATGGCATCAAACAATCACCTTTAACCCCTGAGAAAAAACTGATGCCGCACGGAAGTGTCACTGTTTCATCACACAAAACCAAACGCTTACCGTTAAGCGAGTTCTTATCTATGCCAATGCTGTGCAGCCCGTCATCGTGGAGAGAATAGCGAGGCTTAAACGCCTGACTGTCAATATAAACATTAGCCTTTAGATTCTCATTTAAGAACGCCCCGATGCCTCCGCCGTGGTCATAATGCCCGTGTGAAATGAAACAAGCGTCAACCGCCGAGATATCAACTCCTGCCTTATGTGCGTTATTAATGAACAAACCACTCTGTCCTGTGTCAAAAAGGAACTTTTTGCCACAATCCATCGCAATAAGAAGGCTCAGCCCGTGTTCGGCTTCAAAACCCTCTGCGGCGCAATTATCAACCAATGACGTTACTTGCACAACTAAATACGGCGGCTTCTATGGCTCAAATACTATTGGCTGCTCTAAAGTGCCCAGCACATCATCCACCCAATATTTGCAATAATTGTTTTTAACATATAGTTTTTGCTTGTCAAAACTATACATTTTCACATCTAAAAAGAGGTCTGGATTCATAGGCTTGATGACGTATATGAAGAAACGGTATCCATACGGTGTTGAGACAGGTTTTTTTGCCAGCCCCACACACTCATCACCTGAGAACACGCCCATCATATCATTCTCTGTCACAGTAAATGACCCGGGCATAGCCATAATCATAGTCATACTTGACGTATAGTCTGGGTTGGTCTGAGTTATTGACCAAGTGGGCACAGGGTCTGGAACCGGTGTCGGATCCGGAGTAGGGTCAGGTTCCTTCTTTTTGCCGCAACAGGCAAGAACAACCAACAGAGAGACACATAAAATCTTTATAATAATGTTTTTCATACTCTATTTTTTAATCAGTTTGAAATTATATGTTTTATCCTGGACTCTTATTACAGCAGAGTAGATACCAGTTGCAAATGAACCGGCACCGCTGAATGTATATGAATAGTGTTCAGATAGTGCCTGCTCGGAGTGAGAAAGCACACATCTGCCATCTGAAGCAAATACATCAATATAAACAATATCACCCTCTTTTGCCGTAACACTGAAATCAATATAATCAGTAAACGGACTTGGAGTAGCACTTGCTGATGCGTTAAAATTAATGTCATACGGGTCTTCAACAGTACCAATGAACTTGTCTGAACTGAAGTTTATAATTTCAGGTGCCGTACGTTGTTCTCCGTTACGTGTCAGACTGAATTTCAAACCGGCATTATCCTTAGCGCTTGTCATCAGGAAGAAAACACCCTGTTCGTTCGCCCGGCACTCTCCAACCAACTCATCATTATCATACGCCTGCAGTAAATCACCCTCTACAGAGCGTTCTCCGCCAGGAAGTGTGGCTATTGCAATAACCGGCATATTCTCCGCATAACTTCCTGCGAACGCAGTTCTGAGTGCGGAAGGCTCTGAACTTTGAACCGGAGATTCCGCATACATAAAGTTAACATCTGTAAGATTGGTCCTGTATAGCATATAGCCTTCACCAGGTCTTAGGTGAGTTAGAGAGCCTACCCACTTATGGTCTTTTGTCATCATTGCAAACTCAGAGTGACTCTTTATAATATCACCTTCAGCCGCATTATCATAATAATTACTCAAAGCCTCAGCCACAGTTCTTATGTTAGTGCATAAATATGGCATCCAGTTCCAACCGTGATGCAAAAGAATGGTGCGGTCAGACTCAGAGGTCAAGGCATTTCCCATAATGCCAACACTGCCCTGACTCTCAACACGGAACATATATGTCCTCTTATGGTTAAAGTTACCAAGAGTACCATACCATTGAGAGCCGTTGAATGTTGAAAACTCATTATAAGTCTTTATCATATCATTCTTTGCAAACGTATAGTCAAAACAGAAGGCGTCATAGAAATGTCCTGATGAGAATGGTTTGAGATTAAATGAAACCCAGTTCCAGCCAGACGCAAGCGGCACTGATTGTATTTGCATTAATGATGTGGTCATAACCACAGGATTATCAGCGCTTCCCACAACAGCGTTCTCCTTAAATACAACATTCTCAGACAAGTCTAGTTGATATATACGGCCCTCCCTTGCTCTCCAAAGAGTAAACCTTACAGACTTGTTCTGCATTGGCTCATAGCCATAGATAGTCATATACAGATAACTCTTATTATTCTCATAGCCTATATTCTGCTTGCCTACGCACTCGCCGTCAATAAAGGCAGCCACATAATCATCTTTGTCCTTATCAAATATAGGTGTGGCGGACTCTCCCTTATCCTTAAGCATCACAACACCATATAGGTTCATAGTCTCACGATACTTATTCTTGTCAACATTCCATTCAGGTTCATCGGCTACCACGTGAACCTTCACAATGTAAGGTTCAGACAAACCGTTTTGGTCTGTTATGTAGATTATATTCGTATGTTCACCCACATCAAGGGTATTACCTATTGTGAACCGCACATCCTTATAATCATTAGGTCCTACTGTTGATGACGCATCATCAGTAGTCAGCCACTCACTCATACCATCTATAACATACACAGCGGTAGTGCTTCCAATATTCATAATTCTTGCGTCAAACACAGCAGTCTCCTTATAAGGTACCTGAATATCTATCTTATTCTCCGCCCACTTGACGTGATTTCTGTCAACAAACAAAGTGGTTGTTATAGGATTAACAAGTTGGTTGCCATGCAAATCCTCCACGTTACGCACATTTATGAATATATTGTTTTTGTTTATCTCTGAGTCAAGCATATTCAAGTTAACAACCAATTGGTTGCCGTTACCCATCCAAGAGAAATTCATTTTTGTTATCCCCGATGACTCCACTACAGGTGCCTTCTCCTTAGATGCGAACTGTTTTGCCTTTTCAATATCAGTAACTATAATCGTGTCATTTGAAAGTACATACTCACCGTTAGTGGTCATTGTATATACTCCGTTAAGCGGGCTGAATACAGTTTCATAGACACCGGCACTTGACTCAACTCTGCGTGAGAACGGCAGATAGCACAAAAGGTTAAGTTCCTTTCCTGTAGGAGCCAAATTATAGAAACCTGTTATAAAGTTACCTGACAATGCTGATTCCCAGAATGCCAAATGTGCTATATATCCTTTAAACAGACATTTATCCTCCTTCTCAATAACAGCGCCAGACTCGTCTTTTGTAAACCAATGACAAGCGCCAAGATAGACATCTGACGAAGCCAATCCGTGTATTAATGAGGCGTCAAACTGATTAAGTGACTTACCGTCAATAAATATGCCGCCTATGTTGAACGTGCGGTTTACAGTCAGTGCGTAATGATGCCATTCACCATCATCGTATGTACCATTAGTAGTTATGGACTTACCGTTCTGGCGTAATACCAATATTCCATCCTCAAATCCAATGAATAGTTTGTCTTCAGCGGAGAGTTCCGTGGAATCACCTCTTCCTGCGGCAAACAGGGCGGCGTTACCAGTTGATTTGCCGTGAGTCCTGAACCAGAATGAGAGTGAGAAATCCTGATACTCTGTTCTTGAGAATTTATCTCCTTTTAGTTTCAAACCATCCTCACCTTTGAATTGAACTGAGAGCCCGTCAGGCACATTCCAACTAGTATTGTTGCACACAGCGTTATTACCGTTAGCCTTATCCTTAAGTTCTCTGCCCTTGCCCTCTGTCATAGGATAATAGGCAAGCAAATCACGCTCATAACCTGTGAGACGGCGGTTGCCGGTAACAGTTATCTCACCTTGAGTGAGTTCCTTAATCCAAAGTCTTGTCTCAAACATACGACCCTTGAACCTGGCTTGAGACTCAAGACTCCTACCTAAATATATTTTACCTACACCCCTGAAATTCTTAACGGTAATGAAATCAGAGTCTGTGATATCCTTGTTACCCACATAGAATTTGGTATTACCTGTCTGCGAATCATAAGTCAGGATAACACGTGTGAATGTAAGCATTGGGTCAAACGGTTTTGACTTTACAAACTTACCACCTATGTTGGCATATAGGCAACCGTCTTCGGTCTGACCAAACTCAACCACATCATCTGTCTCCACCGCAAAATAGGTCATATGTGTGTTTGAATTATCAGGCCAAACCATCATATCAATTGAGAAATCCTTGTCTGACAGGTTCCTTGTATCATTACTTACAGCATAAGAGTTCTCTGTATCTGTGAACTGAAGTGAGGTGGAACTCTTAAGTCCGCTTGAATTTGTGAAACCTAAAATCTCAAAGTTATTGTCCTCGTCCAAGTAATTACCCGCTATATCCTCACTGAATGGAATGCTTATGTAATCCCCGACACCCAATATGCCGTTCTTTGGCAGAACAGAACCAAACAGTTGCGGACATTTGGTATCCTTTATACCTGTCAGGACCTTTGATGACTTAGTTATGAATGAGCTTCCGTGACGGCAGAAACTTACCGCTCTTAGATTGTACATCTGCTCCATCGGGTCACGCTCACCATAGAAATGTATATTCTCTATTCTACCACCTGTAATCATTCCTTTGTTCCCCGATGCCTTGTCATACAATTCCGGGTCAGCGTAGTATGAGCCCAGAGTAACCCAATTGTCATCAGAGTGGGTAGCCAACTTGTACTGAAGTTCTATATGGTCAAAGTTGTCATAATTCACATCAAAACCATCTATTACAACAGGCAGATAGTAGCCGGTTGAGTCTTTTGGAGAGAATGTGTTAAGCACCCAGTTATCAGAAGGTGTTGAAATACTGACATCACCCGCCTCAGGCATAAAGTGTACGGATAGAACCACTTTTGCGGCACTACTGAAGTTATTTATGTTGCAGTCACATTCAGGTAATAGCAATAATGTTATATCCTCAAAATCATAGTCAGAACCACCGCGTCTTACCTCCAGAACCTTATTATACTGCTTGTTTCTTGCAATAGTGAATGTACGGCTTGTAAGAGGTGCTCCGTCAATGCTGAGTTTGGCACCCTTTGAGTTGGTCTCATCATCTACAAAGAGTACATAGTTCATATAAGTGTCATACAACCCCTCATTAGTATCACTCTCCTCCCAAAGTGTTAGATTAAACACAGCCGCCTCATCTTGCGGAACATCAGAGATCTCATTCTTGTCTATCTTAAGATGAGCCTCATTTATCTTTTGAGTGGCATTGCTTATTACTGTTCCCTGTCTGTAGAACATAGTGGTACGCTCACCTTCATACGGGCATTGTGTGGCACCTCCGTTTACATAATAGACATAGTCCGCAACATTGAATGAAGGGTTATTTATTGCAGACGGTGTTACATCAAACGCTTTTGTACGCCAATCCACACTGGTGGAGTCATTGAATGCGTTATTTGTAAGTCTGAAAACAGTTACATTAAGGTAGCCGTTTACACCTGGGTCTATGTAGAATCCTGTCTCATATGTGTTAGTAAGAGACTCCTCATTTGATTGAGTCTGAGACAAATCAACTATTGGCATTATGCTGAATGACCATTTCTGTCCAGGTGCGAAACCTTCTACTTTCTTAGCCTGTTGTCTGGACTTTGAGGCAGAGCCTACAGCCTTTTGTAGTTGTCTGAACAGAGTACCCGCAGACTTACCTAACTTAGAGGAATATTTGAGTGCGGATAATAGATTTGAGCCTAATTGCATACCTGTTCCACCCATCGTGGTTGGTTGATACAACTGATAGGCACGGCTTACACTTGCCTGTTCTGTATGGGTGTAGTGTGTGCCTGCCGATACTGACAGATTAGCCAGAACTGTGGCTCCGAATGTTCCGTTGACAAGCGCCTTCTCATTGTTCTCTATTATACTGGTCCACTCAAGCATAAGGTCATTATACTGCTGAACCTCATCAACAAGAGCGGGAGTTGATGATGTTTTTGGTTTCAGCCATTTGTAATGGCCTTTCATACCTATAGAGTCAGGGTTAGAGCTTATATTCATATATACACTCTTGCCGGTATTGTCAGCCAATGTCTGCAAATCACTCTCACTGCCGTTTCTTATAAGTTTATTTCTTTCAGCAAACAAATTAGGCAGAATAACAGTCAGTATATGCTTTTGTGTATAATAGAATGTGGATTTAATACCCGGAGTATATACTAATGTCTCAGCAACTACCAAATGGAATTTATTACCCTCCTTATCCGTACCCGATGCCACGTGACGCACGCCGCCTGACTTTACAGCAGGCTCCAATGCCTTGTATGTGGAGTCATTTATTATTGTAAAGGCATCATTCCTACCTACTGTGGCACACAGTTCAGAGCCAATGTAAATGTCAGCGTCAGGTCCCACATTCCTATCATCACCTCCGGTCTGAATTCTGTCCGCAAGTTCAACATTATAGGTATATGTGTTGCTCTGATGCATAGTCTGAGTGAACTTAAGCGGCAAGTCAAGCGCGGATGATGTTTGCATACTTACACCATTGAATGTGGCAGGAGTCTGAACGCCAGCCAAAGTACTCATATTGGAGCCGTATGAGAATGTCATCTCAGTACCCAACTCCATATCAAAATTACAAGTGTATGTTGTTGAATATTTGGTTCCCTTGCTACGATATGCGTAACTGTTGGTTCCAGGCGGGTCTCTCAACACATCATTGCATATTATTTTACTACCCAAATGCTGTATGAAATCCTTACCCTTGCTTCTTGAGCCAGTGACGTATGCTTGCAACGGATTGGCCTCCACATATTTGCCACTTACAAGGACAGATACATTAAGGCTACGCAGCGCGTCCGTGCCGTCTAAAGTGAACGCATTGTTATCAACAGGCAGTGACACTGTTATACTACCCTTCTCATCAAGCATATACTCAACGCTCTCAGCGTTGTTTGTGAGTCCGTTGTATATCTTAATCAAGTTACCGCCAAGGGGCACTACATCAGCAGTGTTGTTCTTATCATTATTATAGTAATAACCTTCAAAAGCGGATATGCCGAACGAGTATGTGTTTCCTCCGTTATATACAGGGTAGCCGAACACATAATTGATATTCCCCGTTTTATCTGTATAGCACACAGGTATTGTCACTCTCTTGCCCTCAAGGGTTGTCTGAAGCATCTTTTCCTCACCAAACATCTGAGAGGCGGAGCCATAACGTATCTGTTGGTAGGATATTTGTGGAGCAGCCTTGTAGGTAAGACTATATCTGTCATTATATGGCAGTATCATTGATTCATAACGCAGTGTATCAGTGGTCACACTGTTTGTAAGGTCAATGACCTCAGATGTCTTGCCATTTGGGAAAAGAGTTGAATAACCAGTGGCAGTGGCTTGAACTATCTTATACTTAACTGGCGGAAGTTCCACCATATACTCACCTGTTGTTATATCAGGCTTTACAACTATACGTTTAGTGGTGAACCTTACATTTGTTGACTGACCCTCTACAGGGTGCTTGAATAATGTATCCTTCTCAGTTATGCTTAAATCATCATACTGTATTATATGTGATATGTTGTCACCTTCAAGTTCAAATATCATCTGCAGGTCATCACCTATGTTATTCTTTGAGAGTCCGAAACCAAGCGGTTTTGAAGCCTGAATATCACCACCGGCAAGACGACCTATAAGCCTGATTCTTGTAGAATCCCAGAAACGCACTCCGTCAAGGTTCTTTTCAAGAGATATGACATCACTTCCCTCAATCTTAAGATAACCGTCATTAACAAAGTGGTGTCCCGCTTTTGCCACCTGCAACCTGAATGACTGCTCCTTAGGAACGGTGATGGCGAAATTACCCGATGCGTCTGAGAGTATCAGATTACCTGATTCATTGGTTACCGCATTTCCGTCAATCATAAAGTAGGCGTTCTGTACAGGAATTGTTGATTTATCATACAACACCCTACCTGTCACACGCACAAACGCCGCATTGGTAAAGTCTATACCGGAAGCCGTAGGAGCGTTGGCATTCATCTCTACACTTGCTATGCCACCCTTCGCCCCTTTATAGTAAAACTCTCCATATTGAGAAACAGGCTGAATATTGAATTTTGAACCGCTTTTTGCATAAACAATGCTATCAAGAGTAAAACTGCCGTCAGCATTTGTGAAGGTGGTGTATTTATCTTTTATACATTTAGGATTGACAACAGAAGGCCAATCTCTATTTTTATCATCACGCTCCACCGTTATCTGTACACCTGATTGACTTATTCCGTTAGAGAACCTGACATATCCTTTCACCGTTCCGTATGGAGACTTACGCCCGTATGCTGATTTGGACCTTTTACTCTCACCTGAACAATTCTGAACTGCGACAACTGTATATTTATAGGAGTAGCCGGGCGCTCCTGTTCTATCTCTGTAGAAATAATCCTTACAATTGACGGCTAAAGTATCCTGTTCTCCGTCTTGTTCTCTCATTATAATGAAATGGTCTGCTCCGCCTGCAAGCATTGACCACTCAAGCAACACATACTCATTATAGGTGCCATCAGATGCTGAAAGTTCCGAAAATTCAGGAACGGTGGCAAAATATAACGGCTCTTTGTTTTTTACAGGAATAGTGTCAAGTTGGTATTCAAAATTCTTTGAGATAAGATAGCGTGTAGCCGTAGTGTCAATACGCAGACCGTATGTATAGTGCTGACAAGGACTCGGAAGTTCATCATTGAAACTGACAGACCAAGTAAATATTTTTTCGTGCGATTTATAACTCCTCTTTATACTGTCAAATGGTATCACAATATCCTTCACCACACCACTCTCCTTTGCTGTTCGTGTTAGAATAAGAGTGGCTCTTTCATCCCACCACGCATCATTGTATGTGTCGGCGCTTATCTCTTTGCCTATAATGGTTACTTTATGGTCAGAATCAAATGTATCACTTTTACTTATACTCCATCCTCCTACATACACACCATAACCACAGTGAAGTGATGTCTGGTATATTGGTGCGTACAGGCTGCCCTTACCTGCGAAAGGGGTGTCCCAGCCCCAAGTAGATGAAGATGTTCTGCGTACACGGTAATATACAGGTGCCGTACGGTCTAATCTGTTGTAGATAGCCTCATCACTCTCATCATTGTATATGTATGTGTAGGTATCAGCCGTATAGGTTGTGTCTGTAATAATGTCTGTGTTATAGTTTACTATGGCAATGCTTACGGCATCCTCAAAATTCTCTTTATAAGCACGTTGGATTTCAAACATATCAGACTCCACCAAATCCTCTTCCTTAGGTTTCTTTACCACCCAACTTATCTGCTTGTGTCCTAAATATACATCGTGGTCATCAACCTTTTCCATATATTTTGACACATTGAAGTCATAAACACGGTGGTATGCAGGAATATCTATTGCCGCCGAATTTATTACAGCCGTTGACTCATCATTACGCTTGACTGTCATTTTAACCAGATAACCACGTTTTACAGAGTCAGTGGTGGTTTCCAATATGGTTCCGCCCATCTCCGCAAGCGGAATTACCGCAGAAGAGTATGAAGTGGTATATGATTTAGGCTGTTTTGTAACAGAATATGGAATCATAGCATATCCGCAACTGCCTGGGTCACTGCCTGTGGCATACAGAGCAGGGGTATATAGTTCCGGTGCAGGAATGGCATCAGCCATTGCGTAATTGCCCCAATCGTATGTGTAGTTCCAGTGGTCATTGGAACGCTCGTCACAGACGTGTACCCTCATATGTATTGTCTTGCCGTCAAATTTCTGTGACGGATACCACACAAGTTCAAGCCATACAGGCTGACGCTCACCACCTCCGTGGTTTATTGAAGTCTCGTGTTGTGTGCCGTTTCCATCGTATGTAGGTTTGCTCCCGTCCGCCGCATTGCTCACAGTCCATTTACCTGAGTCATCACACCCTTTGAACCAAGCCTTACCTTGTTTCTGATACTTGTTTACATCATTATCACCCTTCCACTTGAATATCTTGTGCCAAGTGGCGTCATTGTCATCAGAATACTCTATGTAACTGCCTTGCTCCCCGTGACCGCCGTCATAGTACTTGTCACTTGCCCAGTGGTTATGCCCGGAGCCGTATGTCCAAACCAGAAGTTTGATGTTTAACTTGCCTTGCCCCGATGGTACAGCAGTAAAGTTGTAGTCTTTTTCAAACCAGTCATTCCCCGATGCAAAAACAGTGGTACAACTAAATAGAGTACAAAAAAACAACAAAAAATACAGACGCTTTTTCATAAGTTATGATAATTTACAAAAACAAACTTACAATAGTATATACTACCATTGCTATTACAGCACTGATAGGAATAGTCATAATCCAAGCGGTGACAAGTTCTACTGTAACACCCCAACGCACAGCAGAAAGACGCTTTACAGCACCTACACCCATAATACTTCCTGAAATTACGTGTGTTGTACTTACAGGTACCTTAAACATTTGAGTTATGAACAATGTTATAGCACCTGCGGTTTGGGCACAAAAACCCTCAACAGGCGTAACCTTGGTTATCTTGTTTCCCATAGTCTTCATAATTTTCCAACCGCCTGACATTGTACCTGCGGCAATAGCGGTGAAACATATAATAGGAATCCAATCGTGCAGTTCACTCATATCAGTCATTGCCATCCATTGTGGAAGTTCAATTCCCGATGTTGTAAGAGAAATAATGGTTATGGCAATTATACCCATCTCCTTTTGGGAGTCATTCAAGCCGTGTCCAATACTTAAAGCCGCCGATGAGAACAGTTGTGACATCTTAAACCATTTGTCCGCCTTGTGAGGTTTTGCTTTCCTACACAGATTGAGAGTCAACACCATAATAAGATTACCGGCAATAAAGCCTATAAGCGGAGCAACAAAAATAAACAGTATAATGGTAAGAATAATAGTGGTTTGAACGGCTCCAAAACCGTATGCAGCTATCGCCGCCCCCGCAAGTCCGCCTATAAGCGTATGTGATGATGATGACGGAAGCCCCATCTTCCAAGTAAATAGATTCCACGCTATGGCGGCAAAAAGTCCTGAGAATATTACAGGCAGAAAGTCTATGCCGTTGGCTGTAAGCTCATCAACCCTCACCGCCTTTGAAACGGTATCTGCCACGCCAAACTCACCTATTATGTATTTGGCTATGAAGAATGCCACAAAATTAAAGAATGCAGACCAAATTACTGCCTGCGTAGGGGTAAGCACACGCGTGGAAACCACAGTGGCTATGGAATTGGCGGCATCGTGGAAACCATTAATAAAATCAAAACCAACGCAGAAAACAATTATGAGTACAAGCCAGAGAATTTGGGTTTCCATATAGATTTATGCGTATTTAACAATTATAGTCTTTACAGCCTTACCCACATTCTTTGCCTTATCTGTAGCCTTTTCAAGCTCATACATTATCTCCTTTAGTTTTATAAGTTCAACAGAATCATTGGCATACTCAACAAATATGTCTGTAATGAACTGCTCATAAAGGTCATCGGCGGCATGCTCAAGTTCATGTAGTTTATTACACTGCTCCAATGCCTTATCTGAGTGCTTGTTTACTCCGTTAAGTTGTTTCAGCACTTTGTTTATGGCCTCACAACCCTGCTGAATATTATCTGCCATACCAAACATACGCTTTGGAATATGATGGGGCTGGAACATCATTACTCTCTTGGCTGACGATGTTATAAAGTCAAGCACGTCATCAAGATTATCGCAAAGGTCATGTATGTCCTCACGGTCAAACGGGGTGATAAAGGTGTCATTCAACTCACCGTAAATCTCCTCTACAAGACGGTCTCCCTTCATTTCATACTCCTTGATGCGGGCATACATCTCTTTGGTTTTCTCATGGTCTGTTCCGTGCTCAAAAAACTCTGTAAGCAGTTTTGCAGCCTCATAACAATACTCGCCTTCCTTAATAATCATAGGAAAGAACTTGCTCTCCTTTGGCACTAAAAATGAAAATAAACTATTAAATTTCATACTTTTTAAACAATGTTTTATTTTAATCTATTATGTATATTTTCTTTAATCATCGGGGCATAAAACAACAGGTCATAGTGATGCAGGTTACCTACAGGCCACGGAGTCTCAAATGACGACTGATGTTCCTCAAACCCTCTAACTATAATCACTTTATTCACTGTGTCAAGCGTAGCGGACAAATCTTGTCCGTGATATGTGAAATCCGCCTGCTCAGGTGTCACGCTCCAATTTACGGGATTAATACAAACCGCGGCGTCATTCTGTACAAAATCCCACATATTGGATACTTCAGATACTGAGTTGTAACTAATAGTCACCCCTGTATCTGTGGCATTTTGAGCCGGTTTTATATATGGAGATTTCAAGTCATCATCATTAACACCGTAACCAATTGAATACGCCGCAACCATACGTGAGTACCGCTCATCGGTCAAACGCTTGAGCACGGCAAGTGTCATCTGAGCACCTTGGCTGAAACCTGCGATAACAAACCTACGCCCGCCGTTCAAATGCTCCATATAGTAGTCAAAAGCCTCACACACCTCATTAGCGACCACCGCCGCCACTGAATCAAACCGCTCCCGTGGTAACATAACAGCACCCATAGTATATTGGTGCGTGTACGGGGCGAACATATTTACCGAATCGGGGAAATAATTAAGACTTACAAAGTCAAACTCCCTCTTGATGGCACCCTTCTCATCTGGTGTCAGTAAGGCTGTGTAACCATCTGAGCCATCGGGGTTATAAGATTTAAGAACCTCTGTTGAGGCAATGTAGAACACATCAATGAAGTTTGTATCAGGAACTGCGGGATTCTTGTACCACGCACTGTCGGCTTGAAAGTATGATGTACCGGCATCCTTGCATCCGCAAGAGGAGAGCAGCAGAAAGAAAGGCGTCACCAATAAAAAAAACTTTTTCATATTTCCCATTGTAGCCGTAAAGTTAGATAAAAATTAAATATTCTCAAAGTTTAGTTTCAAATTAATTCTGAGGCATCGGGGTTGATAGATAGAGCGGCAGAAGCGGTGTTACACTATTTCACTCCTCAGTGTAACTCGCACGCTCAAAATCTTCAATATGTTTTTTTGCGGTGCTGTCAATGGCGTCATTGTGCCCTTTTAATGCGGCGAAGGAGGTGAACTGTGCCGCCCTTGCCTGTCGTGGCATAGGTCTGTGCACCTTTGAAGTGTGGTGCGGCATATCTATTATGTCATCATAGTTATCCATATTCTTATGCTTTATGTCCTCCAATCTGGCGGTTGCGTTCACGGGCTGTGGCTCCTTCGGCAAAATTAGTACCCTTAAGTATGGCGTTCTTGCCATAGCGGCGTTTTATGTCAAGAATGGTCTCCTGCATACGCCTCTCCTTCTCATCAGCCTCCTTGTCAGCCATCGTGGTGTCACTATCAGGGAACAGTTCAAGTTGCACGGGCTGTGACGCGGCCTTTTGAGCCTCCGCCTCACTAATAACATTGTTTACGCAGATGTTCAGACGACGTACAAGAAACGCAGGGTTCACTATCTTGTCAAAAAGCGTCATTACAGCATCTGTTATCTTATACCCCGATGATGTATGCTTGCCCAGATTTGCCGTACCGTGTGACGGCTTAGGGACTGATTTTCCGTAGTAGTTGCGTACAATGTCACCGTCATAGCCGTTTAGCCTTCCGCTCTCCATAGAGGCTTCATCATAGTTAATAGTCAGTACTATCTGATTGGTAACCAGCCGTTTACTAACAAGGTCAAGTGCCGTATTCTCTGCCATCTCACGTGCCACCACCTTTGCCTTTGCAAATGTATAAGCCTCTGACAGTACTTGTCCGCTGCTTAGTGAGTTGGTCTCTGGTCTGTATGCCTTAATGTCAGCAATAGTGCAAGGTTCCCAGCCCCAGGCGTGGTCAATGAGCAACTCCGCATTTACGCCAAACAATTTATACAGAGTCTCCTCGTGCTCAATAGAGAAACGGGCAAGTTGCCCCATAGTGCGTATGCCGTATGGGTCAAGCCGGTTCACAACACCCTTGCCCACACGCCAGAAATCTGTCATCGGGGTATGGCTCCAAAGTTTACGGCGGTACTCCATCTCAGTGAGTTCCGCAATCCGCACCCGGTCCTTGTCGGCAGGTATATGCTTAGCCACAATATCCATTGCAATCTTGCATAGGTAAAGGTTCTCCCCGATGCCTGCGGTAGCCGTTATCCCCGTTGTTGAAAGCACATCTTGAATTATCTTCATTGCAAGTTCTCTGGCACTCAATCCATACATTTTAATGTAGTCTGTGGCATCAATGAAGACCTCATCTATGGAATAGACGTGTATGTCATCAGGTGATATGTATTTAAGGTATATGTTATATATGCGTGTGCTGTAATCAATGTAGTGTGACATACGGGGCGGGGCTATATGGAAATCAACCGCCATCTCCGGGTGGGTTTTCAGTTCTATGTCACTCTTTGAACTGCCTTTCAGTTTGAAATCAGACATTGCAAGCGCCCTCTGCTCATTAACAGTCCTCAAACGCTGCTTCACCTCAAAGAGCCTCGCCCTGCCGCCAATGCCGTACGCCTTAAGTGCGGGAGTTACAGCAAGGCAGATGGTCTTGTCTGTACGGCTCTCATCAGCCACCACCAGATTGGCGTCAAGCGGGTCCAGTCCTCTCTCAACACACTCCACAGAGGCGAAGAATGACTTTAGGTCTATTGCTATGTAGGTTTTTGTCTTCAATCCTTTGTCTTATAGCAATCTTTGCGTTTTGGATTTTTTGGAAACCAACCCCTCTCCACACGCTTCTTCTGCTCAAAAATCTCTAAAATACTCCATAGGCAGGTGCAGCCAAGCACACCAAACGCCGGACTCAGAATCTCATTTGACACCAACAGACTTACCGCCACAAAAAAGAGTCCAAGCAGGGCGAACACCCACCAGCACCTGGTTCCAAAATAGTACTCGCTTTTAATTACTATAGGGTGGAACGCCCCTATTATGAGAAATGTTATAACTGCAATTATTAATCCTGTGTAGTTCATATCATATCTAAGGTAGGTTCGGTTTATTTCAAAGTTCAAAAGTACAAAATCTTTTTCTTGCAACATTCAATCATATTTTATAATTTTGCTCTGGTATGATTAACACGAAACAAAAATGACCGAGCCGTTATGCAGGCATACGGTTTCCCCATCAAGGACTTCACAGAATCAGACTGCGTAGCCCGCCTGTTTGAACTTTACAGCAAACTGACAGAAAAATAAAAAATTATTGCGTTTTTATTGTCATAAAACTTGCTTATATTGCAGAAAATCAGTATATTTGTATAAATAATGATACTGATTTGTGATGTCTGAATACACTTGTGATACTGATGATTCTGAATTGCTATATTTGGTTTGTGAAAGCAATCCTCTTTATGATATAACATCAAAACTAATAAATCTTCAGAGCTTGAATGGCTCTGCGTATAATATAGCATTAGAAGAGATATGTAAACTAAAGTGCTTTAAGCCATATCCTAATGAACAGAATATCTATTGGGTTGGCAGTATCGATGACTTTGATTTGGAAAATCTGCTGATAGCGGCTAAAAAAGCGGTGAGTTTTGGATATACCGTTTACATACTTCCAAACCCCAAGAACGTAAGAACTCCTGATTTTATTTTTGAGAAGAAAGGTCTGTATAGGGATTATGACTTAAAGACTATAAACGGGAAAAATTCAGTAGGAAATAGTCTTATGGATTCTATTGGACAGACAAGACACGTGTTGTTGAATGTTAATATTGATTACAAAGCCAGGAAACTTGCAAAAGAAATTAAATCATATTTTGATAATTATGAAAAAGCCTCTGAGATTATGATTTTTAAACATAAAAAGAAACTGAATATTACAAGGGATATTGCAGCATCAAAGTGCTTTATGTATGATTTTATGAGGGTGTGGAAATAAAAAAGCATTGCTTTTGCAATGCTTTTTTAGGGTCTTTTCGGTTTAGAAGTGCCCAACTCGGGAAGTATTGCCCGGACAGTCATCGTTAGACAACACTACAAAGATACACATTTTTAACGGAATAATTGCACAAACTCAACAATTTTTTATAAATTAAATTTTTCTTCAACTTATCCCAAGTTATGAGACAAGTTGCGTTTATCTTTGTCTGCTGATAAAAGCCCATAGATTTTATTTGGAAAATCCATTGCTATAATTTACCTTCGTAGAAATAGAGAATTACAATGTACGGATTAAGTGACGACTTGCTGTCGCTGACACCTTTGTAACTTTTTTTCGCTTCGCTCAAAGAAGTTAACTGTCGCTCGGAAGATGCAAAAGCCTACCCTCGCTTTTTGTAACTTTACCTCGCTACGCTCGGTGAAGTTAACTGTCGCTCGAAAGATGCAAAAGCCTGAAGGCTTATGAAGACTGTGGCTTAGCCTCAATGAGAGCACGCTCTCCTTTAGGCTAAGCCACAGTCTTCATAAAAACTTCGTTTTTTTTTGCATCTTCTCTCGCTTTTTGTAACTTTGCACCCTCATTGAAATATTAAATCAAAATTATACATTTATGGCTACAACTGCAGACATTAAAAACGGAATGTGCATAAAGTTCAATAACGGACTTTACACAATTGTTGAGTTCCTACACGTAAAACCAGGCAAAGGCCCTGCTTTCGTTCGTACAAAACTTAGAAACGTTCAGACAGGTAGAATCCTTGAGAACACATTCTCATCTGGTGTGAAACTTGACGTTGTGAGAATTGAGAAACGCCCTTACCAATATCTCTACAAGGATGATATGGGCTACAACTTTATGAACAATGAGACATTTGAGCAAGTTGCCATTGAGCACGACCTGATTAACGGCGTTGATTTCCTTAAAGAGGGTGATATGGTTGATGTTACAGTTCACGCTGATACTGAGACAATTCTCTTTGCTGAGTTGCCTATCTCTGTTATACTTGAGGTAACATACACAGAGCCGGGACTTAAGGGTGATACAGCAACCAACACACTCAAGCCAGCCACAGTTGAGACAGGCGCCACAGTTAAGGTTCCTCTCTTTATCAACACTGGTGACAAGATTAAAGTTAACACAGCCGACGGCTCTTACCTTGAAAGAGTAAAGGAATAACGATGGATAAAGTTAGTTATGCGCTTGGACTGAGCATTGGCAACAACCTGCTCAGCAGCGGTATAAAAGATTTGAATATGGAGCAGTTCACAAAGGGCGTCTCGGACGTTCTTAAGGGTGCTACTCCTGATATGAGCTACGATGAGGCTAAGAAGACTCTTGACAAATTCTTCACTGAACTTGCCGACAAGATAAACAGCAAGAATATTGAGGTTGGCAAGGCTTTCCTTGAAAAGAACAAGAAAGAGTCTGGCGTAATAACACTGCCAAGCGGACTTCAATATAAGGTCATTAAAGAGGGAACAGGGAAAAAGCCTAAGGCTACAGACAAGGTTCAATGCCATTATGAGGGTATGCTCCTTGACGGTTCTGTCTTTGACAGTTCCATTAAGCGTGGCGAGCCAGCCGTATTTGGTGTAAATCAGGTAATACAAGGCTGGGTGGAGGCTCTGCAACTTATGGCTGAAGGCAGCAAGTGGAGACTCTTCATACCTTCTGACCTGGCTTACGGAGCAAGAGGTGCCGGGAACTCTATTCCGCCTCACGCCACACTGATTTTTGATGTTGAACTAATCAAAATAATTAACAATTAACAATTATCAATTAACATATAGATGGGTAGATACATCACTATAGTGCTGGCGGTTTTGATCTCCTTGGGGTGCTTTGCAAAAAACACAAAAAGTGCTAAGAAGGAGAAGAAGCAGGCTGAACCGCAGGTTGAACTTGCAACAAAGATTGACACTGCGAGTTACGCTTTAGGCATTGCCATCGGGGCACAGATGCTTGAGGAACTTGAGAAAGACAACTACAATAAAGGCATCTACGCAAAAGCCTTCTGTGATGTCATATTCTCCAATCCCACTCTTATGACAAGTGACAGTGCCAATAGATATATGCGTCAGTATGTCAAGGAGTTACAAAATGCCGCCATTGAGGCTGCCAAGGCAGAGGAAAAGAAGTTCCTTGAAGAGAACAAGAAACGTGAGGGCGTTATTGAGACCGCAAGCGGACTGCAATATCAAGTTGTGAAGATGGGCGAGGGTCCAAAGCCAACCGCTGACAGCAAAGTCAAGGTACACTACACAGGCTCCCTTCTCAACGGCAAGAAATTTGACAGTTCCTATGACCGTGGTGAGCCCACATCGTTCCGTCTGAGCGGAGTTATAAAGGGTTGGACAGAGGGTTTGCAACTTATGCCTGTAGGCAGTAAATTCACCTTCTACATTCCTGCCGAACTTGGATACGGGGCGAGAGAGGTTGGCGGAGTCATTCCACCCTACTCCACACTTATATTTGAAGTGGAACTGATTGATATAATTAGCAATTAGTAATTAGCAATTAGTAATTAACAAATAATAATTAACATTTATGAAAAAAACAATTTTCGGATGCTTGGCAGCGGCTATGGTTGCCTGCACTATTACAAGTTGCAAGAACACTTGCTGCAAAATGGAAAATGATGTTGACACCCTCTCTTACGCTACCGGCGTTATGTATGCTGACGGGCTTAACAACTATGTACTTCAAACATACGACTCAACCTGCCTTGAAGATGTTTACAAAGGCATTAAAGATGGTATGAAGGCTGATACTGACGCTGAGAAGGCATATAACTTCGGACTTCAGATTGGCGGTCAGTTGAAGAGTCAGATTATACCTATGATGAATGACAGACTCTTTGCCGGCGATTCAACTAAGAAAATAAATGAAGATGTTCTTCTATGTGCGTTCATTAAGGCAGCTCAAGGTGACACAACACTTATCTATGACGCATCTACCGCTCAAATAGTTGTAAGTAACGCACAAGACAAGGCTAATGAGATAAAGATGGAGGCACAATATGGAGAGAACAAGGCTGCCGGAATAGCCTGGCTTGAGAACAACAAGAACGCTGAGGGTGTTCAGGTTACAGAGAGCGGACTTCAGTATAAGGTAATCTCTCTTGGAGCAGGTGAGAAACCAGCCGCTACAGATAAGGTTACAGTTAACTACAAGGGTACACTTATTGACGGTACTGTTTTTGACTCATCATACGACAGAAAAGAACCAACATCTTTCTACCTTAACAGTGTTATAGCCGGTTGGACAGAGGGTTTCCAACTTATGCCTGAGGGTTCAAAGTTTGAACTTTACATTCCATACGAACTTGCTTACAAAGCACAGGACAGAGGCGTAATCAAACCATTCTCAACTCTTATCTTTGAGATTGAGTTCCTGAAGATTGAGAAGTAATCAGGCTGTTCGTTAAATTTATATT
>JAKSOA010000005.1 GCA_024405875.1 Paludibacteraceae bacterium
ATTTTTCGAAATTTTTTTAAGTTCCGCGTTTTCATTTTGCTGTTTGTTAAATTTATATTTCACCCCGATGTTACCGAACTTGACATCGGGGTGATTTTTTTATATATGAACTGTTAATTTTTTTTAAATATCAATTAAAAAGAGTATCTTTGCGGAAAACCATTAGAAACAAAATTTATGAAGCGAGTTGTTATAACAGGAATGGGCATCTACTCTTGCCTTGGTAACGGCCTTGAGGCGGTGCGTCAATCACTTTATGACGGAAAGTCAGGTATAATCTTTGACCCTGCCCGTAAGGAGATGGGCTTCCGTTCAGCATTAACATCATATCTGGAGGTTCCAGACCTCAAAAAAGAACTAAGCCGCGCACAGCGTGTATATATGCCTGAGCAGGCGAAATATGCGTATGTTGCAACAGCGGAGGCACTGAAAAACGCCGGCATAGATATGGATTACCTTGAAAAGAATGAGGTTGGTCTTATGTACGGCAATGACAGTTCCGCAGAACCTGTTTTCAGAAGCATAACCACAATGCTTGAGAAGAGAGACACTACACTTGTAGGTTCAGGTGGCATATTCCAATCAATGAACTCAACCGTTACAATGAACCTTGCCTGCATCTTCAAACTCAGAGGCATAAACCTTACAGTATCAGGTGCTTGCGCAAGCGGTTCTCACGCAATAGGTCTTGGAGCGATGCTAATACGCAACGGACTTCAAGATATGGTTGTCTGCGGTGGCGCTCAGGAGGTAAACCCATACGCAGTAGGCAGTTTTGACGGCATAAGCGCATTCTCAACACGTGAGAGTGACCCGACAAAGGCATCTCGTCCGTTTGACCGTGACCGTGACGGACTTGTTCCAGGTGGCGGTGCGGCAACAGTGATAATTGAGAGTTATGAGTCAGCGGTACGCCGTGGCGCACCTATAATTGCAGAGGTTCTTGGTTACGGATTCTCATCAAACGGAGACCACATATCAGTTCCTAATGTTGACGGACCAAGCCGTTCACTGCAAATGGCTATAAAAGAGGCTGGAATTGACATTCGTGAAATAGGCTATGTAAACGCCCACGCGACATCAACGCCTGTTGGTGACCGTAATGAGGCAAAAGCCATATATAATGTATTCGGAGACTACAAAGTTGAGGTTACATCAACCAAATCACAGACAGGTCACGAGATGTGGATGGCAGGTGCGTCAGAGGTAATCTACTCCACCCTAATGATGAAAAACGGCTTCATAGCCCCTAACATAAACTTTGAGAACCCTGATGAGGATTCTGCCAAACTTAACATTCCAGCAAAGCGCATTGAAAAGAAGTTTGACACATTCCTCTCTAACTCATTCGGTTTCGGAGGCACAAACAGCACTTTGATTATAAGAAACTTATAATCCTCCGGGCGGTCCGCAGAAGCGGACTTTCAGCCTAAAGGCTTCATATTAATTATTCTATAAAAAATATATATCATGGAAAAAGCAGAATTAATTGAAAAGGTAAACTCAATCCTTAGTGAGGAATTTGAAGTTGAGACAGATGTAATGACACCTGACGCCAACATTAAGCAAACACTTCAACTTGACAGTTTAAGCATAGTTGATATGGTTGCTCTTATTGAGAACGAATTCGGTGTAAAAATCAAACCAGCTGAAGTTTCAGGACTTACTACATTCGGAAAACTTTACGACTATATAGCAGAGCATATTTAATAGTTTATTATGACAAAATCAGACGCTCTGTTTGTAGATGAGGGCATCAAGTCCCTTATCCCGCAAAGGAGTCCAATCTTGATGGTTGACACCCTTTATGAGGCGACCACCGATGAAGCCACAGCGGGGCTCACCGTAAAAGAGGGTAATCTGTTTTGTAAAGATGGTAAATTCACAGAGCCGGGACTGATTGAACACATAGCGCAATCAGCCTCGGCTTTTGCTGGTTATTCGGCACGTCTTCAAGGCAAACCAGCTCCTGTTGGTTACATCGGGGAAATTAAGAAATTCCATCTAAACAGACTACCAGATGAGGGCTCCACGCTTTTGACACACATAAAAATTATGGGTGTGGTTGGAAATGTCTCCCTTCTTACCGCTGAAGTCAGCGTAGATGGAGATATAGTATGCACAACAAACCTAAAAATAGCAATAGAAGAGAAGTAATGCTGACAAACTATTTCACACTGCTTGACCAACAGCCTCAGCAAGATGGCTCAATTCTGTTCACGGTTAAACTGAACCCTGATTGTGAGGTGTATGAAGGACACTTTCCAGGAAACCCTGTATGCCCCGGTGTCTGCAATCTGCAAATGCTGAAGGAGTGTATTGAGCATTATACAGGCAAAACTTTGATTATAAGCGATATAAAGCAATGCCGCTATACAGCCGTAATATCACCTCTGACGCAAAGTATTCTGAACTTCAAGGCAATGATTACTGAAGCGGAGAACGGCTACTCCGTTCAAGGCACGGTATTTGATGAGCGGAACATATACATTGATATCAAATTTCAATTAACAATTAATATTTGAGGCTTCGCATCACCGATTCACCGATTCACCGACAATGCACACATTCGCACTAAAAATATTCCACTACTTCCAGCAACATAAGGCACTATATTACATCTGCCTTATTGGAAGTTTCCTTATATTTATATGGCTTGGATTACAAGTTGAGTATGAGGAAGATATATCAAAACTACTACCCTCAAACACAATCGGGGATTCAGAACAACTTGTTTTTGACAATCTTAAGGTAAAAGACAAGATTTTCATTCTCTTTACCGCAGAACAAGACTCCGCCGCTGGTACAGACCGTCTCATAGAGAGTTGTGACACATTTTGTGAGGGTTTGCAAGAGAATGACAAAGATTCTGTAATAAACAACATACTCTACTCTCTTGATGAGACTATGCTGATGGACGGCATAGGTTATATGTTTGAGAACATTCCGTCATTCCTTACAAGTAAGGATTATGAGGCGTTTGACTCACTATTCACACAAAGCGCCTTAGAGGTGCGTATGGCTGAGAATATGGAATCACTGCAATCAGCCGATGGTGAATACGCCGCCCAACTCATACAGTATGACCCCGCAGGTCTGCGTTATGTGCTTAAATACAAGGCATCAGAGGCCGCTAACGCATTCGGGGGCAACTACAAAATAATAGACGGGCACTTCTTCACGCCAGACAGCACAGTCTGCATAGCATTCCTAAGCCCTAACTTCAAGGCGTTTGACTCAAAGACAGGCATTCGTATGACAGAACAGATAGAGGCTCAGGTGGATTCAATAAGTGACTCCTACCCCGATGTCAAAGTCTTGTTCCACGGAGCGCCTATAACCAGCGTGTTCAACTCACGGCAGATAAAGAAGGACCTTGCAATGACTCTTGGAGTATCAATCCTCCTTGTATGCCTGATAATAACACTCTGTTTCAAGAACAAATCAACATTAGTACTACTACTCTGCCCTGTAATATACGGAGCGTTCTTCGCACTTGCGGCAATGTACCTTATACAAGGCACTATGTCACTTATGGCACTTGGGATAGGCGCCATTGTGCTTGGAGTGGCTCTCAGTTACTGTTTGCACATACTCACGCACTATAAGTATGTAACAGACCCTGAGATAGTTATAAAAGAGCAGACAAAGCCGGTGATACTTGGCAGCCTGACAACAATAGGAGCCTTTATGGGACTGCTCTTCACAGAATCAGCCCTGCTGCGTGACTTCGGACTCTTCGCCTCACTTGCAATGGTAGGCACAACCATATTCTGTCTCATATTCCTGCCGCACTTCCTTAACCCTAATAACAACAAACGCTCCGAAAAGGCTTCCAGTCTGCTTGAGCGCATTAACTCATACCCTCTTGACAAGCACACCTGGCTGGTAGTCATCATATTGCTATTCTCCGCCGTCTGCATCTACTTTTCAAAAGATGTCACATTTGATTCAGACCTAAAGAACATTGGGTATCATAACCCCGATGTATTGCGTTCAAGCCAGATGCTGTCAGAAAAGACCGCAGGAGGCAACTACACAGGCTATTTTGCCGTTACAAGCAGTAATCTTGACTCAGCCCTTATATTTAACAAAGCGTTGGATGAGAGGCTTGCCGCCATTAAGGATTCAGGTGAGATTAAAGGCTTCGCCTACACATCGGCGCTTCTTATGGACAACAAGACACAACAAGAGCGTATTGACACTTGGAACCGGTACTGGACAGATGAACGCAAGGCTCAGGTTAAGCGGAACATACTTGCATCGGGGCGGAAAGCGGGATTTGAAGATGATACATTTGAGCCATTCTTCCAGATGATTGACGCAGAGTATGAGCCATCATCATTATTTGAAGCGGGAATACTGCCAGAAGGGCTTATGAGTAACTGGATTGAATATACTGACTCAACATATATGGTATTCACCCCTGTGCAAATAACGCAAGAGAACCGCCGCCACGCAAGTGAGGTGATAGTTGAGACACCGCACACAGTTGTCATAGACCCGTTCTTCTACACTGAGGATATGGTTCAGATTCTTAACAATGACTTCAATACCGTGCTTATTATCTCAACCATATTTGTTTTCATTGTGCTGGTGGTATCATTCCGCAGTTTTGTACTTGGCATAATTGCATTTATTCCTATGTTGCTCAGTATGTATATTGTAACAGGCATTATGGGTATGGCTGGGCTACAGTTCAATCTTATAAACATTATAGTCTCAGCCTTCATCTTTGGTGTAGGTGTTGATTACAGCATTTTTGTTATGGACGGTCTGCTTGCCGGCAAAAAAGGCAACACACAACTGCTCACATACCATAAGACGGCTATATTCCTATCGGCGGTAGTGCTTATTATAAGCATAGCGTCACTTATATTCGCCACACACCCCGCCATATCTTCAATAGGTCTGACAACACTTATTGGTATGGTTGCAACACTGCTGATAACATATACACTTGAACCGTGGATATATAGAAAGAGTGAAAAGTTAAAAGTGAAAAAAGAAAAGTGAAAAATTAACTTTTATTTTTTCTTTTTTAACTATTAACTATACAATGAAGTACGATATTGCAATAATAGGTGCCGGACTTGGAGGTCTTGAATGTGGATACATTCTGTCAAAAAACGGAATGAAGGTCTGCATTGTGGAGAAGGAACGGGTACTTGGCGGCTGTTTGCAGACATTCAAACGTGGCAATGTAACTTTTGACACAGGCTTTCACTATGTGGGGGCGCTTGATGAGGGAGAGAGCCTTAACCGCCTGTTCCACTACTTCAACCTTATGGAACTGCCTTGGAAACGTCTTGATGATGAGTTTGACACTGTTATAATTGACGGAGAGCGTTACCCTATTATGAGTGGTCACAAGGCATTCTATGATGCTCTTGCTGAGCGGTTCCCATCTCAAAAAAATAATCTGAGAACCTATATTGACAAACTGAAAGGCGTTGGTGACCATATTTTTGACGCACTTAACCCACGTGAAGATACAGAGTTCTACTCCACCTCACTGTTTGGTGTGAGTGCAAAAGCCTTTATTGATGAGACAATAACAGACCAGCGTCTTAAAGATGTGCTTTGCGGCACCTCACTTAAGATGGAACTTACCCCTCAACTGCCACTCTATACCTTTGCACAAATCAATGACTCATTCCTGCGTGGGGCGTACCGTCTTGACGGTGGCGGGGAGTTGATTGCGGAGCATCTTGCCGCTGACATTGAGGCAATGGGTGGCGTCATAATGAGAAACAGCACCGTAAAATCAATAAAAGTAAACTCTGATGGTGAGGTCTCAGGCATCGTGGTAAATGATGATGAGTTGATTGAGAGCAAATGGGTCATAAGCGACACACACCCCGCTCATACGGTCAGCCTCATAGAGGAGACACCCTACCTGAAAAAAATTTACCGTTCACGCATAAGCCGTCTGGAGAACACCACAGGTGCGTTCACGGCAAACATACGCTTGAAAGAGGGTGCGGTGAAATACCTTAACAAGAATCTGTTTGTCTATAGTAACGCAGATATGTGGAGTTATACAGCAGGCACCACAGACCGTTTACTATTAAGTTTCTATTCATCACAGAATGCTCTCGACTTAATTACCCCGATGGCGTGGAGTGAGGTTGAGCGGTGGGCGGATATGCAACCGGGACACAGAGGTGATGACTATGTGGCTATGAAGGAGCGTAAGACGGCTCAGTGCCTTGAAATGGCGGAGCAATGGGTTCCTGGTCTCAAAGACGGCATGGACCGCATTTTCACCAGCACCCCACTCACATATAAAATGTACACAAACACAGTGAACGGCAGTTCATACGGCATACGCAAGGATTTTGAGTCCCCGATGACAACAGTACTCACGCCTCGCACACCAATAAAAAATCTGCTTCTCACAGGGCAGAATTTAAACCTGCACGGGGTTTTGGGAGTCAGTATGACAGCGTTATTCACGTGTAGGGAAATCATACAAGAATTAACAATTAACAATTAACAATTAACAATTAACAATTAATAATTAAAATATGAAGTACGCACTTGTTACTGGAGGAAGTAGAGGAATAGGCAGAGCCGTTTCTCTTAAATTAGCCTCTATGGGCTATTCAGTAGTTATAAATTACGCAGGCAATGACGCCGCCGCAAATGAGACTCTCTCTCTTATTAAAGAGGCTGGCTACCCTGAAGGTGAACTTTTGAAGTTTGATGTCAGCAACTGTGAGCAAGCCGCCGCCGCAATTGAAGGTTGGCAGGCCGCCCACCCTGATGATTATATTGAGGTGCTTGTGAACAACGCAGGCATTCGCCGTGATAATCTTATGCTCTGGATGGAGAATGAGGATTGGCTAAAGGTACTGAACACAAACCTTGGCTCTTTTTATAATGTGACACGCCCACTTCTCAAAACTATGCTTCTTAAGAAATACGGAAGAATAGTTAATATGGCGTCACTTTCAGGACAGAAAGGTTTGCCAGGTCAGACAAACTACTCCGCAGCAAAGGGTGGACTTATAGCGGCGACAAAGGCTCTTGCACAGGAAGTTGCAAAAAAGCGTGTAACGGTAAATGCCGTAGCACCAGGTTTTGTCAAGACCGATATGGTAGAGGGGCTTGATGAGAAGGCTCTGTCAGCACAAATTCCCGCCGGACGTTTCGGCACACCGGAAGAGGTTGCGGCGGTTGTAGGTTTCCTTGCATCACCAGAGGCTGCATACGTGAATGGAGAAGTAATTGCGGTTAATGGAGCTTTGTATTGTTAAATAAGGCGACACCTTATTTAACAATACAAAAATTAATAATTAACAATTAACATTATGAAAAAGGCAATATTATTTATAGCAGCTGTTTTTATTGCTGTTTCAACTTTTGCGGGAGGCAAGAGCATCTCTTGTGATTTTGAGCAGGTAAAACACCTTAAGATAGTTAAAACACCTGTGGAGTCATCGGGGAAACTATATTATGAGGGTGAGAATATGGCAATGCTCTATTCAAAGCCGGAAGGTGAGTATTTTAAGATTACCGAGACAACAATATCAATGCTCACAGGCAAAAAGAAAATCAACAGCAAATTGAGTGCCAACGCTCAGTTCAAGCAACTGAGAGACCTGCTTATACTCAGTATGAAGGGTGACACAGAAGGGCTTGCCAACCTGACCAACGCAAATGTTGAGAAAAAGAGCACACAAAAATATGACGAGTACCTGTTCACAAGCAAAACCGCTGTTAAGAAGGGTTACAACAAGATAATACTGCGTTACAGTAAAGGCGGCAAGGCTCTGGAGTATATGGAACTGCATCAACCAAACGGAGATTACACGACCTATACGCTTAAAAATATTAAGACGGGGATTGCTATTCCGGCAGGAACTTTTTAATGCTATATTTGTTTGTTTATAGCATAGAAATACCTAACTTTGTAACTCACACTTAAAAACTATGAACATATCACGCAATAGAGTATTTCTTTGCTTATTGACATTGTTGTCAACCGGACTTCACGCTCAGACTTGTGACATAACACAACCAGAGAAGGAGATTTGCAAAGGAGACAACATAACGCTTACTTGCACCACCACCGCTGACACATACGAGTGGAGTCCGGGTGGCGCTACTACAAAGTCTATAACAATATCTCCAGGCACAACCACGTCATACTCCTGCAAGGCTACCAAGAAGGGTGGTTCAACAGATACTGATAATCTTATATCAGCGGGAGACTTTGAGTTTGCCCCGACTGACAAAGTTACGTCAGAGCAGAACAAAATGGGTGACTGGATTAAGTATGAATACACAAACTGGGACATCTCCGGTAAGGATATAGGTTTCGGCTGCACCACTTCAGCAAGGAATGCGAACAATGTTAAGACAGCCTATTTCGCTCAATGCCCGCCTCAGCACGGCTCTTGGCTTATGGTTTGTGACGGAGGTCAGTCATCAGGTACTAAAATTTGGCAGGCAAGGGATTTGAAACTGAAAAAGGGAGTTACATACGAGTTCCGCTGCTATGCCTCAAACATTGATTTGGAGTATGCCAAACACGGAGTCTCATCTCTTGCAAAAATTAAATTCTGTATTGAGAGTGATGAGGGCAACAAGGACATAACTAATTGGGAGTATGTGGGCAACACCGCCGGTGGTGACTTAGGCAAATGGAAACTAATAAGCGGAACATACACCCCGACAAAAGACCTCAATTGGGCACATATCTCCATTTACAACTCCTGCACTGAGACTGAGGGTAATGACTTTGCCATTGATAACATCTATTTTGGCAACAAAACCTCAACTGAAGATGTGGTTACCACGGAGTGCGTTACGGTCAAGGTAAAGGATTGCACGGTGGAACCACCTACAGTAACACTTACAGGCACAACAGTCTGTCCTGATAAGCAAGTAACTCTTACCCCTGTAATAGGTGGCGGTCCATACTCCGCCATCACCTGGTACAAGAACGGCACCGTACTAACGGGTGAGACATCAGAGACATTAACAATAACCTCACCATCAACATTCAGTGCGACCGATACGTATAAAATAAAATTAGCGGGAACAGGTGGTGCCGCATCGGCAGAGTCAAGTGCCGATGTCAAGACATACGAAAATGCAGATGTTTATATAACCGATAAGGTTGAGCGTGGGAAACCTTACAAAAAAAATGGTTTTGACATTCCGGCATCAGAGACAGAGGGGAAAAATCAGATAAAAAAGAGCAAGCAGATTTCAGAGTGCGCCACAGCATATCTGACACTCAACATCTACGGCAAAGAGACTGTACGTGCCTGCTATGGAGCACCACTTACCGTGACAGCGCTTACAAAGGGGGGCTCATACCAATGGAACTATGAAGGGCTTACCACTGAGACCATTACAATCACTCAGGCGGATGCTTTTCTACTTGAATGTATGGTGACATTTGATGACGGCAACATCTCTATAGATTCAATTACGGTGACAGCCGATGTGCACCCAGGTGTTAATAATCCGAAAACTTTTGAGGAGTGTGCCGGAGACGGTCCTTATTCAATAAACATAGAACCTAATCCATCGCCGGAAAACTACAAGGAATTTCCTGATAAATATTTCTGGAGTCCTAAATACAGATGGGCGAAGAACGGAGAGGATATAGGTGAGACAACAGAGCCGATATTAGATAATGTTTACTTCCCAAAAACAATAGGCGGGAAAGATGAGTATGTTCTTACAATGACAAACGGACTCTGCTCAGAACCAGGAACTATGATTCTTATATCAAAAGCCTGCCGAAGAGACCCTATAAACCACATTTTAAAAGAGTGTCAGGTGGAAAAGGGAGAGATAACACTCAAGCCTGATACAGAGGGACTTGAATATCTTTGGAATGATGGTTCCACAAATCCTACATTAAGCGTAGGGATTTCAACTCCTGGCATATACCAATTCAAGTGCATTATAAAGACAAGCGACATAGAGGGTACTGACCAGGAAGAGAATTTCACCCTGACCGTCAATCCTGTAAAGTCACAAGAATTTAGTGACAGAGTCTTGGTTGGGACAGAACTCACAAAGTACGGATTCACATTCAGTGCGGTTGAGACAGCCAGACCAGGAGAGATAGTAAAGACAAAAAGTGAGAAGACAACACAGGGTTGTGACAGCATAGTTACATTCACACTAACTGTATATGAAATAAGACCAATTGAACCAATGGTATATTTCTCTCCTAACGGAGACGGAATCAATGACCTCTGGCTCATAAAGAACATTGAGTTTCACCCTACTGCCGTAATACAGATTTTTGACCGCTACCACAAATTACTCTACACTTGCACCGCATCAGAGTTCAAGGGTTGGGACGGCAAGTATAACGGCCACGATGTAGTAAGAGATGACTATTGGTTTATTATAAGCGGAGAGAGTCTTGAGAAGACTATTTCAGGTCACTTTGCGCTAAAAAGATAGGCAAACGCCTCAGTACGTGCCGTGGAATCTTTGTCAAAGATTCCGCGGCATATTGTTGTAATGGTCTTTGCACCCGGTTTCTTTATTCCACGAGCGGTCATACAACTGTGCTCACCCTCTACATAAACGGCGACATCGGCACTACCTGTGGCAAGTGTCATAATCTCAGCAATATCGGAGGCAATACGCTCCTGAAGTTGCAGACGGTGGCATACCATCTCAGCAATACGGGCTATCTTGCTAAGTCCTATAACCCTATCTACCGGCTTATAGACAACACTTACCTTCATATTGTACATAAGTGCTATATGATGCTCACAGAAACTGAATACAGGAATATCACGCACAACAACATAGTTTCCACATCGTGGCACACACATATCGTCAGCGTCAAAAGTCTTGGCATACTTCTCAGCAATCTGTTCATTTGTGTAGGATATTCCTCTGAACATCTCCTCACACATACGAGCCACACGCTCCGGGGTCTCCCTAAGACCCTCCCTCTCAGGATTCTCCCCAAGCGCAATTAAAAATTCCCGCGTTATCTCTTTAATCCTTTCTGTATCCATATGACATAATTAACTTTTCACTAAATTAAACTCCCCTTTTTTTCGGTTCCCAGATATACTTATGCAGTTGCAACTGCACTTTAATTTTGCAAAGTCTCTCTCTCTTCATACGCTCAACCACATCGGCAGGTTTCATAGTTCCGAAAACAGTGCTGAAATAGACTTGCGTGCGTGTATCAAGTTCATATCTCCGTACAATCTCAATTGCCCTGTCCAAATCCCTGTCTGATGCTATGACAAACTTGTAGGCATCATCTTTTTTGGCAAGTTCCAGATTCAGACGTTCCATTCTATCCTCCATACCGCTATCTGGAAGTTTATAGTCTATAACAAAATGTACATTATTTCCTATACGGTACAAGTCAATTGGGATAGCCCCGTTTGTCTCTATATGTACCTGATAATCAGCAAGCATAGCAAGCAAACTGATAATATCGGGCTGAAGCAGCGGCTCTCCGCCGGTAAGGGTTACGTGCTCCATTCCACTACGCCGCACATAGTCAGCAATCTCCGCCGCACTCATCTCATCTCCGTGCTTAGCCTCCCAAGCGTATGAGGTGTCACACCACGCGCAACGCAGATTACAACCTGCAAAACGTATGAACACTGAGAGCGCCCCAGCCGTAGGTCCCTCACCGTCAATGGAAATAAACTTCTCTATAACCTTCATATCACTGTCAACTGTCCACTGAATAGACGCAACTGTTGTTTGGTGTCTCAAATAGTTCTACTTCACTAACATTCAAGCCTTTGCCCCTAAGCATATTGAAAATGTAACGGCTCAACTCCTCACAAGTCGGACGGAAAGGCATCATAACAACATCAAAACCGTTAGGTAGTGACTTAAGTGTGCCTGAGGCACGGCGTCCGTCATCGTTGTCCTCAATAAGTAGTTTGTGGTCAAAGAATGTCTCCACCTCACGCAGCACATCTTTTATCTTACTGAAATCCTCAACCATACCACGTGAGTGCCCCTCACTCTGTAAATTCTTACTGCAAATGGTTACAATAAGCTTATATCTGTGACCGTGAATATTAGCACACTTGCCATCATACCCGCTAAGGTAGTGCGCCGCATCAAACTCTATCTTGTTCTTAATCTTAAACATATAAGAGACCTATATAAATAACCGACCCAAGAACCGGCATAAGACCGTTTCCTGGGTCTATTAGCCTGGTTTTATTTTATGACAGGATGGTCTAAACGAACTGTCAGCCGTAAAAGTGAATATCTTCACAAGTACCGACGGGCAAAGTTACAAAAAAATAAGTATCTTTGCACACAATTATGGTGATAAACATTATTTTACTTGCTATTGTAGTGCTGCTGTTGGCGACATCAGCATTTGTCAGTGCGTCAGAAACCGCCTTCTTCTCATTGGAGCCAAAGGATATTGACACACTACAGGAGAGTGACAATGCCACAGATAAAATGATTCTTAAACTAAGGGCAGACTCCCCGCGCCTGCTCTCAACAATACTTATTACAAACAATCTTGTGAATGTAGCCATCGTGGTACTGACATCAACGCTTATGGCACGGTTGTTTGACTTTACCGGGAGTCCCATACTATCATTTTTAATTGATACAGTGTTAATTACGTTTCTCTTGCTTCTGTTTGGAGAGAACCTGCCTAAATTATATGCCAACAGTAATAATATGAAGGTGTGCCGGTTTGCCGCATACCCGCTTAATGTTTGTGAAGTCTTGCTCTACCCGCTCTGTTGGCTGATGACAAAGCCTCTGTCAAAAATGTCACGCAATGAGAAAAAGCGCCACAACTCACAGCCAATAACAATGGATGACATAGAGCAGGCGTTTGAAGTCACACAAGAGGATATAAAAGAGGACAAGGAGTTGCTTGAGGGCATAATACACTTCGGAGATATAAACGCCTCAGCCGCTATGACCCCAAGGGTTGATATGGTGGCAGTTGAGGATACCGCCTCATTTGCTGAGGTTATTAGACTGATAAACAAAACGGAATATTCCCGTATGCCCGTTTACCACGATAACCTTGATGACATAAAGGGTATTCTCTACATAAAAGACCTGCTCCCACACATAGGAGAGCCTAAATTCCATTGGCAAAGCGTTATACGCAAGGCTCACTTTGTGCCACAGACCAAACATATCAACATTATTCTTGAGGAGTTCCAAAAGACAAAGACACATATAGCCATCGTGGTTGATGAATTCGGCGGGACATCGGGGATAATAACAATGGAGGATATTTTGGAAGAGATTGTGGGTGAGATTGACGATGAGTATGATGACGCCGACAAGAATTACGCCAAACTTAACGCCAATAACTGGCTGTTTGAGGGCAAGACGCCTCTTGGAGACTTTTTCAAGGTTACTGAGATTGAGAGTGATGAGTTTGATAAAGTGACAGGCGAGGCTGAGACACTCGGAGGTCTGATGCTTGAACTTCAAGGGGAGATTCCGCCTCAAGAAACAGAGATAGACTACAAGAACTACCGTTTCAAGATAGTCTCCGCTGATAAAAGGCGTATAAAAAGCATAAAGTTCACAATTCTTAACCACGATGCCAAAGCATCTGAGAAAAATGAGGAGTAGCACTCTTTTAATATTATTGTCTCTCACACTGATAGTTGCAGGTTGCGCAAATCAGACACCTAAACCTCGTGGTTATTTCCGCATTGCGTTGGCAGAGAAGAGCTATGACACAATAAGGATTAATGAGCCTGTGGCTTTTGAATACCCGTCAAACATTGCCAGAGTGGAACGCCACAGAGGGAACGATGAGTTTTTTGACATTGCCTACCCTGCATATAACGCAAGAATCTATTGTTCATATAAAGACATAGATGGCAATTTCTACACCATATCAGAAGATTCACGTAATTTTGTATATAAACACGCCATCAAGGCGGACGCCATTTCAGAGCAGCCGTTTGAGAATCCGGACAGAAGAATGTACGGCATTCTATATCAGATAAAGGGAAACACAGCCTCACAAGTGCAATTTATATTGACTGACAGCGTAAAGCATTTTCTACGTGGCTCACTCTACTTCAACAACCACCCTAACAAGGATTCACTATCTCCTGTGACTGATTATATAACGGAAGATATAGTCAGAATAATGGAGAGTGCAGAGTGGAAATAAAAAGTTCAAGTTTTTTTTACTTTTTTTTTGCTAATATAAAAAAATACTGTACCTTTGCATCGCTTTTGAGAAATAAGAGTCTCAAATGGTGTGGTAGTTCAGCTGGTTAGAATGCCGCCCTGTCACGGCGGAGGTCGTGGGTTCGAGCCCCATCCACACCGCAAATAAAATTGAACTAAAGAAATGAAACAAGGAATTCACCCAGAAAACTATCGTCCGGTCGTATTTAAAGATATGTCAAACGGCGATATGTTCCTATCCCGCTCAACAGCAGCGAGTAAGGAGACCATTGAATTTGAAGGCGAGACATACCCACTTATAAAGTTGGATATCTCAAGTAGTTCTCACCCATTCTACACAGGTAAGTCAACACTTGTTGATACAGCCGGTCGTGTTGATAAATTCAACCAACGTTACAAAAGAAACAAGTAATAAGTTAAATAGAGCATAAAAAAAGAGTCTTGAAAATTCAAGGCTCTTTTTTTGTTTTAAAGCGTTACCCTTTATAGCAACGCTTTAAGCTTGTCTTCATAAACAGCACGCTGGCTTGCACCCACAACCTTGTCAACAAGTTGTCCGTTCTTGAAAAAGAGAACTGTGGGCACATTTCTGATACCATACTCATCTGTAAGGTCAACATTCTCTTCAATATCAATCTTACCAACAACAGCCCTGCCCTCATAATCAGCCGCTATAGCCTCAATAACAGGACCTACCATTTTGCAAGGGCCACACCAAGTAGCCCAGAAATCAGCAACAACCACAGAGTTGTTTGCTAATACCTCCTTAAAATTTTGTTCAGTGAATTCCATATAATACTAATATTAAATTTCTTCTTGCTATCTACAAAAATAGTCATATTTCAAATACGCAGCCAAAATAAAAGTCTCCAAGTTATCAACATTATTTCATAGTTATTGAGAACGTTATTTTAGGCTCGTTTGTTCCAGCGGAAATTGGAGAGTCCTCAAGTTGCAAATCATCATCAGATATTGCCGTATCGTGGTCAGCATCATCAGACTTTGACAATGATTGAAGAACATCATACATCTGCTCAGTAAGCATAATATCTTTCTTGCCACGGAAATTAACAACTGTATGTGTCTCTCTATCAAAGACATTCACATAGAGAGTGGCGGGTATGGCATTGTCTCCGGAGTCATAGAACATAGAGTCACCCAACGCCTCAATAAGGTCTGTCTGCACGTTATCAAGAGGAATATCCACACTTATTTCCAAATGTGCGGTTTTCTGCAAATCCTCAAGCAACTCTATGCGGTCAACTGAGTAAGAGTACTCTTTAGGCTTGCCCGCCGCCTTATCCTCCTTGCGTTGATAACGCTCGGTTATAGTTCCTGTAACATATACAAACATATTAGGCAGGAACATATTCCTGTATTTCTGAAACATAGGACCACCAAGAATGAATGAGCCTACGCCTGACAAATCCTCAACACCCATTGATATATACGGTTTGCCGCTCTGTGACAGTTTCTCTGTTATCTCTGTCACAATGCCTCCGAATGAGAGACGGGTACCCTCAGGGTTATCCTCTATAAGTTTTACTCTGTCCTCTAAAATTGATATTGGGCGGACGCTAAGTGAGTTGAGTAAAACCTTGTATTTGTCAAGCGGATGAGCCGATATGTACATTCCAACAACATCTCTCTCATTACGCAACTTAAATATGACATCCCACGGTGCCGCCGGCTCTATAAATGGATGCTCAGCCTCAAGCGTGTCACCGAAGAGAGAGAGTTGCATTACGTTTTTTGATTCCTGAACCTTATTCCCGTAATGCATAAGAACCTCTATCATATTCTGCCCCTTTTTGTTTGTGGCAAAGAACTGTTCACGCTGCATATCACCCAGATTATCAAATGCTCCGCTATAGACCAACGACTCTATGGCCTTTTTATTGCAAGCCGACAGATTGACACGTTCAAAGAAATCAAAGACATCCTTGAATTTACCGTCGCTATCACGTGCCGCTACAATAGCCTCAACAGCCCCTTCGCCAACACCTTTCACGCCACCAAGTCCAAAGCGTATGTCTCCCTTCTCATTAGGTACAAAGTGCAGGTAACTCTCATTCACATCAGGGCCAAGCACATTTATACCCATAGCCTTGCACTCAGTCATAAACTTTGTTACCTCAGTTATATCATCCTTGTTACGGGTTAAGTTGGCTGCCATAAGTTCAGCCGGATAATTAGCCTTAAGATAAGCGGTCTGATACGCCACCCACGCATAGCAGGTTGCGTGTGACTTATTGAATGCGTATGATGCGAACTTCTCCCAATCAGCCCATATCTTCTCAAGTATCTTCTCATCGTGGCCGTTAGCCTTACCGCCGTTTATGAACTTAGGTTTCAACTCATCAAGCACCTTACGCTGTTTCTTACCCATAGCCTTACGCAAGGTATCAGACTGACCCCTTGTAAAACCTGACAACAGACGGCTGAGAAGCATCACCTGCTCTTGATAAACCGTAATTCCGTATGTGTCTTTCAGATATTTCTCCATTACGGGGATATCATAGACTATAGGACTACGTCCGTGCTTACGGTCAATGAAATCTGGAATATAGTCCATAGGTCCTGGACGGTACAGGGCGTTCATTGCTATGAGGTCTTCAAAAACAGTAGGTTTCAACTCTCTCAGATATTTCTGCATTCCGGCAGATTCAAATTGGAATGTACCTACCGTCCTACCCTCTCCGTAGAGTTTATATGTGGCAGGGTCATCATTAGGGATATGGTCTATATCAAGGTCAATGTTACGGGTGATTTTTATATTATGAAGCGCCTCCTTTATAATTGACAATGTGCTGAGTCCGAGGAAGTCCATCTTTATAAGCCCCACAGACTCAACCACGTGTCCGTCATACTCTGTAACAAGCACATCTTGGTTTGTATTCTTATCCTTTACAGTACTTAGAGGTGCGAAGTTGGTAAGGTCATCAGCCCCGATTATAACACCGCAGGCGTGTATGCCTGTCTGACGTATTGTACCTTCAAGTTGTTCAGCATACCTAAGCATCTGGGCTATGGGAGTACCCTCATCTGTGAACCTTGCCTGCTGAAGTTCCGGAACCATCTTCACGCAGTTGCTCACTGTAACGGCAGGTGCCTTGCCTGTTTTGGCGTCTTCGGGGAACTTTGCCGGAACATAGCCACAAATCTTGTTGACATCAGGGAGAGGGATATTCTGAATGCGCCCTACATCCTTGATACTTGATTTTGTCGCCATTGTACCGTATGTTATAATATGAGCCACACGCTCCTTCCCATACTTACGGGTCACGTAATCAAGAACAAGGGCACGTCCGTCATCATCAAAGTCAACATCAATATCGGGGAGGGATATACGGTCAGGGTTAAGGAAACGCTCAAACAGAAGGTCATATTTCAGAGGGTCAACATCTGTAATTCCAAGACAATAAGCCACCACACTGCCCGCCGCACTTCCACGTCCCGGACCTACGCTCACTCCCAACTCCTCCCTTGCGGCACGAATGTAATCCATAACTATAAGGAAGTAGCCGGGGAATCCCATTGTCTTCATAACGTGCAGTTCAAAGACAATTCTCTCCTTAATTTCATCTGTGAGTTTATTATCATACCGTTTGACGGCACCCTTCCACGCCAATTCAGCAAGGTAATCAGCCTCAAGCTTTATACGGTAAAGTTTCTCATATCCGCCAAGATTGTCAATCTTCTTCTGAGCCTCCTCTTCTGACAGTATGACATTACCCTTCTCATCACGTGTGAACTCATTGAACAAATCCTCCTCTGAGATACGCTTTCTATACTCCTCTTCCGTTCCAAAACTCTCAGGAATATCAAACTTAGGCATTATGGGACCAGATTCAATGCTGTAGGACTCAACCTTATCAACTATCTCCTGCGTATTCTCTATAGCCTCAGGAAGGTCTTTGAATATCTCAGCCATCTCTTCAGGAGATTTAAGCCACTCCTGCTTTGTATAGCGCATTCTGTTCTCATCAATAAGTTTGGCTCCGGTACTGATACAAATCAGACGCTCGTGAGCCTCAGCGTGTTCCTCAAGCACAAAATGGACATCATTTGAGGCTATGATTTTTATTCCGTTTCGGCGGGCGATGTCAACCAGCACGGGATTGACCTCACATTGGCGGTCATAGACCTCTGTGTCAGCATTCTCCTTATCGGTCTTATGGCGTTGCAACTCAATGTAATAGTCATCACCAAAAACACTCTTGAACCATTGAGCCGACTTCTCAGCCTCATCAACCCTGCCACGCATTATGTAGTATGGCAACTCACCACCAAGACAGGCTGAGCAGACTATCAGCCCCTCTTTATGTTCCTCAAGAATGTTCTTGTCTATACGAGGGCGGTCATAAAAACCGTCCACCCAAGCCTTAGTCACTATCTTGCACAGATTCTGGTAACCCTTCTTATTCTTAGCAAGAAGAATAAGGTGCCACCCGCTTCGGTCTATAGCCACCTCTTTACCACGACTCTCATCATATACCTTATAATTAGGGTCGTGGTCATAGAGCGTACGACGTGCGCAGTACGCCTCCACACCTATTATGGCTTTAAACTTCTTACCCTCTTCCGCACCCTTGTTGTATTTGTTTACCACATCAGTAAACTCCTTGATACCGAACATATTACCGTGGTCAGTGAGAGCAAGTGACGTCATACCCATAGCAACGGCGTTATCCACAAGGTCCTGAACCTTGGACATTCCGTCAAGGACTGAATAGTGAGAGTGTACGTGTAGGTGGGTGAACATAGTTAAATGAGAGATGAGAAATGAGAAATGAGAAATGAGAAATCTCTCCTTTCTCCTTTATCCTTTCTCCTTTAAAATATTGTCTATTATTTTCGGGAACCACTCATATTCAAGTGCGTGCACTTTAGTTGCTACATCGTGCGGTGTGTCTGACGGCAGCACAGGGCACTTGGCTTGGAATATCGTGGTACCTTGGTCATAGTTCTCATCTATATAGTGGATTGTTATTCCGCTCTCTTTCTCCCCCGATGCCACAACCGCCTCGTGCACACGGTCTCCGTACATACCCTTGCCTCCGAATTTAGGAAGCAGCGCAGGGTGAATATTTATTATTTTATGAGGGAACGCCTCAACCATTGACGCAGGGACCTGAAGAAGAAAACCGGACAACACAACCAAATCAGGGTTCATACTCCTTATCATCTCCGTCACTTTCCCGCTAAGAAACTCATCTTTAGTGAATGATGAGTGCTCTATACCAAGATTCCCGGCACGTGTAAGCACATAAGCGTCTTTTTTATTTGAGAGAATGGCTGAGATACGCACATCAGCGGAGCCGGCAAAGTATTTTGCAATATTCTCTGCGTTTGTACCACTCCCCGATGCCAATATAACAATGTTTTTCATATTAATTTGTTTTATGCAAAAGTAACTAAATTGTAACATAGGGGGCGGAAAATAGAACCAAAACTTATCAACAAAATGCACTGACTTTTTTGAGTTTTGTATTTTTAAAGATTTTTATATATCTTTGTAGTCGTATAATTTAAAATCTGAAGAATAACTTAAATTTTTACAATTATGGCAGAAAAATCTATCGCAGAACAAGTAAAAGCCATCATCGCAGAGAAACTTAGCGTTGATGAGTCAGAAGTTGTTGAATCAGCAAGCTTTTCAGGTGACCTTGGCGCCGATTCTCTTGACACAGTTGAGATGATTATGGAATTTGAGAAGGTTTTCGGTGTTCATATTCCTGAAGATGAAGAAGTTAAGATAACAACTGTAGGAGAGGCAATCAAGTTCATAGAGGACGCTAAAAAGTAATCTATTCCTATTCATAAATGAATTTGAAAAGAGTTGTTGTAACAGGTTTAGGTGCGGTAACACCTGTAGGTAATAATGTTCCTGATTTCTGGAATTCATTACTGAATGGTGTCAGCGGTTCTAAACCTGTTACTTTATTTGACGTATCAAACCACAAGACACAGTTTGCCTGTGAAGTCAAGGGATTTGACCCTGCCGTGCATTTTGACCGCAAGGAAGCGAGAAAACTTGACCGTTTCACACAGTACGGTATTGTGGCTACAAGAGAGGCTATTCTTGATTCCCAACTTAAAACAGAGGAG
The DNA here is from genome assembly GCA_024405875.1 of Paludibacteraceae bacterium. Lineage (GTDB taxonomy): Bacteria > Bacteroidota > Bacteroidia > Bacteroidales > Paludibacteraceae > Enterocola. The sequence goes on from JAKSOA010000005.1 coordinate 20,275, forward strand.
GAAAATCTTGACAGAATAGGCGTTGTATACGGAGTTGGCATAGGAGGTCTTCCTTATTATGAGGAGCAGGTTGCCGAATTCTACAGGAGCGACTTGGTTCCACGCATAAACCCATTCCTTATACCAAAGATGATAAGCAACATTATTGGCGGGCACATATCAATTGAATATGGTTTCCGCGGTCCTAATTTTGTTTGCTCTTCAGCTTGCGCCTCAAGCAATCACGCAATTGGTGAGGCCTTTAATCTGATACGCCTAGGAAAAGCCGATGTAATAGTTGCGGGTGGTGCCGAAGCACCCCTCACACCTTGCAGCATTGGCGGATTCAACTCAATGCACGCTCTTTCCACACGCAATGACTCACCTGAGACAGCGTCACGTCCGTTCTGCAAGAGCCGTGACGGATTTGTGATGGCGGAAGGTGCGGGATGTCTCATTCTTGAGGAATTGGAGCACGCGCTTAAACGCGGAGCTAAAATCTATGCTGAAGTGGCTGGTGAAGCCGCCACTGCTGACGCTTACCATATTACAGCATCTCACCCTGAAGGCTCAGGCGCCATTCTGGTTATGAGGAACGCCATTGAGGATGCAGGTTTGAAACCTGAAGATATTGATTATGTCAATGCACACGGCACATCAACACCTGTAGGTGATGTGTCAGAGGTCAAGGCTATACAAGAGGTATTTGGTGAGCACGCATATAAAATGAATATAAGTTCAACAAAATCAATGACCGGTCACCTACTTGGTGCCGCTGGTGCGGTAGAGGCTATAGCCACCACACTCGCCATCAAGAATGACATTATCCCACCAACCATCAATTTCACAGGTGAGGAGGATGAAAACATTGATTACAAGTTGAATTTCACATTTGGGAAGCCTCAGAAACGCACGGTAAGAGCCGCCCTGTCCAACACATTCGGATTCGGAGGTCTTAACGCCGCCATAGTTCTGAAGAAGTTCTCAAAATAGATTGAATACTGTTTTGAAGAAGACAATGATACGCAAAATAAGGTTCTTCTTTTCCAAGAAAGAGGAACCTTATTTTAGTTTAAAAAAATTGCTGGGGTTCAGCCCTGTTGACATATCCTATTATAAGTTAGCACTCATTCACAAATCAGCGCACATTCAGAATAACGGACACACGCTGAACAATGAGAGGCTGGAGTATTTGGGAGACTCTGTTCTTGGAACTGTTGTGGCAGACATACTCTACAACAAATATCCGTCAAAGAATGAGGGGGAACTTACAAACATACGTTCACGCATAGTGCAACGTATGTCTCTTGACGCTCTTGCAACGGCAATAGGATTGAACAACCTTATAAGAATTGACCGCAAAAGCACCCGGAACTTTGCAAAGGTTCACATAAGCGGGAACGCTTTTGAGGCGTTGATGGGAGCCATCTACCTTGACAGGGGCTATGAGAAGAGCAAGCAGTTCATTGAGAAACTCATTAAAGAGGGTTATATAAATCTGGAGCAGACGGCAAAAAAAGACGCCAATTTCAAGTCAAGGCTTATTGAGTGGGCTCAGAGAGAGAAGGTTACTTTTGAATTTGTAACAGACGGGGAGGATTTCCAGAAGGATAAAAACATTACTGTTTTTCACACCTCAGTCTATTTACAAGGAATAAAAGCGGGGGAAGGAAGCGGCTCAAACAAAAAAGAGTCACAACAAGATGCCGCTCATAAAGCATTGAGAGCCTTGAAAGGCAAGAACTTAAAAGAAAGTATAGAAAAAGCCCGGTTAGAGGCTAATAAAACTGATGAGACAGACGATTCCACACCTGAGCAAACTGATGTTCAACCAAGCTGAGAAGTTTGGTGACAGGAATTTTGTCTTTGACAGGAATGACGCCACATCAGAGTGGGAACCGGTCAGTTGGCGTACATTCGCAATCCACACCAAAATAATAGCGAAATCTCTTATCTCAATGGGAGTGAGAGAGGGTGACAGAATAGGAATCTTCTCCTATAATCAATGCCGCCATTTGGAGGCGGACTTTGCGACATACGCACTAAAAGGTGTAGCAGTGCCTATATACCCCACTTCATCAGCATTTCAAGTAAAGTACATTGTTGAAGACGCAGGCATTGAGACAATATTTGTGGGTGAGCAGGAGCAGATTGACATAATAGCAAAGGTGGCGGTCTCTTCCAAGAGGTTGAAGAGAATTATTGTATTTGATGACAATGCTGACGCATCAGCACTCAAAGATGCCGTAAGATTCTCTGACCTGCTTAAAATGTCATCGGGGTCAGCCATTGACGCTGAGTTTGAGCGTAGATTCAAAAAAGAGTCTGAAGATGACCTGCTCAGCATAATATACACATCGGGGACTACGGGCAGACCAAAGGGAGTTACATTCCACCAATCAAACTACACTGAGTTCCTGAGAATACACAGGGAGTTCTTCCCTATTGTTGACAAGAGTGACATTGTGCTCTCATTTCTTCCGCTGACACACATTTTTGAAAAGGCGTGGATATACTACTGCATTGACAGGGGTGCCACCATATATATGAACCACCTGCCAAGTGAGATAGAGGAGCATCTGAAAGAGGTTCGTCCTACGGCAATGTGTGCCGTACCACGTTTTTGGGAGAAGATATATGCCGCCATTTTCAAAGAGGTTGAAGATGCTAATCATTTCTCTAAAAAATACTTTTTATTTGCAATGAAGATTGGCAGACGCTATAATCTTGACTACAAACGCTTTGGTCTCCACGCAAAAAAAGATGTAAGTGCATATTACAAGATTTTCGCCCGTCCGCTTTTCAACAAAATAAAAAAACGCATCGGTATTGACCGTGGCAGATTCTTCCCTTGTGCCGGCGCCAAACTCTCAAATGAGATAAATGAATTTTTCCACGCAATGGGTATAAACCTCGCATACGGATACGGGCTTACTGAATCCACAGCATCGGTCAGTTGTTTCCCGTCAAATAACACCGGCTATAAGATTGGCTCGGTAGGGCGTATTATGCCAGGCGTTCAAGTACGCATATCACACGACGGAGAGATTCTTCTTAAAGCAAAGACCATAACACGTGGTTACTATAATGACCCCGACGCCAACGCCAGAGCCTTTACAGAAGATGGTTGGTTCCGCACAGGAGACGCCGGGTTTATTGATATGGCAGACAATATATTCCTTACAGACCGCATAAAGGATATGTTTAAGACGGCTGGCGGTAAGTTTATTGCGCCACAGATGCTTGAAGGGTTGGTCTGCAATGACCCGATGGTAAGCCAGGCGGTGTCAATAGGCAATGAGCGCAAATATGTATCAATGCTTATTGTGCCCGCATTTGAGGAACTTGAGAAATGGGCAAAGGAGAAAGGCATAAAGTACAAGACTATTGATGATTTACTATCAGAGCCTGAAGTACAGAAACTCTATAGACAAATCATAGACATGCGCACGGGCAAACTTGCACGCTATGAGCAAATAAAGAGATTCACACTGCTACCACACGCATTCACAGTGGAGCAAGGTCACCTCACAAGCACAATGAAAATCCGCCGCAATGTTATATCAAATCTTTACGCGGAGGTTATTGAGGCGATGTATAATTAATAATTAATAATTAACAATTAGCAATTAGTAATTAGTAATTAGTAATTAATATACGATAAGGGACTGTTACTAGGAACGATATGAAATTTACAAAGAGTTATAAGATAGGATTTCACCAGACGGACTTGAACTTTAAGTTGAAGCCTTACGAGTTTATGAACATAGCCCAGGATATTGCTACAGACCACGTGGAGTCCAAGGGGTGCGGACAACTTGACCTACGCAAAGAGGATTTGGCTTGGATGCTGATAAAAATGAATACAGAGTTCATACAAATGCCTTGCAATATGCAAGATGTTACTGTACAGACGTGGCATAAGGGGCAGATGGGTCCCATATTCTATAGGGATTACACAATGTCTGACACCAATGGCAACCTTCTTATAAAATCCACCTCTATCTGGGCTACTGTAAATGTCAAGACTCGCTCTCTGTCACACCCAAAATCAATTCTCTCTGATTGTATAATAAATGAGAGTGCAATGACAGACCGCAACATTAAGTTAAGGATTCCGTCGGAGTTATCACTTGTAAAAGAGTGCGTCCACACTGTAACCTACTCAGACATAGACTGTAACAAGCACGTAAACAACACAAGTTACGTTATTTGGGCTTTGAACGCACTACCATACGACATCGTGGCGAAACGTGGAGTCAAATCAATAGAGATAAGTTACCTGAACGAGACAAAACCCGACACAGACGTAACAATAAAAATCCTCTCCGCTCAAGACAACAACTACTACTTTAAAATGTTTGACGCGGCAGGCAGTCCGCTTGCAATGCTGAGAATTGGAATAAACTGATTATTTTTTTTTGCATCTTCTCTCGCTTTTTGTAACTTTGTAGTTTGTTTGAAAATATATCGAATAAACATGGAACTTGCATCTAAGTACAGCCCTAATGAGATTGAGGCAAAGTGGTATCAGTATTGGTTGGACAACAAACTATTCAGTTCTAAGCCTGATGGCAGAGAGCCTTACACAATAGTTATTCCTCCGCCAAACGTCACTGGTGTGCTTCATATGGGGCATATGCTTAACAATACTATTCAGGATATTCTCATCCGCCGCGCCCGTATGATGGGAAAGAACGCTTGCTGGGTGCCTGGCACAGACCACGCCTCCATTGCTACTGAGGCTAAGGTTGTGGCACGCCTTGCAGAGAAGGGCATTAAGAAAACAGACCTCACACGTGATGAGTTTTTGAAACACGCTTGGGAGTGGAAAGAGGAACACGGTGGCATTATTTTGCAGCAACTGCGCAAACTTGGTGCCTCCTGTGATTGGGACCGCACCTCTTTCACTATGGATGAGACACGCAGCAAGAGCGTAATAAAGGTATTCTGTGACCTATATGACAAAGGGCTTATCTACCGTGGCGTGCGTATGGTCAATTGGGACCCAAAGGCAAAGACCGCACTCTCTGATGAGGAGGTTATATATGAGGAGGAGCAGAGCAAACTCTACTACCTCAGATACAAAATTGTAGGAGAAGAGGGCTACGCAATCGTGGCGACAACCCGTCCTGAGACAATTATGGGAGACACCGCTATGTGTATAAACCCAAAAGACCCCAAGAACCAACACCTGAAGGGCAAAAAGGTTATTGTGCCACTTGTCGGGCGTGAGATTCCTGTAATTGAAGATGAATACGTTGATATTGAGTTTGGTACAGGTTGTCTGAAGGTTACTCCCGCCCACGATGTCAATGACTATATGCTTGGAGAGAAGTACAACCTGCCTACAATTGATATTTTCAACGATGACGGCACCATAAGTGAGGCTGCGGGAATGTATGTGGGTATGGACCGTTTTGACGTACGTAAGCAGATTGAGACTGACCTACAGAACGCAGGTCTTATGGAGAAAGTGGAGGCTTACACAAACAAGGTCGGCAAATCTGAGCGTACAAAGGTTGCCATAGAGCCTAAACTCTCAATGCAGTGGTTTCTCAAGATGGAACACCTTGCAAAACCCGCTCTTGAGGCAGTAATGACCGATGCTCTTAAATTCTACCCACCCAAATACAAGAGCACATACAAGTATTGGATGGAGAACATAAAGGACTGGTGCATAAGCCGCCAACTCTGGTGGGGACACCGTATTCCGGCATACTATCTGCCCGAAGGCGGATTTGTGGTTGCGGAGACCAAAGAGGAGGCTCTGGCAAAGGCTATTGAGAAAAGCGGCGATAAGAACCTTAAGATTGAAGATTTGCGTCAGGAGGACGACTGCCTTGACACCTGGTTCTCAAGTTGGCTGTGGCCTATATCTCTCTTTAACGGCATAAATAATCCGGGCAATGATGAGATTAAATACTACTACCCTACCTGTGACCTTGTTACAGGACCAGACATTATCTTCTTCTGGGTCGCTCGTATGATTATGGCAGGATATGAGTATATGGGAGAGATGCCTTTCCGCAATGTATATTTCACAGGAATTGTACGTGACAAGTTAGGCAGAAAGATGTCAAAATCACTTGGCAACTCACCAGACCCGCTGAAACTCATTAAAGATTATGGTGCTGACGGTGTTCGTATGGGTATGATGCTTTCAGCCCCTGCCGGCAATGACATTCACTTTGACGAGGCTCTATGTGAGCAAGGGCGTAATTTCAATAACAAGATTTGGAACGCCCTGCGTCTTGTAAAGGGTTGGAAGGTTGAGGAAAAGCCTCAACCACTATCATCAGCCATTGCCGTAAAATGGTTTAACGCCAAACTTAGCGCCACCATTCTTGAGATTAATGACCAATTCTCAAAATATCGTCTCTCAGAGGCTCTCAAATTGGTTTATCTGCTCTTTTGGGACGAATTCTCATCGTGGTATCTTGAAATGATAAAGCCTGCCTACGGAGATTCCATTGACAAGGTAACCTATGACGCCACACTCGGTTTCTTTGAGAAACTATGTCTGCTGCTGCACCCATTTATGCCGTTCATAAGTGAGGAGGTATGGCAGAGCATCTCTGAACGCAAGCCCGGAGAGAGCATTATGGTGGCATCTTGGCCTAAGGCTGGTGATTTTGAAGAGGCTGTACTTGACAAGTTTGAGAAAATCAAGGAACTTATTGCCTCAATCCGCACTATAAGATTGCAAAAGAACATAGCACAGAAGGTTGCCATTAAACTTAACATTCTTTCAGAGGACCACGATGCCACATACAACAGCATTGTGGAGAAGATGTGCAACCTCTCAGAGATAATCAAGGCAAAGGTTAAAGACCCTACAGCCGCATCGTTCCTTGTACGCACCACAGAGTATGAGATTCCTCTGCTTGAGAGCATTGACATAGAGGCGGAGAAGAAGAAGACCCTTGCTGAGATTGAGCGTTTTGAGGGATTCCTGAAAGGTGTTATGGCAAAACTCTCAAATGAGCGTTTCATAGCCAACGCAAAAGCAGAGATAGTTGAGCGTGAGCGTCAGAAGAGATGTGATGCGGAGAGCAAAATAAAATTACTACGGGAGAAACTTAACAAGTTGACAGTGGACAATTGACAGTGGACAATTATATCGTGGTTAACTTTCAACTTTCCATTTTAAATTTTCAATTAACTTATTATGAGTACAAAAGCAAAAGTCTGGTCAATTATTCTAGCCATCATTCTTATTGGCGGTGGTCTGTGGTTCTACATCAGTTACTACTTTGTGTTTGGTGAAGGCGTAAAGGCAGGAGAGTTAAACTACTGCACATACAAAGGGTATGTTTTCAAAACCTACGAGGGCAAACTTATCCAGTCAGGGTTCAAGAAGGGCTCTGCCGGCACAATTCAAAGTTATGAGTTCAAGTTCAGCGTTGAGAAGCAAGCCATTGCCGACTCACTTATGCGCTGCTCAGGCAAGAATGTTGAACTCCACTACAAAGAGTACCTCAACCCAATAGTATGGCGCGGAGTCAGTGAATTTGTTGTTGACAGCATAATCAGCGTGAACTGACATTTTCCCCAAGCAGGTTTCTTAAATGCTTGTCAAAATCAGAATCAATTTGTTGTGTCGGGTTAAATAGTTTGTACTCCTCTTCTGCCTTGCGGTCAGCATCTTCACGTGAAATTCTGCCTTTATCTGGTAGTAGTGCATATCTGCGGAATGATAGAAACTCATTAACACTGGCGGCAAACTGTTGCATAGAAAAAGCATTCTCACGTTCTATTAAATCCTCTACATAATCAAAGTAACCTGTAACCGCTCTTTCTAATTGGCGTATCTCCTTTTCAGACAAATAGTTTTTAGCAACTTTTGTATCGGAGAGAAGTATGCGACCATCAGGTGAGTTTTTCCACGTCTGTAATCCCATATTCTCTTTAGTGTGGTCTGCCTTGGTATAAATTATTTCAGGTGCGGTTTTACCCGTTATAGCATAATGGAAACGGTTTTGCACCATTTGGAAAAACTCCTTTGTTGTAGGTGAATTGCTGTCGTAATCAAAAGAGCACTCTGCATAGATGTCTGTAATCTGCTGCCATATTCTGCGTTCACTTGCTCGTATTGAGCGGACTCTTTCTAACAGTTCCTTAAAGTAGTCTGTTCCAAATACGGTCTTGCTTTGTTTCAGACGCTCATCGTCCATAACAAACCCCTTTTTTATGTATTCGTTCAGGACTTGCGTAGCCCACTGGCGGAACTTTGTAGCCTTGGGCGATGAAATGCGGTAACCAACAGAAATGATTGCATCAAGTGAATAAAAAGATGTTTCGCTAAGTTGTGTCTTCCCCTCAATGGCTCCATGCGGAGTGGTTATTTCCATTTTGGAAACAACCACTTCTTTTTGCAATTCACCTTCATCAAATATATTTTTTAGATGCTTACTAATGGCAGGAATGCCAACACCAAACAATTGTGCAATAGCCTTCTGTGTAGCCCAAATGGTTTCATCCTTAATCACCACCTGTACCCTACCGTCTTCTTCAGGTAGGTTATATAATATGAATTGTATATCTGTCATTAGTTTTTTTTGCAAATGCATTTAACTCTCACAAATATACAAAAAATCCTTGATTTCTACAAAAATATTTACGGTCACAACTAAACTCCATCACTGCCACCGCACCCGTAGTGGCAGGAGATTTTTTACGTTTTGAAAAACAAAATTTATTTCATAAATTTGTAGCCAATGTCCACGCTGATGCTCAGATGTGAGCGGTAATGGGTGGGCGTATATAGGGGCGTATGCCCCAAAGACATATTATAAGACGTTTATTAACGTTTTGCTTTTGGCGTATAGAAATCTCGCAAATTTCAAATCACAGTCAAAGTAAAGCAATAATAGATGTTCAGTGGGTATGTAATTTTGTACTTAAATGTACAACTGCATACAGCGTGGACTTCTATGTTGCTCGTTTAACTGTGATGGGCAATGCGAGAGCCTCTATACGTGGAACAGCAACAAAGTTGGTCCACGTTTTTTTATGTCCTTGCAGGTAAAATGGAACATGTAGATGAATTTTAAATAACAATTAAATGTCAATAGTTATGAAAGAAAAAAGTTTTTACATCAGAATGTTTTTATTATTGGCAGTTTTGCTGATTTCCGCTAATTCCTTTGCTCAATTGTATGGAATAGAGTTAAACGGAACACCAATAATAGGGGTTGAGAATCCAGAACCATTAGATAAATCATTTCTGGAATTGTCTGTACTTGATCAACCATTATCAGCAGGAGATGTGGTTAAGTTATTTTGTGTGAATGAGTATGGACGTAGTACTTGGGCAGTTCCTTTAGATGAGGCTAGCGTTTCCGGAGTGGATTATGTTGATGAACACTCATACATTGTTCGTTCAAGTGGTTGTTACAGTTTTTATATTAAATTGAAGTTTCAAGGTGACCAACTCTATATAGATAAAGGCAATTGCAATGTTACTGATATAGAAGATAATAAATACCCGATAGTAAAGATTGGAGAACAATATTGGATGGCAGAGAACCTAAAATGTAGCAAGTATGACACCCAGTCTGAGGCATACAAGGAGAGAAGATACACTGTTCCTACATCAGAAGATGCCGTTTATACCCCATACTACACTGATGCTTCAGACTGGAGTAGGTGGAATGAAGACAGTAAAACAAAATATGGTGTAAATCTCACCTATGTTCAGATTGCCAAACTTGGCTACCTCTACAACTGGGCTGCTGCGGTAGGCGTTGCAGATGGTCAGGGACAGACAACCGCTTTCAGTGGTAACCGTCAGGGTATCTGCCCCAACGGGTGGCACATACCAAGTATGGAAGAATGGCGTACAATGCAGACGACAATTCAGGACTTTTACGATAAAGGGATTGAAAACAATGAAGGCATACATATGAAAACAATCCTTGGTTGGTATGATAATGGAGACAACGACAATGCCTCCAAATTTTCTGCTTTGCCAGCTGGTTACGCTTTAGGGAGTGATGTGAGCAATGTGGGTATCAACACCCAATATTGGTCATCATTCAATCAAGAAAGAAACTCCTCATACACACGCTCCTTGGAATACTACGTACCCATTCTGTTCGCTATAAATGAAAATAAGGCTGATGCACTATCTGTGCGTTGTCTAAGAAACACACCAGCAGAGCCTCAATGTCCTGTCGTTTACCCAACTGAAGGTGCAATCACACTTGTTTTCCGTGCTCCTGCAGAGATGGAATGTACTCCAACTATCCAATTTGTAGGTGATGCTTCAGAACATGCATGGTATGTTGGCTACCCTACAAATCCTAGTGCTGAGGCATTGGGAGATGGTTGGTATAGACTTATTATCACTAAGGATTATACAACGGGTAAGATTGTTCCAATTCGTATGGACGGAACATCAAGTTGGGATTATCAGGGTAAATACCAACAGGTTGAAGGCCGTGAGGTGGAATGGTTGAAGATTGCAGATTATGGTGATACACATCAATTGGAGTTTAGTGAGGGTAAAAATGGCGGTGTAGCCTACCTTAATGTTTTTCAGTGGAATTCAGACCCTTGTGAGCCACCAATACCTGGTGGTGTAGGTACATTCTCAGTTACATTCACAGGTGAGTGCCTACCAAGTGCCGCGGCTGGTGACAAGGTATTTATTGTAGGTAACTTTGAAGATACTCCTTGGGAGATAGTTCATGAAATGGCACAGGGTACTGGAAATGCTTGGACTTATGTAGACCTCTCTTATCCTGCTGATTTCCAATACAAGTTTGTTGTTAAGTACAATAATTCAGATGAAGTGTTGTGGACTCCCGTAGACATTATCCAATTTGATAAGAAGACATACGACTTTGAGTTAGAGGGTCCTTGCCCATCAACCCATATAAGAGAGAAATGCAAGGCATCAGACTATCCGCAGGTAACCATAGGCACACAGGTGTGGATGGCTGAGAACTACCGTTGTAGTAAGTATGACACCCAATCTGAGGCGTACAAGGAGGGGAGATACACTGTTCCTACATCAGAAGATGGAGTCTTTCCGTATTATGATGCCGATTCCACTCCATATTATGCTGATGCTTCAGACAGAAGCAAGTGGAATACTGAATATGGTGATTATTCCAGCAATCTCACTGACGCACAGGTAAAGAAGTTGGGATATCTATACAACTGGGCTGCAGCGGTAGGCGTTGCAGATGGTCAGGAACAGACAACTGCTTTCAGTGGCACCCGTCAGGGTATCTGCCCCAACGGATGGCATGTTCCGTCAAGAGCGGAGTGGCAAACATTGTATGATTACATATACAGTGTGCAAAAACTCTCGTCAAATGAGGTTGGCAAGTATTTGAAGACTATCTCTGGCTGGTACAACGGTGGCAACGGCACAGACACGTATGGTTTTGTGGCTTTGCCAGCAGGCTACGCCTATGGAAGTAGCGTGTTCTATGTTGGCAACGATACTAGTTTTTGGACGGCTACTCCATTTGAGGGCTATGGCTACGCAGCTTACGGTCGTAGCCTCGATTACAGTGGTGACGCCTTAAGTGGTCACGACTCCGACCACGCTAAGACTTACGGACGGTCTGTGCGTTGCCTTAGAGACACAACAGCAGAAACCAAACGGCCTATAGTGAACCCGACTCCGGGAATGGCTACTATTGTTTTCTCAGTGCCTGAGGTTTCTTGTGATTACACTACAATGAATTTCGTTGGAGATGTTCAAGGTTACATTCTGGATGCAGAGGGTCTTCCTGTAGCTGAATTTGTTGAGGCAGGCTGGTACAAATTGGTACTTCCTCTAACAGAAGGTGGCTCAACACGAGGTAAGATTTGTCCTCAGTCTCTTACTGGTAAGAGTCGCTGGGACTATCAGGGTACATACTCTCTTCCAGAGGGTGCTCCTGATTGGATTTCAATCGTTAATGACTACGGTACATCTAACGGACTTGTCCTTTCAGAGGGTTGTTCAGGTCAAGTGGCATACGTTGATGTTACCGCTTGGCAGACAGATTTCTGTAATATGCCAAATCCTGAGGGAGAAGCTTCTTTCACAGTTTCATTTGAGATTCCAAAGACAGCAAATCCATCAGAGGCTATTGTTTATGTTGAAGGTCAGGGCGAAGGTCAGTCTTGGGGCGAACTAGGAGAATTGCTTTATGATGACCGTTCAGAGTCTTTCACAGGTGCTTTTGATGTTCCTGCCGGCTGTTTCTACAAATATGTTATCTCTTATAAGGGTGGTAATCGTATCTATATGAAAGGTGAAAACCTTCCTATGCCTTATGCTCTTATTGCAGATGATTTTGTTAATGAGTGGGATAACGACCCATGGGTTGAGCCAATATCTGGTGGCGTAGGCACATTCTCAGTTACATTCACAGGTGAGTGCCTGCCAAGCGCTCAACTTGGAGACAAAGTATTCATTGCCGGTAACTTTGAGGATACTCCAGATTGGGAGAGAGTATATGAGTTAACACAGGAAGAGGGAACAGATAAATGGGTTATTGTTGACCTAACATATCCTGCTGCATTCCAATTCAAGTTTGTTGTTAAGTACAATGAATCTGATGAGGAGTTGTGGGTTCCTGCTGATAACATCCAATTTGATGAGATGACATACGACTTTGAGTTAGAGGGTCCTTGCCCATCAACCCATATAAGAGAGAAATGCAAGGCGTCAGATTATCCACAGGTAACCATAGGCACACAGGTGTGGATGGCAGAGAACTACCGTTGTAGCAAGTACGACACTCAGTCTGAGGCATACAGAGAGGGAAGATACACCATTCCAACATCAGAAGATGATTACGCATACACCCCGCACTACACTGATGCTTCAGATATGAGTAAATGGAATAGTTTTAATTGGGAATATGGAGTAAGACTCACTTACGCACAAGTAAATAAGTTGGGTTACCTATACAACTGGGCGGCTGCGGCTGGAATTGCAGATGGTCAGAAACAGACATCTACCTTCACAGGCAACCGACAAGGCATCTGCCCCAACGGGTGGCATGTACCATCAAGGGCGGAGTGGCAAACATTGTATGATTACATATACAGTGTGCAAAAACTCTCGTCAAACGAGGTTGGCAAACATCTGAATACCACCTCTGGCTGGTACGATGATGACAGTTCATACAAGCCATTGGATACGTATGGTTTTGCGGCTCTGCCGGCAGGCTATGCTTATGGAAGTGAGGTGAGATATGTTGGCCGCAGTGCTTATTTCTGGACGACTACTCCCTATGAGAGCAATAGCGACGGTGCTTACGGTCGCGGTCTCAATTACAAATATGACCACATGGACGACAATTACTACGATAAGTGCTACGGTCGTTCAGTGCGTTGTCTCAGAGACACACCAGCAGAAACTTTGTCTGTAACACCAACTATAAAAGACTTTAGTTACAGTGGAGGACAGTTCACCATTGATATAACCTCTAACACCTCTTGGAGTGTATCTTGTGATAAGAGTTGGGTTGCATTATCAGAAACACAAGGTAGTGGTAATAAAGCGATTACTGCAAACATAGCACCAAACACCACTATATCAAACCGCAATGCAACCATTACGGTTACCACGGCAGGTGGTAATACGGCATTTGTTACAGTAAATATGGAGGGCGTAACACCAACACCTAAAGATTATTCAGGCGTTATGCTGCAGGGTTTCTATTGGGATTCTTACAATGAGAATTATGCAAAGAAGGCTAACGGAGAATCTTACGGACGTACTAAGTGGGCAGACCTTAAAAATCAGGCACAGGAGATTGCCCAAACGTTTGATATGATTTGGCTTCCGCCATCAGCCCAGTCTGAGGGCGGTACAGGTTATCATCCAATTCAGTGGAGTAATCAAACTAGTGAATGGGGGTCAGTAACTCAACTAAAAGAACTTATTTTCACGTTAAAGACCTCAAATCCTGATATGAATGTAATAGCGGATATTGTTATCAACCATAAAGGTGGTAATGATTGGATTGATTTAAGAAATGAGAATTTCGGCATGTATGGTAGCTTTACTCTACGTGAAAGCGGACAAACAAGCAAATATATTTGTAGGGATGATGAGGTATCCAAGCAGGCAGGTTGGACTGCTACGGGTGCAAATGATGCCGGCTATGATGTGCAATGTGAGGCATCTGGTGGCTACTGCGTGGCACGAGACCTTGACCACTCCAATGAATATTTAAGGAGTGCCATTAAGGCTTACCTTAGTTGGATGAAGAATGAAATAGGCTATGACGGCTGGCGTTATGACTACGTAAAAGGTTATCTTGGTAAATACATAAAGGAGTATAACCAAGCCTCTGCCGGAGCATTCTCAGTAGGTGAGTATTGGGATGGTAGTTATGATGCCCTTACTAACTGGATAAATGAGACTGGCAAGACATCTAACGCATTTGATTTTAATTTAAAGTACAACGGTTTTAACAATGGCTTGGCATCGGGTAATTACAGGGCATTAGTTGGAATAGGTGCTGGTGCCGGGCTTATTGGAGACAACACCTATAAGCAATATGCCGTTACATTTGTTGATAACCACGATACTTTCCGTGTGAACGACAGCAAGTTTGAAGGAGATTGGACACAGGCTAATGCCTACATTATTGCAATGCCTGGCACACCTTGCGTATTCTATCCTCACTGGGTAAAATGCAAGGAAGACATTAAGAAAATGATAGCTGTCCGTAAGGCTTGTGGTATTACCAATACATCTTCAGCCTCTTGTTCATCAACAGGTTCTTACTTTAGAGGTGAGGTTACAGGTAGCAAAGGTAAACTTGTGGTATTCATAGGTTCTCAAGGTACTTGCCCATCAGGGTTCAAACTTGCCTGTTCTGGTAATGGGTGGGCATACTACACTAATATAGAGGTTGTTATGCCTATCACTGTAAAACTAAAAGCGAGTTCCTTGTCAGAAGATTGGGAGAAAGTTAATTTGTATCATTGGGGAGACACATCACCCTCATGGCCAGGTATAAAGTTGGAAAATCTGGGTGGTTGGTATTCTTATACAATACAAAGCAAATCTTCTGTTGGTGTTATTTGGAACAATACCGGCAGTAAAATTTACAAACAGACCAATGATATAGAGAATATTGCAACATCTACTTGCTATGCCATGAATGAAGAGACAGACCACGTTTTTGAAGTGGATTGCCAAACAGGCAGACCTATCGTGGCTCCCAAAAAAGGATATATAACACTTGTGTTCAAAAAACCAGAGTCAACCAAGTGTAATCCTATTCTTGAATGGGTGGGTGATAATGTTGAGCCAGTGTGGACCGTTGGTGGAGATGGTAATGTTATGGGCAAATACATTGGAGATGGTTGGTATTCATTTGAGCTTCCATATAAGGAAGGTGAATTCTCCGGTCAAATTTTATATGGGAATAAAACTATGCGGGCACCAAATTGGAGTGCCGCATATAATTTGGTGTACGCTGAGGGAACACCTACATGGGCAAAACTTGAGGAACGTCAATTTAATTTTACCGGAGGTGAAGACAATACTGTCATTTATGTGACCTGTGGTTCATGGGATGGAGACTATGACCCCTGTGGAGAAATTGTTAAGGTTAATCTCACTTCTACGGAAGGAGGCTATGCTTATGGTCCGGATTTTTGTGGAAAGGGAATGGATGTTACTATTTATGCATACCCAGTAGAAGGTTATGAGTTTGTACAATGGAGTGATGGAAATACGGAAAATCCAAGAACAATCCATGTAGCAGAGAACGTAAATCTTTCTGCATCATTTGCAAAACTAAAATACACCGTAACATTCCAGGATGAAGATGGAGCCGAGTTACAGAAGAGCGATGTGGAGTACGGCGTTGTTCCTAAATACAATGGAGCAGTCCCAACTAAGCCATCTACAGCACAATATACATACACATTTGCAGGTTGGGATAAAGACGTTGTTGCGGTAAAGACTGCCGTTACATATACGGCAACTTATAACAAAGTCATAAATGAATACAATGTGATTTTATCCACTAGTGTCGGTGGTACTGCGAATGGGTCAGGGAAATACAAATATGGTTCAAATGCTGTGATAGAGGCAGTTCCAAGTGCAGGTTATGAGTTTGTTCAGTGGAGTGATGACAATACTGAAAATCCAAGAACTTTAGAAGTGCTGAAAGATGTTTCCTACACAGCAATATTCGGTGTTAAAACATTAACAGTTGAGTTGACTGCTGACAGTGAAAAAGGGAGTGTATATGGTGCGGGAAAATACACCTACGGCAAAACGGCTACTGTTTATGCAAAGCCGGCAGCGGGGTATATGTTTGCTTCTTGGAGCGATGGAGTAACAACAAATCCTCGTAATATTGTTGTGAGCAATGATGTCAGCCTTGAAGCATTATTTGTAAGGGCTTCATATAATATTGAGGTCACGGTAAATGACATGACTATGGGTGTTGCTTTTGGCAGTGGAATTTATGATTATGGAGAAGAGGTCTCTTTAGAGGCTATGGCATTTGATGACTATGAATTTGTAAGTTGGAATGACGGCAACAAGGAGAACCCAAGGGTATTTAACGCAACAAGAGATTTGAGTTTTGTTGCTAACTTTAGAGATAAAGAACTGACCACAGAGGCTGCTGACTTGGTTAATAGTGAGTGTACTGCATACGCAAACGGCAATCATATAATTGCTCAAAGCAAATCTGACTGCGAAATTAAAATCTATGATTCTGTCGGACGCATTTTAACAGATTGCGGCACAACTGATTATTGTGATTGTTACGCACCCGTCTCTGGCTTGTATTTGGTTGTGTTTGGAGAAGAGTCTGTTAAAGTACAAATCAGATAGGTTGCAATTGTTAAATACTTAAAAATTTCCCCTGCCACCACACCCCGTAATGGCAGGGGATTTTTGTGCTAAAATGATATAAAATCAGTTGTTTTTCTGGAGATAATTCACTATATTTGTATAAAATAACCAAATAGATTTTGTTTGTAACTAAATAATAGTTACATTTGCATCGTGGAAGAATTATGAGCACTCTTAGTTATAACGGATTTATAGGAAGTATTGAAGTAAGCGAAAAGGATAATTGTCTTTTTGGGGAAGTGCTTGGTTTGCCTAACAATGTAAAAATCACATACGAAGGTGAAACTGTAGCGGAATTAAGAGAAGATTTTATAGGAGCCGTTGATGATTATTTGGCTGATTGCAGTGCGAGAGGTGTTCTACCTAAAAGGTCTTACAAAGGAGCTTTTAATGTTAGGGTGTCGCCGGAACTACACGCCAGACTTGATGCATTGGCACAAATGAACGGATTGTCTTTAAACAAATACATTAACAATGCATTGTCTATGACCGCGAGCAATGCAATGCAGTTTTGACTTTCAGCATATCATCACCCCCCTGCCATCGCACCTGTAGTGGCAGGTGGATGTCTATGCAACCAATTTACTTAAAAGTAAATAAAATTCACATAAATGTTAATATTTATTTGTTTATTACATTAATATTGGCTATCTTTGCAATTGAAAATATTGATAATTTGAGATGTCTAAAACAGTAAAAGTTAAAACTATAGAGCAAAACGATAATGTTAGTCTGTATTCAATTTGCTTTAATGGAGATGAAGAAAGTGAGTTTGAAAAATTTTTAAGTGAGTTTAGAAATAATGCAAAATTAAATGAGGAATACAGACGTATTTTGGTGGCTATTAATCACATTGTGGAGAAAGGGGCATTGGAAAGATTCTTTCGTCCTGAAGGGAAAATGAAGGACAATGTTTGTGCATTATCTATTGACACACATAGGTTGAGATTATATTGTTTGAGAATATCAAATCAGATACTGTTTGTAGGTAACGGTGGAGAGAAAAATAGTCGTACGTATCAAGAGAACGATTTATTAAAGGGTTATGTTATAGATTTGCAAAAATTTGACGAGTTGCTAAAAAAGGCACAGAAGACTGGTGAAATTTCCATTGAGAAAAACATAATTGTAGGTATAGAAAATAAAATTTTTGAATTATGACCACGCATAATGCTTTATTCCAACAATGTTTAGCTGAAATTCCGCAGATGCAAAGAGCGGAGTTTGAGTTGTGCCAAAACATAGCGGACAGAATAGATGATATTTTGCATAGAAAACATCTTACTCAACGTGATTTGGCAAAAATGATAGGCAAAAGAGAGTCAGAGGTTTCCAGATGGATGACAGGTCGTCATAATTTTACAATGAAGACAATTGCATCAATTTCAGTTGCATTAGGGGAACCGATAATATCTGTTACAAAAGACAGGTACGCAAACTCCTATAGCATTGCTTGTGAAGATGCGTGTCCATATAATAAACAGTAACTAACGAGAATATGAAGATTGTATATTTTCACGGCTTTGCGTCATCGGGGGCAAGCGGAACGGTGGAGACACTGCGTAATGAGTTAAAAGATTGTGAGATTTTGGCTCCTGATATTCCTGTGGACCCTGCTGAGGCTTTGCCTTATCTGCGTAAATATTGTGAGGATGTTAAGCCCGATGTCATCATAGGCACATCAATGGGCGGCATGTATGCCCAGCAGATGTTTGGGTTCAGGAAGATTTTAGTGAATCCCGCTTTCTTTATGACAAGGTACGGCATACTTAAAACAGGTGAGCATCCCTTCCTTAACGGCAGAAAGGACAGTGCCAAGACATTTAAGATTACCAAAGACATTATACAGCACTACAACCAAATGGAGAGGTTGCAGTTTAAGGGAATCACAGACTTTGATAGAGAAAACACCTACGGGCTATTTGGCACTAATGACCCCACAGTCCACACCTACGATAAGTTTAAGGAGTATTACCCCAATGCCCAATGGTTTGAGGGTGAGCATCGCCTGAATGAGAAAGTGCTGCGTAAAGCAGTATTGCCACTACTTAAAAAAATAAAGGAAGCATAGAATCCCCCCTGCCACCGCACCTGTAATGGCAGGGGTTATTAAATAATAAACCTATAAATTATAATAAACGACCTCAATTATACTAACAATTTATAAGTTATTGCAATAAGTTTGTAATAATTTATAAGTTGTTAATAATTTTTGTTCTATTTTTGCAGTGGTTTGCTCCCCTACTCCAAGGTTTTATTAACTTTGCAATTCCTAAGAAATGTGAGGTTTTGTGGCATCGTGGTATAACTATTTGAGATTAAACAATTTATATAACTTTATTAAAATATTTTTAATTATGAACGCTAAAAATGTAGTAGAGAGCCTAAAGAAGAGATTCCCTAATGAGCCGGAGTATCTTCAGGCAGTACAAGAGGTATTGGAGTCTATTGAGGACGTTTACAACCAACACCCGGAGTTTGAGAAAGCCAATCTTATTGAGAGACTTTGTATTCCAGACAGAATTTTCACATTCCGTGTATCTTGGGTAGATGACAAAGGCAATGTACAAACAAACATGGCTTACCGTGTTCAACATAATATGGCTATCGGCCCTTACAAGGGCGGTATCCGTTTCCACTCATCAGTTAACCCTTCAATCTTGAAGTTCCTTGCTTTTGAGCAGACATTCAAGAACGCTCTTACAACACTTCCTATGGGTGGTGCTAAGGGTGGTTCAGACTTCTCTCCACGTGGCAAGTCAAGCAATGAGGTTATGCGTTTCTGCCAGGCTTATATGCTTGAGCTTTGGAAACACATTGGTCCTGACACAGATATACCTGCTGGTGATATAGGTGTAGGCGGCCGTGAGGTTGGTTATATGTTTGGTATGTACCGCAAACTTAGCGGTGAGTTTACTGGAACATTTACAGGTAAGGGTCTTGAGTTTGGTGGTTCTCTTATCCGTCCTGAGGCTACAGGTTACGGTAACGTATATTTCCTTTGCTCAATGCTAAAAACTCGTGGTATTGACATCAAGGGCAAGAAGGTTCTTGTATCTGGTTCAGGTAACGTTGCCACATACACTTGTCAGAAACTGATTCAACTTGGTGCTATTCCAATGACACTTTCTGACTCTAACGGTTATATCTATGACCCCGATGGTATCACACAAGAGAAACTTGAGTATGTTAAGGATTTGAAACAAGTACAACGTGGACGTATCCGTGAGTACGCTGAGAAATATCCTACAGCAATCTACCACGAAGGTATGCGTCCTTGGGGTGAGAAGGCTGACATTGTAATGCCATCTGCAACCCAGAATGAGATTAACGGTGAGGACGCAAAGAAGATTGTCGCTAACGGTGTAATAGCAGTTGCAGAGGGTGCTAATATGCCTTCTACTCCTGAGGCTATTGCTACATTCCAACAGGCTAAACTTCTTTACTCTCCAGGTAAGGCTTCTAACGCCGGTGGTGTTGCTACATCAGGTCTTGAGATGAGCCAAAACTCTGAGCGTCTGAGTTGGAGCGCTGAGGAGGTTGACGCAAAACTTAAGGGCATTATGGCTAACATCCACGAGAATTGTGTTAAGTATGGCACAGAGCCAGACGGTTACATTAACTATGTTAAAGGTGCTAACATTGCAGGCTTCATGAAGGTTGCAAAGGCTATGATGGCACAGGGAATAATTTAATATATGTATAAGATTATTAATAAAGAGCAGTTCTCTGAGAATGTATTCAGAATTGACGTTGAGGCACCACTTATAGCCAAGGCGCGCAAGGCTGGTCACTTTGTGATAATACGTATTGATGAGAACGGAGAGCGCATTCCTCTTACAATTGCAGGAAGCGACCTTGAAAAAGGCACTATCACACTTGTAGTACAAAGAATTGGTGTCTCTTCAAACAAACTTTGCGCACTTAAAGCGGGCGACTACATTGCTGATGTAGTCGGCCCTCTTGGCAAAGCAACCCATATAGAGAAATTTGGTACTGTTGTATGTGCTTGCGGTGGTGTAGGCACCGCCCCAATGCTTCCTATTGCAGAGGCTATGAAAAAGGCTGGCAATAAGGTAATTGCAGTACTTGCCGCAAGAACTAAAGACCTTGTGATTCTTGAAGACGAGGTAAGAAAAGTGTCAGATGAGGTTATAATTATGACCGACGATGGCTCATACGGTACAAAAGGACTTGTGACAAATGGCGTTGAGAGCATAATTAACAGAGAGAAAGTTGACCTTTGCGTTACAATTGGTCCAGCCATTATGATGAAATTTGTCTCACTTCTGACAAAGAAGTATGAGGTTCCTACAGTTGCGTCACTCAACACAATTATGGTTGACGGAACAGGTATGTGCGGCGCTTGCCGCGTGTCAGTAGGCGGAGAGACAAAGTTTGTCTGCGTTGACGGACCAGAGTTTGACGCCCATCAGGTTGATTTTGATGGAATGATGTCACGTATGGGTGCATACAGAGAACAGGAACAGGCAGCATTTGCCAAGTATAAGGAATCTATAAACGGTTAATATTATGGAACTTACAGATAGAAATGCTCAGTGGCGTGATGAACTCCGCTACTCTATGTCTAACAAAGAGCGTACAGAGATTGCCCGTGTAAAGATGAATGAGCTTGACGGTGAATACCGCAGCCATAACTCTGAGGAGGTTAACCAAGGTCTTACAAAAGAGCAGGCTCTTCTTGAAGCCAAGCGTTGTCTTGACTGCCCTAATCCAGGCTGTATGACAGGTTGCCCTGTAGGCATCAACATACCTTCATTTATTAAGAATATTGAGCGTGGGGAGTTCCTTAACGCCGCAAAAGTTCTTAAAATGACATCAGCTCTACCTGCTGTCTGCGGACGTGTATGCCCGCAGGAGAAACAGTGTGAGAGCCAATGTATTCACCTTAAGATGAAGAAACCGGCTGTAGCCATAGGTTATCTTGAGCGTTTTGCCGCTGACTATGAGCGTGAGAGCGGAAACATATCACTACCTGAACTTGCCCCTAAGAATGGCATTAAGGTGGCGGTTGTGGGCTCAGGTCCCGCTGGTCTGTCATTTGCTGGTGATATGGCTAAGAAAGGCTACGATGTTACAGTATTTGAGGCGCTGCACGAGATTGGCGGTGTACTTAAATATGGTATTCCAGAATTCCGTCTGCCTAACTCAATTGTTGATGTTGAGATTAACAACCTTGAGAAAATGGGCGTTAAGTTTATGAAGGATACAATCGTGGGCAAGACTCTTAGTTTTGATGACATAAAGGCTCAAGGCTTTAAGGGAATGTTTGTGGCATCTGGTGCCGGGCTTCCTAACTTTATGAACATTGAGGGTGAGAACCTCATAGGCGTAATGTCATCAAATGAGTATCTTACACGTGTAAACCTAATGGGTGCCGCTAAAGATGAGTTTGACACACCTGTGCTTAAAGGCAAACGTGTGGCTGTAATTGGCGGTGGTAACACCTCTATGGATTCAGTGCGTACAGCAAAACGTCTTGGCGCTGACCTTGCTATGATTGTATATCGTAGAAGTGAAGATGAGATGCCGGCACGTAAAGAGGAGGTTAAGCACGCTAAAGAAGAGGGCGTTGAATTCCGCACACTTCACAATCCTATCAAGTATATCGGCGATGAGAAGGGTCGTGTGAAACAAATGTTGCTCCAGAAGATGGAACTTGGTGAGCCTGATGAGAAGGGTCGCCGCCGTCCTGTTGCAATACCTGGTGCCACAGAACTTGTTGACGTTGACACAGTTATTGTAAGTATAGGTGTCTCTCCAAACCCACTTATACCTCGTTCAATTGACGGTCTTGAGGTATCACAGAAAGGTACTATTGTTGTTGGTGACAATATGCAGAGTACAATTCCAATGATATTCGCAGGCGGTGATATTGTTCGTGGTGGTGCTACTGTTATTCTTGCTATGGGTGACGGACGCAAAGCTGCGGCTGAAATGGACTCTTACCTAAAGAATAGTTGACAGTGGACAGTTGACAGTTAAAAAATCTTCTATGAATAGAATTAGAATTGCAATAGTTGGTTACGGTAACATCGGCAAGTTTGCTGTTGAGGCTGCACAAGCGGCTGATGACATTGAACTTGCAGGTGTTGTGCGCCGTGCAGGTTCAGTCTCAAAGCAAGAGAAGGAACTTGATGGCATCAAGGTTGTCTCTGACATTAATGAATTAGGCAAAATTGATGTTGCCGTTATCTGCGGGCCTTCACGCAGTTGCCCCGACATTGCGGAGCCTCTTCTGAGACGTGGAATCTCAACAGTTGACAGCTTTGACATTCACACGCAGGTATGGGATACTCTTATGCGTTTGGATGCGGCGGCCAAGGCAGGCGGCGCGGCGGCTATAATATCCGCTGGCTGGGACCCAGGCTCTGACTCTGTTATCCGCACCCTACTGCAAGCAATGGCTCCAAAGGGTATTACATACACCAATTTCGGTCCGGGAATGAGTATGGGACACTCTGTAGTGGCTCGCTCTAAGGAGGGTGTTAAAAACGCTCTTTCAATGACCATTCCTACAGGCACAGGCATTCACCGCCGTATGGTTTATGTGGAACTTGAAAACGACGCCACTCTTGAGCAGGTTACAGCAGCCATTAAGTCTGATGACTACTTCGCCCACGATGAGACTCACGTCATAGCAGTTGACTCTGTTGACGCTGTAAAGGATATGGGACACGGCGTATTACTTGAACGCAAAGGCGTATCAGGCAAGACACAGAACCAAAACTTCAGTTTCTCAATGAGCATCAACAACCCTGCCCTAACATCACAAGTACTTATATCTTGTGCAAGAGCAGTTGTTAAGCAGCAACCCGGAGCCTTCACTCTACCAGAGATTGCTCCAATGGACCTTCTGCCAGGCGACAGAGAGAAACTTGTGAAGAGCTTGGTGTAATACCGAACAATAAAGTCTTACAATTTGGGAATAGAACTCTGTGAAGAGAACTATATTATCCATATTACTATCAGTAACGCTAATCTTTGCTATACATAGCATAGTTAGCGTTACTGAGTATGTGATAGACAATGGTTTAGGCAGATACTCAAATGTAGCGGAATTAGATGCCATAGAGTCTATTCCTGTGGCGGATTATGCAATTAGTGCCACAGGTGTAACTGTACCGCCATCTGCATTTACTATTTTACGTAACACAACAGCAGCGTTCATACTTGCTTTTACATCAGCATTACTGCTATTCTTATTTTATGGCAACTTAGAACTGAGTCTATTAAACTGCATACGTTCTGTGGATAATTGTCACAGGCTGCTTCCATATCATGGTTTTGTGTAACACCACCCTCCCCGTATCAAGAGAGAGTTTAACACATTTTTAACCACTAAATATATATGTTATGGGAGTTACAATAATAGGAGTAGTTCTACTGGCACTTTGCATTGTTCCTGTAGTGATTCTCCAAATTAAAAAGAATAAGAAAAAATAAAAAAGAGGGCAACCTGCCCTCTTTTTTACTTAAACTGACAGTATTTGGCAGAACGAGTACATATCTTTGTAAAAAATACGACAATAGGGAGCCCATTTTCTCCGATGACGTATGCTGTGCAGACGGCTGCATATCGGTAGTCAGATTCTTTGAAGGAGATGAACCAAACACCTTACATTATTAGACAAATACAAGCAGAATTTCACCCCATCCAAGACTATATGATTAGAAATGTCTGCCTACCATACGAACTTCTGGATTTAGTGTATTACAGAAGGGAAAAAGATGAGTAGATTGCGTACTATTCCTATACACACGACACAAACATATCATTAAAAATTGAGTTTTACTATTGTATTTCACTTTATAGTGAAAATATTTGCTTATTTATCATTTTATATGTATATTTGCTACAAATAAGCAAAGATGCGTTATGGGGAGTCATGTCTTCAACAGTAAAAATGAAGATATCAATGGGGAAACCAAACACCAATACAATTTGTATATCATTTCACAAAGCAGAATACCCTATAAAATACGCATATAAATAATCATAGGAGGTAGAACAATGAAAACAGAACGATACATAGATATGAAGAGTCCATTGACTGGCGGACGTGTAAAATTAGTAGAGGACATTGAAGAACAAGAATTCCGCAATGAGAAATTTTCTGTATATGTACGTTATTGCATTTGCGAAGACACAGGAGAGCAATTCACAATAGAGGGACAAGATGACCTGGCATTAAACCAGATTTATGGTCAGTATCGTATTAAACACGGAATCCCATTTGCTGATGAAATTGTGTCGATAAGGGAAAGATATGGACTAAACTATACTCAAATAAGCAAAATAACAGGGTTTGGCACTAATCAATGGAAACAGTACGAGCAAGGCGTTGTACCATCCGAAAGCAACGGCAAAATGATTGCCGCAATGAGCAAAAAACAGTGTATATTTGATTTGTTAGAGGCAAGCCGCAGTGAATTTCAAGATTCAGAATATGATAAAATTCACGCAAGAATATCCACTGCACCAGAGCATCCAAAGTTTAATCCGGAACAACAACTGTTCTATGGGCAAACAAAAAGAGGCTTGTACAATGGATATTCTGAAATGAATGTTGCAAAACTAAAGGATATGGTTCGGTTTCTTATTCAAAAAGAATGCGGATATGTATGTCCAACAAAATTAAATAAAGAAATGTTTTACGCTGATTTTCTGCATTTTCGCAAATATGGCAAATCAATTAGCGGATTACACTACAGAGCCATACAATATGGTCCTGTACCAGAACATTTTGATACCATTTATGACAATATAGAGGGGGTTTCAAAATCAATAATCATAGCAAATGACTGTGAAAGTATCAGACTTCATTATGACAATGAAGACCAACAAATTACAGCACTCACAAAAGAAGAGATAGACACCCTGACTGAAATATCCTCAATTCTACAACCTAAACGAACATCAGAAGTAATAGAAATGAGCCATAATGAAACTGCGTGGTCTAACAATGAACAGACACATAGTTTCATTCCTTATTCTGAGGCATTTAATCTAAAGGCAATATAAACATCAAAATTATAAAAGTGACTCAATCTACCTAAAGAATTTTGGGATGTTCTTAGAAATCACAAAGCATTCAGTCTTTTTATAAATTGATTTATATTTATGACATCAACGTGTAGAAACCTGATTATACGGTGCACGTAAATGTTCCTTAGACCAAGATTCTATTGTTTTAGTGCTTAGTTTTCCAGCATCGCAAAGTTCATCTATTGCATCCAATGCTTTATTAGAGAATTAGAACCACTTCTTCTTGATGAAGAGCCAAGTTGTGACGGCTGTAAGTGCTATTGTGGCAATAACTGTTATACTGAAAGTCCAATTGAATATGGTGGTGCCAACCTCAAGGTTCATCCCAAAGAAACTTGCTATCAATGTAGGCATCATTAAAACAATTGATATGGTTGTGAGGCGTTTCATAACCATATTCAGGTTGTTTGAGATAACAGAAGCGTAGGCGTCCATCATTCCAGAGAGAATGTCGCTGTAGATGTTTGTCATCTCAAGCGCCTGCTTTGACTCAATCTCAACGTCCTCAACAAGTTCAGGGTCATACACCTCTTTTGAGGAACGCAGGTTTTTCAGACGATGGGTTAGGATATCATTTCCACGAAGTGAGGTTGTGAAATATACAAGACACTTTTCAAGTTTAAGAAGTGTCTGAAGGTCTTCATTCTTAATGGAGTTCTCCAACTCCTTCTCAGCGATACGTGTGCGGTTGTTAACCTGCTTAAGGTATTTCAAAAACCAGATGCTTGATGAAAGCAGCAGACGGAATACAAAGTTTATATTGTCTGTACGGTGTATGTTCTTGCGTTTTGTGTACTGAATAAAGTCTGGTATCAAATCATTCTTGTGGAAACAGACAGAGACAAACACCTCATCTTTGAATATGATACCAAGCGGTACTGTTGTAAAAGGTGCTGTTGTCTCATACTCCTCAGCCTTACACGGAATACGCATAAGAATGAAGCACCAGCCGTCCTCAACCTCAATACGCGGACGCTCATCAACGTCTTCAATATCTTCATAGAACGCAGCCGGGACACCAAGTGTCTCTATGGCGTAATCTTTATCCTCTTGAGTAGGCTTTGTAATATTAACCCAGCAGTTGGGTTCCCATTTTGGCACGGCAACCAAACCTGTGCCGTTCACTAAAAATGTTCTCATTGGCTGTGACCTCCAAAAGTTGTGGGTGGAGAGCCTCTGAGTGCCTCACACCCTGATTAAACAGTAAAGTAATCCGGATGATAATCGTCCATTATTAGTTATAAATTGGTTTACGAGTGCAAAAATAACACAAAAAATTATATAATAGCCTTTTTAGTGTAAAAAAATTGACTTTCAAAAGATGATTTTGTAAATTTGCGATTGTAATTAAAACTTATTTTTATGAAAAAAATCATCTATTTAGTTTCTGTGACGCTAACAGCGTTTATGTTCAGTGCCTGCACGCAGTCTGCAACCGAAGAGTCATTTGATGGTGACTCAATCCAGATAGTGACATCAGAAGATTTGGTCATAGAGAACATTATGAGCCGCCGCAGTATCAGGCAGTTTACAAATGACACTATTCCAGCCGCACAAATTGAGAAGATTCTGCGTGCCGGGTTCGCCGCCCCTACAGCAATGAACCGCCAGCCATGGGCTATTGAGGTGGTTAATGATACAACACTGCTCAGACAAATGTCAACAGAACTTCCATACGGACGCCTTGAGACAGCCGCTGTGGCGTTTATAGTGCTTGGTGATATGGAGCGCACCATTGATGGTGACGGGCGTGACTTTTGGGTGGTTGACTGCTCCCTTATGGCTGAGAATATGATGCTTGCCGCAAATGCAATGGGCATAGGCAGTTGCTTTACAGGTGTTTGGCCAGGAACGGACAGGGCTGATATCATTCGTAAGCACCTGAACATTCCCTCAAAATATGAAGTTCTTGGTATGATTCCTATGGGCTACCCGGCAGAGAACCCCGATGTCAAAGACAAGTGGCGTGCGGAGGCGGTGCACTACAATGCGTGGTAAAATAAAAATCCTGACCGCATAAACGGTCAGGATTTTTTATCTCCTCAGAAGCAGTTGAACACTCTGAATTTCTCTTTTGAGAGGTCTGTTTTCCAAAGCCCGTGAAGGTTACAGTAGGTGTAAACAGCTTTGGGTTTATCTGCACAGCCGCAGAACTCCACAATTGGAATGTACGATGAGTCCAGATACCTTATTTTTCCGCCGTGCTCGGTTTCCAAATAGATGAACTCAATGTGATGCTCCGGAGTGGACGGGTGAATCTCCCTGCCTATCTCCACCCTGATGTGCCCGTCTGGTGTCTCGGTAACCACAGGCACGTGTTTGGGGTCATCACCCGCATTTGGTTTCAACTCCCTCATCTCATCATCACAACATACCATACCAACTCCGCTGTCAACAGTTTTGACAGCAACATTACCACAATGTTCACAATAGTAAATCTTCTGTTTCATAATTAATCAAATTTAATGGTTAACTAACTATTCCCCGATGTGCGCACCATTCGGATTATTGTTTCTGTGAGCAAAGGTATAGGGGAAAAATCATCTTTAGCATTGATTTTATCAGTATTTTTCAATAGTTACAATTGATAATATCAATAATATCTATTATCTTTGTCCTTGTTAATATAGCAACACTATGGAACTAAGGCAATTAAACTATTTTGTAACCGTGGCTGACACACTGAATTTTTCATCTGCGGCAAAAAAATTATTCATCACACAAGGCACATTGTCCCAGCAAATTAAACAATTAGAGAATGAGATAGGTTCCGCCCTTTTCATTCGCACCCCTCATACCGTGACATTGACAGAGGCGGGAGAGGAGTTGTTACCGTATGCGCATAATGTGATAGACGCTTCAATAAACTGCAAAAAAAGGATTGAGGACCTTAACAATATGCTTACAGGGACTGTAAACATAGGCGTCACAAACACCTTCAGCACTCTCCTGACACATTCAATAACTGATTTTACAAAAAAATACCCCAATGTGAAAATCAATGTATTCTACACTAATTCAGTTGTGTTGTATGGTATGCTTCAGAAAAGGGAGATTGATTTTATGCTCGCCTACAAGCCGTCTGTTATGTATGCTGACGTTGATTCAGAACGACTCTTCACAAGCGAACTTGTAGCGGTTATGAACAAGCGTCATCCTTTGGCTAAAAAAGAGATTCTGACATTAGCTGACCTTGAGAAACAACGCATAGTATTACCAAACAGCGGAGTACAGGCTCGTAAGGCGTTTGACAAATTCGTAAACATTGACACCACGCACCTGAATGTTTGTATGGAACTGTCAGAACCTAACATAATACTCCATATTCTGCAAAACTCAAATATGGTTTCCATACTGTCAACGCTTGCAATACACTATAATCCAGACCTGATTGCAATACCAATTGATGGAATAAAGCGTGATTTGGAAGGCTGTATCCATACTCTCAAGGACAACTATATGAAAAAGTCTGTTCAAACACTGATAGATATGCTCCGGAGCAACGCCGCTCTTGGCAGACTGACCGCCAACTGAAAAAGTTATTAACAGAGTTGCCTTTATCAACATAAAAATGATTATATTTGTGCTCAAAACAAAACACCACACAATTGTGGCATCGGAGTACGACAAACAAACAACACAATTAATAATATGGAAATAAATTTACTAAATGAAGTTAAAGCCAAAGCACAGGTTTGGCTGAATGGTGATTATGATGCCGAGACAAAGGCAAAGGTTACGGAGATGCTAAACGCCTCTGACTCAACAGAACTTATTGAGAGTTTCTACAAGGATTTGGAGTTTGGCACAGGAGGTCTGCGTGGAATTATGGGCGTAGGAACAAACCGTATGAACATCTATACAGTTGGAGCCGCCACACAGGGGCTTGCTAACTACCTACGCAAGAATTATGGTAAATGCGCTGACATCAAGGTTGTTGTAGGCCACGACTGCCGTAATAACAGCCGTCTCTTCGCTGAGACAACCGCCAACATTTTCTCAGCCAACGGTATAAAGGTTTATCTTTTTGAGAATCTGAGACCTACCCCTGAAATTTCATTCGCGATACGTCATTTAGGCTGTCAGAGCGGTGTAGTTGTAACAGCAAGTCATAATCCAAAAGAGTATAACGGATACAAGGCATATTGGGAGGACGGAGCACAGGTAATTCCACCCCACGACACAGGCATCATTGCTGAAGTTAACAAGATTAAAGATATAAAAGACATCAAGTTCAACGGAAATCCCGCCCTTATTGAGACCATCGGGGAGAATGTTGACAGCGTGTTCCTTGAAAAGATTAAGAACCTGAGTCTCTCTCCGGATGTTGTAGCACGCCAGAAAGATTTGAAAATTGTCTATACCCCTATTCACGGCACAGGTATAACACTTATTCCACGTGCTCTTAAAATGTTTGGTTTTGAGAATGTTATAAATGTAGATGAGCAGAATGTGATAAGCGGAGACTTCCCTACCGTTGTATCACCTAACCCTGAGGAGCCTGCGGCACTAAAACTTGCGGTTGACAAGGCTCGTGAGACCGACGCTGACATAGTTATGGCTTCTGACCCCGATGCAGACCGTATGGGAATAGCCGTTAAGAATGACAAGGGAGAGTGGATTCTTATGAATGGAAACCAGACAGCTCAGATGTTTGTGTACTATCTGATTCGCCGCAACAAGGAACTTGGATTACTTAAAGGCAATGAATACATTGTCAAGACAATTGTCACGACTGAGCAGATTGCCGCTATGGCAAACGCATACAAAGTTCCATATTTTGATGTTTACACAGGTTTCAAGTGGATTGCAGCCGTTATGCGTGAGCAAGAGAACAAAAAACGCTACATAGGTGGAGGTGAGGAGAGTTACGGATTCCTTGTTGAGGACTTTGTCCGTGATAAAGACGCAGTGTCAGCCTGCGTTATGATAGCGGAGATTGCCGCTTGGGCAAAGGATAACGGCAAATCATTATATGAACTTATGCAGGACATTTACCTTGAGTTCGGATTCTCAAAGGAGAAGGGAATATCAGTTGTAAAGAAGGGTAAGGACGGCGCTGAGGCCATTAAAAAGATGATGGCAGATTTCCGTTCAACACCACCTGTTGAGATTGCGGGCTCAAAGGTTGTTACTATAAAGGATTACGCATCACTGCGTTGCATAGATGTAATTTCAGGTACCGCCACACAAATGGAGATGCCTGAGACCGCTAACGTTCTTCAATATTTCACAGAGGACGGCACCAAGATTTCCGTGCGTCCGTCAGGAACAGAACCTAAGATAAAGTTCTACATTGAAGTTCGTCTGCCACTTAACAGCCGTGCTGAATATGATGCAGTTAATGCAGCCGCAGATGAGAAAGTTAACGCAGTAAAGCAATCTCTTGGACTTTAAAATGAAAAACACACTTCGCAGTTCAGTTTGCACGGAAGGACGCCGAATGGCGGCGGCAAGAGCCCTTTGGGTGGCTAATGGAATGAAACGTGAGCAACTTGGCAAGCCAATCATAGCCGTAGTAAACTCATTCACACAGTTTGTACCTGGTCATACGCACCTTCATCAGATAGGTCAGGAGATTAAGGCTGAGATTGAGAAATTAGGCTGCTTTGCCGCAGAGTTCAACACCATAGCCATAGATGATGGTATAGCAATGGGCCACGATGGAATGCTCTACTCACTTCCAAGCCGCGACATTATTGCAGACAGTGTTGAGTATATGGTAAACGCCCACAAGGCTGATGCTATGATTTGCATAAGCAACTGTGACAAGATTACTCCGGGAATGCTTATGGCGGCAATGAGGCTCAACATACCTGCCGTGTTTGTATCCGGAGGACCTATGGAGGCTGGCGAGTGGAACGGCAGACACCTTGACCTTATTGACGCAATGGTTATGGGAGCGGACAAGAGTGTCTCAGACAAAGATATGGCTGAGGTTGAACTGACCGCCTGCCCTACTTGCGGATGCTGTTCAGGAATGTTCACAGCAAACTCTATGAACTGCCTCAATGAGGTGCTTGGTATGGCGTTACCTGGAAACGGTACTGTTCTTGCAACTCATACAGGACGCCGCCGTCTTGCACTTGAGGCGGCACGCCAAATAGTCAAGAACGCCTACAAATATTATGATGAGGGTGATGAGAGCGTACTGCCACGTTCCATTGTCACACGTGAGTCGGCTCTAAACTCAATGACACTTGACATTGCAATGGGTGGCTCAACAAATACAGTGTTACACCTGCTTGCCATTGCCAATGAGGCTGGCGTGAACTTTACAATGGATGACATTGACGCACTTTCACGCAAGACACCTTGCATCTGCAAAGTGGCTCCTAACACGGCAAAATATCACGTCCAGGATGTAAACCGCGCAGGCGGTATTCTTGGAATACTTGGAGAACTTGCAAAAGGCGGTCTGCTCCACCTTGACGCAAAACGTGTTGACGGGCTTACACTTGGTGAGGCTATCAAGGAATATAGTATTACAGGTAATACTGTTTCTGACAAGGCAAAGGAGATTTACACAGCAGCACCTTGCAGAAAATTCAATATTGTGCTTGGTTCTCAAGATAACAGATACTCTGAGTTTGACACTGACCGTGCCGAGGGCTGTATCCGTGATTTACAGCACGCCTACACAAAAGACGGAGGTCTTGGCGTACTGAAAGGCAACATTGCCATTGACGGTTGCGTAATAAAGACAGCAGGCGTTGATGAGAGCCTTTGGAAGTTCAAAGGCAAGGCAGTGGTCTTTAACTCACAGGAAGAGGCCTGTGACGGAATTCTTGGAGGAAAGGTTCACTCAGGAGATTGCGTTGTCATAAACTATGAGGGTCCTAAAGGCGGTCCTGGTATGCAGGAGATGCTCTACCCTACATCTTATATAAAATCAATGCACCTTGGCAAAGAGTGCGCCCTCATTACCGACGGAAGGTTCTCTGGCGGTACATCGGGGCTTAGCATCGGGCATATATCTCCGGAGGCGGCATCGGGTGGAAACATTGGTCTTATCAAAGACGGAGACATAATAGAGATTGACATACCCGCACGTAAAATCAACGCTCTTGTCAGCGATGATGAATTTGCCGCAAGGCGTAAGGCGGAGGAGGCGAAAGGCAAAGAGGCGTTCAAACCAAAACGTGACCGCATTGTATCAAAGTCATTACAAGCATATGCGTCACTCGTCAGTTCCGCTGACAAGGGTGCAGTAAGATTATTATAATATGAATGGTTCTAAAGCATTGATGGAAGCCCTGCTGAATGAGGGTGTTGATACCATATTCGGATATCCGGGAGGGTCTATAATACCTGTGTTTGACGCATTATATGATTACACAGACAAGTTCCACTATGTACTTACCAGACACGAGCAGGGTGCCACACACGCCGCTCAAGGTTATGCACGCATATCGGGGAAACCTGGCGTTTGCATAGTTACCAGCGGTCCGGGTGCCACAAACACAATAACAGGTATTGCTGACGCTATGCTTGACAGCACCCCACTTATAGTCATTACAGGTCAGGTTAACAACACAATGCTTGGTACCGACGCCTTTCAGGAGACCGACCTTATTGGCATAACACTGCCTATTTCCAAATGGAGTTATCAGATAAGAGACCCCAAAGAGATTGCATTTGCGGTTGCAAAGGCATTCTACATAGCAAATACAGGCAGACCTGGACCGGTGGTGCTTGACATAACAAAAACCGCTCAGACAGAGAGTGTTGACTTTAAGCCTGAGAAATGTGACTTCATACGTAGTTACATACCAAAAAGCACAATTGACACAGAGTCTATAGATAATGCCGCCGCAATTATAAACAGTGCAAAAAAGCCTATGGCACTTGTAGGTCACGGCGTAACCATCGGTGAGGCTGAGAGTGAGTTGATGGCATTCCTTGATAAGGCAGATATTCCAGCCGCCTGGACTATTATGGGCGAGTCTGCAATGCCTACAGATTACAGACTTAACAAGGGCATGGTTGGTATGCACGGAAACATAGCGCCAAATATAAAGACAAATGAATGTGATGTGCTTATAGCCATAGGAATGCGTTTTGCAGACCGTGTTACGGGTGATTTGAAGAGATATGCCAAAAATGCCAAAATCATTCATTTAGAGATTGACCCTGCTGAAATAAATAAGAATGTTAAGTGTGATGTGGCTCTTTTAGGCAATGTCAAGCAAACTCTGCCTGCGCTGACCGCCAAATTAAATAAGCAGGAGCACACTCAATGGATTAACTCTTTTGCGGAGTATGAGACAAAAGAGAAAGAGCGTGTAATTGACAAGGAACTGCACCCTACACAATGTGAGTCTCTAAAGATGGGTGAGGTTGTGCGTACTGTGTCTGACGCTACAGGAAGTGACGCCATACTTGTTACAGACGTAGGACAAAACCAGATGGCGGCGTTACGCTATTTCAGATTTAAGAGCAAACGTAGTGTTGTAACCTCAGGCGGCGCTGGTACTATGGGATTCGGCATACCGGCAGCCATCGGGGCCAAGATTGCCGCACCAAAGAGAACTGTATGCCTATTTTGCGGAGACGGCGGTTTCCAGATGACAATGCAGGAACTTGGAACAATAATACAAGAGAAAACAGGTGTTAAGATGATTCTGCTTAACAACAACTATTTGGGTATGGTACGTCAGCAGCAGGAGTTGTTTTTTAGCAGAAGATACTCATCCACCCCGATGCTTAATCCTGACTTTTGCGCTGTTGCAAAGGCGTACGGCATAGCCACAAGCCACGTAACCAAAAGAGAGGAACTAAGCGGTGCCGTAAATGATATGCTACAAGATGACAAACCATATCTGCTTGTCGTGGAGATAGAAGAAAACGGATTGGTATTACCTATGGTTCCACCAGGAAAAGGCAATGATGATATAATAATATAAGCATGCGGTTATGCGGTGATGCGGTTATGCGAATCACCAAATCACCAAATCATCGATAATTTATGGAAAAAAAACTATACACAGTAACCGTATTTTCAGAGAACGTTCCAGGTCTTCTGAATCAGATTACCATTGTATTCACCCGCAGACAGATAAACATTGAGACACTCTCTGTATCACCGTCGGCCATTAAGGGAATACATAAGTTCACTATTACAGCCTACACTGATGAGGACACCATCAAGAATGTTGTAAAGCAGATAGATAAGCGAATTGACATTCTTAAAGCCTATTATAACACCGATGATGAACTTATCTATCAGGAGATTGCGCTCTACAAGATAGAGACAGGCAAGGTGCTTGCAATGGGCGGTATTGAATCCATTATACGCAAGTATGACGCTCGTGTTCTTGAGGTTTTGGAGAACTGCATAGTGCTTGAGAAGACCGGGCTTTATGAGGAGACTCAGAATATGTTTAATGAACTACAGTCAAGCATCGGGGTACTGCAATTCATACGCAGCGGCAGAGTCGCTATAACAAAAGATAAAAAAGAGCGCCTCAGCGATATGCTTGCTAAAATTGAGGAACTAAAAGAGTTAAAAGTTAAAAAATAAAAGTTGAAAATAACTTTCAATTTTCAATTATCAACTTTCAATTATTTTAACTATCTTTGCACTACAAAAAAAATCAGAGAATGCAAAGGTCAGGGAATTTTTCTCCTTTCTCCTTTCTCCTTTCTCCTTTAATTAATATATAATGGCACAAATTAATTTTGGCGGTGTAATAGAAAATGTTGTTACCCGTGAGGAGTTTCCTCTTGAGAAAGCACGTGAAGTGCTTAAAAATGAGACAATTGCCGTAATTGGTTACGGTGTTCAAGGTCCTGGTCAATCACTCAACCTGCGTGATAACGGTTTCAATGTGATTGTAGGTCAGCGTAAAGGCAAGACTTGGGACAAGGCTGTTGCAGACGGCTGGGTACCTGGCGAGACCCTTTTTGAGATTGAAGAGGCTTGCAAACGTGCTACCATAATACAATATCTGCTTTCTGATGCCGCACAAATTGAGCAATGGCCTGTAATCAAGCGTAATCTTACACCTGGTAAGGCTCTCTATTTCTCACACGGCTTCGGCATCACTTGGAATGACCGCACAGGCATTGTTCCACCAAAAGATGTTGATGTTATTATGATTGCACCTAAGGGTTCCGGCACATCACTGCGCCGTATGTTCCTGCAAGGTCGTGGTCTTAACTCTTCATACGCAATATGGCAAGACGCTACAGGTAAGGCGTTTGAACGTGTTATAGCACTTGGTATTGGTGTTGGCTCAGGCTACTTGTTTGAGACAACATTCCTTAAGGAGGCTACATCAGACCTTACAGGTGAGCGTGGCTCACTTATGGGTGCCATACAAGGTTTGCTTCTCGCACAATACGAGGTTTTGCGTGAGAATGGTCACGAGCCATCTGAAGCATTCAATGAGACAGTTGAGGAACTCACACAATCACTTGGCCCTCTATTCGCAGAGAACGGTATGGACTGGATGTACGCTAACTGCTCTACCACCGCTCAGCGTGGTGCTCTTGACTGGATGGGTCCTTTCCACGATGCCATCAAGCCGGTTATGCAGAAACTATACGCAAGCGTAAAATGTGGTAATGAGGCTCAGATTTCAATTGACTCCAACTCAAAACCAGACTACCGCGCTAACCTTGAGAAAGAACTTAAGGCACTGCGTGAGAGTGAGATGTGGCAGGCTGGAGCGGTTGTACGTAAACTTCGTCCTGAGAATAATTAATTGTTAATAAATATTTTGTTGCAAACAGGGGTGACATTTTGGTCACCCTGTTTTGTTTTTGTATCTTTGACGCATTTATAACTAGATAGATATGAAACAATTTTTACAAAAGATATACACAGTGGCAGCCATTCTGAGTGTTCTAAACCTGCTACTCTTTCATATCCCGTTTTACACATACGTACTTGACAACATAAACGCTGACTTTAACGGCTTTATCATTTTCTCAAGTCTGGTGGTGATTATGCTGACGGCTAATTTCTTTGCATTCTACCTCTTCTTATATCTGTTCAGAATTGTAGGCAAGGCGATAACAGCCACAGCATTCATACTTAACTCAGTAACACTCTATTTCATAAACACTTACGATGTCATTATTGATGACTCTATGATGGGCAACGTGTTCAACACCAACTACACTGAGGCTACAAGTTACGCATCGTGGGCTGCCATAGGATACATAATTTGTATGGGAATAATCCCTGCAATATACATATTCTTCACAAAGGTTGACTACAGCACCCTGAAAAGGTTCTTTGCAAACATCGGGGCATCTTTAGGAATTATAATAGTAATTGCTTTCGGCAACGCCCCTAACTGGACTTGGATTGACAAGCACGCACCTGTCATTGGCTCACTTCTGCTACCGTGGTCATACACAGTGAATGCGGTAAGGTTTAATATTCAGGACGCAAGAAACCACCGTCAGGAGATTCTTCTCCCCGATGCCACAATAGCCAACGATGAGAAAGATGTTGTAGTCCTGCTCATCGGGGAGTCATCACGCCGTGACCACTTCTCACTCTATGGTTATAAGAAGGAGACCAATCCGCTGCTGTCAAAAGTTGAGAATCTGCATTGGTATAATGTGAATGCCTCAGCAACCTATACAATAGCGGGGGTTAAGGCTATTCTTGAAGACCGTGAGACCGATGAACTGTATGAGATTCTTCCAAATTACCTTAACCGCAACGGGGTTGACGTTTTATGGCGTACCACTAACTGGGGGGAGCCGCCACTCCATATTGAGCAATATGCTGACCTTAAACAGTGTGACGCAGACAGTTGCAAATATGATATGATACTGCTTGACGGCATTAAACAGCACATTGAGAGTTGCGGGAACAACAAAGTCTTCATTGTCCTTCATTCAAGCACAAGCCACGGTCCATCATATAATCTGAAGTACCCCGCTGAATTTGAGAAATTCACTCCCGTATGCACAAGCGTTGAATTATCAAAGTGCTCTAATGAAGAGTTAATTAACGCATACGACAATACCATTTTATATACAGATTACATAATAAACGCCCTTATTGATACACTCAAAACGCTGGACGGCTGGCGTAGTACAATGATTTTCATCTCTGACCACGGAGAGTCACTGGGAGAGAGGAATTTATATATGCACGGAGTTCCTATCAATTTCGCGCCTAAGGAACAATATGAGATACCTATGATTGTATGGGCGTCAGATTCAACAGAATATGTGAAAAAAGGTATTGAGCCATCTCAACATAATGTATTTCACAGCATTCTGTTCCGTTTGGGAGTTGACTCACCAGTATATAATGAGGATATGAATATTTTTTCAAACTATGACGGTGATTAAACATTTTTAACTACCTTTGTCAATGTCATAATCAGCAAAATAAAAATTTATATATTATGTCAGAAGAGATTCAAAAACCGGCATCGGAGAAGCTTAAAGCGCTCCAACTTGCCATTGACAAAATTGAGAAGGACCACGGTAAGGGAACCATTATGAAGATGGGCGATGACCACGTGGTTGATGTTCAAGTAATTCCTACTGGCTCAATAGGGCTTAACCTTGCCTTGGGCGTAGGCGGGTTCCCTCGCGGCAGGGTAATTGAGATTTATGGACCTGAGTCATCAGGTAAGACAACACTTGCCATTCACGCAATAGCACAGGCTCAAAAGGCTGGCGGCATTGCGGCTATAATTGATGCGGAACACGCTTTTGACCGTTTCTATGCAGAGAAACTTGGCGTTGATATTGACAACCTTTTCATCTCCCAGCCCGACAACGGAGAACAGGCGCTTGAGATTGCAGACCAACTTATACGTTCTTCCGCCATTGACATTATTGTTATTGACTCAGTGGCTGCCCTTACTCCAAAAGCGGAGATTGAGGGTGATATGGGTGACAACAAGGTAGGTCTTCAGGCAAGACTTATGTCTCAGGCACTCAGAAAACTTACAGCCAACATTAGCAAGACAAACACTTGCTGCATATTCATAAACCAACTGCGTGAGAAGATTGGAATTATGTTCGGCAACCCTGAGACCACTACCGGCGGTAACGCTCTAAAGTATTACGCATCTGTGCGTCTTGACATACGCCGTGTATCAGCCATTAAAGAGGGCGACGAGGTTATTGGAAATCAGACAAGAGTAAAGGTTGTAAAGAACAAGGTCGCGCCTCCGTTCCGCAAGGCTGAGTTTGACATAATGTTTGGCGAAGGCATTTCACGTGCAGGTGAGATTGTTGACCTTGGCGTTGAGGCGGGAATTCTGAAAAAGAGTGGTTCATGGTTCAGTTACGGGGAGAGCAAACTTGCACAAGGACGTGACGCAGTCAAGAAACTGCTTCAAGACAATCCGGAACTTGCGGAGGAGATTGAGGGCAAAATAATGGAGTTCTATAATAGTTGACAATTGACAGTGGACAGTTGACAGTGAGTGTATGAACGAACTGATTTTTGGCATACGGGCTATTATTGAGGCTATAGAGGCAGGAAAGGAGATTGAGAAAATTCTGCTCAAGAAAGATATGGGCAGTGAACTCTCTAAAGAACTTTTTGACGCTGTAAAAGGTCATAACATTCCTGTTGTGCGTGTGCCGGTTGAAAAAATCAACCGCATTACAAAAAAGAACCATCAGGGAGCCGTAGCCTTTATATCACCTATTGAGTATCAGCGTATTACTCAAATAATACCTCAGTTATATGAAGATGCTAAAAGTCCGTTCATAGTTATTCTTGACGGGGTTACTGATGTAAGAAACTTTGGCGCAATAGCCCGTACAGCAGAGTGTGCGGGCGTTGATGCCATCGTGGTAAATCAGACAGAGAGCGCTCCTGTAAATGCCGATGCCATAAAGACCTCCGCTGGCGCACTACTTAACATTCCCGTCTGCCGTGAACATAACCTTGAGTATATTGTCAACTTTCTAAAGGAGTCAGGAGTAAAGATTATAGCGGCAAGTGAGAAAGCGGTTCAAAACTACACATCAATATCATACACTGAGCCTATAGCCATTGTTATGGGTGCAGAAGACAAAGGCATATCACCAGAGATTTTGGCACTCTGTGATGAGACAGTAAGCATTCCTATTCTTGGTAATATAGAGTCACTTAATGTCTCCGTAGCCGCAGGCATTCTGATATATGAGGCAGTAAAACAAAGAAACTGAATTTGCTATAAATAAAAAGAGATGCAAATCTTATATGAAGATAACCATCTGATTGCCGTAAACAAGGCTGTGGGTGAGATTGTTCAGGGCGATAAGACCGGCGACACCCCGCTTGTAGATACCTTAAAGGCATATCTCAAAGAGAAATACAATAAGCCTGGCAATG
The DNA here is from genome assembly GCA_024405875.1 of Paludibacteraceae bacterium. Classification (GTDB taxonomy): domain Bacteria; phylum Bacteroidota; class Bacteroidia; order Bacteroidales; family Paludibacteraceae; genus Enterocola. The sequence goes on from JAKSOA010000005.1 coordinate 60,481, forward strand.
TGTTCTGCGGTGTCACCCACCGACTGGACCGCCCCGTCAGCGGTGTGGTTGTCTTTGCAAAGACAAGCAAGGCTCTTGAGCGTTTCAACGGTATGCTGCGTGACCATACCATAAAAAAGACCTATCACGCCATTGTCAAGAACCCGCCCGCCCAACCTGAAGGCACTCTCTCACACTATCTTGTACGCAATGAGAAGATGAACAAATCTTTTGCATACGACGCTCCAAAAGGTGACGCTAAAAAAGCGGTGCTCAGTTACAAAGTGATTGGTCATTCAGACAACTATACACTGCTTGAAGTTGATTTACAGACAGGTCGCCACCATCAAATCAGGTGTCAACTTGCCGCTATGGGCTGCCCCATCAAAGGTGATTTAAAATATGGATTTCCCCGCTCAAACAAAGACGCCGGCATAAGCCTGCACGCACATAGCGTTGAGTTCATTCACCCCGTCACCAAACTTCCAATAAAAATCATCGCACCCTACCCGGAAACAGACATCTGGAAACAATTAACAATTAGTAATTAGTAATTAATAAATTTCTCATTTCTCCTTTAAGGCTTCGCCTTGAATTTTATATAAACATTAACTTCGCTCGGTATATTTTGAACAAGTTCAACTTCTACTCTCGCTTGCAAATGTTTTGTCGTGACTCGGCAGAAAAAAAATATTTTTCTGCTCTCACTACTCCAAAATTTCTCATTTATTTTGTATCTTTACAAAATATTTGAACACAACCGCCTATGGCAAACCTTGACTTTCCTGTACATTTTGACAGTTTTGATGACTACCCTGCCTATAAGGCTGATGACCTTGGCATAACATACTCACCTGAAAAAACGGTATTTAAGATTTGGTCACCTGACATTGATGACGCCGTAGTGCGTATTTATGACTCTGGAGATGGTGGCACGGCAATTGAGACCAAACAGATGCGTCCGCTTAAGAACGGCATCTGGGAAGCCATAATAAACGGGGATTTGAAGAACAAATTCTACACTTTTCAGGTTAAATTTGATGATGAATGGCTTGAGGAGACCGCAGGTGCATACACTAAGGCGGTTGGCATAAACGGAAAGCGTGCCGCAATCATTGACCTTAAAGATACCAACCCCGATGGCTGGGCGTATGACAAAAAGCCTGAGTTGAAGAACCTGACAGACATTATTATTTATGAGATTCACGTCCGTGATTTCTCAATGTCACCTAACTCCGGAATGACCAACAAGGGCAAATTTCTTGCATTTACAGAAGAGGGGACAGTGAACTCATTCGGGCAGAAGACAGGTATTGACCACCTTAAAGAATTGGGCATCACGCATATACACCTTATGCCATCGGCCGATTTCGCATCTATTAATGAGGCTCGCCTTGATGACAACAAGTATAATTGGGGATATGACCCTTTGCATTACAATGTACCTGAAGGCAGTTACTCCACAAATCCCGCTGACCCATACTGCCGCATACGTGAGTTCAAGCAGATGGTTCAGGCGCTGCACAAAAACGGCATACGCATTATTATGGACGTAGTCTATAACCACACATACACTTGGGAACACTCAGCGTTCAGTATGACCACACCTGGTTACTACTACCGCCATTGGGGCGACGGCAGTTACTCCAATGCGTCAGGTTGCGGTAATGAGACTGCAAGTGAGCGTGCTATGGTGCGCAAATACATTATAGATTCCTTAAAATATTGGGCTACAGAGTATCACGTAGATGGTTTCCGTTTTGACCTAATGGGAATCCACGATACAGAGACAATGAAGTTAATCCGCAAGGAACTTGACCTAATCGACCCGACTCTGTATATGTACGGTGAGGGTTGGAGTGCTGGTGACTCCCCTCTTCCCTACGAGCAGCGTGCCGTTAAGCAGCACGTAAACCAAACCGTAGGCATCGGGGTGTTCAGTGATGATTTGAGAGACGCCCTTAAAGGAAACTGGTCAAACGCAAGAGAGCCTGGCTTTGCAAGCGGACGTCAAGGCTATGATGAGACCATTAAATTCGGCACTGTGGCGGCTACTCAGCACTCTCAGATTCACTACGGACTCATTAACTACTCTAATTGCGCCTGGGCTAATGAGCCATATCAGTCAATAAACTATGTCTCTTGCCACGATGACCTGTGTCTAAATGACAAACTTGTATATTCGGCACCTCAGAACGCATCTCAATTTGAGATTTCAAAGTTTAACGCACTGGCTCAAACCATTATAATGACATCGCAGGGCATTCCATTCATATATGGAGGAGAGGAGTTGATGCGCACAAAAAAGGGAGTTCATAACACATACCAATCACCCGACAGCATAAACCAAATTGACTGGGATAACAAAAACAAATACAAAAGAGTTTTTGAATACTATAAAGGCATAATTAATCTCAGACGTCAGCACCCTGCTCTGCACCTTGCCACAACTGAATTAATTCAGAAGCACCTGCACTTCCTCTATCCTAATCAGGCCTGTGTGGTTGCATTCACAATAGATGATAACGCCGGCGGTGATAGTTGGAACCGTATTATGGTAATACACAACGGAAACAGAAACGCCATTTCAATGGATATTCCGCAGGACAACTGGTGGGTTGTAGGCAACGGAGAGGAAATTTGCCCTACAGGCATTTTCAAATGGAACAGAAACAACATTTCAGTCCCCGCTTCCAGTACAATGATACTTTGTAAGAAGTTTTAGTTTTAAGGAATATGGAGAATATAAGAGACATAATAGCGGCTATTGAGGAGATTGCACCTCTGTCACTTCAGGAAGAGTGGGACAACTCAGGCTGGCAGGTAGGTCCTCTGACAAGTGAGGCTACAGCGGCATTGCTATGTGTTGATGTAACTCCCGCCGTACTTGATGAGGCTATAGAGAAAGGCTGTAATCTCATACTCTCCCACCACCCTCTCCTGTTTTCGGGCGTTAAAAATATTAACCCCGATGACGTGACATCGGGAATCATAATAAAAGCCATCAGGCACGGCATATCAATATACTCATCACACACTACGATGGACCGCTCCGCCTTTGGCGTAAGCGCGAAAATGTGCGAGAAACTAAATCTGAAAAACTGCACTTTTCTTGACAATCCTGGCGGCGATGCCGGTCTTGGAATGATTGGAGAGTGTGACAGGGAATATTCAGAAGAGGAATTTCTGCAAAAGACAAAAGATGCTTTCGGTTGCAAAAGCATAAGATATTCAGAATTGTGCGGCAGAAAAGTCAGAAAAGTGGCTCTCTGCGGTGGCAGCGGAGCGTCATTCATTGATGACGCCATAAAACTTGGCGCCGACATTTACGTAACAGCTGATGTCAAATACCATAACTATTTCACGGCACTTGGCAAGATGGTGGTGGCGGACATAGGGCACTATGAGAGCGAGCAATTCATAAAAGAGATATTTTTTTATACTATTTCAAAAAAATTCCCTAAATTTGCACTCCTTTATTCAAAAATGGGCTTAAGCCCGGTTAACAGTTTATAATTGATATGGCAGAAACAAACGAAACAGTAAAAGAGATTACAGTTGAAGAGAAACTGAAGGCTCTGCACCAGTTGCAAAACAAGATGACGGAGATTGACAAGATTAAAATTCTCCGTGGTGAGCTTCCTATTGAGGTTCAAGATTTAGAAGATGAGATTGAGGGTCTCAACACACGTTTAGCCAACATCAAACAGGATATTGAGAACCTTGGTAATGAGATAGGCTCACTTAAAAACAAAATCAAGGAGTCTGAGGCTTTGGTTGCTAAATACAAGACACAGATTGATAATGTAAGCAACAGCCGTGAGTTTGACCATCTCTCAAAAGAAATTGAGTATCAAGGTCTTGAAATAGAACTTGCGAACAAGAACATAAGGGAGTATGAGTCCACCGTTGAACGTAAGGAGGGGGAACTTGCCAAGACAGAGGAGATTCTTAAAGAGAAACAAGATGCTCTTACTGAGAAAAAGGAGCAACTTGAAGAGATTATAGTTGACACAAAACAAGACGAGGAGCGTTTGAGAAAAGAGGCTAAGGATATTGAGGCTATAATTGAGCCACGACTCCTTCAGGCATTCAAGCGTATCAGAAAGAATGCGAGGAACGGTCTTGCCGTAGTACCTGTTGAACGTGACTCTTGCGGTGGTTGTTTCAATAAGATACCGGCACAACGTCAGTTAGATATCCGTTCACGTAAAAAGATTATTGTCTGCGAGCACTGCGGACGTATACTTATTGACCCTGAAATGGGTGCGGAGAAGTAATATGCTACAATCAATGACGGGATTCGGCAAGAGCGTAATCCCATTCGGCGGCAAAAAGATAATTGCTGAGATAAAGTCTCTTAACAGCAAGCAGATGGATATCTCAACAAGGGTTTCAGGCGCATACAAAGAGAAAGATATTGAAATACGTTCATTAATCTCACAACGTCTGGAGAGAGGTAAGGTTGATTTTTCATTATACACCGACGCCACTGAGGAAGGCACCCTGCAAATCAACGCCGACGCATTCAAATCATACAAAGAGTACCTGAGTTCGCTTGCAAAAAGCAATTCAATAGAGGAACCACAAGATTGGTTTCAGGTGCTTTTGCGTATTCCTGACGTGATGCACGCAGGAGTTGAGGAACTTACAGAAGAAGAGTGGAATGAGGCATCAAAGGCTGTTGCTGAGGCTATTGACAAACTGCAACAGTTCCGCATTCAAGAGGGAGCGGGGCTTGAGAAATTCTTCACAAACAAACTCAACAACATAGAGTCACTGTTAGGAGAGGTTCCGCAATATGAGCGAGCACGCATTGATAAGATAAAATCACGTCTTGAGGATAATCTTAAGGAGATTGATGACAAAATAAAATTTGACCCTAACCGTCTGGAGCAGGAACTGATTTTCTACATTGAAAAACTTGACATAAGTGAGGAGAAGCAACGTCTTGCCAATCATATCAACTATTTCCGTGAGGTTATGGCGAATGAGAAGGGACAAGGAAAGAAACTTGGCTTCATCGCCCAGGAGATGGGCAGGGAAATCAATACTCTTGGCTCTAAGTCAAACCACTCTGAAATGCAGATTATTGTGGTTAAAATGAAGGATGAATTAGAACAAATAAAAGAGCAAGTGTTGAACGTCCTATAGTAATATCGAATCACCGCATCAATTGACAATGCCTAAACTAATAATCTTCTCCGCCCCTTCAGGTTCCGGCAAGAGCACTATAATAAACGCGTTGCTGAAGAGGAATCTTGGTATGGAGTTCTCCATTAGCGCCACAAGCCGAGCCCCGCGCGGGACAGAGAGAAACGGTGTTGAATACTACTTTCTTACAACCGATGAGTTCCGTGGGAAAATAGAGAACGATGAGTTTGTGGAGTATGAAGAGGTTTACGAAGGCAGATTCTACGGCACACTCAAAAGTGAGATTGAACGCATTGACAAAAAGGGGAACGCCACTGTTTTTGATGTAGATGTAAAAGGAGGATTGAATATAAAGAGACAGTATGGAAATGACGCTCTTACCATTTTCATTATGCCACCAAGCCTCGATGAACTGCGCCGACGCCTTGAAAGTCGTGGGACAGACGCTCAAGAGGTCATAGAGCAGCGGCTTCAAAAGGCGGAGTATGAAATAAGTTTCTCAAATCAATTTGACAAGATAGTCATCAATGATAACCTGCAGAAAGCCACAGAAGAAGCAGGAAGCATTATCAGCGAATTTCTGGACAGGTGAGACCAATGCCTGTGACAAATGGATAGGTTCCACTAATGCTTCGGTTAAGAAGGTTGGACTCTTCGGAGGCTCTTTCAACCCTATCCACTACGGACATACAGGACTTGCAAGTTTTATACTTGAACACACAGATATTCAGCAGGTTTGGCTGATGGTATCGCCGCAAAACCCTCTAAAAAAGAGAGCGGACCTTATGGATAATGATGTAAGACTGAGGCTTGCCCGTGAAGCCACCGCATCAATGCCAAACATAAAGGTGTGTGACATTGAGATGCACCTTCCCGTTCCTTCTTACACGCTAAACACCCTGAATGTTTTGAAAGAGATGTACCCCACCGTTGAGTTCACGCTTATAATGGGCTCTGATAATGTGCTTTGCTTTGACAAATGGTTTGGATACAAGGAGATTCTTGATAGTTTCCCCATTATTGTATATCCCCGTCCCGGCTACGATGCCACAGAACTGATACGCACCAAATACCCCTCAATGAAACTTCTTTCTGAAGTTCCGTTGTTCAATATATCATCTACAGAGATAAGGGAGAAAAATGTTTATAATTAAGAAGTTTTACTTCTGCGTTGGTGTTTTCATATTCACCTGCATAAATAACCGCTTTCTCTGTTATTTGACCGTTAATCCACTTATCCGCTTTTCTTAATTGGTCTTCAAATGAGGTGTGATATGTTTGAGATGACTTGATTTCATAGATATTGTATTCCCCTTGACTTTTTATAACTAAGTCTATCTCATTGTGATTGGAATCTCTATAAAAGAAGGTACCTCCGTTTTTTCCCTTGTTGTATTGTAATTTTAGTGCTTCCATTACTACTAAATTCTCAAACAAATGCCCGAACATGCTATCTCTTTGCAGTTGAGCAGGTGATTCTATGCCTAACAGATAGCAAGCCAAAGCTGTATCTGTAAAATAAATTTTGGGAGCCTTGACCAATCTTTTTGAGACATTTTCATAATACGGAGTCAGTAACTGAATAATATATGATGCTTGCAGTACAGACATCCATTCTTTAACTGTATTGCTTCCTACTCCAACTTCCGATGCTATATCAGATGCGTTGAACAGTGACCCTATTCTTGAGGCACATAACTTCATAAAATGTACAAACTGACTTTGGTTCTTTATTTGGAGTAATTGCCTGACATCTCTTTCAACGTATGTACTTACATACGCAGGATAATATAATTCTGCAATTATTTTATTTGAAACAACAGCAGGATATAAACCATTGAAAATTATTTGCGGTGCTGACATTTTCTTTGTTAACCCTGATAATTCCTCTAAACTCATTGGTAGTAGAGTGAACAGTCCTGTTCTGCCAGCCAAAGATTCAGATACTGATTTTATTAATTCAAAATTGGAACTTCCCGTAAGAATGAATTTTCTTTCTCTATCAGCATCAACCGCCTCTTGTATGTATGAAAGTATTTGTGGAACTAATTGCACCTCATCAATGAACATTTTTTTTGCACCTTGGTTTAGAAATGCAATAGGGTCTTTTTCTGCATAATCCTTTAATTGCAGATTCTTAAAGGATACCCTTTCATAATCAGAAAATAAATGCTCTGCTAATGTGGTCTTGCCCGATTGTCTTGGACCTGTGATAGTTATTACCTGAAAGTATTTAGATGCTTCCAAAATAACAGGTTCAATTTTTCTATTTATGTAATCCATTTTATGTAAATTTTAAGTACAACTGCAAAATTACATAAAATATTATATCCGCAAAAATATTTGCTTAAATATTTGAAAAATTAATATTACATTTGTGGTTGAATCCACGCTGAAACTCATTACGAGTGGTTGGGTGGTTTAAATATACATATTAGGCGTTTATTGACGCTTTGTTTCTGTTTCCTAAAACCTGAGAAATTTCACCATACGATAGAAAAATGGCAACAAAAACGGATGCTCACGTTCTTTTTATGTGTATCTACTGTTTGTTAATTTTATCAAAAACTCCATTCAGGGCATTCTATGGGAAAATTAAAACTATTATGAAAAACTTAAAATTTTTGTCTGTGTTGGCTCTTTGTATGTTGTTAATGCTTGGAGCTTGTAAAAAAAATGATCCGTCCACTCCAGAAGGGAAAATAGAGATGGGAATTGCTGCGTTAGGTACAGATGGGCAAAAATTTATCAGTAAACTGGAATCAAAAGGTTGGGTGTTTGACAAAGCGGAATCAATGACGGAAGAAAAAGTATATAAGAAGGACAATGAGTTATGTGCAATTGTCTTTGAAGAAAACAAGGTGTATGTCGTGTCATACCATGACGAATATAAGTCATTTGATGATGCAAAAAAGTCATTGAACGATTATCATAAAACTTCAACTCAAAAATATAATAAAAATTATTCAGGAAGAGTAGGTTTTGACAAGACATTCTCTTCTCCATCGGATTGGATGGATTATGTTAATTCTCTTTCCGAAGCAGATCTTAAAAAATTTAAAGACAGCAACGCAGTATTAGAAGATGGAATGAACACAAAAGAAACATTCATGGTTGAGGATGAGATAATTTTCTTATCGTATTTATCCGTATGGGCTGTTAGTGCAGCTGTTATATCAAATTCTTATTAACTTTACGCCAAAGCTTAATTGTTGTTATTCCGATTAACAAATAAAAACCTCCCGAATCTTACTTAAGGTTTTGGAGGTTTGCTTTTTATTGATGATGATACGGCTCTCCCTTTATTATTGTGAACGCCCTGTAGAGTTGCTCCGCGAATATGGCTCGCACCATCTGATGTGAGAATGTCATCTTTGAAAGAGATATTTTCTCTTGAGCGGCGTCATATACCTCCTGTGAGAATCCGTAAGGACCTCCTATTACAAACACCACATTTTTAACACCGCTGTTCAAATACGAGTTGATTTTTTGAGAGAACTCCACCGATGTATATTCCGCTCCACGCTCATCCATCAGTACAATACGACTCCCGACAGGTATGGATTTCAGTATAAACTCACCCTCCCTTGTTTTTTGTTCCTGCTCACTCAAAGCCTTAGTGTTCTTTAGTTCAGGAACCACCACCATCTGAAAGTCAATATAGTGTTTCAGACGCTGGATATAGAGATTAGTCAGACTCTCAACAATTGAATCGGTGGTTTTTCCAACAACAAGAAGAGTTATTCTCATAAAAATTGTATCTTTGTGCAAAGTTAATTAAAATTCGCATATTATGCAGTACGACAATCTTGACGCTCTTATTAAGTATTGGTTTGCAGAGGACATAGGTGACGGTGACCACACATCACTATGTTGCATACCTTCAACAGAAATGGGTTGTTCCCAACTTATAATAAAGGATACAGGCGTGCTTGCCGGGGTTGAGGTGGCTAAAAAGATATTCGCGGCTTTTGACCCGTCACTAAAAATGACTCAATTCCTAAAAGACGGCGATGAGGTTAAACCCGGAGATATAGCGTTTGAAGTGGAGGGCAAGGTACTCTCTCTGTTGCAGACTGAGCGTCTTATGCTCAACATTATGCAACGTATGAGCGGAGTCGCCACGGTAACAAGAAAGTATGTGAGACTGCTTGACGGCCTTAAAACCAAGGTGCTTGACACAAGAAAAACCACACCTGGACTCAGGCTGCTTGAGAAGCAGGCTGTTAAAATAGGAGGCGGAGAGAATCACCGCATAGGTCTTTATGATATGATTCTTCTTAAAGACAACCACGTTGACTTTTCAGGTGGCGTGACAAACGCAATAACAAGCGCTCAGAAATATCTTAAAGAGAAGGGTAAGAAATTAAAGATAGAGGTGGAGGTTCGCAACTTTGATGAACTTCAAGAGGCTATGAATGTGGGTGGAATAGACCGCATTATGCTTGACAATTTCAGCGTTGAGGATACACGCAAGGCGGTTGAGATAGTGAACGGACGCTTTGAGTTGGAGTCATCAGGCGGCATTACTTATGAGACCATACGCTCATACGCGGAGTGCGGCGTTGATGTAATCTCTGTTGGAGCGCTCACCCACTCTGTAAAGAGTCTGGATATGAGTTTTAAAGCAAAGCGTTAAAGCAAAACACTAACGTGAGAAGAATTGTTTTCATAGTAAATCCTGTATCTGGCACAACTCACCGTAAAATATGGGTTGAGAAAGCCATAAAGGAATTGGGTACCGACTATGAGACCGATGTTATTCAAACCCAATACAGAGGTCACGGGCACCTGATTGCAAAAGAACTTGCGGGAGAATGCACAGATACAATAGTGGCGGTAGGCGGAGACGGAACTGTTAATGAGATTGGTGGTGCGGTCATAGGCTCAAACACAAAACTAGCCATTTTCCCTATGGGTTCAGGCAACGGTCTTGCGCGTGAACTTGGAATGAGCACAAAAAGAGCCGAAAAAGCCATAGAGACAATCCGCAGGGACAACGCCTCCTGTGTTGATTACGGAATGGCAGGCGACAGACCCTTTTTCTGCACTTGCGGAACCGGTTTTGACGCTGAGATAGCACGCCTGTTTACAGGAAACACAACCAGAGGTTTCTGGCAATACTTGAAATTGTGCATTAGAACATTTTTCAAATTCAAGACAACAGATATTGAGTTTGAGATTGACGGAGAGAGGTTTGAACGTTCAGTGTTCCTTTTTAACGCGGCAAACATAAAGCAGTATGGTTTCGGAGCGCAGATAGCCCCGATGGCAAGCGTTCAGGACGGTTTGCTTGATGTTACCATAGTCCCGAAAATCAACATTCTCACGGCTCTTAAACTGACCGTAGGAATGTTCACCAGACGGTTGCATAAGATGAGACCTATTGAGACATTCAAATGCAGTGAACTCACACTTAAGTTACCGGAAGGTGCCCCATTTCATATTGACGGAGATTACATTGAACCATCTTCAAGCACAATGACCATAAAAGTGATTAAAGGAGGAATTAAAGTTTTAGTCTGATTATAATGAGAGCGATTCTAACAATAGATACAACAACAACCGTATGCTCCGTGGCGCTTGTCACAGAGAGCGGAGTTGTGGAGAGCAGGATTGACCGTATCGGCAACAATCACAGTAAGGTGATTGGCGTATTCGCCAAAGAGATACTTGAGATAGCCCAACAGAGTGGATATGAAATTTGTGCGGTAGCGCTAAGTCAAGGTCCGGGCTCATACACAGGTCTGAGAATCGGGGCGTCATTCGCTAAAGGATTCTGTTACGGGAACTCCATTCCTCTGATTGCCATACCAACTCTTAAGATAATGGCTTCAGCGGCTGCAAGACAGACAGATGCTGATACTCTGCTCTGCCCTATGATTGACGCACGCAGAATGGAGGTCTATAGTGCCGTTTATGATGCGTCACTAAATGAAATAGAGGCTACAAAGGCTAATATCATAGATGAAAGTTCATTCAATGAACTGCTTGAGACTAAAAAGATTGCATTCTTTGGCAACGGCAGTTCAAAATGTGCCGGACTATTGGGGCGGAATCCCAACGCCATATTCATTGACGGAATAGACCCGCTTGCAACAGAGATGGGCGCTATGGCCTGGAGTGCCTTTAATGACAAGGAATTTGTAGATGTAGCCTACTTTGAACCCTTCTATTTAAAAGAATTCATAGCAACAACCCCTAAAAATAAAGTACTTTCTTATAACCACTAATTACTAATTGCTAATTACTAATTGCTAATTACCTATGTTACCGACAATACCAGACGATAAGATTATCCTGACCGAATACGGACGCAACATACAGAATATGGTGCGACTTGCAATGCAGATTGAAGATAAGGAGGAACGTACAAAATGTGTTAACACCATAATTGACACAATGGGTATATTCTTTCCTCATTTGAGAGATGTAAATGATTTCAAGCACAAACTGTGGGACCACCTTGCAATTATGTCAAACTACAAACTTGACATAGACTATCCGTATGAGGTTCCTGAGGCTCCGGTGCAGACAGTACCGGAAAAAGTTCCATACCCTGCCGGCAAGGTCAGATACCGCTATTACGGGAACTTCATAGCGCAACTTGTATCTGCGGCGGAGAAACTTGAGGGAGATGACCGTGAGCGTTACATCGGGGTACTTGCAAACCATATGAAGAGGAACTATCTTGCCTGGAACAAGGATAATGTTGAAGACAAGACTATTCTTCAAGATTTGTATGACCTTTCAGAAGGTAAGATAGATTTGCTGCACTCTGATTTTCAACTTAAAAGCATTGAGGAACTTGCATTGCAGAAACCTTCACACATAACTGATAAGAAGAAAAATATAAAAAAGGGCAACCATAATAAGAAAAAGAACTGATGGCATCATTTGTAATTGAAGGCGGACACCGCCTGCACGGAGAGATTACTCCGCAGGGAGCAAAGAATGAGGCTCTGCAAGTTATCTGCGCCACGCTTCTGACTTCAGAGGCTGTTCAAATTGACAATATCCCTGATATTGCTGATGTAAACAACCTAATATCACTATTGAGTAATATCGGGGTGAAAGTTGTTAAGAACTCCGCCAACTCTTATACTTTCAAGGCTGAGAGCATAGATTTTGACTATATGCACTCCGCTGAATACTATAGCAAAAGCAGCAGCCTCAGAGGCTCCGTAATGCTAGTTGGACCAACTTTGGCAAGATTCGGAGAGGCTCTGATTCCAAAACCTGGTGGTGACAAGATTGGACGACGCCGACTTGACACCCATTTTGATGGATTGATTAAATTAGGTGCTGATTTCTCCTACGATGCCGCAAACCAACTTTTTAATGTCTCAGGCAAGAACCTTAAAGGTTGCTATATGTTGCTTGATGAGGCGTCTGTCACAGGAACTGCGAACATAATTATGGCGGCTGTACTTGCTGAGGGCACTACAACCATTTATAACGCTGCCTGTGAGCCCTACATTCAACAACTGTGCAAAATGCTCACCACTATGGGTGCCGACATTCAAGGCATAGGCTCCAACTTACTTACCATCAATGGCGTTAAGAGCCTCAGCGGTTGTCACCATACCATTCTCCCTGATATGATTGAGGTTGGTAGTTTCATAGGAATGGCTGCAATGACAGCCTCTGAGATTACCATTAAGAACGTATCAATAAAGAACCTTGGTCTTATACCTGATGTTTTCCGCAAGTTAGGAGTGAGACTTGAGGTCAAAGGTGATGACATATTCATTCCAGCCCAAGAAAAGATTAAGATAGAGTCATACATTGATGGCTCAATAATGACCATTGCTGACGCTCCGTGGCCCGGACTTACGCCAGACCTTCTGAGTGTTATGCTTGTTGTGGCTACTAAAGCGAAAGGGAGTGTCCTGATTCATCAGAAAATGTTTGAGAGCCGTCTCTTCTTTGTTGACAAACTTATTGATATGGGCGCTAAAATCATTCTATGTGACCCACACCGTGCCACAATCATAGGTTTGGGTGATGATTTCCATCTGCGTGCCTCCACAATGTCATCGCCTGACATACGTGCCGGTATTGCCCTGCTTATTGCGGCAATGAGCGCCGAGGGGACAAGCACCATACATAACATTGACCAGATTGACCGCGGATATGAGCGTATAGATGAACGCCTGAATGCTCTTGGTGCAAAAATAACCCGCCTATAACTATGAAAAAGTTTTTCACATACCTGTTAGTAGCCACCGCAGTTGCCATCTCAGCCGTATCTTGCAAAGACAGCGGTTCTGACGTGCATAATGTTGATGCTGAATTTGAGCCATATATTCAGAAATTCTTCTCTGATGCGGAACGCTATAACTGTGAGATAAAAGACAAAAACATTGTGATGAAGTTCGCCCACCTGACCGATGGGAAGGCGGGAGTCACATATATGAACCGCATTCCCGTATATATAGAGATTGACATTGACGCTTGGAACGGCATGACGGGGCCTAATGAGTTGAATGAAAAAGAGGATTTGATTTTCCACGAGATGGGTCACGGATTCCTGCGCCGTCTTCACTCCAACGGAGAACTTAAAAACGGGGATTGGCAGACTATGATGTGTGGTGATGAACTGCCACACGGCAGAGGAAGCAACATAAATTATCGTGGTATGAGAAAAGAGTACTACATTAAGGAACTCTTCACTCAGACAAAAGAGATTCCAGCATGGAGCACTTATGTACCAGACTTCTCACAACTGAAAGAGCAGGAACTTTTACACGCTACCGCAGACAAGCCTGACCACTGGTGCATTGGAAAAGAAGAGGGAAAGTATGACGCAAGGTTGGAGGGAGGGAACTATATCTACACCTCTTATTCAGAAAACGCCACATACATACCACTTCTAACTAAGGAGAAATCTCTTGACATCTATGATGTGACAGCCGATTTCTGTATTGAGGCTAAATTCAAGATTTCAGCGGATAATGCGGCTTCGTCAGGGGGCGTAGGTTTCGCAAATATGACAGAGGGTAAAATAAACCCTATGCACTATATATTAGGAGATAGCAAACAGCAGTTTCTTAACATCGGAGAGAACTCTTGCAAGGCACCTTTCATTCAGTTGTTCAATGAGGATTTCAAGAGTGATGACTACAACACATTCTCCATTCGCAAACAAAAAGACACGCTCTACTACTATTTGAACGGCACCTTCATATATCATAATGACCTCACTGGCATTCCTGTGGCAGGCAAATCATTAGGATTTGTACTATCGGGGAAAAGCACGCTGACTGTATCGGAGGCAAAAATAACAGTTCCAAGCGGAACAAAGAGCACTCCGCCAATGCTTTCTGACACTGAAACGGCCAAGCCATTTGATTTGGGAGTAATGTTCTATGACAGAAAGAGTTACTGATGTTACAAAAGATTGCTTCATACATAGAACAGAATAGTTTGCTTACGCCTGGAGCAAGAGTAATCTCTGCCTTGAGCGGTGGAGCGGATTCCATTTGCCTGACTCATATCCTTATAAAACTTGGCTACGATGTAATAGCGGCGCACTGTAATTTTCATCTGCGTGGCACTGAGGCTGACAGAGACACAGCATTTGTTGAGAAATTCTGCTCCGGGATGGGGATAAAACTGCGTAAGATAGATTTTGACACGAACGCATACGCCTCTGAACATAAGATAGGGACAGAAGAGGCTGCCCGCATACTGCGTTATGGCTGGTTTGAACAGTTAAGGCAAGAAGAGCAAGCCTCAGCCATCTGCGTGGCACACCACAGCGATGACAGTATTGAGACAGCCCTGTTGAACCTTGTTCGAGGTGCCGGGATAACCGGTATCTGCGGCATCCGTAACAAAAACGGATATATTGTAAGACCTCTGCTCTGTGTAAGTAAAAAAGATATTGAGAAGTACCTGATGTTGAACAATCTGCAATATATGACAGACTCAACCAATCTGGAGAATAACTACAACCGGAATAAGATACGCAATGTGGTTATTCCTGAATTGGAGAAGATAAAGCCTACATTCAAAGATGTTATGCTCTCCAATATGGACAACTTCACTCAAGTTGCACATATATACAACTCTGTCATCGTGGATGAGAAAAAAAGAGTGCTGTCTTATATTGACGGCACTCCTCATATAAACCTGAACAGAGTGATGGAGTTCATTGAACCCGCCACCCTGCTGTTTGAACTTTTGAAAGAGTATAACGTCCATCCCAAAGAAATCTCAAAGATTCTTACAATGGAGACAGGGAAAAGCGTGTCTCTCTCAAATGCGGTTCTTACAATCAAGAGAATAGACGGAGAAAGACAATTAATAATTAATAATTAATAATTAGTAATTAACAATTGACTATTCTTTATTCACTATTCACTCTTACCGCAATTACCACAATCACCGCCACAGTCTCCGTGACAGCCACCACATTCACCGCCGCCACAACCGCCACAAGAGTGCTTGGCGAAGAGATTGGCAATCTCATCAGCCGTAGCCTCACGCTTGACAATAACCTTGCCAATGAAGTGCAAATCCTCACCTGCAAGAGGGTGATTCAAATCAACGGTCACCGTATCTTTGCCAACCTTGACAATTGAGGCGTTAATATGGTTCCCTTCCGCATCCGTAAGAGGAACTACATTTCCTTCAAAAAGTATTCTCTCATCAACCTTTCCATCTACCTCAAAAGTGCTCTTTGGAAGGTCTATCACACCCTCGTCATCATACTCCCCATACGCATCGGCGCAAGGAATTGTAAAGTCAAACGTGTCACAAACATTCAGAGGAAGCAGATGCGCCTCAAACTTGTCAAGCATCATACCAAGTCCGCTGTAGAAACATAGCGGACGCTCAATAGTAGCCTGTTCCATAATTTCCTGCTCATCACCTACCTTGAGGTCATAAGTTACTGCAAAATAGTAGTTTTCCATATATTCTTAATACCAATTAATTCTATCTGAAGGGTCGCTTTGTTTTGTATATTTCAAGTCTTGTAACAACGTTGACTTAACTCCAATCATAAAGTTATAAGTCGTATATGTTCCAATAGGGACAAAACTGCACGACATCTGCCAGCAGTGCAAATCCTTTGAGATTGTACAGTTCAGGTAACTCCACTTGTTGTTTGTAATATCATAGTATGTGGATAGACTAAAATGCCAGGTCTTTGTAAAGTCTATACTGCCTGAGATACTTAGGTTATGGGTAAGTTTACGGTCATACTCCATAATCTCATAATTGAATTTGTCATATCCGTATCTTATGCTATAGTTCAAGCTTAGAGACCATGGTATTTTAAAATCCTGATACAGTTCGTCCGCCTTATGCCATTTCTCCCTCCTCAACTCCCTTTGTGTAGGCGTGAGCAAAGGGTCTACAGAGGCGATATCCTCCCTTAGTTCAGATGAGTTACCCGCATCATTGGAATTGACACCAGTCCCACTACCCTTATCCTTATTATCCTCCTTTTTCCTTTTGAATGTTGAGTTGTTAAATGTGTAGCCAAAAGATGTACCAGTACTTTTAAGTCTGCCCAGCACGTGATTCTTTGAGATTTGCGAGACATTAACCTTTGTAATGGCCCCGCAATCATCAACTTGATATGTATATGGGTCAAGAATAAAATCAATGTTCATTGAGAATTTATCCCAGAACTTGAGACGCAGGTTAAGATTTATATCAGACCAATTAAGTGAGTCCGCTATAAAGTTGTAAGCACTGCCAAATGAGAAGTTATCTATCAATGTAACCTTTTTAGCCTTTCCCGTAGTGTCATTCTTACTCCAATATTTCATCTCCAGATTATTGGCGATATTAAATGAGACCATACCCGACGCCCCTCGGGAGGGTGAGCCTCCGAAAATACCACCCGCGTATCTGTCATAATAGACAGTTGATACTCCTCCGTTATTATTAGGACGTTCATAACTACCCCAGTATTTCCATACATCGGTGCCAAAGTCAGGAGAGAAGGAGAATGACACTGACGGCACAAACTTATGACGGAACACAGGAGCGTTTTTACCTTTTTTCACTTTTGGTGTGAAAAATCCGAACAATTGTGTCTGAAAACCTACTGAGGCACTCATATCATATATGTTATAGAACCCCGATGTGGTGTCCGCCACAACCTTTCCGTTGTAGTCGCCCTCCCAATGCTGGTCAACACGTCTGAAATACCATTTCAAACTATTGTTAACAGATATATTTAAATTCAGATATTTAACTATTGTGAATGACGCGGAGATTGGTATCTCATGCTTGATGCCGTTATTCCAATCCCTAACAAAATTTGTATGGATAAACTGACTCTCCTTACAAGTCACACTGTTGGATATGTTCATATTATATGACAAGGCAATCTTCTCATACCACTTCTCCTTCCCCACCGCCTTCTTTCTCTTAAAGGGATATACACGTGTCATACTGAATGTAATCTGAGGCAGTGTAAGATTTAATGTGGAGTCGCTTGTTCGTTGGCTCACGTTCATACTGGCAGTGAGAGAGAGAGGTGTTCCCGGAAAAGATTGAGAGAAAGAGACACTACTACTCTTTGTGTTTTGAGATATAAGACTTGGATTATAGTAACTGTCCACATTGTTCCTCTCATAACTTGATGTTGAGAAATTGACACTGGCTGAGAATTGTGAGCTAGGGCTCATCTTGGCATCCTGTGTATGCGTCCACAAAATTCTGAAATCATTTGATTTGGAATACTCCGGCGTATATTTCTCTCCCATAACATTCTGCATAAAGCTTATATTGAACGCACCACTGAATTTATACCGCCACTTATATGATGACGCCATTGTCAGATTCCATGATCCCTTAGTGTAAATGTCAGCGGTAAGAGCCAGGTCTATATAGTCATTGATGGCAAAATAGTATCCTCCACCCTTTGCAAAGAAACCTCTGGTAGCCTCTTCTCCCAATGTAGGGAAGAGAATTCCGGAAGAGTACTTCTGATTTGTGGGAAAATAGCCGAATGGAATGGCAAGAGGCAGAGGCACATCCTCCAAAACCATATAGGCAGGTCCTGACACTATATATTTGCCTTGCTTGAGTTTAGCCTTGGTAAGAGCGAGATAGAAGTGAGGGTGGTCATGCTGGTCACACGTCGTGTACTTTCCACCTTGCAGGCAATAGACATCATCATCAATCTTCTTTGTCCTGTTTGCTGTAATATATCCTTCACCTTGCTGGGTTACAGTGCCTTTTATTATACCTTTACGTGATTTGAAATTATAACGCATCTCCTTTGCCTCATACTCTTCAGAACCCTCCTTGAACTTAGGCAATCCGGTGATGGCACCAGTTGAGTCCGGAACTCCGCAAGCGTACACGGTACTACTGTCAAGCCTTAACCTAATATACGCCGCCTTAAGTTGCACAGAGCCGTAATAAACCTCGGCGTCTCCGTAAAGTTCAGCAATCTTGGTTCCTATCATTACAATGGAATCCTTTGCCGAATATTTGACATCCTCAGTAATGGCTGAAGATTCATTATTGGCGGCAAAAGAGCACGTTGCCACAAACAACAGAGATGTTAATATTTGTATTAGCCTTTTCAACTCAAAACTACAAAGATAGTTATTTTAACTCTTTTTTTAGGCAGAACAGCCCCATTTTTATAAAGAATAAACACAATAAAAATTTTATCGTCTATTTTTTCAAAAAAATAGTTACCTTTGTAGTTTATAACAAAAAGCAAGAAAATGTTTAAAAGAAGCATTCTATCTACACTTTTTTTAGTGTTCATTTCATTGAATGTCAGTGCATTCACCGTAGTATTAGATGCAGGGCACGGCGGAAATGACGCCGGAGCGGTAGGCTCATTCTCCAAAGAAAAGAACATAAACCTGCGTCACGCCACACTTGTAGGAGATATGATTAAGGAGCGTAATCCTGAGATAAAGGTTATCTACACACGTGACAAAGACATATTTGTTGAGTTAAAAGAGCGTGCCAACATTGCAAACCGCAACAAGGCGGATTTGTTTGTATCAATTCACACAAACTCATCAAAAAACAAGAGTGCAAGCGGTATTGAGACATTCTCTCTTGGTGTCTCAAGGACAAAAGAGAATATGGAGGTCGCTATGCTTGAGAACTCTGTTATTCTTTTAGAGGAGGACCACGAGAGCAAATATGAGGGATTTGACCCTAACAGCACTGACTCATACATCATGTTTGAGTTTATGAAAGACCAATACAGTCAACGCAGCATAGCCTGTGCGGACTACATTCAAACAAAACTTATAGATTCAAGCAAACGTGTTGACCGTGGAGTGCGTCAGGCAGGCTTCCTTGTACTTCGTGCCACAGCAATGCCGTCAGTTCTTGTCGAACTGGGATTCATATCCAACCGTGAGGAAGAGAAAGCCCTTAACAATGATGACAAACAGATTGAGAACGCAGAGGCTATTTACCAGGGAATCATAGCCTACATACACTCTCTTGAGAAGAAAGGCGGCGAGAAGATTCTTTCTGACTCTAACTCTCCGGCAGCAGCCGCAGTGGCAACCGCCACAACCGTAGCAGCGGCCACAACCGTAGAGACCGTAGCGGCTCAGCCATCTAAACCCCAGACATCAGAGATAGCGGAGAAGAAATCAGAGAACATTGATAACAATGCTGTAATATACAAACTGCAAATTCTGGTATCTTCCAAACAACGCGGCACAGATGACCCTGTGTTCAAGGGACAGAAAAACATAGAGGAACTGAAAGAGACCGTAGGTTATAAATATCTGATAGGGGCTTCAAACAATTACAATGAGGTTCTGAAACTGAAAGATTCTGTAAAAAGTAATTTTCCCGGAGCATTCATTGTAGCTTACAAGAACGGAGTAAGAGTGAATGTACAAGAGACATTGAAAAACAAATAACTGTTTATATATGGAGACAAAAAAGAAATTCTGGAACAGAGAGACAAAGATTGGTTTAGCGGTAGCGTGCGCTATTGCTATGCTCTATTTTGGAATAAATTTCCTTAAGGGCATAAACATTTTCACGCCAAGCAGCGTGTTTTATGTGAAGTATGACAGAGTGGACGGACTTGTAAAAACAAGCCACGTGCTTATTAACGGATTTCAGGTGGGGCACGTAAGTGACATACAATTTGATTACACAAAAGAGGCTCCTATTATCCTGGAACTTACAGTGGATAAACAATTGGTGGTCACAAGAGGCACTGTGGCGGAGGTTTATGAGACAGGTTTGCTTGGAGACAAGGCTATTCAACTGCATCTTGGCAAGGGAAGTGAGGTTTGCCAATATGGCGACACTCTTGAGGGTGCGGTGAAGTCAGGTATGATAGCCCAAGTGGTTAGTGAACTTATTCCTCCTATTGAGGCTATGATGCCTACTATTGACTCTACAATCCGTTCCGTTAAGAATGTTGTTGAGAGTGAGAAGGTTCAGAACATTCTGTCAAACACAGAGGCAGCCACAAAGAATCTGAAAACCGCATCTGCCAAACTTAACAACATTATGGACAATGACGTTCCTCCAATTATGTCTGACGCCAAACGCATAACAGGCAATCTTGACAAAATAACATCTGACATCAGCAAGGTTGACCTGAAGAACACGCTCACGGAAGTTCAGCAGACAATTGACAACCTGAAACTAGTGACAAACAAGTTTAACAGTACCGACAACACTATAGGTCTGCTCTTGAATGACAAGCAGTTGTACTATCACATAGACTCAATTGCCTCTAACGCCAACGCTTTGATAATAGATTTGAAAGCGAATCCAAAAAGATACGTTCACTTCTCAGTTTTCGGTTCAAAAGAGAAAAAAGAGCAAACAAAAAAATAAAAAATTTAACATTTTTTAACATTTATAGGGAATTTGCTGATTAATAGCGACTTCCCTATTTTTTGGAAAATTTTAACACTTTTAGGAAAATTTTGTTAAGTCAGTGAGGCTCAACACATTTAGATTTTTCACATCTGTATACACCTAATTATCAGCATTTTACGTTAATTACTTCAATTCCAAATCGTTGTATCTTTTTTCAAATTTCCAAATAAAAATGTGTTTTTTTTTTCAAAAAATTCGTCCCACATTTGCAGTGCGGTTATGAACAGAGCCACCACTTTCATAACTGAATTTTTTAAAATCAAATAAAGAATAAAAAAACAAATAATGAGTGCCGATGTTACACAGCAGTGGAATCAGTGTCTCCAGATAATCAGGGACAACATAGATGAGAAGGCCTACGATACGTGGTTTCTCCCTATAACCCCTCTCAAGCACACTGACAACACTTTTTCAATTGAAGTTCCCACAGCATTTTTCAAGGAACTGTTAGAGGAGAAGTATAATGACCTTCTGAACGCCACTTTAATGCGCGTGTTTGGAACGGAGACTAAACTTTTGTACAGATACGCTGTTGACAAAGAGAGCAAAAACGGATATACCAATGTTCCCGGCACTGACATTGTTATTGAAGGAAAGAACTCAGCAAATTCATTCAACAGCAATCTGAATCCAAGATACCGTTTCTCTAACTTTATTGAGGGAGACTGCAATAAACTCCCACGCACAGCGGGAATAAACATAGCAAGCCAGCCTGGCAAGAATATATTCAACCCATTGTTCATTTATGGCAAATCAGGTGTAGGAAAAACGCACCTCGCAAATGCAATAGGTCTTAAGGTATTGGAGTTACACCCGCAGAAAAGGGTATTGTTTATCTCTTCAAGCCTGTTCCAACTGCAATTCACTGAGGCGTCACGCTCAAATCAGGTTCCTGACTTCATTAACTACTACCAATCATTGGATGTTCTTATTGTAGATGATATTCAGGAATTCGGAGAGGGGAACAGAAAGGCTACGCAAAACATATTTTTCCAGATATTCAACCATCTTCAACAAACCGGGAAACAGTTGGTGTTCACCTGTGACAAAAAACCCGCTGAACTTGAAGGTATGGAAGAGCGGTTGCTCACCCGTTTCAAATGCGGACTCAGCGCAGAGATTGAACTGCCCGATTTTGACACACGCAGAGCAATACTGAAAGCCAATGTTGAGAAAGACGGTCTTAAGATATCAGACAATGTGATAAACTACATAGCGGAGAATGTAACAGGTAGCATCAGAGACCTTGAGGGCACAATAATCTCAATTGTGGCTCAGTCAACGATGAACCAACGCAACATAAACATTGAACTTGCGAAGAGGGTCATAGGTAACATCGTGGCGTCATCTCAAAAGAACTATACGGTACAGGAGATACGGGATATTGTTTGTGACTTCTACGGTGTGTCACTTGAAAGTCTGCTATCTGAGACACGCAAGAGAGAGATTGTACAGGCACGTCAGGTTGCAATGTACTTTGCAAAACTAAAGACCAAGGATTCACTTACAACCATAGGAACAACAATAGGAAAACGTAATCACGCAACAGTACTCCACGCCTGCAAGACGGTACAGGATTTGATTGATACTGACAAATCATTCCGTGCAAGCATAGAGGAACTGGATAGAATGTTAAAAGTATGATTTACAAATTCGTTCTTATTTCAAATGAAGTTGATGGATTTATGAGAGAGATATCCATTGACTCCGAGGCCAAATTCATTGACCTGCACAATGCCATTCTTGACTCTGTCAAATACAGCAAAGATGGTATTACTTCATTTTACATCTGTGATGAGGATTGGGAGAGAGAGCAAGAGATTACCCTCTTTGATATGGAGACAGGAATGGATGAAGACAACTACACAATGGATGACACCGTTATCAGTGAACTTATAACTGATGAGGAACAGAAATTGATGTATGTGTTTGACAACATTGCAAACAGAGCCTTCTACATTGAACTGAAAGAGATTGTTCCCGGAAAGGATTTGAAAGAGCCTGTTTGTTCCGCTTCCACAGGAAATCCGCCTGAACAATATCTGATTGAGGATTTCTCAGACCTTGGCAAAGGGGGCAAGAACGCCGGTAGCGGTGAGATAGATGAGAATTTCTACGGCGATGAGGATTTTGACATTGATGAACTTGACGCGGACGGATTCTCCGATATGAATTTTGATGATGATTTCAATGATTTGAGATAGACATCTATGGCAGTTAATACGCTGTTTGTGCTCTTGGGACCCACAGGCGTTGGTAAGACTGCGCTAAGCCTTAATATTGCAAAGAAACTTGATACCCCTGTAATATCCGCTGACTCAAGGCAGATTTACAGGGGTATTCCCATAGGTACGGCATCACCCACACAAGAGCAGTTGTCAGCCGTAAAGCACTACTTCATTGCTGAGAAAGATTTGACAGATTACTATAGTGCCGGGCAGTATGAGTTGGATGCCATTAAGATTATTAAAGAGCAATTCAAACACTCACCCAACGCACTTATGGTAGGAGGCTCAATGATGTACATTGACGCTGTATGCAATGGAATGGATGACATTCCAAGAGTGGACATCACTACCAGAAACAATGTAATAGAACTCTACAAAGAGAAGGGGCTTGAGCACATAACATCTATGCTTCAGATGCTTGACCCTGTATGGTACTCCAAAGTGGACCTCAAGAACCCAAAGAGAGTTATGCACGCCCTTGAAGTGTGTCTTTACACAGGCAAGCCATACTCATCCATACTTACGAGCGAAAAGAAAGAGAGACCGTTCAATATAGTTAAAATAGGACTGACCCGTGACCGTGACGAACTATACGGGAACATTGACCGTCGTGTTGATGAGATGATTGCAGCCGGACTGGAGCAAGAGGCGCTTAGCGTATATAATCTGAAGCACCTCAATTCCCTCAACACAGTAGGCTACAAAGAGTGGTTTGATTTCTTTGACGGCAAAATATCCACACGTGATGAGGTGGCTGCTCTAATCAAGCGAAACACACGTCACTACGCAAAGAAACAACTCACCTGGTTTAACCGTGACACCTCTATCCACTGGTTTCACCCCGATGACCTGGACATTATCACGTCATTCTGAACGAAGTGAAGAATCTAATAATTATTACACCAGTTTTTTCCAAAATTTTTACTAAATTTGCGTGTTATTCATTTTTGAAGAATTCAAATCAATTATTAATAATTAAAAACAAGAATTTATGTGGTTATTTAACTCTTCAGTGGGAAGAAAGTTTGTTATGAGCATTACAGGTGCCTGTCTTGCGTTCTTCCTGCTATTTCACGCTTCAATGAATCTTGTTGCTATCATCTCAGAGGAGGGATACAATATGATTTGTGAGTTTTTGGGTGCCAATTGGTATGCGTTGGTAGGCACACTTGGTCTGGCATTTCTTGCCGTAGTTCACATCATCTACGCATTCGCCCTGTCAATAATCAACTATCGGGCGCGCGGACGTGAGCGTTACGCAGTCTCTGACCGTTCTAACGGTGTTGAGTGGGCTTCAATGAATATGCTTGTACTTGGTTTCATTATCCTTGGCGGTCTGTGCCTTCACCTTGTAAACTTCTGGGCTAAGATGCAACTTGTTGAGATTTTGGGTTCAGAGCCTGCGAACGGTGTGGAACTTATTAAATACACATTCTCAAAATGGTACTTCGCAATAATCTATTTATTATGGTTCGTGGCTTTGTGGTACCATCTGACACACGGAATCTGGAGTGCCATGCAGACACTTGGATGGAGCAACAACATCTGGCTTCCACGTATCAAATGCATTAGCAACATAATAGCAACTATCATTGTTCTGATGTTTGTAGCGGTACTTGTATGGTACTTTGTTGCGGGAAACTGCTGTTGTGCGTCCGCTTGTGCGGCTTAAATTAATTTGTAACAAATAAAACAAATAGATATGGCTACTAAAAAAGATATTCAAGCAGCAGCGGAACCTAAGGTTACGGCTGCAAAAGAAGCAACTCCAAAAGCAAAGGCGGCAGCGACAGTTGAGGAGAAGATTGACGCAAAAATTCCAGAAGGACCTCTTGCTGAGAAATGGAGCAACTATAAGGCACACCAGAAACTTGTTAACCCTGCAAACAAACGTAAACTTGACATAATTGTAGTTGGTACAGGTCTTGCAGGTGCATCCGCAGCGGCATCACTTGCTGAGATGGGATTCAATGTACTTAACTTCTGTATTCAAGACTCACCACGCCGTGCACACTCAATTGCCGCACAGGGTGGTATAAACGCAGCCAAGAACTACCAGAATGATGGTGACTCAGTATATCGTTTGTTCTACGATACCATTAAGGGCGGTGACTACCGTGCTCGTGAGGCTAACGTATATCGTCTGGCGGAAGTATCAAACAACATTATTGACCAATGCGTCGCACAGGGTGTTCCATTCGCTCGTGAGTACGGCGGACTGCTTGACAACCGCTCTTTCGGTGGCGCGCAGGTATCACGTACATTCTACGCTAAAGGTCAGACAGGTCAACAACTTCTGCTTGGCGCATATTCAGCGTTAAGCCGTCAGATAGGCAAAGGCAAAGTTAAGATGTACTCACGCTATGAGATGCTTGACGTTGTTATTATTGAGGGCAGAGCAAGAGGTATTATCGCTCGCAACCTTGTTACAGGTAGAATTGAGCGTTTCTTCGCTCACGCAGTAGTAATAGGCACAGGAGGTTACGGAAACACATTCTTCCTCTCTACAAACGCTATGGCTTCAAACGGTTCAGCCGCAATGCAGATATACAAGAAGGGCGCTTACTTCGCTAACCCTTGTTACGCACAGATACACCCTACCTGTATTCCTGTTCACGGAGCGTTCCAATCAAAACTGACACTTATGTCAGAGTCTCTCCGTAATGACGGACGAATCTGGGTTCCTAAGAAACTTGAGGACGCAAAGGCCCTACAGGCAGGCAAACTTAAAGGTCGTGACATACCAGAAGAGGACCGTGACTACTATTTGGAGCGCCGCTACCCTGCTTTCGGTAACCTTGTTCCACGTGACGTGGCATCACGTGCCGCAAAAGAGCGTTGTGACGCTGGCTTTGGTGTAAACGCTACCGGTCTTGCCGTATTCCTTGATTTCTCTGACGCAATCAAACGTCTTGGCAAGGATGTCGTGGCACAAAAGTACGGCAACCTATTCCAAATGTATGAGAAGATTGTTGATGAGAATCCTTACGAGGACCCGATGATGATATTCCCTGCCATTCACTACACAATGGGTGGTATCTGGGTTGATTATGAACTTATGACCTCTATAAAGGGTCTGTTCTGTATTGGTGAGGCAAACTTCTCTGACCACGGAGCAAACCGTCTTGGAGCGTCAGCCCTTATGCAAGGACTTGCCGACGGTTACTTTGTTCTTCCTTACACCATTCAGAACTACCTTGCAGACCAAATCACAGTACCACGTATGAGCACAGACCTTCCTGAGTTTGAAGAGGCGGAGAAAGCCATCAAAGAGAAGATTGCCAAACTTATGGCAATTCAAGGAAGCAAGTCTGTTGACAGCATTCACCGTGAACTTGGTCTTGTTATGTGGGATTTTGTTGGTATGGGACGCACAAAAGCAGGTCTTGAGACAGCCATCAAGAAAATTGACGAGATTAGAAAAGAGTTCTGGAGCAATGTTTACATTCCAGGTAAGTCCGATGACCTTAACGTTGAACTTGAGAAAGCACTTCGTCTTGCAGACTTTATTGAGATTGGACAGTTGATGGCTCGTGACGCACTTATGCGTGAGGAGTCTTGCGGCGGTCACTTCCGTGAAGAGTACCAGACACCTGAGGGTGAGGCGCTACGTCAGGATGACAAGTTCTCATTCGCATCTTGCTGGAAATATATGGGAGAAGGCAAAGAGCCTGTAATGCTTAAGGAACCTCTTGATTATGAGTTCACAGAGAGAAAAACACGTAACTACAAGAATTAAACACTCACACAAATGGATAAAACAATTAATGTAACACTGAAGATATGGCGTCAAGCCGGTCCTAAAGTAAAAGGACACTTTGAGACATACAAGTTGGACAACATCTCCACTGACAGCTCATTCCTTGAGATGCTTGACATTCTTAATGAGCAACTTATCTCAGAGAAGAAAGAACCAGTAGTATTTGACCACGACTGCCGTGAGGGTATTTGCGGAATGTGCTCACTATACATTAACGGGCACCCGCACGGACCTGACAGCGCGGTTACAACCTGTCAACTTCATATGCGTC
This sequence comes from Paludibacteraceae bacterium, assembly GCA_024405875.1. Taxonomy (GTDB): domain Bacteria; phylum Bacteroidota; class Bacteroidia; order Bacteroidales; family Paludibacteraceae; genus Enterocola. Next base: position 87,734 of record JAKSOA010000005.1, read on the forward strand.
GTTTCCACGATGGTGACACAATCACTGTTGAGCCGTGGCGTTCAAACGCATTCCCTGTAATCCGTGACCTTATGGTTGACCGCCGTGCATACGACAAGATTATGCAGGCTGGTGGTTTCGTGTCAGTAAACACAGGTGGCGTTCCAGACGCAAACGCAATTCCAATTCCTAAGAAAGATGCTGATGAGGCAATGGACAACGCATCTTGCATTGGTTGCGGTGCTTGTGCCGCCGCTTGTAAGAACGGCTCGGCAATGCTGTTCGTAGCCGCTAAAGTTAGCCAGTTGGCACTTCTTCCACAAGGAAAAGTTGAGGCGGCTCGCCGTGTCAAGGCTATGCTTGGCAAGATGGACGAACTTGGTTTTGGTAACTGTACCAACACTGGTGCCTGCGCAGCAGAATGTCCTAAGTGCGTTCCACTAAGTGCCATCGCTCGCTTGAACCGTGAGTTCATCTGCGCTAAATTCAAAGATTAACCAATCCGTCATTCTGAGCATAAGCGAAGAATCTTTTTATGGCTGATAATTATTTGGAGAGACACTACGCTGATTATGAAAGGCGCAAGGCAACGCTGGCTGGTGTCTCTAAAAAACCATCATTTTCAGAGGTACGCGCTATGCGTATCTCTGTCTTTAATGACACAGTTGAATGCTGCTCCAGAGGCTCCTATATAAACAAATTCGGAGACACAGTCACTTTTCCCGTCACTGATGGTTCCGCTGACGGCACACAGTTCTACACAAACAAGAATGCCTGTGTCATTAGTGACATACCAACTCTTACACAAGGTACTGAAGTTAGTGTAATCAATATTGACTGCCTTATTGCCGCCAAATACCTATTAGATAACGGCTACAAGCCTGCCGTACTCAATATGGCAAGCCGACATAACCCTGGAGGCGGCGTAATAAACGGAAGCGGGGCTCAAGAGGAGAACCTATGCCGCCGCACAACACTTCACCGTTCCATTTTCCCGTACGGAGAGTTCGGAGCAAAATATGGTTTGGGCAGTACCACCGCCCGCTACCCTATGGATCACACTCACGGTGGAATATACACGCCGGAAGTGTGGGTGATAAAAGATGAGGAGGATAAACGCTATCAATATCTTGACACACCATATAAAATATCAGTAATCACGGTGGCAGGTGTGAACAATCCTGATTTAGATGACAACGGTCTCTTTACGCCTCAAATTGCGGAGGCGATAAGGTGCAAAATACGCACAATTATGCGTCTTGGACTAAAGAACGGCAATGACTCCCTTGTGCTTGGCGCACTTGGCTGCGGGGCGTTCCGTAACCCGCCTGAGCAGGTTGCTGTGCTGTTCAAAGAGGTGTTCAATGAACCTGAGTTCAAAAACAAGTACCGCCGCATAATATTCGCCATACTTGATGACCACAACGCCCATCAGGCACATAACCCACACGGTAATTTCAAACCGTTCAAAGAGGTATTTGCATAAAATAATAAAAAACTGTATCTTTGCAAAAAGGTATCAATATTATGTCTGCATTAGATAAAAACATACTGTGTTTTTTAGTGGCTCTTGTCGCAGAGTTTGCCAAACGATTTGGCATAACCCAAGACAAAGCTTACAACTATATTCAGGAATATAATGGTTTGAATTATTACCTCAAGCATTACACAATTCTTCACACCTTATCTTTTGATGATAATATTGACGGATTAATAAAAGTGTGTGCGAACAATGGAGGAACAATAAAATGAGACTTTATCATGGCTCAGATATTCTAGTATATAACCCCAATCTTGAAAAAGGGAAACCTTTTAAAGATTTTGGCAAAGGTTTCTATCTATCATCGGACCTTCAACAAGCAATGGCAATGGCATCGCAGAAAGCCGCATTATCAATTAATGCAAAGCCAATTGTGACAACTTTTGAATTTAATGAGAATGTTTTATCGGATGGTTCCCTAAAAATCAAAAAATTTGAGACCTACTCAGAAGAATGGGCTAAGTTTGTTCTAAAAAACAGAGATAGGAAAACAGCTCAACCTTGTCATAATTTTGACATCGTATACGGTCCTATAGCAGATGACAAGGTTGTAAGACAAATGCGTAGATTTGAGATGGGGGACATCTCCTTAAAAGAGTTGATGAGAGAGTTGAAATATCCCAAAGGAATAACATTCCAATATTTTTTCGGAACTGAGAAAGCATTGAAAGCACTTACATTTATATGTTAACAGAAGGACAGATTGAGTGTATGAAAGAGGATTTGACAGCAGATTTAGCTCAAATTCTCATAGAGGAGCAACATCTGACTATAGAGCAGGCTCTAAATATTGTATACAACTCTCAGACCTTTAAAAACATACAAAATAGTGCTACCGGTTTATATTATCAGAGTGTGGGTTCTGTATATGATGACCTACAACAAGAATTAAAGCAACCTTAAAAAAATACAAGGGCAGTAAATACATATAATCGCATACTATATTCACGTTAAAGAAAAAGCATAGGGAACTGTTTCTTATAACGATGAGAAATAGTGTATAAACAGCAAGCATCACAGCCTGCAAACAAAGTCTATAATTCCCGTGTGGGTTCTTCTATAGACTTTGCAGGTTTCTCCTATGCTTCCTGTTAACGTGGTAGAAAAAACCCACACTTTTTTTCTATGAAGCATAGTAATGCTCTATCTCATAATTACTATGAATGAAGAAATCCACATTGGAAAAATAATCAAAGCAGAACTCGACAAACAAGGTCGTAAACATTGTTGGCTGGCAAAAGAAATACATTGTGAACCATCAAACATAAATAAAATATTAAATCGCAAAAGTATTGACTGCGAACTCTTACTGGAGATTTCAAAAGCACTACAAATAAATCTTTTTGAATTCTATGAAAAGGCTGTCAATAATAGATGACAACTATTCACATTTTAATGAATATATTTCATTTGCTTTTACAAATTGAGAACGAAAAAGAGGATAATTTTGTAAAGGATAAAATATAAAAAAATTATGAGATTTTTACTAAAAACAATTTTTTGGTGTATAACTATCGTTAGTGGTGTATTTGCTCTAAAATATTTTGCAGAGTATCAAGACTTGCATGAGGCTTTATCGATGGTACTTCTAATAGTGTTTGGTATACTCAGTGTTACAAGTTTGGTTTGTGTACACGGGGTGAAACATCGCTGTCCAAAATGTCATAAATGGTTTGCCTTTGATGAAGCCAATCGTAAACAAATTAATCGAGAACTTGATAGAATTGCAACTGATGGTAAAGCATTGTATCGGACAACTTATGACATCACAATAAAGTGCAAAAAATGCGGATATTATGAAAACAAAACTGAAGAAGTTACCGATCAGGAGACTAAAAGTTAACATTTTTATAGATGGAAGATGAGTACTTCATAATTAAAAAAGTCAAGAAAGATCCTGGTCCTCAAATAGGATGCGGAACCATTATTATATTTATTATAGCATTAGCAATAACTCATACCATTGATAGCCCTAATACGTCTCCTATAATCACAACAACGGAGCAAACTCCTAATGTAACAGATACAGTAAATAGCACTGTGGCATTAACAAACAAGGTGACAGCAATAGACGAAGAGAACCAGAGAAACGAGGAACATATTAAAACAGAACCAACAGAAAATTCCATTATTCAAGAGGTAAAAAATGCAGATTCAATATCAAATAAAATCAAACCGTACGACAATAAAAAATTAAGCCGTAAAGAGCGTTTGAAACTAAAGATAGAAAAACGCAAAACAAAAAGGAGAAAACATAAAGAAAAAAAGATATAAAAAATCTAAGTTATTATACAATTCATATGAAGAGAATAATTAACATATTTGTGCTAATCTGTGTCAGCAACTTAATTATGGCGGAAAGTTCATTTCAGATTATTTCACGCAGACCTGAAAAGATATTAATGGAGCCCTTTGTAAACATTGACATAAAGAGCCCATTCAACTCAGACGAGCAGACGCCCGACAGTTTGTCATTCGAATACAGATTATTGTTAGAAACTTGTGATAACGGTACACAAAAATTTGTATTTACCAAATTTATGGTTAATCCACTTATAGACAAATGCATAGTTGTATATAAAACACCACAAAAAGGCAATCCGGAATGGGAGATACAGGCAATTGGATTCAAAGATATTTTCGATTGCTTAAAAAGAATCAATTCCGTATATCTAGAAGGAACTATAATGGGATTGAAGGTTCAAGCACACCAACGACCTGATGCGTATAACGATTTCGTGTTTATTGACGGATTCAAGATGAACACTCCAATGAAATTCAAATCATATATTGATGAATTAAAAGAGCAAATAAAAAAACAAGAAACCAAACAGCAGAAACAGAATACTAAAGAACTTAAAGAAAAAGAGCAAAACGAACAAGAAAGACTCAGACAACAAGAATTAAGAAATAAAACAAAAAAAGATAAGTTATCTATACTTTATCATCTTGAACAAACACCATCTGAGTCAGAAATTATAGAAATGGCAAAGAAAGAAGTAAACAAATGTTTTATGGCTCTACTACTAACGACAGGGGCATTTGATACACTCTATGCTAGCGAAATAAAAGAATATTTTAATAACTCTGAAATAACTTCTTTGGCAAGAAATTATTCAATTTCTGAATTAAAAGAGATGTCAGAGGCACATGACAAATATTTTGAAATATATATGAAAGACTAACGGTATTAGTGTAAGTACTATTTATCTTTTGCGTATAACTAATCTTCGGCCTCAAAGCAGAGCATTTCAGGGGTTATTGTAATGCTCTCAACTTGGTTTACAAGTTCTTTGCAGTATGGGCGTTGCAGTTTTACGTAGTTCTCTGTAAAACCAAACATAAGCCCGTGTTTGTCAGCCTCTTCCCACAGCACCCTGCGGCTTGTCCCTACCTGTGAGTTGTAGAAAGCGGTCATCTGCTGTAATGACCAATCCATAAGAACGCCCACACGGCGTTTCTGTTCCATCGGGGAGACCTTATATGGTATTTTCAACGCCATTGTACCGGTGCGTTCAGAGTATGGGAAGACGTGAAGGCGTGTGACAGGCAGTGATTCAATGAATCTCACACTCTCATCAAACAGTTCAGGAGTCTCACCACGCATACCCGCAATGACATCAACGCCTATGAAGGCATCGGGGTTCAAAGATTTTATCTTACCTATTTTTGAGGCGAACAACTGCGTGTCATAACGGCGGTGCATAAGTTTCAAAACCTCATCTGAGCCACACTGAAGCGGAATATGGTAGTGTGGAGCAAAGCGTTTGCTATGAGCGCAGAACTCTATTATTTCATCAGTAAGCAAGTCAGGCTCTATTGATGATATACGAAAACGCTCAATGCCCTCAACATCATCCAAGGCCTTTATAAGTTGCAGAAAATCCTCCCCGTTATGCTTACCAAAATCACCAATATTCACTCCTGTCAGTATTATCTCCTTGCCACCCTGCAAGGCAACCTGATTAGCCATAGTGACTATCTCCGATATTCTGCCGCTACGGCTACGTCCTCGTGCGAAAGGAATGGCACAATATGTGCAAAAGCAGTCACAACCGTCCTGAACCTTTAGAAAATGCCTTGTCCTGCCCTCTGATGACACTGATGGGTAAAATGGTGTAATATGTTTGCAATCAGAGACTTTAACCTGAGCCTCAGCCTGTTTCTCAACAGAGGTGAGCAACCTTGACGGAATCTCAAACTTATCATTGGCACCCAATACCAAGTCAACACCATCAATAGCCGCTATCTCAGTGGCTTTCAGTTGAGCGTAGCAACCCGTTACAACTATGTAGGCATCGGGGAAGTTCTTGTGAATCTTATGTATAAGTTGACGCCCCTTGCGGTCTGCAGCATCAGTTACCGTACAGGTGTTTATTATGCATATATCCGGCTTCTCATATTTGTTAACACGCTCAAAGCCAGCCTCATATAGGGTTCGGGCTATATGAGATGACTCTGCAAAATTAAGTTTGCAACCAAGTGTATGGAAACTAACTTTTTTCAATATACGCTCAATGTTTTGCAAAATTAAACTAATTTCTATAAATTCGCATTAATTAACACCTTAAAACAATCAAAACAACTATGAAAATCAAGTTTTTACTTTTATCTGTCATTGCCATCTTTTTGTACTCTTGTTCCTCACCCTCAGGCATTAAGACCGACACGCAAGTATCAAGCGGTAAACTTTTAAGACACTATGTGTTTGATGAGGCTTTCGGAGACACTCTTACATTTGACGTCTGGACTCCCGACGGGTACTCAATTTTCAAAAAACACCCCGTTCTCTATATGCACGACGGACAGATGCTTTTTGACGCAGATAAGTGTTGGAACCACAAGGCTTGGGAGATGGACGATGCCGCCGGCAGACTTATCACATCTGACTCCATTACCCCGATAATAATTGTAGGCATTCATAATCTGCCAACCCGTCTATGTGACTATATGCCCGCACAATATGACTCATTAATGGCTGAAGGCGGTGAGAAGGCTGAGATGGACAAACTTTTCATAGGCAGAAAGCGTGGCGGAGAGTATGTCAGTGCCATTGTTAATACAATAAAACCTATTGTTGATGATGAGTATTCAACCAATCCCGCACAAGAGGCTACCGCCATTATGGGTTCAAGTATGGGAGGTCTCATCTCTCTATACGCCATCTGCGCCTACCCCGATGTCTTTTCATCGGCTATTTGTATGTCAACACACTTCTCCACAAGTACGGAGCGGGAGGAACTTGCTGACGCTATGTACAAATACACAGTCACCCATCTGCCAGACCCTGCCACGCACAAGTTCTATTTTGACAACGGTACTATGCCTTGTGATGACGCATACATTCCGTTCTTTTTCAAAATGGCGGAAACTCTTAAAGAGAATGGGTATAATGAGAGCAACCTTCTCTGCAGAGAGTTCCCAGGTCATTGGCACTCAGAGGAGTATTGGGCTTCAAGGGTGAACATACCACTTAAATTCATATACTCAAAATAGCATACACCATAATTAAGGACAAAAAAAGAGTGAATCTGTCATACAGGTTCACTCTTAAATTTTGCACCGTAATAAAGAGGCGCCTCGCCTCAAATTTATTTACGTTTTGCAAAAATAGCGTCAAATAACTTAGTATCTACGCTACCGCGATAATTAATTTCGTAATTGTACATAGTTTAAAAATTTTTATTTCAACTCTCTTTGTCGGACTCTCTTGTCCAACCTTTCTGTGACAAATGTAGTGCCACTTGTCAGAATGGCATAATTATATGCAAAGTTTTTTTGTTAAAAAACAGTGCAATGGTTTGCAATTTTCATTCGCTTTGCAACATCTTTGCTAAAATCTTACACTTATGTAACAAAATGGTTACAGGAATTTCAAATCCTGCTACTTTCTGCCATAGTCGGCAGGTATCTCTCCCCACTTGTCAGTATTCCATTTGTGGATTGGAGTTGTGTAGTCATTCTCAGCAAGCCATTTCTCCGCCGCGGCAATGCGTTCAAACACCTGCTGATTATTTGGTGTAGGTATAAGTTTGGTATTGCATTTCCCCTTTTTAACCCATCCCTGTGCCGTTACAGAGTCGGAGTATATTATTATATCTGTAAGTCCCTGCTTCTTTATAAGTGCAAGCCCGTGTACTATGGCAAGGAACTCACCTATGTTATTTGTGCCTAATTTATAGACCGGGCTCTGGAATATAACCTCCCCCGTTTTAACATAGACACCCCTGTACTCCATATCACCCGGATTACCACCGCAGGCGGCATCTACCGCAAGGGCGTTCTGTATAGGCACCTTCTCCACTGGGTCATACTTGTGAGCCTTTACGTATGAAGACTTACTTTGAGTCGCCTTGCCTGTCAGATATCTCTCATAGCCATCTTTATATGCAATCTCAGCACTCTCTCTGTCAGGGAAAGCTTTGTATTTAGCACCCTCAACACCCTTAACCTGTTCCTCACAAGCAGCCCAAGTGCCAAAGACTCCCGTAGCCTTTCCAGCCCACACAACATAAAATTTACCTTTGGCTGCCATCGTGGTGTTTGAATTTAAGTCTATAGACAGGGCATTCACCCCACTCCTTATAGTAGAGAAGCATAAATGCAATAGCAGTGCTGAACGCCCCTATGGGAGCACCCACAAGCGTGTCCTCAAGAAAATGACAAGAGAGGTATATTCTTGAATATGCGGCAATAGTGCCAAGAAGCAGAAACGCCAACTGCCACGCCTTATATTTTTTAGGAAGAAGCGCCGCCAGACAAGCCATAAAGGCGAAAATAGCCGCCACGTGACCACTTGGAAATGAATTATAGCCACCAGGAATGGCATAATCAACAACATTCGGAAGGTTCTCATACCCAAGAAGCGTCAACGGACGCGGGCGTGCTATCGTATATTTAAGAGGCTGCGTTATGGCAAGCGCAAAAAGTTGTGACAAAAGTATGAAAACGCCTTTTCTGAACCAGAAAATGAGAATCACAGCACCCACATAGCACGGCAGACCGCTGCCAAGCGTTGTCAGAACCTTCATACACACATCCATACACGGGCTGTGGTAACTGTTCAGCAGAAAGTGTGTCTCAATCTGTCCGTTCTCAAACAAAAAGAGCCCCATTATAAGAATAATGAGCATCAAACCTGCCCAGAACAGCAAGTTCTCCTTAAAATATTGCCTCAACGTCTCTTTCATTAGTCCGTCGCCTCAGCATACAAACAAGTTTGTCTGCATTCGGATTGTTCCTTAATCCCTTAAACAACGCACAGATAGTCCGTAGTTCTTACCGCCGTTGTAGACGTCGCTCAAGTAGTCATAGCCGTAACCGAGGTAACTGTTGTAAGCGTAGTAGCTGTAGCTCTCATTTGGAGTAGCCGTCCAGAAATTGGTAATGTAGCCAACATTGTACACACTACTTCCATCTGCTCTGCCTACCGGCAGAGCCGCAAAACCATACGTGTCTAATCCTGGTTTGTAGTAACTATTTCCGCTGTACCAGCCAGAGGTGGTCTTCAAATGTTTGCCAACTGCGTCTGATGTGAGTTTTTGTGCACTGTATATGTAATCATACAGCGTACGCCACTCCGCTCTTGACGGCACATGCCACCCGTTGGGGCAGATGCCCTGACGATTGCCGCTGAACTCTGTTGTCTGTTCTTCCCCGTCCGCAACACCTACAGCCGCAGCCCAGT
>JAKSOA010000006.1 GCA_024405875.1 Paludibacteraceae bacterium
ATTTTGAATTCTGAAGCGTGCATTTCCGGTTCGTCGGGCAGTTCGTTGGGCTGGTCATCGGCATATCCCCAGTCAAAGCAATAGGAAACATAATAACTGCCTGTGCCGCTTTCATCTACACCGTTATTTGCCATGATAGTGCCTGTAAACGAAATACTATCACCCAACCAAAGAGGGAAGTAATCCTGTTTATGAAAAGTGTTTTTAGGCATATACCCTTTTTCTCCCGTAGAAGAAGACCAAGCAATATAGGTGGTATCGCAGAGAAATTTATATTCATTATTTGGAGTTGCTTGATGATTGGACGGAGTGCGATAGTAAGTGATGGTATAGTTATGGCGAGTAGTTGGTTTATAGTATTCGCTTCCTGCCAACTCGTACCATGTATCATCGGGCAAACCGTTGTGGTTGTCATCGCGACTGACCATCACAATACCGGGTTCGCTACTGCCACCTCGTCGTGTTGTCTGATTAGGATTGGCATTCGCATAAAATGAGTTACCAAGAATCTTAAAATCGTATGCGCCTTCGATATTTAGAATTTCGTGGTCAAACCCAAATACAATATATCCGCCATAACCGCCCAACGAAATCATCTCTTGATTATGATTGGTAATAGCAGAGTCAGCCTTGGCAGCCATAGAAGCAGGCGTATCTTCGGCAGTAGCCTTTGGCATTGTGTTAACAAACTGCCCGGGAGCAGGACAATACTCATACACACGATCAATGTACGGATTAGAACCCCACGCAAAACAAAGGGGCAAAATAGCAAAAACGATGGTAAAATGATGTTTCATATATTTGGAACGTTATATTTTTTCGGTTTTAAATCTAAAACAAATATGTGCCGGGATATCACCTGTACGCACAGACCATTTTGCCATACCATCCTGACCAATACACCATAATACTCCCGGAGAGACATAATTTTTGGCATCGGTTACATAAATATCTTTGGTTATGGGATGTACGGCTATTCCGTATGGTACATCAATTTTGACAATTGGGTCTTGAATGAAATTACGTGTTACTATTTCGTGTGTTTTGACATTGACAATCGCGTATGTAACTTCCGTGTCATAGGTTATGTAACTAAATTCGGTAGCACAAATATAAAGTGAGTCTCCATCAATCCACATATCACTGACAGCAATCATTACAGAATCTATTACTTTATCCGTCTTGGTATCAATACAATACAAGCGTGACGGTTGACCATAGTAATCTCCGCGAGATGACACCCAAATTTGTCCATATCGGTCTGCACGCAAACGGTGGAGATTGTTCACCACGTCAATGGTTTTTCTGCTTTTATTGTCTAAATCAATTACGGAAATGGTATGTTCATAGTTAGGCACCATATATCCACCCGAATTAGCCACATAGAGTTGATTACCTACCACCTCCAACTCGTCCGGCTGAAAGCCGACATGGCAGGTATCGACGATTTGGAGAGTGGTAGTATCAAACTTTGCGACATATCCTATTTGCGCCTTTGTGGCATCAACGACCACCGGACCTGCGTACGAAGTCAGGTATCCGTAACCATCTTTGAAAGCCAGATAACGGCAATTGGGAACTTGTATAGTTCCGATATGTTTAGTGGTGGCAGCATCCATCACTTCTACCAAGTTGGAACAGTTAATTACCGCATACAGGCGCGAACCATAAATCTTTATGTCGTTACCCACATCCCCTAATGACTGTTTTACTTCGGGATTAACCGCTTGGTAGATATTGCGCGTGTAGGTGCCGATGGATAAATCATAATAATCCAACGAAGCTTTGTTAGAGCCCATATTGCCTTCGTTCAACAGGTAAAAACCAATTACTTCCGTATGGGTTGTATCACCTATTGACTCCTTTTCCGGCTGTATAAAGATATCCGGTTTACGACATGCGTTAAATAATAAACTTAACAATAAGTTTACCATTAATACCCGGCATCGGATAGTTGAGGATAATGTCATATTGCTGATTAAAAATGTTATTTATTTCCAACGAAGTATCTATATCAAATGATGTATTGACTTTATTCTTGGCAGGGCGTATCTTGAAAAGGTATCCCAAAGCCACATCATGTGTGTACCATGGTTGCTCATAGTTGGCAAGTATATTGGCAGAGTTGTGATAACGCTCACCCACATAAATGAAACTATAATTAAAACTTAACCCATTCCATTTTAGGTTAGCAAGAGCCGAGCAGGAATGCCATGGTATATAGGCGATTTGTCCGCCGTAGGTTATCGGATTGTTGGGATCCGTAAAATCTTGTGCTTTTTGATAGGTATAATTGCCGCTTACTTTTAGATGTAAGGGAAAAGATGTTGTGGATAACGGGAATGTGAAATCCAAACCTGCATTCACATCTACACCGCGTATTTCCACATATCCTATATTCATCATCATCCACCTGTATTGAGAATTGCCTTTGGGTATCGCCACTATCTTATTCTTGACCTGATTGAAGTACCCGTCCACTTTCGCATGCAAGCCAATCTTTGTGCCTTGTGCATCGTGCAGAGTGAACTGCTTTGAGTATTCCAAACTGACATCATACTGCTTTGTCTCTTCGGGTTTAAGTGCTATATTACCGACATCCGTATAATATAAGTCATTAAAGGTAGGCATGCGGAAAATCTGCTTATAGAAGGCACGTATAAACCATTGTTCCTTCAATAACGGCTGATAACTCAAGAACACCGCCGGAGTAAAACAAGGTTTTTGATTGTTGGTGGTTGATTGATGATTGCTTATTCTATCTTGGACAAAGTTTCCTAATACACTGGCTTGGGCTTGTATCCATTTGTAATGAAACGAGGTTGCCGCTGCAACCAAAGCAGTATGACGAATAGGATAAACGAAGTTCGCCATATTAGACGAAAGAGTATTATAGATATAATCCCCGCTCAGTGTCAAATTCCACCAATCAAACAGTTCCACCTGATTAGCCCAACTTATGTAAACCTCCTGTTGTAAAAATGTATTGTCAATATACATAAGCGTGGTATCCGGATTGAGATAACGCATTTTGTCGTTTGCATACTTAGCAGAGATTTGCATCTCCCATCGCCTGCCTACCCTGTATTGAAAAGCACCCTGTACAAAAGCATTCCTATCCCATTGTCGTTGCGATGAAGTCCACACATTGCGAATGATTGCGCGGGGGATACCCTTGTTGCTTTGGTAGTAATAACCCTTGATATGCCACTTGCCTTGGGGAAGATAGCCAAACAGTCCCACCTCCGCACGGAAAGCATTGACATCTCCGTTCTGACGATACCCGGTGGTATCCCACGCCACACTGCCGTCTGGAAGATTTTTCTTTATAGTAAAAGGATAGCGACCCGTAGCAAAAGTATATTCGGCATTCATACTTAAGCAGACCGTCTCCGACAGTTTTTGCTCATACAGTACGGACGGGTTGGCAAATCCAAAACTTCCGGCTTTCATACCAACAGTGACATTGTAGTTCTTGCCTTGTTGAAACACGGGTCTTCGCGTACGAATATATAGGGTTCCGGACGAACCAAAATCCTTAGCAGGTTGTAAGGCTTCAGTTTTATGACCGTTATAGAGTGATATACTTTCGATATTCTCCAATGAGAACTTACCCAAATCAACAGTACCATTTTGGGCATTCCCCACCTCTATACCATCGTAGAAAACTCCAACATGGTGGCTACCCATCGAACGGATATCGACTGTCTTTATGCCGCCTACTCCACCATAGTCTTTGATTTGAACACCTGAAAAATAGCGCATGGCATCGGCTACCGAATGAGCAGATAATCGTTGCAGGTCGTTACCAGAGAGTGTTTGTGGTGTTATCACCTCATGTGTGGCAGGTCGTGCCACAATGGTTACTTCGCCCAATACGACCGAATCCGCTTCATTCGCAGCGAACAAAGGGATGCACACAGAGAGTGCCAAAAACAATATGGAGATAAGTCGTTTCATTGTCGTGAGCTCTATTCCGCGAGAGCGTGAATGACAAAGGCCGTAGCCTTACAATCTGTAGGTCTTCTGACTTATCGCTCTTGTTTTCAGCCTTCCCGAGTATGTAACTCAGTGACTATGAGAGAGAAAACTTGATTGCGAATCACAGCAGCGGGTCTGTGCAGGACTCTCACCTGACTTCCCTGAACGGATTGCGACTGCAAAGGTACAACATTTTTTTTGATATATGCAAATAATTTTTTTTCATAAAAAACTTATTTTCGTCAACACTTACGCAAGGTGTTGCGTTAGTAATTGGTTGAAATAATGAATTAGTGTTTTGATTTATAAGGAGTTACCCCAAGTCAAAGAAGGTTCAATCTTTGACCATATTTCGGGATAAAAAATTAGACCAATATCTGACCATTAGTTGACCAATAGTTAAACATTTAATGACCATAATTATTTAATAACCGTCTTTTCAAATAGACAAAATTGCCCGTATGTAAAGATTTGTGCTTTTATATAATTAATTGATATGTTGCGTTTTATGGCGAGTAATCCGTCAACGCTCAGAATCCGTCAACGCCCCTCCATTTACGTCAGAAATCTGTGAAAGTCACAAAAAAATGACATAAAACTTGCATAATTCAAAAGAAACCACTACTTTTACGTCAGAAATCTGTGAAAGTCACAAAAAAATGACATAAAACTATGGTTTTTGAACGAAAATCCTATTTACAGCAACTCATTGATAGCCGTGGTAACGGTATTGTCAAAATAGTCACCGGCATTCGTCGTTGTGGCAAGTCGTATCTTTTATGCAACTTATTTCATGCATGGTTAATCAAATATGGTGTAGCAGAAGACCATATCATTCAATTGGGTTTGGACACTAGGAAGAACAAGGCACTCCTTAATCCAGACAAGTTAATAGAGTTTGTAGAAGGTAAAATTGTTAATGATGGTGCTATTACCTATGTTATATTAGATGAAATACAATTGGTTGATGATTTTGTGGGAGTAATACTTTCCTTTATGCAGATGCCCAACGTAGATGTTTATGTATCGGGAAGTAATAGTAAGTTTTTAAGTAGTGAAGTCGCCACCGAGTTTCGTGGCAGAGGTAAAGAAATACGTGTACATCCACTCTCTTTTGCAGAATATTTTGAAGCCGTTGGTGGCGACAGAGACAAAGCGTTAGATATTTATTATAAATATGGAGGGTTGCCACAGGTTGCACAAATGGATGACGAGCGTGAGAAACGTGAGTATCTTCTAAACATCTATGAAACAGTATATCTCCGCGATGTGATTGACCGCAATCATCTCCGCAATCCAGAAGGTTTGCGTCAACTGATACAAGTGTTAGCGTCAAATATTAGTTGCAGCAGTAATCCACAGCGTATATCAAAGACATTCAAATCTGAACGTGGATTGACAATAGCACCAAGGACCATTGATTCCTATTTGCGTTTTTTGCAAGATGCTTTTATTGTGTCTGAAGCACAACGCTACGATGTAAAAGGCAGGAAATATATAGGTTCAGAGAGTAAATATTTCTTTGAGGATATTGGACTGCGTAATGCTATTTTGAATTTCAGACAAATAGAAGATACTCACATTATGGAGAATGTCATATACAATGAATTGCGTGTCAGACGTTACTCGGTAGATGTGGGTATGGTTGAAATTTGGAGAACTAAAGAAGACGGGGATAAAGAACGTATTAAATTAGAAATAGATTTTGTGGTTAATATCATTCCTGAAAAGGTCTATATACAATCAGCGTTAACTCTATCATCTATAGAGAAGAAAAATCAGGAGTTACGCTCTCTACTGAATGTTCAAGATAATTTCCAGAAAATGGTGGTTGTTGCAAATGGTCTTATTTCTGCAGTAAATGAAGAAGGAATACAGATAAAGACCTTATTTGACTTTTTACTAAATCCGGATAGTGTGATATAAATATTGTTAATATTTTCGCACTTGATACTTGACTCTTTACTTGGCTTCAGAAAAAGGTACGGGTATTGATTTATTTCTGGTATATATCTTTCAGCCCTCGTCCGTAGCCGTCAACATCAAAGCCGTTACCCACTATAAAGCCCTCTGAGATATTGAAGCCTACATAATCTGCCTTAATATCATACTTCACATTGCCCGGTTTGTTTACAAGTACCGCTATACGGCAACTTGCGGCGCCAAGTTCAAGTGCTATGCGTTTAGCCTCAAACATTGTGTGACCTGAGTCTATAAGGTCTTCAATTATAATAATATCTTTCCCTTTTACATCAGCGTCAAGGGGAATTGAGAAGTTAAGTTGTTCATTTCTGCTTGTGCCATCGTAGGAACTGCACTTTATAAAGGATATATAGGCGTCAGAGTCCATCGCCCGCATAAGGTCGGCTGTAAAGATGGCGGCGCCTGAAAGCATACAGACAAACAGGGGCTGCTTGCCCTCATAGTCAGCCTTAATTTCATCCGCCAACTCCTTCACGCGTTTTTTTATTTGGGAAGCGGATATTATTTTGCGGTAACGCTCCCCGTTAAAGACAACTGTTTTCATAATAGCCGCTATTCCAAGGTCTCTATGTTTATGGGTATATTTTTTGCGTAATTAACGCCTGTCACCGTGGCTATCAATACGCCTTCCTGATTGGTGACTTTTATTATACAAAATGGTAATTTGGGGTGGGCGGAGGTTATCTCAGCCGTGGCAGTGAGCGTGTCGCCAAGACGTGCCCCTTTATGGTATGTTATGTTGCAACTTATAGCCACATTCAAGTTCCCCGATGAGTTGCAAATGGCGGCCTGTGCAAGGTCAGCGAGGGTGAAGATGGCTCCGCCCTGGCACATTCCACCTGCGTTCAGGTGGCGTTTCTCCACAGTCATCGTGGCAATGGCTACGCCATTTTTCACGCTGGTGACCTGTATGCCGTTCTCAGCAGCCATTCTGTCACCACTATTCAGAAATTCCTCAATTGTCATTGTTGTGCTTAACTAATATGCAAAAATACAAAAAAATAACTACTTTTGTAGAGTTGAAAATATGTTGTTAATGAAAAAATTGTTTTTGGTCATATCTCTGCTTCTTGTCGCATCGTGGAGTTTCGCAACTCTGGAACAGATGCCTGGCTCTCATTATGTGCAGGATTATGCAAAGGTCTTTACTTATGACCAGCGTCAGACATTGGAGAATAAGTTGGCTATGACAGAGGACTCTGCGGCGGTTCAGATTGCTGTGGTATCTGTGAACTACATTTCTGACAATACTGATATTGACACATACGCAACTGATATTTTTACGGAGTGGGGTATAGGTGTAAAGGGAACAGATAATGGTTTGCTTATTCTCTTTTCTGTTGGAGACCGTCAGGTTGTAATGCGTACAGGTTATGGTACGGAGGCGGTGCTGACCGATGCTCTTTGCTCTCAGATAATAAGGCACAAGATATCACCTGCGTTTATGGCAAAGGATTATTATAAGGGAATTGATGAGGCGACAGATGATGTCTATTCCATAGTGAAGGGAGAATTTTCTCCAGAGGAACTTGGGTATGGAGGCTCTGATGAGGTGAACGGGTTGTATGTGCTGGCGTTCCTGATATTAGTGTTTGTGCTGCCTCTGTTCCTGCCTCCTGGAATGAGGTCGGCATACTATTCATTTCTGCTTTCCGCACTGCTCCGCGGTGGCCGTGGCGGTGGCGGTAGCAGTGGAAGAAGCTTTGGTGGTGGCAGCACGGGTGGTGGCGGTGCCAGAGGAAGTTGGTAGAGTTTAGAACTCTACCTTTGGAGCGCTCTTTGCACTCTCGTCCGCCTCAAAATAGGCCTTCTGCTTGAACCCGAACATACTT
This sequence comes from Paludibacteraceae bacterium, assembly GCA_024405875.1. Lineage (GTDB taxonomy): Bacteria > Bacteroidota > Bacteroidia > Bacteroidales > Paludibacteraceae > Enterocola. The sequence continues at coordinate 7,797 of JAKSOA010000006.1, forward strand.
GCTATTATATTCTTAGGGAATACTCTTATCTCAACATTGTACGCTTTAGCCTCATCATTGAAACGCTTACGCTCGGTTGCAATGCGGTTCTCTGTGCCTTCAAGTTGTGATTGCAGTTGAAGGAAGTTTTCATTAGCTTTCAAATCAGGATAAGCTTCAGCAACAGCCATAAGTCTGCCAAGAGCCTGTGAAAGTTCACCTTGTGCGGCTTGATACTGAGCAAGTGACTCGGCGTCATTCACATCAACTTTAATCTGAGTTGCGGCTGCACGTGCGCTTATAACACCCTCAAGGGTCTGTTGCTCGTGAGAAGCGTAACCCTTAACCACGTTTACAAGATTAGGGATAAGGTCTGCACGGCGTTGATACTGGTTCTCAACCTGACTCCACGCAGTATTTACACTCTCATCAAGTTGCACCATTCCGTTGTATGCGGAGATAGCCCAAATCACAATTACTGCAACCACTGCAATAATAATCCAAGTACTTTTCTTCATATAAATATATATTTAGTTAAAAATTTAAAATGTAAAGATAGTACTAAGTGAGGTAAAATCAAAATTTTTTGTACCTTTATGCCTCACAATAAAAATATGAGAAAATATTTGACAGCCATAACTTTTATGTTGATATCGTTAGCCACGATGTCTCAACTTTCACTTCCGGGAACAGGTGGGATAGGGTTGCTTGAGCAGTCTGAACCACAAAACCCTGTAACTTGGAGTACCTCTTTTGGGGTGGAGAATGAAACACCTACGCTAGTTCTGACCGCAAACATTGAAGATGGTTGGCACTTCTATTCTCAAAATCATAAAGGTACGGCTCTGCCACTTGTAATTAACCTGCAACCGTCAGAATGCTATAAGCCATTGAAAGAAAAGTTTACAGAGACTCCTGCGCCTGAAGAGCATTATGATGAGTTCTTTAAGGAGACGGAACTCTACCACAGCGGCACAGTAACCTACAAAATGCCTATAAAGGTACTTTGTGACAGTGCTTTTCAAATAAGTGCCACCATTGACGGACAAGCCTGCATTGACGGCAAATGTGTGCCGGTTAGTGAAGAGTTAATTGTGCAGTGTCAGGGTGAGATTTTTCGCTACGCTCAAAATGACGATGATGGGAACGCGTCACCGCATCACCGCATCACCGATTCATCGTTATTGTCATTTTTCTTCCTCGCCTTACTCGGCGGCTTGCTTGGCATTCTGACCCCCTGCGTGTTCCCTATGATACCAATGACGGTGTCATACTTTATGAAGCACGGTGGCAGAAAACAGGCGCTGTTTTACGGCTTTTCAATAGTCTTTATATATGTGGTGGTGGGAATAGTGCTCTCTGCCATATTCGGGCAGGGTTTTGCCAACGATATAAGCACACACTGGCTGCCCAATGTGCTGTTCACACTAATATTTATAGTGTTTGCCATATCACTTTTAGGCTATTTTGAGATTACGCTGCCAAGCAGTTGGGTGAATGGCTCTGCTAAGAATGAGGAGAGAGCCGGCTACATTGGCACATTCTTTATGGCGCTGACACTTGTGCTTGTCTCATTCTCCTGTACACTGCCTATAGCAGGTGCTGTAGCGTTAGGTGCGGCAGACGGTTCGTGGCTCAAGCCAATAGTGGGAATGCTTGGCTTCTCACTTGCTTTCGCACTGCCGTTTACGCTGTTCGCATTCTTCCCTCAGTGGCTTGACAAACTACCAAAATCAGGCGGTTGGATGGGAGCCTTAAAGGTGACTCTTGCCATAGTGGAACTTGCGTTCGCCCTCAAGTTCCTGAGCGTGGCAGACCAAGCGTATGATTGGGGCATACTTAATCGTGAACTCTTCATAATAATATGGGTGGCGCTATTCCTTGTCTTAGGTCTCTATTTCATAGGAGTCATACATTTCCCCGTAGATGACTACAAGGGCAAGCCGGGCAAGGGGCGCATAACAATGGCGGTTTTGAGCTTTGCCATCGTGGTATATCTCATACCTGGAATATGGGGTTCTCCGCTTAACGCCATATCGGGTTGGCTTCCCCCGATGAAGACTCAGACACTCTTCCTTGGTTCATCAAATACGGATATGCACAAGAACCTTGAGTGGCAGAATACCGCCGTTATGGACTACGATGTGGCGCTTGATTCGGCAAAAGTCACAGGCAAGCCCGTGCTTCTTATGTTCACCGGTCACGGTTGTGTGAACTGCCGTAAGATGGAGCAACTCTGCCTTGCCGATGACAGCGTAGCCGCAAGGCTGCAAAGAGATTTCATTATCTGCACTCTATATGTGGATGATAAGGTTTCAAAGACCCCATCGGGGGAGATGCTTGGAGACAAGAACAAGCGGTTGCAGAAAGAGTTGTTCCACCAGAACGCCCAGCCGTGCCACTATGTGCTCTCACCGGACGGCACCATACTGAGCGGACCTATGTTCTATGAGACCGAACCATCATCTTACATTAACTTTTTAACTTTATTAGCGGAATAACAATTTGTGCTTATATTCCCAACATCCACTTGTAGGCAGGTATTATGTGGATGGTTTTTCCATTTACGGTTATACTCTCTTCTGTAGAGTGTGTGATTATGTAAAGGTTATTACAATCCGTTGCCTTTGCCGCTTCCAATATACCATCTAATTCTCTTTTTCTTGTGTCAGCATCGGAGATGTCCCAACATACTTGTATCAACTCTTTTATAGAGTTTTCACTTTGGACAACAAAATCGCACTCTTTGTTACCTTGGTAATAGAATATTTTTTCATTTGTCTTGTTTTTCCTTGCTAAATGTAACAATACGGAGTTCTCCAATAACTTGCCATTGTCATTGCTTTGGGGCAGTAATACGCATTGTCTCATACCATTATCAATAAAATAGTATTTTGACAGTGTTCTCTGTTCTTCTGATAGGGAGTGTGTGTATTTAGGTATTTTAATAAACATAAAGCACTCACAAACATAATCAGCCCAATCATATAAATCATCCTTTGTAAGTTTCACGCCAAGAGAACGCATATCATTATAAATTGCATTTATTGACGTGGGCTTGGATATGTTATTCATTAGCCGCTTTATAAAATATCTTAACGCTTTGGTGTTTGATATGCTGTGCCTTTCTGCCAAATCTCTAAGTAGCATTGCGTTATAGTAACCTTGCAATCTCTTTTCCTTTATCTCTTTGGTTTCTGTCAATGCTATTTCAGGAAATGCACCGTCGCTGTTATATTGTTCCCACAATATTTTTAATTTGGCATTTTGTGATTCCGTAATACATTGCGTATCAAGATTATTAAATGCACAATATTCCTTAAAACTCAATGGGAATGTAGTGTATTCCAATCCCCATCCTCTGAGTTCTGTGGCTATTTCACTACTTAATAATTTTGCATTGCTACCACTTATGAATATATGAGGGCAATAGTTTTTGAATACCCTTATTATAAACAACTCCCAGTTCTTTATATTCTGAATTTCATCAAAGAACATTTGTACATTTTTTAATTCCGTTTCCGGGTACAACTCCCTGTAGGCGTCCAGCACATCTTCCAAATCAGATACTTGCATATCAAACAAACGCTCATCATCAAATCCTATCCATAATATGAGACTTTTGTCCAGACCTTTTTGAACCAAGGAGTTTATGACCAATTTCATTTTTGAAGTTTTGCCACAACGTCTGACACCAGGCACTGTTACTATAGAACCGCAGTTTATAGGCAGACTGTCTTCTCTTGATATTAAATTAAACGGAATCTCATTTTGTTTGTCAAGAATGATTTTTTTTAGAACTTCTTTGTACATATCCTTTTTATTTTTATGGTGCAAATTTTATTATTACGATGCAAATATAGTAATCTTTACTTAAAAAAAGGAAATATTTATATATTTTTTCATTTATTTAAGGAAAAATGAATTTTTTTCTGCTCTCGCTACTCATTTAAGGCTTCGCCTTGAATTTTCAATTTTCAATTTTCAATTAATTTTTGTATCTTTGTAGTTTGAAAAACAATTCACTTTATAATTACAATTAAATTATGGTATCTTACAAAGAATTAGGCCTTGTAAACACTAAAGAGATGTTTAAAGGTGCTATCAACGGAGGTTATGCCATTCCGGCATTCAACTTCAACAACATGGAACAGATGCAGGCTATTATTCAAGCGTGCGCTGAGGTTAAATCACCTGTTATTCTTCAAGTATCAAGCGGTGCTCGTAAGTATGCGAACCAGACACTTCTCCGCTATATGGCTCAGGGTGCTGTTGAGTATGCTAAGGAACTTGGTTGGGAGAAACCACAAATCTGCCTTCACCTTGACCACGGTAACAGCTTTGAACTTTGCAAGAGTTGCGTAGATATGGGCTTCTCTTCAGTTATGATTGACGGTTCAGCACTTCCATACGAGGAGAACATCGCTCTTACAAAGAAGGTTGTTGAGTACGCTCACGCCCACGATGTAACAGTTGAGGGTGAACTTGGTGTACTTGCAGGTGTTGAGGACGAGGTTTCAGCAGAGGCAAGCCACTACACACAACCATCTGAGGTTATTGATTTTACAAAACGTACAGGTGTAGATTCACTTGCCATCTCCATAGGTACTTCTCACGGTGCTAACAAGTTCACACCGGAGCAGTGCACACGTGATGAGAACGGTATTCTTATACCACCTCCACTACGTTTTGATATTCTTAAGGAGATTGAGAAGCAACTTCCCGGATTCCCTATCGTACTTCACGGTTCTTCTTCAGTTCCACAAGAGTATGTTAAGATTATCAATGAGAACGGTGGCGCTCTCAAGGATTCTGTAGGTATTCCTGAGGAGCAACTTCGTCAGGCTTCAAAGTCTGCTGTTTGTAAGATTAATATTGACTCTGACGGTCGTCTTGCTATGACAGCCGCTGTTCGTCAGTTCTTCAACGCGGAGCCTTCTAAGTTTGACCCACGTCAATATCTTGGTCCTGCTCGTGAGGAGTTGAAGAAACTCTATATGCACAAGTGTGTAGAGGTGTTAGGCTCAGCAGGCAAAGCATAAATTCTGTTTCTTGTTGTTTATTTTGGACTTTGTGCTTCGGTCATTTACTACAGTAAACTCCCTCATTCAAAGTCCAAACTAATTCAACAATAAAACAAAATGAATTACTTAGAAAAATTATCTCGTTGAAAATTCAAAAATAACATACAAAACTTCCTTCTCAATTTGCTGAGAAGGAAGTTTTTTTGTTTTTTTGTTTGGGGTGAACAACAATTAGAAAAAGATTATAAATTTGTAATTTGAAAGTTGGTGCTTTGTTGTTAAAGTGAAAGGGTTGAACTTACATAAGCGTTTTTTTCTGTTGCTGCTGACGGTTTTGTTTGGGGCTGTGGCAGATGTGTATGCCTCCTACAGATACTTTTACATAATAAAAGACAGTGAGTGGTTTGATAATTTGGAGAATACTGAGATTGGGGCGTTAGGACCAAATCCGGGTGGAGAGCACGCAACCGCTCCGTTTATTCCTTTAGCGGAAACTGATTCTTGCGGAATGTACTATGTAGATGTGCCTGAGTGGGATTGGGCGTTTCTTGTTAAAAAACGTAAAGGCGTAGCCGCTAAAAACTATGATGATGGGAATGCCATACTATATAGGGCGGCAGGTTATGATAACAAGAAAATGAATATGCTGTATGAGATTCAAGGGAGAAACGGCACTTCCCGGAGTATTATTTTATACAAGGATGTGCAGAAGCCCGCTCCTGAATACATATTTTACCGCATTCCGGGTGATAAGGCTCAAAATGATTTCTTTTTTGATAACACCTATACACAATGGCCTGATATTTGGGTATCGCTGGTAAAAGGGTGTGTATCGCCCGATATTGATATCAAGGATTATAATCTAAAAGAGCATAACGCCTTTACCTTTAAGCTTACCAAAGAGTACCTTTTTGATATTTATGTCCAATATAATGTTTTAGGGTTTGAGAACAGTCCTAATTTCGGTACATTGTCATTCTTTAATTTTGACCCTACAGGCAGAGAGTTTATAGAGCCTGAGAACGGCGAGGAGGCTGTATTAGGTGTCAAGCAGACTAAATGGCAGGGCACCCACTCCAGGGATATTATTGTTGTTCCTCAAACAAAGGATGAGAGCGGTAAGTGGACAGCAAAAATAGATACCATAAACTTTACACAATGGAATAATGGTTACAGTTACCTCTTGGAGCCTCCTTATGCTGATTATGCATACAGACCACGCAAGATGGTAATTACCGCAGACCATTCTCCCCTTATTACAGAAGATGAAGTTATAGTGCACCTGACACTTGAAACCGGACCGTTTGGCAAGGACGATAATCCTTTTTATGTGGATTATGATGACCCTTCTATTCCTGAAGACCAAAGGAATGAGGATATCCATTGGCTTAGGACTATGATAGATATGAATAAAAAAAGTCCACGCTATCTTGAGAAGGGGTGGTGCTACATTCCCGTTGAGGGTGAGCCTTTATGGTATCATGATTGTGGTAAAACAATCAGTGCCACTATCAAGAAAGAGGACCTTCCTGTATCTTTTATGGCGGTTCGTATGGCGGATAGGAACGTAAGTTACTATGCTTCATCAAATGTGTTGACATTTGACGATTGCTATCCGCAGCAGGTTACACTTGTATCTGACCCTGCAACCGCAGACCAGAAATTATGCGGGGGCGATGTCATGACTGAGGCTGAATATAAGGCGGTAGGAGACAAAACAGAAAGTATCGGCTGGCAGGTGAAGCCCGCTGGTACATCGTGGATTACTGTAAATAAGTCTGCCGATGCTATGAGTGCCACCGCTACAGGCACTCCTGATACTATGGGTGACTATACTGTAAAATTCTATGGAGTAAGTACTGATGCAGAGGCTTGTGATTCAGACACCCTCATCCTTAAAGTCTCTTCAATCCCCTCACCCGATGCACCAAAAATTGATTGGTGATACTAAAATCCACATTTTTTAAGATTTTTTTCAAAAATCGTTTGCATTTTTTATTTGGATTTGCTAAATTTGTATGCTTACAATGCCGTAATGGGGCATACTATGAATAAATCTATACGCAATACTATATGTAAAGTGTTGAGTGTAACGGTGTTACCGCTATGCTCTGTGGCGGTGTACGCTGATAATTGCAGTGGTAAGACTTTGTTCCTTTATACTGGTGGCAGCAGTTTGTGGGAGCAAGGTGGTGCGTGGTTTCAGTTATACTACTACGGCTCAAGTGGGAATGGTTGGGTTACAATGGAGAGTGTGCCTGATGAGCCTGGTGTTTGGGCGGCTACTGTGCCATCAGGGAAAAACTATAGTACAGTAATATTCTGCCGTACAGAAGGCGGTAAGCCGTCAAAGGATTGGAATTATGTGTGGAACCAATCTTACGATTTAGCGTTTCAGGAATCCAAAAATTACTATTCCATTACAGGCTGGGGTTCAGATAAGAAATGTCCTGGACAATGGAACTCAAACCACGCCTTAATTCAGCAAGGCTCACGCATATACTTTAATAATGCCAAGACCAATTGGGAAAATGTCTATCTTCAGATTGTGTGTAAAAATGCAAATATGAGTGCGGGTGTTGATAGTTATTATCCTAAGGGTGACTGTGGTGACGCTAATAAGGGGAATGCTTTTTATAAGATGAAAAAGTATTGTGGCTCAATTTACTATCTTGACTTGCCACGCAACGCATATAAGGGTCTTGTTACATTTGCTGACCAAGATTTACATGAATACAATGATTTGTATGCCTGTAGTTGTGTTTTGCATTATGGCTGGAAAGAAGATTCTCCTTGCATAAATCCTACCGTTCGTAATATTGCAGGTACTGTACATGAGTGGTCTGGTGATTTAATGAAAAAACCAGGCGATGGATTGAATGATGACCCAATGAACACGCTTTCTGTAACTCCAAATCCTGTAAATCCTGTGAAGCGTGATGACTATGTAACGCTAAAAGTTGAGAGTTCACAGACTTGGAAATGGTACTCTTCATCAGATGGTAAAACGTGGACAGAATGCACATCGTCAGCATCGGGAACTGGTAAAAACACACTTACAGTAAGACCGGAGCTTTCAACTTACTATCAGGTGCGTGATGCCGATAATATATGTAACGCAACTTACCGTGTTGAGGTTGATATTGCCTGTAAAGGTAACAGGACCACACTGCTGGATGTTGATTTTGACACAGATGCCTCTGGTAATTATTTTACAGCAGAGAGTAGCCGCCGTGCCGCCATCAGTAGTAAGGGGGAGTACATAAATACAAATATTTACAGTTATTCAGGTGAAGGTAAGGAGATATTGGATGGCTTCTACACAATTCTTGCAAATCCAAAGTTTGGTGGCTGTGGAATCCAACAGACAGCCAAAACTTGTGAGGAGACATCTTGTTTGCAAAATGTAAGAAGCGGGTGTTATGAAAATGAATATTGGTTTCTTGATATAAAAGACCACACACAACCTGCAGGAAAGATTGGTGGAATGCTTATGGCTAACTGTAAGGAAAAGGGTGAGGTAATATTCTCATATTCAACAGGAAAACTTTGTTCCAAGAACCTATATATGACATTCTCCGCTTGGTTTGCCAATGCTACAAGACCTAATAGTGAGGAGAAACCTATTCCAATCAATGCCAAGATATTTATCAGGAATAAAACAAGAACAGAAGATATTGCTCACGTAAACATTGTGAATGTAAAGCCTGACGGTAAATGGGTTAATGGAAAAACGGCATTCTTCTCAGGTGATAATGATGAACTTATTGTAGAGGTTGTCAACTATGGAGAGTCAGGTACGGGTAATGATATTCTTATAGATGACATAAGTTTTACGGCTTGTGTGCCAGAGGTTAAATTTAATCCATATACCACTGTTGATTGTGGCGTTATTACCACTATAACGGTTGTTCCTACTGGAATTGATGAGATTTTTCAGACCACACCATACTATTTATGGCAGCGTTATAACTATACAACTGATAAGTGGGAGAATATTCCAAATGACCCGACTCCAGGTTCTGGCTCATATAAGGGTAGTGGAATAGGTAAGACAAAGTATGAGTTTAACATTCTAAAGGAGGTTGGAGGTAAAGACCCTCTGTTTCGTGTAATTCTTGCAGGAACTGAAAATGCCGCTAAGGAAGTTGGTGCCGGGTTGCCTCATAATTGCCCCGATTATGCTATGACAGATGAGATTATAGTGGATTGCAAATGTTTAGAGCAACACATAACCAAAAGTTCGGGTATTGAAAATCAAAATGTATGTGAGGGTAATGACATAGAAAATGTGGTGTATTTAGCTACAGGCACTACTAGTGGTGCTGATGTCAAGGATTTGCCAGATGGTTTGACTGCTGCAAAAAGTGGTAAGAATGTTACCATAAGTGGAACTCTGCCTGTCATAGATAAGGATACCACATATACCATTAAGGTCTTTGCCGTTGATACGCCTGGAATATCTTGTGAATCTGATACTTTGGAACTTAAAATAAACGCAAAGCAAAAGCCCACGCTTACACTGCTTGAGGGCGAGGGATATGGAAAGGCTAATCAGTCTGTTTGCAAGGAAGATGAGATTGTGGATATATACTATCAGTGGGGAGGCTCCGCAACAGGAGCATCGGGGAGTCCTGCGAATAGTGGCGTCAAATATGAATCCATAGCAGATAATAAGGAACTTAAAATTTCTGGTACGCCTGCCTCTACTTACACCTACACTGTAAGTACAACAGGGCAGAACTCTGTCTGTTCACCTGCTAAGTTAAGTGGAACTTTGACGCTTCACCCTACGCCACTTGAGCCGGGTGTCAAGTATAATGAAATTAAATAATTAACATAAATACAAATGCTATGAGAAAGAGAATTTTTACATTGACGGTAATGTTTGTAAGCACTGGCTTGTTGTTTTCCGCATTCGCTGATGACGGTACTTTGACAACTGAACAGGAAGTGTGTCAATCTACCAAGTATGAGTACACCATTGACTCTCCTGAAAGCGGGGCAAGTTATGAGTTTAAACTGTTTGGTGGTACAGATGGAACTGATTATGTCAAGACAGATGACACTAACAAGACCACAATTGAGTGGAAGACATCTAATCTTACTGGATGGTCACTCAAGTCTCGTGAGACATCGGCCGACGGTTGCGTAGGTCCGTGGAAAGAGACTACAGTAAAGGTTAGTCCTAAACCAAAATACACACCTACATCTGCAACACTCTGTTCTGATGATTCACGTACAGAAGCCGCAGATGATACATACAACACTGCTCTTCCTACAAAAGATGACAATAATGTCACTTTGGTAAAGTGGGATATTGCTATCAAGGGTGGTTCTCTACCAAGTGGTGTTACCTCTGATGGTGCCACAATTCCTGCCACAGGTGTTACAAGTGCTGATTATCTGAAATCTCTTCATTTTGAGAATACTAACACAACCTCTCAGACTGTTGAACTTGAAATAACACCATATTCAGCAAGTTGTGCGGGTGAGAAATATACTCAACAAATAATAGTGCTTCCAAAGGTTAATGAGCCTACGGTTAAATTCAAGTCACTTTAATAAATCATAGAAATCAAATAATAAAATCAATAATAACTTTTTAAAAATTAATCATTATGAAAAAGAATGCATTGAGAGCCACTTTAATCGCCATAGTGGCAATGTTTGCAGGCAGCGTTTATGCAGCCGACGCTACACACAGCGCTTGTGTATCAACTTCAGAAAGTCCGTCAATAGGTTCGCCTATAACAGGCTCAACCTACAAGTGGGGAATTGAGGGAGGTACATCAGGTACCGATTGGACTCTTAGTACTGATGAGGGAACTAGCACAACTATTGAATGGTTGAATGCGGGTACTTTCACACTATGGTCACAGGAGACAAATGAGCATAGTTGTATTGGTCCTAAAATGGAAATTGAGGTAACTGTAAGTTCTTTTACAACGAATAACCTTTCAAACGGTATCTGTTCCACCTCACAAGCAACAGGTTCCGCTGTTGATGTTGTTTCAGTCAATTTGCCTACAGAGGCCTCTTGCGGTGGTTCTAAACTATCATCTTCAATAGATAAATGGGTGATAACCAGCATTGATAATCTGGATAAGGTAACAGCTGGTGCTGGTAATGCCACAGTAGGTGCCGAACTGACTGATGCCGGTGCTATTGCAAATGACAGTTATACAAATGCCTCAGATACAGAGGTTGTTCTTACCTATAACATTACTCCGTATATTGGAGCACTTGCAGGCTCTCCGTTTACAGTAACAGTTACTGTATATCCAGAGGTTAAGAAACCTACTATTAACTGGTAAACATAGGCAATAAGTGTTTGGCAGGAAGAGATATAATTATATCTCCGCACTGCTGTTAATGCTTGCCATAACAGTGTGTGCTTACTCCGCACCTGACGTTCAGTTGGGTGTAGGGGAGGAACACACTTTCCGTTTGGGTACAGGAACCGCTATTGGTGAGAGGCACTACTCTTGGTTTGTAGATGGTATTGACCAAGAGGTTGATGCTGATTCCATTACGCTTAGTTGGGATGATGTGGGTCTGTACAGGCTTTCCGCTTCATATAGTGTGAATGGTTGTATGTCAGAGCCTGCTATTATAGAGATAGAGGTAACTGGTGAGGTTTCCTGCCCCGATATTGACCCGGCAAAATTCTTCACACCTGATGGCGATGGTGTGAATGAATTCTGGTGGATTAAGAACATTGAGTGCTATCCTGATGCTAAGATTGAGATATTTGACCGCTACAGCAGAAGACTGGCATTCTTCACAGGAGAAGAGTTTATTAATTTAAAGGGTTGGGACGGCTACTATAACGGTCACCCTATGCCTTCTGATGACTATTGGTATTATATCAGAGATGTCATACCATATAAACCTCGTTCAGGACACTTTATCTTGAAGAGGGGAAACAAGTAGTGAAAAAAAAACATTATATCATTCTGTTAGCGGTAGCATTGGCTATGTGCTTGCATCTGTATGGTGAAAATAACTTCGCAATTACAGGAGGTGTGGTCAGTGGTACTTCACAATGGAATACCTCACCGCCCTCATCTTGCATTTTTCAGCCCGACGGCACTAACCGTTGGATACTTGATTTTACGGTTGATGCAAGCAAAAACGGATTCAAATTCCTTAAAAAGGATAACGGACAACCAGACACAGATTGGGGGTGGTCTTCACAGATGAATAATATACAATCCGGCACCAATATGAATGGTGGCGGCGGGGGCGATATGCAACTGCTTAATTTTAACAATGGTGATGCAGGGCGTATGGTCCTTGAGTATGATTCCGGTAGTGACAAATATACTATTTCGGCAGTTAAGGCTGGCTTGTATATCTCTGCTTCAGAATCTAATCCTGTAAACAAGGGCTCTACGGTTACTCTTACGGCAGAGGGGGCTGAGCAAATGTGCAGTTGGGAGTACTCAATTGATAGTGGCACATCGTGGTTGCCTTTCCCTGATACTCCATCGGGCACGCTTTCAGAACATATTACTGTAACTGCAACTGAAGATACAAAATACAAAGTGGTTTCCAATGGCAAGGAAGCGTTCTATGAGTTGATAATCAGCAATATGCGTTTTGCTGTTACTGGTGGTGTTGTTAAAGGCACACCACAGTGGAACACTACACCAAGTGAGGAGTGTATATTTACTGAAGATGGCGCAGGCAGGTGGACTCTTGACTTTATTTATGAGCCGTCTGCTTTCAAACTACTGTTCAAGGATGGAGGTCGTGCCGGAGAGGATTGGACGTGGGGTGCGCAACTCAATAATGTGGATAATGGCACAAATATTTCAGGCTGTTGTGGCGGTGATATGAATATACAGAACTTCAGCAGTGGAGATGCTGTAAGGCTTGTCTTGACAAAAAAAGATGACGGACGTTATCTTCTCTCCGCAGAAGCGGGTAACATATTCAAAATTATTCCGTCATTGCCTAACCCGATAGTCCAGGGGGACCCGCTTACATTGACGGTTGATGGTGCTGACGCTTCGTGTACTTGGGAGTACTCTTATGATGGTGTCAACTGGAGCCCGTTTACTGGGGAAATATCAGGTGACTTGAATGAAATTATTGCTCCCACACCTATCGTGGGTACATATTACCGTGCCACAGACGGTGTATCAACTGATATATATCACGTAACAGTGATTATAAAGTGCTCTGGTAACTCCCAAACCCATTTGGAGGAGAATTTTGGAACACTATCATCTGCAACCGCCCGTAAAAGAGACAGCCACGTTCCAAGCAGTTATGTCTATTCAGCGGAAGGCAAGGAGGTCCACGATGGCTTCTATTCTGTAATTGCTAATCCTTTACATTGCGGAAGAGGTGATAGAACCACGCCTACTGATTGCCATCAGGAGAGTTGTATAGGGGATGTAAGGAGTGACGGGGACTATTGGTATGTTGACAGAACAGACCATACAGGTAATACAAACGGGGGTATGCTTCTACTTAACTGTAACAATAAGGGAGAGGTTATGTACAGTTATACGCAGACAGGACTCTGTAAGAATATATATATGACATTTAGTGCCTGGTTTGCGAGCGCTTCATCGGGAATACCTATTAAGACAAGGTTTATGGTTCTTGACAAGAATGGTGATGAAATAGTGTCGGCACGTTTTGACGTAGATGCCATTTCAAAAGATGATGGTTGGAAGCAAGGACAGACCGCCTTCTTTTCAGGAGACAATGACCAACTTACAGTGCAAATAGTAAATAACGGCTCATCGGGTAGTGGAAATGATATTCTTGTAGATGATATAACGTTCACTTCTTGTATTCCTAAACTTGAGATAAGACCTGGATTAGATGTTATCTGCGGTGAAAGTTCCCTGCTAACAGTTGAGAGTGAGGGTATAGAACAGATTTTCGGGGTTGCCCCATATTATCTATGGCAGATTTTTGATGATAATGCTACGGATCCTAATAATCCTTGGGTTGATGTCCCGGAAGACCCAAAATCTGGCAGAGAGTCTAAAAACGGAAGCGGGTGGGATAAGGTTGAGTATGATTATAAGACTGTTTATAAAGAGAAAAAGCCACAGTTCCGTGTTATAATGTCGGCAGACCCTGATGTGGCTCGTCAGGTGGGACACGGCATATTCCCTGTATGTAATGTCTATGCGGAGACTGAGATTGCTGTGGTTGATTGTGGCTGCGCACCACAGGTTATAGAGCATAAATCAGGTGAGGAAAGTCAGGTGTTATGCTCTGGTGATTATATGGAAAATGTCTCTTACAGTGCATCAGGGCTTAAGACCACAGGAATTGGTGTCAAGGATTTGCCTTCTGGAATCACGGCTGATATAAAAGGCACAGACCTTACTGTCAAGGGTGTGGCGCCAGTTGTCTCTGATGATGCTGAGATGAGAATAAAGGTATTTGCTATTGGTCAGGAGGGTGTCGCCTGTCCGTCAGACACCCTGAATATTGATTTGTTGATTCATCCTACCCCTGACGCTCCGGATATTGTGTTTGATTAACCTGCACTGGGTTATAAATAGCTTATCAGTAATTTACTCTTAGAATCTGAACGTAGTTTTCTAATTGCCTTCTCCTTAATCTGGCGTACACGCTCACGTGTAAGGTCACATTTGTCTCCAATCTCTTCAAGGGTCATCTCCTGGCAACCTATGCCGAAGAAACATTTTATAATCTCCTTCTCTCTCTCATTAAGAGTGTTGAGTGCACGGTCAATCTCTTTTGACAGAGACTCATTTATTAACTCCTTGTCTGCTACAGGAGAGTCATCATTTGGCAGTACATCAAGCAGACTGTTATCCTCACCTTCAACAAAAGGAGCATCTACGGAGATGTGACGCCCTGATGCCTTCAGAGAATCTGAGATTTTGTCAACAGGTATATCAAGTTCCTCAGAGAGTTCCTCTGGTGACGGACGGCGCTCGTTCTCCTGCTCAAACTTGGCAAGAGCCTTGTTTATTCTGTTTATTGACCCTACTTGGTTAAGCGGCAGCCTTACAATACGTGATTGCTCTGCAAGTGCTTGCAGAATTGACTGGCGAATCCACCATACTGCGTAAGAGATGAATTTGAAACCACGTGTCTCATCAAAACGTTCCGCTGCCTTTATTAATCCTAAATTGCCCTCGTTAATAAGGTCTGGAAGGCTTAAACCTTGGTTTTGATACTGTTTGGCAACAGACACAACGAATCTGAGATTTGCACGTGTCAATTTCTCAAGAGCAATACGGTCACCCTGTTTGATGCGTTGGGCAAGCTCAACTTCCTCTTCCACACTAATAAGGTCTTCCCTGCCAATCTCCTGCAAATATTTGTCAAGAGACGCGCTCTCACGGTTTGTAATTGACTTTACAATTTTTAATTGTCTCATAATTGTATATAAGTAGGCAAAATATCCTACAAAAGTAATAAAAAATGGTTAATAATAAAAATTTTGAAGCCTTAATTATTTTATATAATTTTGCAACCCTAAAATTAAAGCAGGACGGTCTGTTGCTGGCCGCAAGGCGAGAGGAAAGTCCGGGCAACACAGGGCGATATACTTCTTAACGGGAAGCCATTGGTGACAGTGGGTTAGTGTAACAGAAAATAACCGCCGATAAGGTAAGGGTGAAAAGGCGAGGTAAGGGCTCACCGCTCCTCTGGTGACAGATGGAGGCTCTACACACTATATGTTGCAAGACCAAGTATACTGGCGTATGTAGGACTGCCCGTCCGATGTCAGGGGGTAGGTTGCTTGAGGCTATTGGTGACAATAGTCCTAGATAAATAACAGACGCTGCCTTTTCGGCAGTACAAAACCCGGCTTACAGGCTTGCTTTAACAAAAAGGGTGGTTGAGAAATCAACCACCCTTTCTATTATTTTATAATGAATTTAAGTGTCCTTGATTTTAGCATTGCCCCGCCAGCGTCGGTGTTTGTCTGAAGCCACGTCTTATCTGAACCCACTGTGGCGAGAGATGTGTCCCAAAGTTGAGCCTTTATCACTCCTCCGTCATTGGCTGATGGAGCGTTCATAACTATGAAGTCACCGTATGTAAACCAACTGCCTCCGTTTGTCTCATTCTTAACCCAAGTCTCATTTTTTAGTGAGTAGTATTCATAAGTACCTGTCTCACTGAATACATAGCGTACTTTATTTATGGAGTCAACGGTTCCGTCAATAACCTGCCACGTACCAAGATATTTTGACTTGCTTGTCAGAACCCTGCGGTATTGATTGCTTGTTGATTGCGGAGTGGCGGAGCCGTTTGGTGTGGTGTCATAAGAGAATATCATCATTGTGTCATTCACAACTTTCAGTGTGTTCGGACGATTCATCTGACCGCCTTTGGCATCGGTGCCGGTAAGTGTGAATGTGTCACCTTCAAACTTCCACTTAAAATCACACTCCTTCCAAACAGATTGGTTGTCTGTCTGGCAGTATAATGCTTTCTCTTTATCATTGACTGTGAAGGAGAGACGTTCATCTGTCGCTATTCTCTGGTCATTAATTCTCTCAAGCACCCAAGTGCCGTTAAGTTTTGACTTGGTGTACTGATTGGTTGCCGTGCAGGCACAGAGCAGTGCAATAACAGGGAGTAGGTAACAGTATCTTCTCATATCTTATTTAAGTGCGGCAAGAGCCTCTTTGATTCTTTGAGCAGCCTTCTGAATATTCTCATCAGAGGTGGCGTATGACATTCTTATGTACTCAGGAGCACCGAATGCGGCACCTCCCACGCAAGCCACGTGCCCCTCTGTAAGCAGGTACATAGCCAAATCGGCGGCATTCTTAATAATCTCTCCTTTAGGAGTCTTTTTGCCAAAATAGGAGTCGCACTTAGGGAACACATAGAACGCTCCTTGTGGTTTGTTAACTTGCAACCCAGGAATTTGATTCACAAGGTTGAATATCAGGTTACGGCGGCGTTCAAATGCCTGACGCATCTCCTCAACGCAATCTTGCGGACCTGTGTATGCCGCTTCTGCAGCCTTTTGTGCTATAGAGCAAGGACCGGAAGTATATTGACCCTGTAGTTTATTGCAGGCTTTGGTAATCCAAAGCGGAGCGGCAATCCAACCAAGACGCCAACCTGTCATAGCATAACCCTTTGATACTCCGTTCACAATAACAACACGCTCTTTTATCTCAGGGAATTGCGCAATGCTCTGATGCGCGCCTATATAGTTTATGTGTTCATAAATCTCATCAGAGATTACATACATATCAGGGTGCTTTGCAATGACTGCCGCAAGAGCCTTGAGTTCATCGTATGTATATACACTGCCGGTAGGGTTTGACGGAGAGCAGAGTATGAGAAGTTTTGTCTTTGGTGTTATGGCTGCCTCAAGTTGTGCGGCTGTCATTTTGAAATCCTGTTCAATGCCGGTCTTTACAATAACGTTGGTACCGTCGGCAAGTTTGACCATCTCTGCGTAACTAACCCAATACGGGGCTGGAATTATTACTTCATCACCAGCACCAACCAATGACATTACAACATTGCAGACAGATTGTTTTGCTCCATTTGAGCAGAGAATCTGCGTCGGTTCATAATCAAGGTTATTCTCATTTTTCAGTTTCGCCACGATAGCCTGACGTAGCGGCATATAACCGGGAACAGGTGAGTAGAATGAAAAGTTGTTCTCAATAGCCTTCTCTCCTGCCTCTTTTATATGTTTAGGGGTGTAGAAATCAGGTTCTCCTACACTAAGGTTTACAATGTCAATACCTTGAGCCTTAAGCTCATTGCTCTTCTGAGACATAGCAAGTGTCTCAGACTCTGAAAGTGATGCCAAACGTGGTGAAAGTTGACTCATATCTTCTCTTCTAAATGTTAAAATGCACAAATTGGTGCAAAGTTAACTCTTTTTTTGTTACTTTTGTCTAATAAAAGAAAAAGAAATGAACAAATACATAATAGTTGCAATTTTATTCCTCACCCCGATGTCTCTCTATGCGGCGGCAGATGATATTGTAGGGGATTGGATGGAGGACAAGGGTACAGGTGCCACTAAATTTGAGAGAGTGGGGGAAAATAAGTATAAAGGTGTCTGTTCCTGGCTTAAGGATAACAAGGATAAGGACGGAGGTCCTAAACGTGACCGCAAGAATCCTGATAAGAGTATGCGTTCTCAATATATTGTCGGGGCACACGTAATGGATTTGACATACGACCCACAGAAAAAACGCTACAATATGGATTGGGCGTATGACCCATCGTGGGGACTTGCCGTTGATAACAGCGGCTATATGACAGTGTCAGGTGACACTATAACCATAAAAGCCGGGTGGGCGTTCATAAAGGTCACTAAAAAGTTACGTAGAGTAAAAAAATAGTGTCCACTGTCAATTGTCAACTAATTACAAAGTTCCCTTCGTAGAAGGAACTTTGTAATTGTAGATGTCTCTCTTTATAGCACATTTCAGCGCTTTTGCAAATGCCTTGAAAACTCCCTCAATCTTATGATGGTCATTATCCCCCTCAGCCTTGATGTTTAAGTTCATCTTTGCGTTGTCTGACAGAGATTTAAAGAAATGCAGGAACATCTCTGTAGGGGTGTCTCCTATCATATCACGCTTGAAGTTGACATTCCATACAAGCCACGGACGTCCGCCAAAATCCATTGATACAGAGCACAGAGAGTCATCCATAGGCAGGCAGAAACCATAACGTTCAATGCCGCGTTTGCTGCCAAGTGCCTCATATATGGCCTCCCCAAGAGCAATGGCGGTATCCTCCATAGTGTGATGCTCATCAACATTCAAATCTCCCTTTACATTTATGGTAAGGTCAATGCCTGAGTGCTTGCCAATTTGTTCAAGCATATGGTCAAAGAACCCTAAACCGGTTGATATGAATGTCTTGCCACTGCCGTCAAGATTTAGTGAAATGTTTATGTCGGTCTCTTTAGTCTTACGGCATACTGTCGCTCTACGTTCAGAGGCGAATATGCATTCAGCAATCTTATCCCAAGTAGGAAATTCACGAGAGCCTAAAATCATTGCCTTGCAACCAAGATTTGCGGCAAGTTGGGCGTCAGTCTCACGGTCTCCTATAACGTATGAGGCGGCAAGGTCATACTCTCCGCTCATATATTTTTTCAGCATTCCTGTTCCTGGTTTGCGTGTGGGCAGATTGTCGGCAGGACGTGATTTGTCAATAAGAATATCATCAAACACAACGCCTTCACCCTTGAATGTCTGTAGCATCTTTGCTTGAACCCTGTCAAAATTCTCCTGCGGATATGACTCCGTTCCCAATCCATCTTGATTGGTTACTATAACAAGTTCAAAATCAGTGTTCTGACGCAGGAAATACAGATTGCGCAATACTCCTGGTATAAACTCAAGTTCATCAAGGTTATTTACTTGTTCTGTTACGGGTGGCTCAACTATAAGAGTTCCGTCACGGTCAATGAATAATACTCTCTTCATAATAATCAAATATAATTAAAGGAGAAATGAGAAAGGAGAAATGAGAAATTGTTAATTATTAATTATTAATTATTAATTATTAATTATTAATTCTTCTATCAATCTGTCGTTCTCCTCTTTAGTGCCTATAGTTATTCTAAGGCAGTTTCCGCAAAGAGTGACTGAATGTCTGTTCCTTACAATAATGCCACGTTCAACCAAACGCTGATATGTTGCGTTGGCGTCACGAACTTTAACCAATACAAAGTTGGCGTCAGAAGGGTAAACTTTCTCAACTATAGGGAGTTTGCCTATCTCACGCATAACCCTCGGTCTCTCATCAAGGATAGCGGTCACACGGCGGTTCTTCTCATCAACAAGGTTAATTCGCTCACTTACAAAATTTTGTGTAAGAAGATTTATGTTATACGGATATTTGACTTTGTTGAACAACTCTATAATGTCAGTGGAAGCGAATGCCATTCCGCAGCGAACCGATGCAAGCCCCCACGCCTTTGAGAATGTCTGGAGTACTATGAGATTTGGCATTGCGGGTAACTCTTCCAACCACGATGGCTGTGATGAGAAATCAATGTACGCCTCATCAACCACAACAATTCCTTCAAAACCGTCAATTATCCTGCGTATTCTGTCACGTGACAGTGCGTTACCTGTGGGATTGTTCGGGGAACATAGCCAAATCACCTTAGTATTATCATCAACCGCCTTGAAAATAGCGTCAATATCAATGTCAAAATTTGAGTCAAGGTTCACACGGTGGTACTCAACATTGTTTATGTCAGCGGAAACCCCGTACATTCCGTAAGTAGGCTCAATTGCCACCATATTGTCAACGCCCGGCTCGCAGAAAATGCGTATGATAAGGTCAATAGGCTCATCACTGCCGTTGCCAAGCATTATCTGAGAGGCTGGAACACCTTTGATTTTTGCAATCTTCTCTTTTAGAGCCCACTGACGAGGGTCTGGGTAGCGGTTATATGGTGCTCCAAACGGATTCTCGTTGGCATCAAGGTAAACGGACGCCTCTCCCTTGAACTCATCACGAGCGCAGGAGTAGGGCTTCAGAGCCCAAATATTATTACGTACTAAATCTTTTAAAGTTTTCATTTCGGTCTCTTCATATCAAGTACCTTGATATAAAACCTGTTAAGTGCCGGGTTGTATTCAGGTTTCACATTGGCGGTACTTTTTAGTTCATATTCAATAGAAAGGGTGTTACTTTCTGTTTGCGGGCACTTTTTCACTATTATTCTTGCCGGAATAATCTGCAATGCTACTCCGTACCCTATTTTGTCAGAGAAGTAGTATTCCCCCTTACTCTTGTCTGTATTGGATAGGTCACATATCTCCTTTATCTCTTTGTCTGAGAATGTGGAATCTTTAAGGCATTCACGGTCAATGTTCACCTTCAGATATGTAATTTTATCATAAAACGGTATCAACTCCAATAACACATTTATGGTGTCATCAATATAGACCTCACCCTTATCAAAAGGTATTCCGCTATTTATGGCTATTCCACCTATGCGTACAACCGGACTTGCCACATTCCCTTCTTTACAGGCTGTGAGAATAATAGCCACGATTACTGATAATATAAAACAAAACCTCTTCATAAATAGCAGTTCATAAAATATTAACTAACAAAGTTAATGATTTTTTGCCATATTCTATGTATTTTTGCACACCATTATTAACTTTTCTTTTTTAACTTTTAACTTTTAACTTTCAAAGTGTTTCCTTCTTCAGTAAAAGCGGTGTTGTTTGATATGGACGGAGTCATATTTGACTCTATGCCTTACCACGCCCGTGCCTGGAGCGAGGCGTTCAGCAACATAGGCTTGCATTTTACTGAGTATCAGGTCTATCTGCAAGAGGGTAGTACAAGTTCAATGACTGTTAATCAGGTGTTCAGTGAACAAAAGGGCAGACTTGCCACCGAAGATGAGGTGCACGCCATCTATGAGGATAAGTGTCGTATATTCCAACATTGCGGTCCGGCAAAGCCTATGCCATATATGAGAGAGTTGCTTGAACTGCTGAAAAATCGTGGTTACATTATAGGAATAGTCACAGGCTCAGGACAGAAGAGTCTGCTGGATACTCTAAGTCACCATTATCCCGGAATATTCTCAAAAGAGCGAATGGTTACAGCGTATGACGTCAGGCAGGGCAAGCCTTTCCCTGAACCATATTTGAAAGGGTTGCAGAAGTGTGGGGTGACCGCCGCTGAGGCTGTTGTTGTGGAAAACGCCCCGATGGGAGTGCAGGCGGCAAAGGCGGCTGGCATATACACCATAGCGGTTAATACGGGAATACTTGAGAATCAAGTTCTTGAAGACGCTGGTGCCGATGTTGTCTATGGCAGCGTTGAGGAACTGTACAAGTCACTGTAGGTCAGCACTTGAGCAACTCTTCAAATGATTTTTCCGCATACGTGTCTGTCATTCCTGAAATGAAATCAACAACCGCACGCACATAAAGTTCAGAGGTGTCAAGCCTGCCGTAAATCTTCTTGTTCACCCCGTCTGTTCCATCACAGTATTTAGGCACCCATTCCGCAAACTCACGTACAAATCTCAAGTTGTCATATTTACGGCTTGCCATAAGACGCACCGTATCTGAGCTGTTGTAGTACTCCATAAACACTCTGAACAGTTCATTTATTATAAGTTCGGAATATTTGCGGTAACTCTCAAGCCGAGGGCTCATATATATGTTCCTATAGTTGAACTCTTTTATGCGGCAGAGCAGGGCATAGACATCGGGGCTGAAACAGAGACCTTTTTCAGGAGTGCTGTTAGCGCAGATGTCAAGAATAAGGTTATGGATTATGGAGGGGGTGTTTATTGCCTGATGGTCTCCGAACCCCTTTGACATTTCTTGAAGTTCCGCCTTTAGGTCGGAGTCAAAATAGCCGAGCATCTCAGCGTCCTCAATGTCTCTTCCAAGATATGCTATCTTGTCAGAGAGTTTTACAACGCACCCCTCCCACGTAAATGCTTGGTACTGACCAGGTTTCTTAAACTCACTAAGGTCAATGTATTCAGTACGCGGACGCAGGCTGCTCTCATCAATCTCACCGCAATGTGATATTATGGCGTCACGCACCGCATAGGTAAGGTTAAGGTTCTGCATACGCTCCTGATGGTCCTGCAGCAGTTCTATGTCATCAACAAAGTGCAGTCCGTTTCTCTCGTGCCAGAACTTCTCACCAAGGTATTTTTCTGTAATGTCACTTAAAACTCGTTCTCCGTGATGTCCGAATGGGGCGTGCCCCATATCGTGCCCTAATGCCATAGCGTTTACGAGCCCCAGATTCAGCCCTAAGGCATCTGCTATGGTGAAGGCTACTGAGCCTACGTGTGTCACGTGCTCCATACGGGTGCATACGTGGTCATTTCCTGCCCCGCCAAAGAATACCTGTGTCTTGTGTTTCAGACGGCGGAACCCGAAACTGTGCAGTATGCGGGTGTAGTCACGGTCAAACGGGCTGCGTATATCACCGGCAGTGTTATATATAGGCAGTTCACGGCGTATCAGACGCTCATCATCAGTGCGTGCGGCAAATTTTTCAAATGGTTTCATATTCATAAGGCAAATTTATGAAAAAAAAGTAACTTTGTAAACTTTTAATTATGCCAAACACATTCTTCAGTTTCAAGCGGTTTACGGTTAATCAGGAGCGCTGCGCTATGAAAGTCGGTACGGATGGCGTGGTTTTAGGCGCCACCGCCTGTTTTGATGGCTGCTCACGGCTTGTTGATGTTGGAACGGGAACAGGAGTTGTATCTCTGATGCTCAAACAGCGTTACCCGTCCGCTTCCATTACTGCTGTGGAGATTGACCACGATGCCGCCACACAGGCATCGGAGAACTTTGTCGCCTCACCTTGGAGTTTTGAGACTGTTTGTGACAGTTGGCAGAACTTTGCCGCTGAGGCTTGTAGGCAGGGATTGAGGTTTGACGGTGTCTTTTGTAATCCTCCGTACTTCACCGCCTCACTTAAAGCACCCTCCGCAGAGCGTACTCTGGCACGGCATAATGACTCGCTCTCCTTTGCTGAATTATGTGAAGGTGTGGCTAAAGTGCTTGCTGAGGACGGTAGGTTCTTTGTTATTCTGCCGTCAGATGATATGGACTTTTTTGTTAGTACAGCGTCGGCTGAGGGTCTCTTTTTACAGAGTGTGCTTTATGTGCATCCCGTTGTTGATAAGCCTCATAAAAGGGTGGTGCTTGGCTTCTCAACGCAGCGTCAAGCCATCGTGGAGGAACACCTGTATATAGAAACCGCTCAGCGTAATGTCTATACTGAGCAGTTCATATCACTTGTAAAGGATTTCTACCTGAATCTATAGCGCCTATGCGTGAGGATACTCACAGCAGAACTCATTTCTCAGTCTCTCAGCATAGCGTCTTGCCTCAAATTTTGCCATCGGGAGGTCGTGCAACAGATAGTTGCCGCACGTGGCTGGCGTTGTTCCGGGAACCTCACCGCTATAATCAGCGACATATTGCATCGCCTTAATCATTAATTTGCGAACCTCATCAATAGTGTGCTCCTTTTGCAGGATAACATACATTCCCGTGTGGCAGCCCATAGGACCCACATATATCACATCATCTTTTATAGAGGGCTCATTACGCATAAAAGTGGCCACAAGGTGCTCAAGCGTGTGCATTGCCGCCTGTGCTATAGCCGGCTCACGGTTGGGCTTTATCATTCGTATGTCAAACGTGGTGATAAGAATATCGCCCGCCTTGTCTGTTCTTGAAATGTAGATGCCTGGCATCAGGTTTGTGTGGTCCACTTGAAAACTTGGAATCAGTTTCATCTTTTTTTGTTTTTTGAGGGTGCTAAGTTACTAATTTTTCATAATATCAGCCACAATGGTTACTTGTGTGTCCGCTGTTACGGGGCATAGTTGTATCGCTCCCGCTGGTATGACATCGTGATTAAGGCGGAGAATCCGTAGCCAACCCTCGCTTTCAGAGTTCAGGAAGTTGTCAAAGAAATGTCGTGCCACCATACCCATTGTGTGGCGTACGTTAATCTCCACCACAGGGTTCAGTCTGTAATCTGTCCCATCTTTATATACCATCATATCCACCCCGATGGCTCCGGTGTAGTCTGTGTACTCTTTTGATATGAACTCTGACAGCAGTTTTTGTGTGGCGTGCAGTCTCTCTACGGCTATGTGGGCTGCTATTCTACTCTCAATCACTGTGTTAGATGCAAGCAGGTTGCCTGCGTATATGCCTTTTTCTGTAGTGGTGAATAGTGAGTAACCTTCAAATGTGCATTCGCCCTCTTTTGCTCTGTGAAACTCCATAGCAAAGTCAATAACCTTGTCATAGTATGGCTCTCCCATAATGTGACCGTTCCGTTTAAGTTCCGCTTTCAGGCGGTTCCGCATACCCTCATCAAGGCTTCTCTCTCCCTTTATAATCCCGATTCCACTTCCTGAAAGCGGCAGTTTCAGCACCCATCTGCCGTTGCTCTTAATAAACCGCTCTATATCATCTGTTGTAGTAAGTGTCTCAGGCATTGTTGGAAGTTCTGTAACGCCTTTCTGACGCAAGTGCTCAAACGCGCGGCAGGTCATCTTGCGGTCTGATAGTTCTTTTATGCGAGTAATATCAACCTGTGGTTCTGTTTTAAGGCGGTAATATACCTCCGCATCTTGTCCCCAAGGCTCAAGTATATCTCCGCCGGTTATGGTTTGCCTCAGTTCTATGTTCCTTAGTCGTGGAAAACGCTCGCACATTCCGTGCCACCACTCATTGTCAGGCATCGGGGAAATTACTGAATCTCCCTCATCAGCGTACCATACAGGCAGCAAGGCACAGTCCGCCGCAAACTGTATCGCTGATTTAGGGGCTCTGTACCACGGGCTCCCCTCGCTTAACGCCAAATCGTGTTGTGGATTGAAAATGTGAGTTGTCATTGCGGTGTAAAGTTACAAAATAAACGGTATATTTAGTTTCCACAGCGGAATTTGCTAAATTTTATAAAATGCTTTAACTTAGCGTCGCAAATGAAATCAATATTATAATGGAGACTTTAAAAAAACTGTTTGGTTTCAATCCTGAGACAATGACCGTCAAAAATGAGGTTATTGCAGGTGTGACATCTTTTTTGGCAATGGCATATATACTTGCCGTTAATCCTTCAATGTTTTCAGCCATTATGCCTGTTGAATCTGTTTTTACAGCAACTGCGCTTGCGGCAATAGTTGGAACGCTGGTTATGGCGTTCTATGCCAAAATGCCGTTCGGGCTTGCTCCTGGAATGGGATTAAACGCATTCTTTGTATTTGTTGTATGCCTTACAATGGGGCATACTTGGCAGTTTGCACTTACGGCGGTGTTCATTGAAGGTTTGATATTCATTCTACTTACCGTTACAAATCTTAGGAACCTGATAGCAGACTCTATTCCAAGTTCACTGAAAAGAGGTTTGAGCGTTGGTTTTGGTCTGTTTATAGCATTAATTGGTTTTGAAAACGCACATATAGTTGTAAGCAATCCTTCAACTGTGGTATCGCTGGGCTCCATATCAGACCCTAATGTAATAATATGTCTGATAGGGCTTGTGATTACAGGTACTCTTGTATCGCTGAAAATCAAGGGAGGAATGTTGATTGGAATTGTTGCAACCACTGTTGTGGCTATACCTTTCGGGCTGGTTCATTATAACGGTGTGGTTTCAATGCCGGGCAGTCTTGAACCTATATTCTGCAAATTTGAGTGGAGTGATATATTCTCTATTGATATGTTGATAGTTGTGTTCACATTGTTGTTTATGGATATGTTTGACACGATAGGGACTATAGTCGGGGTGATTACAAAATCAAAACAAATTGACCCTAACTGCCCTGATTACCCGATAAAAAAGGCATTTATGGCTGATGCAGTAGCAACAGTGGCAGGTGCTATGTTTGGAACTTGCACCACCACAACATATATTGAGAGTGCGGCAGGCATTGCGGAGGGTGGAAGAAGCGGACTTACGGCGTTTGTAATAGCGGTATGTTTTGGTTTTGCTATGCTGTTTTCCCCTCTGTTTCTGGCAATCCCAAGTGCTGCTATCGCTCCTGCTCTGATAATTGTAGGTGCGTTTATGATAACTCCTATAAAAGATGTTGACTTGAATGATATGTCAGAGGCGTTGCCGTTTTTCCTATGCTCAATTTCCATTCCGTTTACATACTCGGTCTCCACAGGACTAGCAATAGGAATGTTATCTTACCTGTTTATTAATCTTTGTATAGGCAAATATAAAAAACTGACAATACCTATGTATGTGTTGTCAGCCATTTTGCTTGCAGGTCTTATTTTTGCCTGACAGTTGTTTCAACTTTTGATGCCCTTACACTACTATGGAACAGAATAATTTGAATATTGAGATGTATGACCACTATGAGGTGGAACTCTTGCAACAGTTGATTGCACTATGTAATGAGCGTGGATGGTTGAGTGGTAAGTTGCCGTCAAGTGTCAGTTAGGGTACAGTATGCAGAAACT
This sequence comes from Paludibacteraceae bacterium, assembly GCA_024405875.1. Taxonomy (GTDB): domain Bacteria; phylum Bacteroidota; class Bacteroidia; order Bacteroidales; family Paludibacteraceae; genus Enterocola. Next base: position 34,765 of record JAKSOA010000006.1, read on the forward strand.
ACCATAATAAAATACAGTTAGTATGAAAAACAGATTTATTAAAATCAACTCTATTGCCATAGCAATAATGGGTGTGGTGCATATAATTGCAACCTTTACTCCGCTGATAAACAAAGGTTTGGACGTGCTACCTCAAGCCAAGCAGAATGCACTTATTTATATGAGCTTAATGTGCGGTATGTTGCTGATTGTATTGGGTAGTTACGTGTTGTGGGCGGAAAACAAAATTGCAGAGTTCCCAAAACTAAAATCAACCATACAGATGGCATCTATGCTACTTCTTATAGATGGCATTCTGGCAGTGACACTTATGTTCCATAATCCATTTGCCTGGGCTCTCGGACTTCTATGTGCAGCAGAGTTTCTGCTGACGGTGAAATAACGTTCATAAAGGATTGCTAAATATTGCATATATACTGCAAATTTGCTACATTTGTAATTTGTATTATTGGCGATTATAAAATGACGCAAGAGCATAAATATATACTTCAAGATTTGCTTCAACAGCACAGAAAGCTTGGAATCATAGACCAGATAGACTATGATAAGTTCTATCTATATAGCATTATCACCCATTCAACAGCTATTGAAGGTTCTACCGTGACAGAGGTGGAAGCAAAATTACTATTCGATGAGGGTATCACTTCCAGCAAGCGTACTATTGTAGAACAGAACATGAACCTTGATCTTAAGAATGCATACGATTATGGTAGGGTATGGATAAAGAAACATGAAGACATAACCATTGATTGGCTTATTCTGCTTGCATCAAAGGTTATGTCACGTACTGGTTCTGAGTATCACTCTGTTGGTGGCGATTTCTCCGCTGCACGTGGCGAATTACGTAAACTAAATGTAACCGCAGGAATCGAGGGGAAGTCATATATGTCATATTTGAAAATTCCTGTAAAACTACAGGCATTTTGCAACGAACTTAATAAACGCAGAATGGCAATTGATGCTAAGGATATTGCATCAATTTATGACCTTAGTTTTTGGGCTCACTTTGAATTAGTGACTATTCATCCATGGGCTGACGGTAATGGCAGAACCAGCAGATTGTTGATGAACTTAATTCAAATGGAGTATGATGTTTTGCCAACCAAGGTGCTTAAAGAAGATAAAGCAGAATATATTCAATCTCTTATTGATGCGCGTGAAGCAGAGGATGTCAATATATTCATCAACTTCATGTCCTCTCTTCATTGCAAGCATTTGAAGACAGATATTGACCAATTTACTAATTCGGTGGCAGGGGAAATGGTCGATAAACAAAAGATTATTACCGAATTGGTCGACAAATGGTCGGTAAAACCATTTTTGGCCGATAAATTGGCGGATATACTTGTGTATTTGGTCAATAAGGATGAGATTACAACAAATACAATAATACAACAATTCGGGTTTACAGCCACGACAGCAAAACGCTATTTGCGTCAACTGACAAAGTTCGGTTATTTAGAAGCGAAGGGAGCAAATCGTAATCGTTCATACATAATCCGTATGCATTGGCTATAGGTCTCCTGTGTGCGGTGGAGTTTATTGAAGAAGGAGAATTAGAGGAAAAAACAGTTGTTCGGAAATTCCGAACGACTGCGTCTGATTTGAAAACATACAATGTAACATATATTTCGTCGTTATTTCACTTCCTTAAAGTTAGCGCCTTGGACGTTGTCTCCGTTGGAGCCGCCGTTAGAACCGCTTTGAGCACCGCCGTCAGCAGCACCACTTTGGAACGGATTGCCAGGGGCACCACCTTGAGCGTTGGTATCTGTTTTACAATGAACGTGTCGTGAAAAGTCAACGCCCCGTTGACCAAATTAGTCAGCAGATTGCTGACCAATTAGAGATGCTTGGAGAACAGACGTTTTTCCCCGATTTGGTGTTCTATCATATTCCTCAGCACAGATATGTTGTAGAACTGAAGGCTGTTAAATTTATCCCTGAGTTTGCCGGCAAGCTCAATTTTGTCTATTAGACCCAAAACTTACACAAATGCCGAAGGCTTACCATATAGGTAAGCCTTCTTAAGTTACTTTTATAGTGCAGTTCAGAAGCATATAACTAACGAGTGCACTTTCTTTTGCTGCTCAAAATATCTTGTTACTTCACTTCCTCAAAGTCTGCGTCCTGAACGTTGTCTCCGTTTGAGGAACCACCGTTAGAGCCACCTTGAGAACCGCCGTCAGCAGCACCGCTGAATGGACCGTTCGGACCAGTAAATGGGTTGCCTTGCGCACCTGCACCGCCTTGGGCGTTAGCTGCGTTATACATATCTTGTGAAGCAGCGTGAAGTGCATCTTCCATCTTCTTGATGGCAGTGTTGATAGCGTCAATGTTCTGGTTCTTGTGAGCCTCTTTAAGTTCTGAGAGAGCAGACTCAATAGGAGCCTTCTTGTCAGCAGGTATCTTGTCACCAAGTTCCTTCAACTGTTTTTCAGTCTGGAATATCATAGCGTCTGCCTTGTTGATGGTGTCAGCCTTCTCTTTCTCACGCTTGTCAGACTCTGCGTTAGCCTCCGCCTCTGCCTTCATACGCTTTATTTCATCCTCGCTAAGACCTGAAGAAGCCTCAATTCTGATTTTCTGCTCCTTACCTGTAGCCTTATCCTTAGCGGATACATTCAAGATACCGTTTGCATCAATATCAAATGTAACCTCAATTTGAGGAACTCCACGTGGAGCGGCAGGTATTCCGTCAAGATTGAACATACCAATCTGTTTGTTGTCTCTTGCCATTGGACGCTCACCTTGTAGTACATTGATTTGTACTGATGGCTGGTTGTCTGATGCTGTAGAGAATACCTCAGATTTCTTAGTAGGTATTGTTGTGTTGGCGTCAATAAGTTTTGTCATAACGCCACCCATTGTTTCAATACCAAGTGACAGAGGTGTTACATCAAGCAGAAGCACATCCTTGACATCGCCGGTAAGAACACCACCTTGAATAGCGGCACCTACAGCCACAACCTCATCGGGGTTAACACCCTTTGAAGGCTCCTTGCCAAAAATCTCCTTAACCTTAGCCTGGATAGCAGGGATACGAGATGAACCACCTACAAGAATAACCTCATCAATGTCAGAGTTGCTGAGACCAGCGTCACTCATAGCCTTGCGGCAAGGCTCAACTGTAGCCTGAATGAGTCTGTCAGAGAGTTGCTCAAACTTAGCGCGGCTAAGTGTCTTAACCAAGTGCTTTGGCACACCGTTAACAGGCATAATGTATGGCAGGTTAATCTCTGTTGATGTTGAACTTGATAACTCAATCTTAGCCTTCTCCGCAGCCTCTTTCAAACGCTGTAGAGCCATCGGGTCTTTTCTAAGGTCCACACCCTCATCAGAGAGGAACTCCTCTGCAAGCCAGTCAATAATAACGTGGTCAAAGTCATCACCACCAAGGTGAGTGTCACCGTTTGTTGACTTAACCTCAAACACACCGTCACCAAGTTCAAGAATTGAGATATCAAATGTACCGCCACCAAGGTCAAATACAGCAATCTTCAAATCCTTGTTTGTCTTGTCAAGACCGTATGCAAGAGCAGCCGCAGTTGGCTCATTTACAATACGCTTGACTGTAAGACCTGCAATCTCACCAGCCTCCTTTGTGGCCTGACGCTGAGCGTCTGAGAAGTAGGCGGGAACTGTGATTACAGCCTCTTTAACCTCCTGTCCAAGATAATCCTCAGCGGTTTTCTTCATCTTTTGAAGAATCATAGCGGAAATCTCCTGAGGAGTATAAAGGCGTCCGTCAATGTTAACACGAGGGGTGTTGTTGTCACCACGGTCAACCTGATAAGGAACGCGGTTAATCTCTTTCTGGGTCTGCTCAAAAGTCTCACCCATAAAACGCTTGATGGAGAAAATAGTCTTTTTAGGGTTTGTGATAGCCTGACGTTTTGCAGGGTCACCAACTTTACGTTCACCACCATCAATAAAGGCGACAATGGAAGGAGTTGTGCGCTTGCCTTCACTGTTTGCTATAACTACAGGGTCATTGCCCTCCATAACTGCGACACAAGAGTTTGTTGTGCCTAAGTCAATACCAATAATTTTACTCATAACTTTATAAATGTTTTAATTGTTTTACTTTTTTTGTCTTCCCCGATGTCTAATCATCAGGTTCACCGCAATTCAGTCAATAATTGTGCCAAAACTCAGTTGACAAAGAATACTGACAATTTGGCAAAAGTGCGAATTTTATTGTAACTTTGTCGGTGATGTGGTGATGTGGTGATGCGGTGATTTGGTGATTTGAATTATACTTTATAAGTTATATTATAAATTATGTTATTAGCATTATTAAGCATACTGTTTCCTCTTCCCGATGGTAACTGTGCCTCATTAAGCAGTGACAGTTCAGCCATAATGGTTGGTGAGTATAAGACTGCTAAACAGGAAACCCTTGTGGAATTCTCTAAGATGAGGGTTAATCCTCTTGCAAAAGCGTCAGACTTCATATTCTCACCAGACTATACCAGAATATTGCTTAAACCAGCCCCCGCTGATACGGCAAAGAGTCCTTATTACGTATATAAGATAGAGAGCAACCGCTGTGACCGCCTGAGTGACAACTTCTCACAGTCTTGTCCGCTCTTCAGCCCCGATGGCAAAAAACTTGCCTATGTACGTGATAATAATGTGATTATCAAGCGATTGGAATATAATACAGACATCGTGGTGACAACGGACGGCTCCGCCACAACATTCAATGGTGTGCGTGACCGCAATTTCCGTGAGGCGTTTGGCATAGAGAGTACAATGTTATGGACGCCCAACTCAGATTACCTGCTTTTCAGCAAAGGAAATCAACTGTTTATGTACAGCATACAATACAAGTGGACAAAACCTGTTGTAATGCCAGACCACGATGCCGCATACATTACTGCCGTTAAACTTACGCAAGACCCAGAACAGATAGCGGTAATGTATCTTAACAAGGCTCAGAATGTATTGAGACTCGCAAAAGTCAACATTAACACATTCATTGCAAAAAATGTATATGAATACAAGGAAGATAAGTTTATTCCTCCGTTCGCAGCCAAGTTTGTTGAGTTTTTAGATGGGACAAACAATTTTGTTGTCGCAAGATGTGAGGATGACAGAAAGCAACTCTACTTATATGGTCCTAACGGCAATAAGTTAAAGCAACTTACAAACGGGGAGATAGGCGTTACCAGTGCCTACGGCTATGACGCCGCATCAAAAAGACTCTACTATCAAACATCTGACGGCATTAACCGTTATGTATGTTCGGTCTCTGCCGATGGCTCTAAGCCTCAGACCATTACTCCTGATACTGTGTCATCTTTGGCAAGATTCAGCGCGGACTACAAATATTTTGAATGCACCGCAAAAACTCTAAACTCACCTACACGAATATCCTTATTTGATGTTAAAGGAGCTAAAATAAGGGATTTGATTACGCTTGATGACGCCCCTAAATTCCATAGAGAATTGCGTAAAACAGATAATTTGAACTATTACATTGTAAGCCCAAATAGCGGAAGTAATGGTAAATACATAATGTATGTATCTGATTTTGAAAGCAATAGAGATGATGCTTTTGAAACAGCGATGTGTGATAACGGCTACTCAGTAGTGGTGGTGAAGACAAGAGGGACAGAGGGGCAGGGAAGAAATTTTGCACAAGGCAACTATCTGAATATTTTCAAAGCTCCCGCTGCTGACTACATAATGGTGGCGAAAGACATTATAAGCAGGGGAGAGGCGTCAGAGTTTATAATAGTAGGGGAGAAACTGAACGCAGGAGTGGCGATGTCCGCCATATTGGCAGAGGAAAACCCGTTCAATGCGGCGGTTGTAGTATCTCCTGTAACTGATATTAGAGATTATAATCCTATTGTCACTCAGCGTATTATGAAAACTGAGGGGGCTACGGCGGCATACTCTGAGAATAGTGCTGTTGATAATATTTCCAAATTAAATAAAAAAGTGTTAATTTTACACTCTGAAAATGATGCTGAAATTCCGCTGGAACAGACAAAGAAACTTAGTGAGAAGTTGGTTGAAAGCGGCATTCAGTTTGAATCGCAGATTTTCTTTAACAAAGATGGCTCATTTACCAGAGGCATTGCAAACAAATATTTGATTAATAAAATTTTAAACTTCATAAAATGAAACCTACTCTTTATGTGATGGCTGCGGGAATGGGCAGCCGCTACGGAGGCTTGAAGCAGATGGACGGGCTTGGTCCGAACGGGGAGACCATAATTGACTACTCAATCTATGATGCAATACGAGCCGGTTTTGGCAAGGTGGTATTTGTCATACGTCGTGATTTTGCTGATGACTTCAAAAAAATTGTAGTCTCCAAATTCGCTGACAAAATTCCTGTGGAGATAGTTTATCAGGATTTGAACAATTTGCCTGAGGGCTTTACTGTAAACCCTGAGCGAGTTAAGCCGTGGGGTACAAACCACGCCGTTCTTATGGGTAAGGATATAGTCAAAGAGCCGTTCGCTGTCATAAACGGAGATGATTTCTATGGAAAAGAGTCATTCCAGGTGCTTGCTGATGAACTTGTGAAGATGGAGGGGAGGAAGGGTCAGTACTGTATGGTAGGCTTCCCTGTAAAGAACACTCTTTCAGAGAGCGGCACAGTATCTCGCGGAGTGTGTCAGAAAGACGCATCGGGGTACCTTACATCAATAGTTGAGCATACAAAGATTGAAGAGCAGGGCGGTGTCATTGTAAATCACAACGATGACGGGACAGACACAATTGTGGCTCCTGAGACACCTGTGTCAATGAATATGTGGGGCTTCACACCAGACTATTTTGAATATTCAGAGGAATTCTTCAAAGAGTTCCTTAAGACCAATGAGAAGAGCCTGAAAGCGGAGTTTTATATACCTACTATGGTTGACCACCTAATAAACAACGGCAATGCCAAAGTTAAGGTGCTCAATACATCAAGCAAATGGTTCGGAGTTACATATGCGGCAGACAAACCAAATGTTCTACTCCAAATCAACGCACTGATAGCCAAAGGTATATATCCTAATAAACTGTGGAAATAACCAGTAACAGTTAACTTTTCTTTTTTCACTTTTCACTTTTAACTATTACAAAATGTCGCCTTACTATTATTGGCTTATAGCCACAGCGTTTTTAGTGATATTGGAACTTGTGACAGCAGGTTTCGGGGTTATATGTTTTGCCATAGGCACACTTATAGCCGCTATTCTCGCCTATTTTGAACTTGGTCTGGAGTTCCAGATCTCAGCGTTCATCGTGGGCTCAATATTAGCCCTTGTCTTTATCCGTCCGTTCGCCTTGAAGTGGCTTAACAAGCGTGGCGGGGAGCAGGTGGCTACTAACGCCGATGCCATAATAGGTCGTAAGGCGGTTGTTACAGAGACTGTTGATGCGGTCAAAGGAACCGGTTATGTTAGGATTGACGGTGATATGTGGAAAGCAGTGTCAGCAGACGGCTCTGTCATAGAAGCCGGCACGGAGGTTACAGTAATTTCAAGAGATAGTATAATACTAAAAGTGAAAAAAGAAAAGTGAAAAAAGAAAAGTGACGCTTTATTTCTCTTCATAACTATTATTTTTTAACTTTTAACTTTTAACTAATATAATTATGTCAGCAGGAACAATTGTTTTAATAATTATCTGCATTTTGGTGGTTATTTATGTATTAAAAGGTATTAAGATTGTGTCTCAGTCAGAGACAATGATTATTGAGCGTTTAGGTCGCTATCATCGCACACTTAACGCGGGTATTAACGTAATACTTCCTATTGTTGAGCGTGGTAAGGAGACTGTTACAAGAATGAATAACGGGGCGCTTCGTATGAGTAACAAGATTGATTTGCGTGAGCAAGTGTATGACTTTGACAAACAGAGCGTTATTACAAAAGATAACGTTATGACAGAGATAAACGCACTTCTCTATTTTCAGATAGTGGACCCAGTTAAGTCAGTCTATGAAATCAAGAATCTGCCAATGGCAATAGAAAAACTTACCCAAACCACACTGCGTAATGTTGTAGGAGAGTTGGAACTTGATGAGACACTTACTTCAAGAGATACCATTAACTCAAAGTTACGCTCAGTGCTTGATGAAGCCACAAATAAGTGGGGTGTCAAGGTTAATCGTGTTGAACTACAGGATATTACACCACCGCAAAGCATACGCATAGCAATGGAGAAACAGATGCAGGCGGAGCGTGACCGCCGTGCTGAGATTCTGAAGGCGGAGGGTGAGAAGCAATCTGCGATATTGAAGTCAGAGGGTGAGAAATCAGCGGAGATTAACGCCGCTGAGGCTGAGAAGCAGGCTCGCATTCTAAAGGCTGAAGGTCAGGCCAAGGCTCAGGTTCTTCAGGCTGAGGCTGAGGCGGCTGCCATCAAGCAAGTGGCTGATTCTGTAGCGGCTATAAAAGGTGCCGACCCTGTCAACTATCTGCTCGCCATCAAATATATTGACGGTCTCAAGGAGATGGCATCGGGGAAAGACAACAAAACAGTGTACATCCCGTATGAGGCTACAGGTGTGCTCGGCTCGCTTGGCAGTCTGAAAGAGATGTTCGCAAAATAAAAGATGCGTCTGAACGGCGTAATAAAAATATTGCTTATCATTTCCTGTATGGTTTTTGCTATGCAGGAAATTTTTGCTGTGGAGTGTGAGTCTGAGATTGATTTCAAAATAGAGGTTACTCCCACTGTACGTGAGTCTTATACTGATATGATTTGCTACGGCAATGACTATTCAGGACACGGCTTTTTTATTGAGAAGCCTGAGAATGATACCGTATGCTACCGTGAGGAAGATTGTAACCACTACACACTTAACCTTAGGGTGTGCCGTCCGCAGGAGGAGAACATTTTTGAGTCAATTTGTGAAGGCTCAACCTATACAAAACACGGGTTCAATGTCTCCGAGGGTGGAGTGTACACGCAGAATCTTCAAACAAAGTGCGGCTGTGACAGTACGCTCACTCTTCACCTCGATGTCATATCAACCGCCACTGTCACGCTTTTTGATGAGTGCTGTACAAATGTCCTATATAATGGCAGAGGTTATGAGAACATAGAGGTAAAGAAAGACACTGTTCTTGAATCAAAAATAATAAAGAAAGGTTGTGAGGCTAAGTCACAACTATTCATAACCGCGTATGAGCCAGTCTTTACCCAACTACGTGACACGGTGGAGAAAGGCACTCATTATCAAAAGTATAATTTTGACATAATTGCCGTAGATGAGCGCACTACCGCTACTCAGACACTTCAAACTATTCACGGCTGTGACAGTATTGTGAATCTTGAACTCTATGTTTACCACGACTATCTGTTTGAACAGAATGATTCCATCTGTCCAGGAGATTCAGTTCTTTGGCAGAAGGAGTATGTGAAAACAGCGGGTGACCACTATAAGAGGTATAAGAGTGTCTATGATATGGATAGCGTCTATGTGCTGCATCTCAAGTTCAATCCCGTATATCTAATGTCAGACTCAATCTATATAAACAACGGAGATTCATACACTTGGCACGGACGCACTATTACAAGTGCCGGACTTTATGTTGACACATTGAAAACGGTGAACGGCTGTGACAGTATTTGTCATTTGAAAGTGAAATGCACGTTTGAACTTGAGTTCCCTGCATATTTCTCACCAAATGGTGACGGACTTAATGACACTTGGGTTATTAAAAACCTTGACGGTTATCCTGACTCAACTGTTGAAATTTATGACCGCTATGGTAAGCGTCTTATATCATATACATACAGGACACAGCCCGATGGCTGGGACGGCATATACAACGGTCATCTGATGCCGTTTGATGACTATTGGTACATTGTACGCCGTCAGGATAGTGACAAGGTTTATTCGGGACACTTTACACTGAAACGGTAAATAGGCAAATGAGAAATGAGAAATGAGAAATGAGAAAGGAGAAATGAGAAAGGAGAAATAGGATATATATCGGGATTGTACTGTGAAAAGGGTTGCTTATATATTATGTTTATTGATGGTTGCCGCGGCGGCAGTTGCTGACTGCGGTACTGCCATTAGTGTGCCGGTAGTCAAAGAGTGCTCATTCAAGCAGTACACACTAACTACAGGTGCCGGTCAAATCACAAAAACAGACTGCGGTTGGACAACTAAGAAATACAATGATGTATGGCTCAAGGCAGTTATGCCAGAGAGCGGACGCCTTGCAATTGCCACTGAGGGGAATTACCTTAACGGTTTTGTCGCCGTATATACAGGGGAGTGCTCATCACTGCGTACCGTTATCTGTTCAAATAACGGACGTGTGCCTGAGGTGCTTGACATAAACACAATAAAACCAGGTGAGACAGTTTATGTGAGGGTGGCAATGACATCTGACTCAAAGGTGGGGGTCTGTTTGTATGAACTTGAGAATATAGAGAAACCTGAATGCAAGTCATCTGAGGTTATTGCGGCAAACCTGTGTCGTGACGCCACTCTTATAAAATCTCCAAGCGGTTATTGTGGCAATACAAGTTCCTCCTATTCCGCTGAAAAGCCTGGCAATCTTCAGAATGAGTTCTGCGGTTCCATTGAGAATAACTCATGGCTTCAGTTTGTGGCATCAGAGGAGACAGCAAGCCTTAATATCTTCACATATAACTGCCAAAGAGGCATAGGCATACAGATGCGAATATATGAGACAGAGGATTGCAAGATTTTTATTCCTTACTCAAACTGCTGGAATCCAGCCATAGAGACGAACGGAGTTGTTACGGCAACCGGTCTCACGCCAGGCAAAAGATACTACCTTATGATAGACGGTTATGCCGGTGATGTGTGTGACTATACTATTTCTGCCGGAGAGGGTGTTGAGACTGCGGAGGTTATGTATGAGCGTAGTTTTTGTAAAGGCACAGTCTATAAAGATGAATATTTCCCCGAAGGCCTGACAGAGCCGGGCGTGCATAAGAAAACAATTATGGGGGAAGAGGGTAAGGAGACATTTATTATACTTACGCTTACTGAAATAACCCCTGTACATACCTATTTGTACGGTCATATTTACTCTTGTGAACGGTACCAGGAGCACGGATTTGACGTGAATACCGCTGGCAAGCATTATCAATATCTTACATCAAAGGCTGGTTGTGACAGCATTGTGGAGTTGGAACTGACAGTTGAGCCAAGGAAAGAGTATGAACTCTATGCGTCCATTTGTCAGGGCTCAACATACTCATATAACGGATTTTTTGAGTCTAAACCGGGTGATTACACCCGTACGGTACCAAGTGTGCAGGGCTGTGACAGCGTTGTAACCCTGCACCTCAGTGTCACCCCGGGACTTGACCTTGCGGTAAGCGGTGAGCGGAAGATATGTGAAGGAGATGAGACTACCATTTTTGCGTCAGGAGGCGTAAAGTATATATGGAAAGACGCTTCAGGCAATGTCATAGGGGAGGGAGATTCCATACACCTTTCACCAAGTGCCACTGCGTCATATAAATTATACTCATCAACTGTGGATGCTTGTCCCGCCACTGTTACAGACTGTCAGGGGAATATCTATCCTGTGGTCAAAATAGGCAGGCAGTGCTGGACGGCTGAAAATCTCAAGGCTACACGCTATGATACTGAAAGTGAGCGTCCTAATGCGTATATATATGCTATGACATCTGATGAGTCAGCAGGACCGTATTATTTCAATCCAAAAAATGAGCATACAGAGTATTCCGGCAATCTTACGCAGGAACAAAGAAACAAGTTAGGCTTACTCTACACGTGGGCAGCCGCAGTGGGACTGAAGAGTGAGGCGGACGCTCTATCTCAAGTTACAGTGTTCCCTGGAGACCGTCAGGGTATATGTCCTAACGGATGGCACGTACCGGATACATTAGAGATAATTACTTTGCTTGAAACTGTATCAGAGATAGAATATTCAGGAACGCATCTGAAGACTAAATCAGGTTGGTACACTGGGAGCGGTTATGTTGCCGGTATAGATGATTACGGATTCTCTCTTCTGCCTGCCGGGTTCGCCGCCGCTAATCAGGCTTGGTACACAGGTGCCAACGGCTCATTCTGGTCTGCTGACCCTTGGACATACAGCAAGGACAAGAGTTATAAGGAGAAGGCTGTTGATGTATTTACATTCTATAGTGAATATACCTGCTATCTTACGCATAATGAGAAATACTACGGACGGGCGGTAAGATGTGTGAAAAGATTGGAGTGAATAGAGTAAAAAGTGAAAAGTGAAAAGTTGACTGTTACTAGGAACGAGTGCAGAACTAAGTTTACTTAGGTTATGCCGAGTGACGAAGTAACATGGTTAAAACGAAGTTTTAACAAAAGTTGAAAAAATTGAGAATTTAAAACGATTTTTTTATTAAATTTGTGCGCTCAAGTTTGCATATAACTTAATAACCATAAATAACCTTAAAATCAAATTCTATGTTAGAAGGACAGAAAAAGATGAGCACGTGGTTCTATGCACTGCTCAGTTTGCCTGCTACTGCAATGGGTTTCGGCCTGTCAGTACAAATCTCTGCTTTAAGTTGGATATTGTCAACGAAGTATGGTCTTAGTATCGGTGATATAGGTATAGTATGGGCTGCAGGTCCTATTGCCGGTATCATAGCTCAGCCAATCGTGGGTGCTGTAAGTGATAAACTTTGGTTTATGGGAGGCCGTCGCCGCCCTTGGATTATCTTTGGAGGTCTGCTTACTGGTCTTATGCTTTTAGCCCTGCCAAACCTTGAGATAGTACAGAAGATGCTTGGTATGGAGGGTGCCGCAGGCTTGCTTCCAATTGCTGTTTGCGTGGCTCTTACACTTGACCTGTCCATTAACGTAAGTTTTAACCCTACACGTTCACTTGTAGCGGACTGTACCACACAGGAACAGCGCAGTAAGGGTTACACCTGGATGCAGACAGTATCAGGTACCTGCGGTGTGCTCGCTTATCTTATAGCGGTGCTTTGGGGTAATGAGACTCTTATATATGTAGGTATGGCAATAGCGGTTCTCTTTACCATTGTGCCTATATTCTTCATTGAGGAACCTCGTGAATTAAGTGCTGAGTCATCAGATGACGCAGTAAAGAGTGTTGATACCGCCGCTCCAAAAGGCTCTATAATCAAGGATATGAATAACGCCGTTCTCCCTCTTTACGGTTTCCTTGTGTACGGCATCTATGTAATTGTAGCAAAACTCTTTATTCCAGCCGACATAATAGCCTCAATGCCTCATTATTTTGGATTGAACGCAGTTGAACTTGCTTGTGTTGCAATTGAAATAGTGGCGCTTCTGTTAGTGCTTACCAATACATTTAAGGTAAAGGAAGATATGCACGAGTTCCAGAAGATTTTGCTTGCACACTCATTTACTTGGTGGGGCGTTCAAACTATGAACGTATATATGTTCTTCTATGTTGCAAATGTAATTTCAGGCATAGATGCAGGTTCCGCTCAAACAGTAAACTCAATGGCGTTCCTTGTACGTGACCTTATAGGCGCTTTGCTACCTGTTCTTGTACTTAATGTAATTGCCGCCAAGAAGGGTATGGCTCACACTCATACAGGGGCAATCCTTGCAATGGCTTTAGGCTATGGTATCATCTACTTCTGCGGAGCAAACATTTACACATTCTTTGTGGCTCTTGTCATAGTTGGTATTGGTTGGGCGTCACTTGTATCACTGCCGTTCGCTATTATGAGTTCACGTGTTGACCAATCCAAGATGGGACTATATATGGGTATATTCAACCTCTCTGTAGTTCTTCCGCAGTTGGTTGCCTCATTCAAGATGGGTGAGGTTATTGATGCCGCTGAGGACAAGTCAATAATATTCGCAATCTGCGCTATATGTCTTCTTATCTCAGGTATCCTTTGGATATTTGTTAAGGAGAAGAAGTAGGGACAATTAACAATTAGCAATTAGTAATTAGTAATTAGTAATTAACAGAGGGGATTGTTAGGGAATAACTGTATCGGAGTTGATGTTGTCTATATAGTTCAACAAACTCTCTCTTCCGATAGTTTTTTCTGAAGATGTTATAAAGATTGGGGGAAGTGTCTCCCAATCTTCTTTTAATCTCTCCTTGTAATTCTCAATATTTGTGTTGAGAGCGGTTTTTGTAAGTTTGTCGGCTTTGGTGAATACTATTGAGAATGGAATGCCGTTCTCTCCAGCCCAGTTTATGAACTCAATGTCAATCTTTTGTGGTTCAAGTCGGCTGTCAATAAGCACAAAGAGGTTTGTGAGAGCCTCACGCCCCAGAATATATCCCTCAATCATTGCACGCAACTCATCTCTCTGTTTTTTGCCACGCTGAGCAAAACCGTATCCTGGCAAATCCACAAGATACCAGGCGTCATTTATCAGAAAATGGTTTATTAGCAGTGTCTTACCAGGTGTGGAACCTGTAAGAGCAAGGCCTTTATGGTCTGTCAGCATATTTATCAGAGATGATTTGCCTACATTTGACCTACCTATGAAGGCATATTCAGGTAGTGCTGACTTAGGACAGTCTGAAACCTTTGGGCTACTTTTAATAAATACCGCACTTTTAATAATCATAAAACCTTTCTCCTTGACCCTTGTCCCTTTAACCTATTTTTTACTATCTTTGTAACTGCAAAGATAGTAAAAAAATGCAGTCATATCCTTCATACTTGCTTGAAAATGCTGTCAATCAGCTTTCAAAACTGCCTGGAGTAGGGCGTAAGTCGGCGTTGAGGCTTGCCCTCTATCTGCTGCGTCAGGATAAGGAGCAGGTTAATGACTTCGCCCAGTCAATACTGCTTATGAAGAATGAGGTCAAGTATTGCAAGGTGTGCAAGAATATATCAGACTCTGATGTCTGCCAAATATGCTCAGACCCTAAGCGTGACGCCTCAACAGTTTGTGTGGTTGAGACAATCAAGGAGGTTATGCTTGTGGAGGAGACCGAGCAATATCACGGGCTCTATCACGTGCTTGGCGGTGTCATAAGCCCGATGGATGGAATAAAACCGTCAGACCTTGAGATAGAGAGTCTTGTGGAGCGTGTGGCGGCTGGTGGCATAAAGGAGATAGTGTTTGCATTGAGCCCCACTATGGAGGGCGATACAACTGCTTATTACATAGCCCGCAAGCTAAAGGATTTTGACGTTAAGATTACTACCATTGCACGTGGCATCTCAGTGGGTGATGAGTTGCAATACTCAGATTCCGTGACATTGGGACGCTCAATACTGGACAGAACGGAGTATAGAATTAATAATTAACAATTAATAATTAATAATTGACAGCCTCGTCATACCGAGCGTTAGCGAGGTATCTCATAATGTTTAAGAGGAATAAGTTATGAAAGAGATTAATAACAAACTTTTGGCAATATATTACTGCATTTATGCGGTGTTTGTAGTAGGAATAGTGTGTGCTCATATATTCAATTACAGTTTTCCTAAGTTGTATGGAACAGAAAGGCTTGTTGCTGAATATATTGAGCTTGGCTTGATGCTGGTTCTTATACCTGTTGCCATCGGGGTATATAACAGTAAGATGAAGAAGCAGGTTGACCTTGCGTACTATTTCAAGTGGAACCTGTTCCAAATGCTTATGATTGCATTTACAGGCATCGTGGCAATAGTGGTTTACGCCCTGATTCCCCTGAATGGCAGACTTGATGTGACTGAGGATTTGAATCCCACGATGTTCCAAAGCCTGAAGAACCTTTTCCCGATGTTAATAATTTTCATTGCACTTATATTTTGCAAACCAACAAAGTATAAGATTCAGCACTATTTTTCCTAACATTCCTAACTTTTCTTTTTTCTTTTTTAACTTTTCACTAAAGATAATATGATAATAGCAGTAGATTTTGACGGAACCATTGTTACGCACGAATATCCGCGTATAGGCAAGCCTATTCCATTTGCTCTTGAGACCCTGAAAAAGTTGCAATCAGAAGACCATTGCCAGATTATCTTGTGGACGTACCGCACGGGAGAACTGCTTGAAGAGGCGGTGGAGTACTGCCACAGTAACGGGCTTGAACTCTATGCCGTTAACAGCAACCACCCTGAGGAAGAGAGAGATAATGCTGAATATTCACGTAAGATAAACGCTGACATTTACATTGATGACCGCAATCTTGGCGGATTGCCTGACTGGGGTGTCATCTATGCCATAATCAAAGGGCAGACAAAGCCCTCTTACAATAATGAGTTTCTTTTAGCCAAACCTAAGAAGAATTGGCTTATCCGTTTGGGAGAGCGTTTGCAGAGCAGTGACTATTAAATGCATCGTCTGTCAGTAATAATAGTAAACTACAAGGTCAAGGATTTGCTTCTTGAGTGCCTTGCAAGGGTAAGACGCGCCGCTGAGGGGCTTGATGTTGAGGTCTTTGTTGTGGATAACGCTTCTTTTGACGGCTCTGCGGAGGCTGTGGCTACCTCCTTCCCCGATGTTAACTATATTCAAAGTGCTGAGAATGTGGGCTTTGCAAAAGCAAATAACATTGCCATACGCAAGTCAGACTCACAGTATATATTACTGCTTAACCCTGACTTGTTCATAGAAGATGACACTTTACGCAGGGTGCTTGCAGAGGCAGATGAATTGGAGAATTTGGGAGCCATCGGGGTTAGAATGATTGATGGTGACGGTAAATTCCTTAAGGAGAGCAAGCGTAACCGACCTACGCTGTGGCGTTCATTCTGTAAAATCGTGGGGTTGACAAAACTTTTTCCAAACAGTCCGCTGTTTGCGTCATATTATAATGTCCGTCTTAAAGAGAGTGAGAAGGGTAGGACAGATGTGTTGTGCGGTGCCTTTATGTTATTGAACAGTGCTGTATTAAAGGAGAAGGCTTTGCTTCCTGAGTGCTACTTTATGTTTGGTGAGGACGTGGATTTGTCTGTTTCAATAGTAGATGCAGGTTTTTATAACTACTACCTGCCAATCACTGTCACCCATCTTAAAGGCAAGAGTTCAAATCACCGTTCACGTGCATACTATGAAGCCTTTTATGGCTCTATGTCAATTTATGTGGACCGCCATAGCCGGTGCCCACTTGCTAAAGCACTTGTGCGTATTGCTGTAAAAGTGATAATAGCAATTAAATTAATTAATAATTAATAATTAATATGTTTTTGCAATCAGATAATATTGTGCTACGAGCATTGGAACCAGAGGATTTGGATTTTCTCTACACGTTGGAGAATGACGCCTCTCTATGGGGTACTACAAATACGGTTTCTCCGTACTCAAAGTATGAACTGAAGCAATATATAGCCTCATCACCTCGTGACATATATACGCAAGGACAACTGAAACTGATAATAGAGCGGAAGGTTGATGGTGAGCGTTTAGGTTTGCTTGACCTCTTTAATTTTGACTATCACAACTCACGTCTTGAGGTTGGAATAATGATAACGGAGCCGTTCCGCCGCTCAGGCTATGCTTTTGAAGCGTTGCAACAGGCACGTGAGTATGTTTTTGGATTCCTGCACCTGCATCAGATATATTGCCACATACCGGTAGGCAATACCGCCTCTGAGTCCCTGTTTACAAAAGCGGGCTATAAAAAAACAGCCACCCTTCCTGGTTGGATTCAATGTGAAACCGGATGGGTGGATGTAATTATAATGATAAGAGTTAATGCTTAATTAGTCTTGTACTCAAACTTAACCTCTTTAAGTTCAGCGTTAGCCTTCTCAATCTTCTTTTTAAGATTCTCTTTGAATGCCGCAAACTCCTTCTGCAACTTGTCATCACTTACAGCAAGAATCTGAACAGCAAGAATGCCGGCGTTCATAGCACCGTTAATACCAACTGTGGCGACAGGTATGCCAGGAGGCATTTGAACAATAGATAGCAGTGAGTCAAGACCCTCAATTGATGATTTAATAGGTACCCCGATGACAGGGAGCGTTGTCATTGACGCTATTACACCACCAAGATGCGCCGCCATACCAGCCGCCGCTATTATAACTTTAATGCCACGGCGTTGGGCGTTCTTTGCAAACTCTTCAACAGCCTCCGGAGTGCGGTGTGCTGAGAGAGCGTTCATTTCAAATGGGATTTTGAAGTCATTCAGCACCTGAGCCGCCTTCTCCATAACCGGAAGGTCACTTGTGCTGCCCATAATGATTGATACTACAGGAATCATATTTAGTGAATAGTTAAAAGTTAAAAATTGACTGTTACTAGGAACGAGTGCAAAACTAAGTTTACTTAAGTTATGCCGAGTGACGACGTAACATGGTTAAAACGAAGTTTTAACAAAAGTTAAAAGACTCCAATAGACCATTATCCATTGACTTTAAATTTTAAAGTCAATGGATAATGGTCTGACATTTTCTGGTTATCAAGGTTGAACTCAACTGGAACAAGGTCTTTTGATGTGAAAATATAATCAATTCTAAAGTTATAGATACCCTCGTGGAATGTGCTGCCCAAACTGAACGCTGTCATCAGAAGAAAGGCGTCATTGTGTCCTTCACTCAGCGTACGGTAAGAGTATGAAGACGGAATGTCATTCATATCACCGCAGAGTACAAGTTTGCTGTCAATATCTTTCACCCTATACTCAAGAGTGTCTGCCTGCATACAACGTTCAAGACTTGCCTTAACCAGTTTGTTGTAAATTTTGTGGAACACTCCGTTAGAGAAATCGGTTACACTGTCATTAGGGTTGACTGCATCAGGCACAAGGTCTTTCTCTTGCTGTGTAAGTTGATTTGATTTAAGATAGAAGTTTACTACCGTAAGAGTGTCAGCACCAACGGCAATCTTTGATTTCAGGGCACCGTGACAAGATGAGTTGAAGTTAATCTTCTCACTCTCCACTATAGGATACTTTGAGAATGTTGCAACGCATTTTGCCACTCGTATGCTGTTATTCAGCACCTCAACACTGCAGTATGGGTAATCTGGCAGTTTGCTCTTAATGAATTCAAGCGTGTATGTACCTGTAGGGTAGTAAAGGAACTCTTGAAAACATACCACATCGGGGCTTGCTGAAGAGACATAGTCAAGAATCTTTTCTGCGTTGGCTACACCTTTTGAACCTTCAAACCAGTCAAACAGGTGAACATTGTAGGTCATAACCGATATGGCGTCAGGGACGTTTTTTGTCTCATACTTAGGAACCAGACTGTAGGTCTTCATCATATTTGGCGCCGATGCCGCAAGCAGTAGCAACCCTACTATTCCCATACGCCAGAAGCGGTTGCAGAACCAATACACAGAGAGAAACAGGGTGAGAATGAAGAGGGTGGAGAAGAATAGTGTGAGCGGGCAGAGTATATAGAGTGCTGATATAGGCTGAATGTATGAAATTACATCGGTCATAAGCAGAGCCACCCCCACTATCACACTAAGAATCCCTAATATTACATTAAAAAATGTTCTCATTTGCTCATATTAAAAAGGTCACGCTTTTCATCATCAGTAAGTGCTGAGTAACCTGAACGTTTGATTTTCTCAAGAATTTCATCAATGCGGGCATTTCTCTTTGCCTTTGCCTCACGGTTATATTGGTTCCATTCGGCATCTGAGGCATTCCGCTGCGGTCTCTTGACTTTCATCTGAGTTCTGCTGAAAGCGTCTCTTATCTTGCCCCTTATATTAGAGAACCATTCACTTGTTTTCTGTAAAAGGTTCTCACCGTTGTCATCATTGCGCCATATAAGAAGCAGTATCAATCCAAAAAGCATACCTCCAAGGTGTGCGTAATGCGCCACTCCGTCGCCCGTGCCGGCGATGCCCATAAATAGCTCAGCCACAGCGTATATCGCCACAAATATCGGGGCTTTTATTGGAATTGGTATGAAAAGCAGGAATATCTCCGCTTTAGGGAACAGCATTGCAAAGGCTATGAGCAGACCGAATATGCAGCCGCTGGCGCCAATTGTCACTGGTTTGTTGAGAAGCAACGCTTTAAGTTGAAGCGCCTGACTTACAGGAATATATGTATTTGCATCGAGGTTTTGAAGATATGGAGTCAGCAAACTTATGTCTTTAGTGTTTATATATTGGTTAAACGCGTCACTTATCTGGTTTAAACTTATAGCCCACGTAGCCTCCTGCACAAGTGCCGCTCCAACTCCTGTAACAAAGTAGAAAATAAGGAAACGTTTTGTGCCTAACGCCTCCTCAATGCCTCGTCCGAACATCCATAGACCGAACATATTGAAGAATATGTGTGTCAGCCCCGATGTATCGTGGAGAAACATATATGTCAGCAGTTGGATGGGATTGAACGCCTCCGCCTCAAAATAATGCAGTCCAAGCAGGTTCACCACATCAATGCCGGCAAACTTAGGCAGAGCGATTGACGCCAGAAAGAATAGACAGTTAATTATAATAATATTCTTAACTGCTGGCGGCGTTGTTGTATTTATTCCAAATCCCATATCTCTAACAAACTACAAAGATAATGTTTTTTATGCCAGCAAGGTGACTTTCGCTTAAAAATTGCTACATTTACAAGTTGAAACAAAAAAATGTGCTTAGTAGAATATGAAAACCAGACTTTTTGTAGTTTTTGCCTCACTTCTGATGTGCTTGACAGCCAGTGCTTTAACAGTTGAGACCATTACTTATGCCGAGCGTGACTCAGCGCTTAAGATGGATGTCTATTTCCCCGATGACACGCTGTCAGAGCATCCGTGCCTTATCTTTGCTTTTGGCGGCGGATTCAGAAACGGAACCAGAAACAGTTCTGATATAGTAAGTGCTATGAATAACATTGCCAAACGAGGAATTGTTTGTGCCGCAATAGATTACAGGCTTGGTCTGAAGAATAAGAGTTTCAAGAACCCAATTGAATCCCTTCCATATCTGGTCACATCTGTGGAGATGGCTACAGAGGATATGCTTGCCGCAGGAGCGTATATATACACTAACGCGGAGGCACTGAAGGTGGACAAGAACCTTATTATGGCATCGGGGTCAAGTGCGGGAGCAATAATGTCATTGCAAGCCGATTATTACCTGCACAGCGACAATGAAATGGTGGCTGATTTGCCTTCGGGCTTTAAATTTGCGGGAGTGTTGAGCTTTTCCGGAGCGGTAGCATCGTTTGGCGACAGGATAAAGTACACCAGCCAGCCGGCACCTACGTTTTTTGTACACGGTACCAAAGATAAACTTGTGCCATACACTCATATGTCAGTGGCTGGAAAGGGAATGTACGGCTCTGATTATTTGGTAGATGTATTCAAAAAGAACGGCTGGCGTTATGAGATTCTGAGATATGAGAATTTCGGTCACGAGGTCTCATGGATTGGCATTAAGGAGAATATTCCGGAGATTTTTATGTTCATTGAGCGTTTTGTGCTGAACAAGGGCTCAGAAGCACGCTATGGCGCGTCACTTGACATTACACGTAAAGAACCGGGTGTAAAGAAACCTCTGTGGCAAATAGAGGGGCTGAATCTATACAAGAAAGGCGAAAATCCAACCGTTGCAAAGGACTCCGCTCAAATCAAGCGACTGTATGGCAAATTTTAAATCACAAGGCTGACTCATCTTAATTGCGGAACATTCCGCCACTGACCAGAACGCCTGAGACCCTTCGCACAACCACACAAAACATCGGAGGCTCGCGCAACTCGCACTTCGTGCTCAAACACTCGCTCACGCCTCGTTTTGTACGTGGTTCCGCTTCAGGGGGCGTTATGTGGCTTCACGTTCCGCAAAAAAACACTGCATATTAAAGTTATTCAGAAACAACTTACCGCAAAGGCAAATACGGCAATTTTATTGGCTGCTCAAATCACTATAGGTGTAAATACTCAAAAAAGTAATAATATACAACATTTATCTTGACAACCAGTAACTCATAAATTTTGTAGAATTATACAACTGATAGTTGTAATTTAAAAAATATTAATTATCTTTGCATTTATAAAAGTTAATATGAAACCGAATACGTTGACATTTTTGGAGGCAAATCAAAGCCAAACATCTTCCAAATGGATGGATGAGGTTGATAGGAAATGTGAAAACAGGATATGGGTACGTCATTCTCAAAAGATAGCGGTCAGAGTGTTTTTGAAGATGAGGCAGACTGGGTTAACTCAGAATGCCTTGGCAGAGAGAATGGGCTGCACTCAGCAATACATATCAAAAATTCTGAAGGGGAAAGAGAATATGTCCCTTGAAATATTATCCAAATTGGAATATGCTTTAAATATCAACTTGATAAATGACGAACAGGTGTGTTGCAGTGCGAGTGTAGCAGCGGAGGAGCCGCCTGAATATAAGATAGAAAAAGATTATCGTTAATGTTGGCACTTTGTGAAATTTTTGTGGAATTTTGCGTAGGTTTATTGTTTTAATGTGAAATTATTTGTACTTTTATACCTTGTAATTATCTTGCCTGTGATGTGTGCTGAGGCAAAAGTTTTGTTGTAAGAATGACTAAACGTAATTATACATTTATTGATTTGTTCGCTGGTTGCGGTGGGCTGAGTGAGGGATTTGTCCAAGCTGGATTTCTGCCTATTGCTCACGTGGAGATGAACAACGAGGCGTGTGAAACCCTGAGAACACGTAGTTGCTATCACTATTGTTGTAGCCACAATAAAGAAAAATTTTATTTCGACTATCTAAAGGGCTCTATTTCTCGTGATGATTTGTTCAAGAATGTTCCGTCTCGTATTACAAAATCAGTAATCAATGCCGAAATATCAGATTCTTCTGTTGATGAGATTTTTAGGCAAATTCATACGCTTGCGGGCAAAAAAAGTATTGATTTAATAATTGGGGGACCTCCGTGCCAGGCGTATTCACTTTTAGGAAGACACAATAAGAAAATGGAGGATGACCCGCGTACTTTGCTGTATTTGCAGTATGGAAAGTTTCTGAAAGAATTTAACCCTGCAGGATTTGTTTTTGAAAATGTGCCAGGGCTTCTTAGTGCTAAGAAAGGTGAACATTTTAAAAATCTTCAGATATATTTCAAAAGTTTGGGGTATGAGGTACATTATAAAATGCTGACTGCTTCTGACTATGGCGTGCTGCAAGAGCGTCATAGGCTTATTATTGTTGGATGGAAGTCTGATTGTGATTTGGGATATCCTAATTTTAAAACACAGACAACCAAAGCAGTGGTAAATGATATTTTGTCAGATTTACCTAAATTAAAAGCTGGCGAATCAAGAGAGATTGCTGAATACGAGTCGCCCATTAATCAATATTTGGTGGAGAGTGGAATCAGGTCAGAAAAAGAAAGTTTTGTCACTCAGAATATAACCAGACCAGTCAATGCTAATGATGCTCAAATATATGAGTTCGCCATCAAGTTGTGGAACAAAAACAGGTCACGTCTTAAATACACTGATTTACCAGTGGAATTGCGTTCGCAAAAGAATGAAAGTTCTTTTCTTGATAGGTTTAAGGTTGTAAATGGAGAGGGTAAATCACATACTTTAGTGGCTCATATGTCAAAAGATGGACATTATTACATTCATCCAGATATTAAATATTGTCGTTCTATTTCCGTGAGAGAGGCCGCAAGGCTTCAATCATTCCCAGATAATTTTTATTTTGAAGGAAGTCGTTCATCTATTTTCAAACAGATAGGGAACGCAGTGCCACCACTGATGGCTAAATCTATTGCGGAATCAATAAATGAGATGATATGCCTACAGAAAGATGTCAAATAAAAGCCACTAGCAGGACGTAGTTTCACTGAAAATTTATTAAAATAATAATTATGAATGAAAACATATTAAGTTGTGGAAGTTTTAATTTTAAACCACGTGCACGTTTGATAAAAACTATTGGAGAAGAACTTATTAGTAATGATAATGTCGCAATTACTGAATTGGTGAAAAATAGTTACGATGCAGGTTCTCCTATAGTCGATATTACATTTATAGGGAAAGTTAAAGAAAGAGATAGTGTTGTTAAGAAGACAAGAGTTTCGGATGTAACCAAAGAAAAATACATTGTTTCTGAAGGAGCTTCTATAGTTGTTTTAGATGAAGGCAGTGGCATGGATTTTGAAATTATACAAAAAGCATGGATGGAGCCTGCTACCAACTATAAAAAAAAGGCAGAAAATAAAAAAAATGCAATAAGAAAATTTACAGGAGAAAAGGGCATTGGTCGTTTTGCTGCAGCCAAGTTATCCAAACGACTTGAATTGATTACAAAACAAAAAGAGAAGGATGAAATAGTTGTTGAATTTGACTGGAATGATTTTTCAAATGAAGAGAGCTATTTGGAAGATGTGAAAATTGATTGGACTATCAGAAAACCTCAGGAAATAAAAGACAGCGGTACGATACTTAAATTAGTGGAATTAAATGACGATTGGAATGAATCAAAAATATCTGATTTGCGTGTTGCTTTATCTAGGTTGTTAAATCCGATTGTTCCTGAAGAGGATTTTCTTATTAGCATAAACCTTCCTGCTGATTTTGAAAAATCTTTGTCTGGGTTAATAGAAAGACCGGATATGCTGAATCGTCCTAATTATGTAATTAAAGGTAAGGTTTCAAATGAAGGTCGACCTCAAGATGTTGTATTCTATAGCAAGATTAAAAATCAGGAGGAGAAACTTGCATTATCAGAAAACTTGTTTGTTGCTAATAATAAGCCTTATTGTGTTGGACCGTTTTCATTTGAGTTTAAAATTTGGGACAGAGACAAAGACAATCTTAATGCACTGTCATTGGAAATGGCATCAAAAAGCAATTCCACTGTCAGAAATATTAAAAGAGATTTGGATGATTTATGTGGTATAAGTATATATAGAGATAATGTTCGTGTTCTTCCATATGGCAATCAAAACAATGATTGGGTTCGATTAGATATACGTCGTGTTAATAATCCTACTTTGAGATTGAGTAACAATCAAATAGTTGGATTTGTCTCTATTGGCCTTGATTCTAATCCATTATTGAATGATCAAAGTAATCGTGAAGGCATTGTTGAAAGTCAGGCTTTTGAAGGTCTTAAAGATTGCATTAAAATAATATTGAATGAGGTTGAACAACGTAGATATAATGAACGTCCTCGTGAAAAAGATAATAGTAGCTTGTCCTCAAAAAGTCTATTTGATAAATTTTCTTTAAGTTCACTGACAGAAGCAATCAAAGAAAAATTGCCAGAACAAAAAGAGGTGATTAGTCTTATAACTCAGAAAGATCTTGAAATTCAGGAGGCCATATCGAAAGTTCAAGAAATAATTTCAAGATATAGAAGATTGTCGACCTTAGGGCAGCTGATTGATGCAATTCTTCATGATGGCAATGGACTTCTCAACTTGATTGATTTGAATTCTCGTTTGTTGCTTAAGGAAATTGATAACGAGTATGTAAATAAAAGTGAAGTGAAGGATTTGGTACACTCACTTCAAACAACACGTTTAGAATTTGCACAATTGTTTAAAAGAATGTCGCCATTTGGTGGGAGAAAAAGAGAATCACCTAAAAAACTGATATTGGAATCTGTAATAAACAATCAATTTTATTTGTTCAAGGATGAATTATCTCGATTGAGTATCGATTATGTTGTCCCCAATTCCAAACATGAAATCATTATAGATGAAGCAGATATAGGAATTATTTTTATGAATTTGATTCAAAATTCGATATATTGGTTAGGGACGATTTATGGGAAACGCAGAATATATGTTCAGATATATGACGAAGAAGGATTATGTATTCTTTTCAGTGATAATGGACCTGGTATTAGAAAGGAAATAGAGCAAAACGTGTTTGATCCGTATTTCAGTACTAAACCTGATGGAATTGGACTAGGATTGACAATTGTAGGAGAACTGATTTCTGAATATAACGGAGAGTTTATGTTGGTAAACAATGAAATTTCAACAGGGGCATGTTTTAAAATTAAATTTTAATGTAGAATATGATGAATAAATTGAAGATATTATATATAGAGGACGACTCAGAGGTTCGTGAAAAACTTGTTAAACTATTGCAAGATGAAGTCATATGTGGTTGTAAAATTGATATAAAAGGGAGTGGTGATTTTAATACTTCGATGAAGAGTATTTCGAATTATCAAATGCTTATATTAGACATATATGAAGGTAACCCTAAAGATTATGGGTCTCCATCGGGGAAAAATGTGCTTGCTGAGATACAAAAGTATTTTTTTATTCCTGTTATTTTCTATTCAGGAAACACATCAAGTGTAACCCAATATAAATCTCAAATTGTAGGTGTTGCTACTAAAGGTAACGGGGGAGTTGAAGAATTAAAGTCAGAAATCGAACGTATTACTAAGCATAATTTGCCTTTTCTTAAGGAAATTGTTCATTCATATATAGAAAAAGAGTTTAAAAAATATTTTTGGGATGTAATCCAAAAAGAGAACAGTAAGTTTACTCCTGATGCTGATGACTTCTCTCTAGGATATATGCTATTACGAAACTTTGCAGATTCACTTTCAAAAGAAAATATAAAAAAATTAATAGGGGATGATACTATTCAAAATGAGAAGGTTCATCCAATGGAATTTTATATATATCCAATTGATTCATCTAAAGAGTATGAAAATGGAGAAATCCTTAAAAATAAAGAAAATGATGATATTTATGTAATTCTCACACCTTCTTGTGATTTTGTTGAGCGCTTTAAAAAAGGAGTAAGTGTTGGACGAAATGTTGATAAGGTGTTTATGGTAAACACCAAACTTTTAACAGAATGTAATGAGTATAAAAGTTATATAGAACATTCAGGAAAAAACGAAATACAAGAATTGACGAAACTTATAAATTCTGGGAAAAGTGATAGATATTTTTTCCTTCCTCATGCACCATTTATTGAAAATAGAGTTATTGACTTTCAACTTAATATAAGTGTCGCTTATGATGAATTAAAATCAAAATTTGATAGAATCGCAAAATTAGATTCTCCATTCGCACAATCAATGACAGCAAGTTTTGTTCGTTATTATAATAGAATAGGTTTTCCTGATATTGATAATAGGCAAAAAAACTAAACCAAATGTGTGATTTATTTTGTGTTTGAATGTGTTGAATATTCAGGAAATGAGATTTTATATACAGGATTTGATATGAAATATGGCAACGGTTGATAAAGAAATAAAAGAGCAATCAAAAAAAATAGAAAAAGTAAAAAAGATTGTCAAGAGACGTGCTGAAAATCTTGATTCTAAAGATTTAAAACAGACAGATATTTCGGATGGACCTTTATGGAGGGATTTGGATTTTAGCCATCCTGAACGTTGTGTTAGAATAGGAACGTTGTTTAGCGGTATTGGTGCAATTGAGCATGCGTTTCAAAGATTAAAGCTTAATCATAAAATTGTATTTGCTGGCGACATTGAACCGAAATGCAAACAAAGTTACTTTGCTAATTATGAGATTGACGGGGAAAATTGGTTTACAGACATTAGAAATTTTGATGCAAAAAAATATGCTGGCAAAGTAGATTTTGTTGTAGGAGGTGCACCCTGTCAAGCATTTTCTATGGTCGGTCATCGTTTGGGATTTGAAGATGCAAGAGGAACGTTATTTTATGAATTTGCTAGAGTTGTAAAAGAAACTAAGCCCAAAGTATTCTTGTTTGAAAATGTCAGAGGGTTGCTTAATCATGATAAACATAGGACATGGCATGTAATGCATGATATTTTTGAAGAATTAGGATACGACGTTAAATTCAGGGTCCTCAATAGTTGTGATTATGGTATTCCTCAACACAGAGAAAGAGTTTATTGCTTGGGATTTAAGAAAGCAACAGATTTTAAATATCCAGCACCAATTCCCTTAGAATATAAAATGTATGATTTTCTTGAGGACTATATTGATTCAAAATATTTTTTAAAAGAAAAAGGCATTAAGTTTGTCACGAGTCACAAAAATCGTGAGAAATGTTATACTCAGATTAATGGAGAAATCGCTCTGTGTCAAAAAAGAAATCAAGAATTTAATTGGCACGGTGACTTTGTGTATCATCCTGATTCAGAAATAACGCTATCGAATGATGAATTTGATGAATTTATATTTGATGTTAGAGATGTAGAGGAAAAATACTATTTGTCAGAAAAAGTTGCGAAGTATGTGTTAGCTGGTGGAACTAAAAATTTTAAAACATCAACAGAAACAGATTTGGATATTGCACGTCCTCTATTGCAATCAATGCATAAAATGCACCGGGCTGGAGTTGATAATTATGTTACTCACAAAGGACGTATTCGGAAATTAACACCTCGGGAGTGTCATCGGTTGATGGGTTTTAAAGATTCTTACAAAATTGTTGTAAGTGATACGGCAGCATATCAACAAGCAGGGAATAGTATTGTTGTGGATGTACTTATAGCATTGCTAAAGCAAATGGATATAACTCAATATGGAGAATAAAATATGGAACAAGTAATCACAAGAGAAATGTCATCGTTAGGTTTCACTGAAAAGGTAGGTGATATATTCATAGATTGGGAAACAGTTAAGGACGAATTGTTGGAACCGGACCGGAAAGCTGGAACAGGGAATGGTACAATTCATGTGTTTTTGGGGAAAGAGGGGTATCGTTTACTTAAAAACTTATATCCGGAATATCTCAATCAGGTTAATGTTACTAATGATACAAATTCGAATGCACCTATAATCACGCATGTTTTCTCGAAAGCTAATTTAATAAGCTCCATAGGTCATGTGTGTAATTATTATATACAAAAAGGTGATACAGAGAAGCTTATAGATTTAGTCGCTAAGGTTGCAGCTAAATTAAACGAGACGTCAGATAAATTTTTTACTTCAAAATCTTTGTTTAAATGGTCCTTGGGAAGCAATGACTTACGGCCATATTTTAAACAATTTGATGATAAATTTCAAAAAACAATCAGACCGCTATTACTTCCCAACTCAGCCTACAAAATCAGTTTGTTCAAGAACAAAAACGGTGAAGTTGCCGCATTTTGGTTAATAGGATTCGAAGGATTAACTACTTTTGAAGCAAATTCTACCATTTCGTATTTACATAATGTTCAGGATCAATGTATTTGTCAAGCTAAAAAATTGGCATCTTTTATATTGATGTGTATTGAATATTTTAATGAACTTGATAACTTGAAATCAATAGTTCCATATGCTGCGGTGGTTCCTGTTAATAATCCAATTAAGGTTTCAAAAGAGAGTGTTTTTTTGTTGACAGGAATGTTTATTGAAACAGATATAAATGAAATAAAACGAAGAAACGAAAATCATCACAGATGGTTTGAAAAAGCTTTTTCTCTTGGCGAGAAAGAGGTTTATTTAAGCACACAATGGAATTCTGAAGGCAATTACCAATTGACATTATCGGATTTTGAAAAATTAATTAAAGAGTGCTACGGAAGTAATTATTATTATAAACAAGGGCAGGATGGCGTACATGAATTATGGATTACGAATTCAGGTACATCTACAGATCGTACCTCCGATTCTCTCCAGCAAATCTTCTATGGTGCTCCAGGTACTGGAAAGAGTAACACAATAAAGCGCGAGGTTGAGGGGAAGGGAAAAATCCATTTCCGAACTACATTCCACCCTGATAGTGATTATAGTACTTTTGTTGGCTGCTATAAACCAACAATGGTAGAGGCTCCTGTTCGTGACGGAAGCGGACACGAGGTCAAGGATGCAAAACAAGAAGAGAAAAACCGCATCTCTTATAGTTTTGTCCCACAAGCCTTTCTCAAGGCATATTGTGAGGCTTGGAATAAATTAGGAGAAGGTAATAATGAACCAGTATATCTTATCATTGAAGAGATTAATCGTGGTAATTGTGCACAGATTTTTGGCGATTTGTTCCAATTGCTGGATAGAAAGGATGATGGATATTCTGATTATCCGATTGATGCAGATGAGGATTTGAAAAGATTTTTGAAGCAAGGGACAAAAGAGGATGGAACCAAGTGGCTTATTAATGAAGACGGAATTAAGAATGGTAAACTTTGCTTGCCGCCGAATCTCTACATTTGGGCTACAATGAATACTAGTGACCAAAGTCTGTTCCCAATAGACTCTGCTTTCAAACGCCGCTGGGAATGGAAATATATGCCTATTAGCAATGCTGACGAAAATTGGAAAATCTCTGTCAATGGTGTAAAGTATGATTGGTGGTCATTTGTTAAGAAGATTAATGAGAAGATTGATGGTGTCACGCATTCAGAGGATAAAAAACTTGGATATTTCTTTTGCAAGGCTGAAAACAAAATTATTTCAGCGGATAAGTTTGTGGGCAAGGTGCTCTTCTACATTTACAATGACGTGTTCAAGGATTATGGGTTTGATTATCCTTTTTTCAAAGATGCGAATGACAATGATAGTGTTTTGACATTCCAAAGCTTCTTTTTGCCTGATGGCACGCCTAACGAAGAAAAGGTTGCGGTGTTTATGACGAATCTTGGTGTTGAAGTAACACCGGAAATTTGAAAATGCCACAACTTGTGGCAAAATTCAGCAGAAGATAAAGAATGAGCAATGCGAATCCTAATTGAAGAATATCAATATATATTGACTGACCATGACCGTCAGCATGATTTAAAATGCATTCTTAAGGAATTGGGTGGGTTTGAAAACATTGAGGGCAGGGTTAGCGTAAATTATGTAGGATATTATTACAGTCCGGAATTAAAGGATTGTGTGTTCATATTGCCCAAGGTGCTTCTCTCTATTGATGAAAATAAAAATGAGTTGGTGTTTGGAAAACATAGTCCTGAAGATATAATAAATATTGATGAGGATTCACCACTTTCAGAAGAACAACGGCGTTTTATCTATGAGTTTTCGGTATGGATATACCGTGCTATAGATGTGTTTAGAGTCAACAGCAAGCAGACCGGGATAATTTACTACAAACATAATGCTCAAATGAGCAAGGGTAGGCGTAAGGTATGCAACACATTTTTAGACGTTATTTTATCTTTAATTCAGTTCAATAAAGAAAATCAGGACTTCTTTTTCTTTATTTTAAGGAATCTGCATTCTGGAATGAATAAGATTAATTGGACAAAGACAATAAGCAAAAGCCAGTCTATTGTTCAAGGAAATGAGGCTTTATATCTTAATCCGGTAAACAAAAAACGCAGAATAAATTTTGACGAGGAACTGCTGATAATTTTTTTCAGTATTTTGAATTATGTAAATGACAAGTATGGCTTTTCGGCTGAGATTAATGCGAACTTCAACTTAATTCCCAAATGTCAGTTTGAAATATATTTGTCAGGGTTTGGTAAGGCAAGACTTCTTCAAATTAAATATAAATATTTTTCAGACAAGGCTCTGCAATTATGGGAATTATGTTACGCTTTTTTTGAACGCTCTCATAAAATAGCCGTATCTACGGAGTTGCAAGAGTATCTGCTTGCCAAGGATTTCAATATTGTATTTGAGTCTATGATTGATGAGTTGGTGGGTGATAAGATTCCTCAAAAGGATAGACGTCTGCGTGAGTTGAAAGAACAGCTAGACGGGAAAATGGTTGACCATTTATATCAGTGGCAAAATTTGGTTAATAATGATGATGAGGATAAGAATGTTTATTACATAGGAGATTCAAAATATTATAAAAAGAACAATCCTATTGGCAGGGAGAGTGTATATAAACAATTCACGTATGCAAGGAATGTAATTCAGTGGAATATTGACTTGTTTAATGACGGAACAGATGATGAGAAAAAAGGTCATATAAAATTACGTGATGATGTTACAGAGGGTTATCATATTATTCCGAACTTCTTTATCAGTGCCCAGCAGAACACATTGGAGAAACGTGATGATATTCACTTGACTGATAAGAGTGAGAAATACTTTTTCTCCCGTCAATTTGAGAATCGTTTGTTTGATAGAGACACATTCTTGATTGCCCACTATGATGTTAACTTTTTGTTTATAGTTGCTTTGTATGGCAGAAACAATTTAGGCGAGAAAGAGAGTTGGAAGAGAAAGGTGAGGAAAATGTTCAGAACGGAGATTCAGAATATGCTGAAAGATAAGTTTCTGTTTTATGCATTGACACCTTATGAAAATGTTGATGCAGAGGAGTATATTAGGGAACATTTCCAATACCTTCTTGGAAAAGTGTTCAAACCATTTGAGGATGTGGATAATCAACAATACTTTTCACTTGCATTGCGTAGTCCCAAAGGTTTGAAAAAACCTGAAGAACAAAACCTGAGAGTGCAAATTGAAACAGAAAATGAGGGGATACGTCAGATACTTAGTCAATATTTCTATATGGCGGAGTGTGAGCTTGGTGTTAATCCGTCAACATTGACCACATTGCCAAAGGTTGAGTACTCTATCATAGAGAATATACCTGATGAGTTCAGGACAAGGTATTATTTTGAGGCCTTTAAAAATAGTGTGTTCCTCATTGGTTGTTATAAAAATTCTGAACATTTAAGTTGGATATTCGGAAGAACTGGTAAGCGTGATAATATGTACAATGTGCGTATTGACAAGAAACGAGAGGGAGGCGTTGCTAAATCAAAGGCTAAAAAGGCTCCGGAGTTCTTGTTCCTATATTCGTATGAAAAGCCTATAAAAGAGGGCTTGATGATGTTTAAAATTCACAATGCGGCGGATACTCCATATGAGTTTATGAAGCGCACGGGATACCCAAATTTACAAGATGGGCATAATTATGTTAGTTATATTTTGGAGCAAAGTCCCATTACTTTCGGTGAATTTGACATTGCCATGTTTTTGAGGGAATACAAGGAACTGCATACTGAATATGTGAATGGTGCTCCAATCTTCATACAAGGTTCGGAATTAATCAAATACCGAATAAACTGATTTTATGTCTGACCCACTGACTCCTGCACAGCGTCATAAGTGTATGGCAAGCATACACAGCAGTAGCACCAAGCCTGAGGTTAAGGTGAGGCGGTGGCTGTGGCGTGCGGGGTATAGGTACAGGCTGAATGTGAAGAGTGTGCCTGGCAAGGCCGATATAGTGCTCAGGCGGTATCATACCGCCATTTTTGTAAATGGGTGTTTTTGGCACGGGCATAATTGTGAGAAGTTCCGTCTGCCTAAGAGCAATACGGAGTTTTGGAGGGCTAAGATTGAGAGAAACAAGGCGAGAGACGCGGAGAACTATAAGACGCTTGCTGAGGCTGGCTGGCACATAATAGTGCTGTGGGAGTGCCAACTGACATCGGGGAGGATAGATGAGACAATGAGGCAGGTGGGGTTACAACTCAGCAGGTGGTTGCTGGAAATAAATAAAAAACAATGTATCCTAAATTCATAATAACTACAGACGGTGTGCTGAGGTTTGGAAGGGTTCACTTGCACAGGAATTTGCTTTACGCTGATGATTTGGGGTGTAATGGCGGTGGTTTTTGGGAGGTTGACCCTAATAGAAGCATAATTATTCTGCACGGCAGGTCGGCTGACTTTGGCGGCCCTGACTTTGGCAGTGGAGTGAGGTGTGTGGAGTGGGGCAGAGAGCTTATGCCTATGCCGGTGTTCTACGCACCTAATTACCCAAATCTTGACCCGTTGGAGATAGTTTGGGTAGTGTGATTAGATGAAGTTAAAAGTTTAGTTAAAAGTTCAGCCAAAAGTTCAAAAGTTCAGCCAAAAGTTTGAACTTTTGGATTTTTTATTTTATCTTTGTGGAAAATATTAGGAAGATATGTTTACACCAGAGGAATTGAAAGAGATAATAAGAGGTGGAGAAGGTATTAGGGTTGAGTTCAAAAGAAGTGTGCCGTCAAAGGTCAAGGAACTTACTGAAGAGGTTTGCGGTTTTGCCAATGCTGTGGGTGGCTATATATTCATCGGGGTAGATGATAATAATGTAATAGTGGGAGAGGATATCAATAATTCCAAAAGGGCTGCTATTGAGGGTTCAATTTCAGAAATATCTCCGACAGTAAACTATAATTTGTATAATGCAAATATAGAAGGGAAGAGTGTATGGGTGATTGAAGTCTTTATGGGTAAGGCAAAGCCATACGTGTTTTCAGGCTCAATTTATGTGAGAGATGGTGCTGTGTGCAGAAAGGTGACACGAGTTGATGATATGCGTTGTTTCTTTCAGGAAAACAATCAAATATATTTTGACTCCACTCCTATGCCAAAGGTGAACTTGATGTCTGAATTGGATGAATTTACATTTGGCTCTTTCAGGCAGATGGTAGGACTAAGCGGTGACGTGGATAATAAGCAGATTCTTGAGAATCTACAGTTGTTTACTGATGATGGTTTTGTAAAAAGCGGCGGAGTACTTTTTTTTGATGCATCACCTGAAAAATATTTCCCTCATGCGATGGTTCATTGTGTAAGTTTCAAAGGTATTGACAAATATTATATCCTTGATGACAAAATGTTTGGGGGAACTTTGTTCAATCAATACAACAGCACAATACAGTGGTTGCAAAGTAAATTGCAGGTTGCCTATAGTATAAACACAGCGGGTGCTCATGAAGAAATTTGGGAAATACCTGTACCCGTGTTCAGAGAGGCGGTTTTGAATGCACTCTTGCATCGTTCATATTACGAGCAGGGGGCTAATATTACTGTCGAATTATATGATGACAGAGTTGAAATATCAAATCCCGGAGGGTTGTTACCTGCTGTCGCCAATCATTTCGGCAGACGCAGTTTTAGCCGTAACCCTATAGTTTTCAGTTTGTTTACTCGTATGCATCTGGTTGAACATATTGGTAGTGGCATTCCTCGTATGATAAATGAGATGATAAAAGTGGGTTTGCCTGAGCCTGAATTTGAGACAAAGGATATGTTCTCTGTAACACTATACAGACCTATTACCACCATTAATAAGGGTGTGAATATCTCTCAAACACTGACTGACCGTCAAGTTAATGTTATGAACATAATAAAGAAGAATCCAAATATTACTATGGATGAGGCTGGACAACTTATGAATTTAGGCAGGACCACCATATATCAGACATTAAAAGAGTTAAAGCAGATGGGTCTTGTCTGTTTCACAGGACGCAAGTCAAGTGGTACATGGATGGTATGTGAAGAACCGTTTAAATGGAAATTAAAATAAAGACTATGGAAAAGAGAGTACCAAACATTGTAGTGTTTACGGGGGCGGGAGTCTCCGCAGACAGTGGTATAGCCACGTTCCGTGATAGTGACGGACTATGGGCTAATCACCGTATAGAGGAGGTTTGCACGGCTGAGGCTATGGTGTGGAACCGCAAGGGTGTCATAGATTTTTATAATGAGCGCCGTAAGGAACTTATGGAGAAGAGCCCCAATGCCGCCCATACCGCTATTGCAAGCCTTGAGCGTCACTTTCCTGTGCAGGTCATAACGCAGAATGTTGATGATTTGCACGAGCGTGCGGGCAGTACGCATATAACACACCTGCACGGAGAACTTATGAAATTGCGAAGCAGCAATGATGAGACCGCCACAGTTCCCATCACCACTTGGAAACAGGAGTATGACGCCCGTCACCCCGATGGCTCGCTGTTAAGACCTTTCATAGTATTCTTTGGTGAGAGTGTGCCAAACCTGAGCAAGGCTATTGAGATAACCCGGACGGCAGATATATTCATAGTTGTAGGCACGTCATTAAAAGTATATCCGGCGGCGTCACTGCTTCAATATGTGAGAAACGGAGTTCCAGTCTATTTGGTTGACCCAGGTGAGCCAGACCTTTACGGAGTGGGTGAGCCATTCACATTTATAAAGAAGAGGGCGGCTGAGGGAGTACCTGAACTTGTTCAGCAACTCATATCAAAATATTTTATATCTTTGTGAAAAATTATTATTTTTGAATCAGCGAGATAAGATATGAACAAGACGGATTTAGTTAATGCCATAGCGGCAAATTCAGGGCTCTCAAAAGTAGATGCCAAGAAAGCGCTTGACGCCTTTGTAAAGGTAGTGTCATACCAACTTAAGAGAGGTGAGAAGGTTTCAATTGTGGGATTCGGGTCATTCCAAACCACTGACCGCAAGGCTCGTACGGGAGTTAATCCCGCCACACAACAGCAGATGAAGATTGAGGCAAAGCGTGTCGTTAAGTTCAAGGCTGGTGCCGAACTTGCTGACAAAGTAAAATAAAAATTCTATGGAACAAGAGATTCTAAATAAAGTTGTAGAGGCGGTAAAAAGCCTCTACGGAGTTGATATTGAGAGTTCTATACTCTCACTGAGCAAAACCAGGAAAGAGTATGCCGGTGATTTGACATTGGTGGTATTCCCTCTTTTGAAGATTTCACATCAGAAGCCGGAGGATACAGCCGAAGCCATCGGGGCATATCTAAAGGAGAACTGCTCTGTAGTGGCAGATTTTAATGTTATAAAGGGTTTTCTGAACCTTGTGCTTAACCAGACCTGCTGGGTTGATACGCTGATGGCTATTGACGCTGACGCAAACTTTGGTTTCAAGCCTGTTACTGACGCCTCTCCGCTCTATATGGTTGAGTATTCGTCACCTAACACAAACAAACCGCTGCATCTTGGACATTTGCGTAACAACCTGCTTGGTTTCAGTCTCTCAAAGATTTTGGAGGCTAACGGCTACAAGGTGGTAAAGACCAATATTGTAAATGACCGTGGCATACACATCTGCAAGTCAATGCTTGCCTGGCTAAAGCACGGAAACGGCGCCACACCTGACTCTACGGGCATAAAAGGAGACCATTTGGTGGGTGATTACTATGTTGCCTTTGACAAGGACTACAAGGCTCAGATTAAGGAACTTATGGCAAAGGGAATGAGTGAGGACGATGCTAAGGCAGAGGCTCCAATCATTAAAGAGGCGCAGGAGATGCTGCGTAAGTGGGAGGCAGGAGACTCAGAGGTGCGCGCCCTTTGGCAAAAGATGAACAATTGGGTTTATGCCGGTTTTGACGCCACCTACAAGCGTATGGGCGTAGGTTTTGATAAGATATATTATGAGTCTGACACCTACTTGGTAGGTAAGAAAAAGGTGGAAGAGGGTCTTGAGAAGGGCATCTTTTATCGTCGCCCCGATGGCTCAGTTTGGGCTGACCTTACAAAAGACGGACTTGATGAGAAACTACTTCTCCGCTCAGACGGCACTTCAGTCTATATGACACAGGATATAGGAACCGCCACACTACGTTTCTCAGACTACAACATAGACAAGATGATTTATGTTGTGGGAAATGAGCAGAACTACCACTTTCAGGTTCTCTCTTTGCTGCTTGACAAACTTGGTTTCTCATTCGGCAAGGATTTGGTTCACTTCTCTTACGGTATGGTGGAGTTGCCGGAGGGTAAGATGAAGAGCCGTGAAGGTACTGTAGTTGACTCCGATGACCTTATGGATGAGATGGTTACAACCGCCACTCAAATTTCAAAGGAACTAGGCAAACTTGACGGACTTACAGAAGAAGAGATTGCCGCTACCTGTGAGATGATTGGTATGGGTGCTCTCAAATATTTTCTGTTGAAGGTTGACCCACGCAAGAATATGGTATTCAATCCTAAAGAGTCAATAGATTTTAACGGCAACACAGGCTCATTCATACAATATACTCACGCCCGTATAAAATCAGTATTGCGTAAGGCTGCTGAGAGCGGTGTGTCTGCCGGTGCCTTGCAAAAAGATTTGCAACTCAGTGACAAGGAGGCAGGGCTTGTTCAAACCCTTGCAGCGTTTCCATCTGTTGTTGCTCAGGCAGGTGCGGAGTACAGCCCAAGTCAGATTGCAAACTACACCTATGATTTGGTTAAGCAGTATAACCAATTCTACCACGATTTCCAGATACTTAAGGAGGAGAATGCCGCACTGCGAGACTTCCGTCTGATGCTCTCAGCCAATGTTGCAAAGGTCATTAAAAATGCAATGAGCCTTTTGGGCATCAGCGTTCCTGAGAAGATGTAAATTTTATACGTCATTCTGAACCTTGTGGAACAAGGTGAAGAATCTCAAGATGTTAGCATAATGGATTATATAGAGGATTATAATTGGAGTATCGGGGTAATAGAGCGGTTCTACACTAAGGGAACTGAACTGTACAAAATACTTACAGAGCATAGCAAGAAGGTTGCTGACCGTGCGGTGCAAGTGTTGGAGGCTCACCCTGAGATTAAGGCTGACGGCAGTTTCATATACCGTGCCGCAATGCTCCACGATATTGGAATTATAAAGACTAACGCCCCGTCAATATGCTGTGAGGGCACGGAACCTTATATCTGCCACGGCTATTTAGGCGCCGATATGCTACGCTCCATAGGCTTGCATCAGTATGCCTTTGTTGCTGAACGGCACACAGGCACAGGACTTACAAGAGAGTACATAGTGGAGCACGGTCTTCCGCTACCGCTTGACCGTACCTATATGCCAGAGAGTATAGAGGAAAAGATAGTATGTTATGCAGATAAATTCTACTCCAAAACAAAACTCTACAACTGCAAAGACGCCGCAGCCGTCAGAGTCTCACTTCAGAAATTCGGAGATGACACAATAGAGCGGTTTAATCTGCTGGACGCAATGTTTAATTAACAATTAACATAATTCGCCTGTTCGTCATATCGAACGAAGTGAGATATCTTTATTAAGATCTCTCGCTAACGCTCGAGATGACGGGAGGGACTCGAGATGACGGAATGGGTCACTTGCAATACTCTAATGCCTTCTTTATAGTCTCATCCGTCTGATTGTAGATAGGGTAGAAACCGCTGTCACCTAATATGTTACGAGCGATATACGCTTGCAGAATGTTCTCAATAGGTGCGCGCGCCGCCTCAAAGTCAGCATCGGAGTACTCCACCTTTTTAGAGGCGAGATATTTTTTGAACTCAGAAATATAGTCGCTCTTTTGAATATGCTTCTGCATAGACTGCCAATCCTTTATTTTGCTTAGGTTGGCACGATGCTGGTCAGCGTATTGGAATGAGAATCCATATAAATGGCTGCTCAGAGACAAATCCTTGTAGAACTTATTATAGACAGTTGTGTCCTGTGCCACAAAATAGTCCGGCATAATACCACCACCGCCATATACAGTACGTCCAAGACGTGTGTGGAACTCAAGAGAGTCTGCCAACGTAATGCTGTCAGAGGCAAAGAACTCACCACGGTCATAACGCTCAACAATATCGGCCTCATACTTGTCTATCTCACCCTGCTTATACGGTTTTTGTATGCAACGTCCGCTTGGAGTGTAGTAACGTGATGTTGTAAGCCTTATCTCAGAGCCGTCAGTAAGCGGAATCTGCTGTTGCACAAGACCCTTGCCAAATGAGCGACGACCTATGATAACACCTTTGTCCAAATCCTGTATGGCACCAGAGAAAATCTCACTTGCAGAGGCGGAGAACTCATTAATAAGCACACACACCTTGTAGCCCTTGAAACGTCCGTAACCGTCAGCATATACATTTTGGCGGGGCGAATGCAAACCCTCAGTATAGACTATGAGGTCACCCTCATCAAGGAACTCATTAACCATTTGAATAACAGCCGATAGGTATCCGCCGCCATTATAACGCAGGTCAATGATAAACTCTTTTGCACCTTGCTTGCTAAGGTCTGTGAGACCCGTCATAAACTCAGTGTATGTGTTTGCTCCAAAACGGCTTATCTTCAGATATCCAACCTGCGGAGCAATCATATAGTAAATGTCAATACTGTTTACAGGTATGTCATCACGCTTAATTGTGAACGGAATAGGCTCTGCAACGCCCGCCCGCTTAATCTTAACATTCACAAATGTTCCCTTCTTGCCACGCAAGGTTTTGAGCACCTTGTTATTAGTTATGCTGTCACCTGTAAACGCCTTGCCATCCACATCAATAATTCTGTCGCCCGGACGTATTCCAAGCCTCTCTGACGGACCGCCGGCAATAACGTCAACCACCATAATGGTGTCATTCTGAATATTGAATTGTACCCCGATTCCAGAGAAGGAACCATCTAAATCCTCGTGAGATTCCTCCACCTCTGCGGCTGGAACGTATGCTGAGTGAGGGTCAAGATTGTGCATAATCTCAGGCAGTATTGCATCTGTAAGGTTCTGAACATCAATAGTATCCACATACGCCTGGTCAAGCAGTGTGAGTATGGCGTTGATTTTCCCGAATGAATTTTGTGTGCCTCCGTATATGGGAGGGTTGTTATATGTGTTGTCTGTTACAGGGTACGCCGCCCTGTCAGCCATATTCTCACCTATGGCAATACCAACTATCAAAGCCACTGCGGCAAACACAGCCACTAATATCGGAATCAAAACCTTATTTTTCATAGTTGAAAGTAAATTCTCCGTCATCTCGAGCCCCATCCCGTCATCTCGAGTCCCTCACGTCATCTCGAGCGTTAGCGAGAGATCTTAATAAAGATATCTCACTCCGTTCGATATGACGAATAGGCTAATTATGTTAATTGTTAATTATTAATTAAACATTGCGTTACTTCCACGCCCGCTCTCTTTAGAAGTTCCAGACCATCAGGAGTGTGGTACGCCTCACCATAAACAACACGTTTGATGCCAGATTGTATTATAAGTTTGGCACACTCAATGCACGGTGATGTGGTTACATACATTGTAGCGCCCTCACTGCTGTTATTTGAGCGAGCCACCTTTGTAATGGCATTAGCCTCTGCGTGCAGTACGTATGGCTTTGTGCGTCCGGTCACATCATCTTCACAAATATTCTCAAATCCGCAAGGAGTGCCGTTGTAGCCATCTGATATTATCATCTTGTCCTTTACAAGCAACGCACCCACCTGCCGACGTTCACAATACGAGTTCCCCGCCCATATCTGCGCCATCTGCATATACCTTCTATCAAGTTGTTCTTGCTTCTCCTTTGAAGTCATATATTAATTGTTAATTATTAATTATTAATTTAAAACAGCATTGCAACATACACAATGTACGCAACTAATAACACACCTCCGCCAATCCTGCCAAGTGAACTGTACCTCTCATCGGGGTATGACTTTTTAAGAAAATAACGGCGCATAGGGAATATGCCCACAAGCAGTGCCACCGTAAAGCCCAGCATCCAGAAAAGGTCTGAGCGGAACACTTCATAAGAGTAGTTGCTGATAGGAGTTATTGTAGCTGATACACCCAGCACAAACAGTATGTTGAATATGTTTGAACCCACAATGTTTCCTATGGCTATGTTCGCCTGACGTTTTGTCGCCGCTATTATTGATGTCACAAGTTCAGGTATGCTTGTACCAAATGCCACGATGGTTATGGATATAACACGCTCACTTATGCCCCAGGTGCGTGCCAGTCCGCTTGCTCCGTCAATAAGAAGGCTTGAACCGTAGGCAAGACCCGCTATTGAGGCTATCAGTATCAGGAATGACGCCCACAGAGGATATTTTGCTGGTATCGCCTTCTCTTTCTTTGGCTTAGGAGTCTGCTTTATGCAGAATAGGGTATGACAGACTATCAGGGCGAGGAACATTATTCCCTCCCATCTTGAGACAAGTGAGTCTTTCATAACAACCATAAGTATGAAACTCACCATTACCAGGAAAGGCATATCACGGGTGAATGTCACCTTTTCAAGTGCAAGCGGAATAATAAGGGCTGTCAGACCTAAAATGAGACCTATGTTGGCTATGTTTGAGCCTATTACATTTCCCAAACTCATCTCTGAGTGCCCCGATATGGCAGCCTCTGTACTAACTATCAGTTCCGGTGCTGACGTGCCGAACGCCACTATTGTCATTCCAATTATAAGTGGTGAGACCTTGAACTTGTTTGCAATATCTACAGCGCTGTTTACCAGCCACTCTCCGCCTAAAATCAGCAGGAATAATCCTCCTATAAGAAAAACATAATCCATAATAAGCGGTAAAGTTACAATTTTTTTCACTACTTTTACAAAAAAATTACGGTGATGCGGTTAATACGGCTACGCCGTGATTAACGGCTTCGCCTCAACATACAAACAAGTTTGTCTGTATTCGGCTTGCACGTTAATTCGGTTAATCGATGAATCGGTTTTGTTAATTATTAATATTAATTATTAATTGTTAATTGTTAATTATGAAGAAACCTCTTCTTTATCTGTTCTGCATTCTGCTTCTGACATCGTGTGGTCATAAGGGTAAACTACAAAGTAACATAGGGCTTGTGTTTGGCACATATTACTCATTTAACTATTATGCGTCAGAAAATTATCAGGCAGATTTTGATTCCATATTCGCGGTGGTCAATCACTCGCTCTCAACATTTGACTCCACTTCTATAATTTCAGAGATAAACCGCAGCGCGTCGCCCGTGAGACTTGATGAGCACTTCATTAAAATTATGGATTACTCACGTTATGTCTCAGAGCAGAGTGGAGGAGCGTTTGATTTAACGGTGGCACCCCTGGTAAACCTTTGGGGCTTTGGCTATGACCCTCTTGATAAATCAACTTTCAGGAGTGAGGAGATGGTTGACAGTGTGCGTCAGATAGTTGGTTTTGACAAAATATCAATAGTTGACAGTATGCTTGTCAAGGCAGACCCCCGTATGAAACTTGATGCAAGCGCCATTGCCAAGGGCTATGCCTGTGACCTTATAGCGGAGTGCCTGAAATCAAAAGGTGTCAGGGATTTTATGGTTGATATAGGCGGTGAGGTTGTTTGCGGTGGCTGTAACCCCGATTACAAACCTTGGCGTATTGGCATAGTAAGCCCTGTAGATGACTCCACGCAGACAATTAATGACTATGAGCAGGTGGTTGAACTCTCTGACAGAGCCATAGCCACATCGGGGAACTACCGTCAGTTCTATATAACCAAGGAGCGTAAGGTATCTCACACAATAGACCCTCGCACGGGCTATCCCGCAGAGAGTAAAGTGCTGAGTGCGAGTGTGTTGGCAGATGAGTGCGCTATTGCTGACGCATACGCCACATCATTTATGGTTTTAGGGGACACTACTGCCATAAAAGATATAATAAAAGCCTCAAAGTATGACATTGAGGCCTATATTATAGTTGATAATGACGGCTCTCACATAAGCCGCCACTATACGCGTTAACCGTTTATTGAGGCAAGGAACTCCGCATTATTCAGAGTCTTCTCCATCTTGTCTTTGAGGAACTCCATAGCCTCCACAGAGTTCATATCTGAGAGGTAACGGCGAACCACCCACATACGTTGCAGCGTGTTCTCATCAAGCAGCAGGTCATCACGGCGTGTGCCTGATGCCATAATGTCAATTGCAGGGAATATGCGGCGGTTTGATAGTTTGCGGTCAAGTTGAACCTCCATATTACCTGTTCCCTTGAACTCCTCAAATATTACATCGTCCATCTTTGAGCCAGTCTCTGTAAGTGCAGTGGCAACTATTGTAAGGCTGCCGCCGTTTTCAATGTTACGTGCCGCACCAAAGAAGCGTTTAGGCTTGTGAAGTGCGTTTGAATCAACACCACCAGAAAGAATTTTGCCCGATGCCGGTGCAGTGGTGTTGTAGGCACGTGCCAGACGGGTTATGGAATCAAGCAGAATTACAACATCGTGGCCACACTCAACAAGGCGTTTAGCCTTCTCGTGAACCATAGTGGCAACCTTTACGTGCTTTTCAGCGGGCTCATCAAATGTGGAACTAATGACCTCTGCTCTTACGCTGCGTGCCATATCTGTAACCTCCTCAGGACGCTCGTCAATAAGTAGAATAATCATATATACCTCAGGGTGGTTCTCAAGAATGCAGTTTGCAAGTTCTTTAAGGAACACGGTCTTACCTGTCTTAGGCTGTGCCACGATAAGTCCGCGCTGACCTTTGCCTATAGGGCAGAACAGGTCCATTATGCGGGTGGACATTGTGGAACTCTTGCCACCGGTAAGTGTGAACTTCTCATCAGGGAAGAGTGGGGTGAGGTGCTCAAAAGGAACGCGGTCTCGCACGGCGGCGGGCTCACATCCGTTTATCTTGTTCACCCTTACAAGGGCAAAGTATTTCTCGCCCTCTTTTGGCGGACGTATAGGTCCTTCAATAGTGTCTCCTACCTGAAGTCCGAATAGTTTTATTTGTGATTGAGATACATAAACATCATCTGGTGATGAACAGTAGTCATATTCAGGAGAGCGTAGGAATCCGTAGCCGTCACTTACAACTTCAAGCACGCCCATTCCTACCAGAAGGTCTCCGAACTCATATTTGGTGTCGTGCCTTGGATTTCCGTTCTCTTGAGGTGCGGGGGTTGTCTCTGTCGGTTGCTCCGCCTCTACAGGCTCTTTAACCTTTGGCTTTCTGCCGCGCTTGGCGGGGGTCTTCTTAACCTCCTGCGCTACCTGTTCTGTAACTAACTCAATCTCATTGTTCTCAATAGCCTGCTTTATCTCTTCGGGTAGTTCAGGCTCACTTGCCATCAGGGTAGTGGAACGCCCGCTTTTTGACGGTGTGGCGTTAAGCAGTGTCTCAAACGGGTTCTTTTTTGGTTCGGGGGCTTGCCCGCCTCCGTCAAGTGTTGTTGTGGTTCCGTCACTTGATGCTACCATCACTCTGTTGTCTTCAATAGTACGCTTAATGCGTGTGCGTTTACGCTTTTCTTCTTCAGCCATAAATGGAAATAAAAGGGTGTTTCTCCTAAAAATTCAATATGTTTTGTGGATTGTTTGAACGGATGTGGTGCTACGTCCTCCGTCCTTAGACAATGCAAAGATAGTGAAAATTTTTTATAATGCACAAATATTGAAAAAAAACAACACGCCCACTTGGAAGTTGGGGCGTGTTGCACAAACAAAAAATACTTAATTACTATTAGAAACTTATATATTGAATATAGCTAATAGCCAACGTTAAAACCCTCGTCATTCTGAGCGTAGCGAAGAATCTTTTCACAACGCTACACTCAAAACGACATAGGAAGAACTTAATTATTGCAAACCTCTTCGGCTTTGTCAACTGAAACCTCAAAAGTTTTGACTGTGTTACAGTTTGCTCCGTTAGCGGTAACTGTAATAACAAACTTGTCGGTACTTGGATT
Source organism: Paludibacteraceae bacterium (assembly GCA_024405875.1). Taxonomy (GTDB): domain Bacteria; phylum Bacteroidota; class Bacteroidia; order Bacteroidales; family Paludibacteraceae; genus Enterocola. The sequence goes on from JAKSOA010000006.1 coordinate 79,623, forward strand.
TGACGGCTGTTTTGACTTCAGGCGATAAACCTTGTTTGTATTGCCATCTGTGTTTTCCCATATATAGTTTGCTGTAGTAAAGCCTGCCGGAACAGTTGTAACTTCCCAATTCAGGGTAGAGGCATCAGATGTTGCTGTAATGGTTATATAGTCCCAAGTATATGTTGCATTGACACCCGTACCTATAGGGCTAACACCTTCAAGTGAGAGGGTAGGAGAGGCAGAGACATTAACTGTTATCTCAACAGACTTGTCCAAATAGCCATCAGCCTTTGCAATTACCGTAATTGTTGCAGTACCCTCCGCTACGGCGGTAATCAAACCCTCTGATGTTACTGTAGCCACTGACGGGTTATTGCTGTTGAACACCCAACTTGTTGCGGTAGAGCACTGAGGAGCAAGTTGCAATGGCTCATCAGCTGAACATTTTGCCAATGGCGATGCGGGCAGTCCTGTAATGGCTCCGTGAACGTTAAGGGTTGTGAAACTCTTGGTAGCACCCACCAAAGTTACATTGTTTCCACTACCAGCCTCTTTATAGGTTATCTCAACTCTGTAGTAATATGTAGTACCTGCACTTAGTCCAGACAAATCAGCGGTTATTGCCTGACCTGCAGCCGTTGCAGAACTTTGTATTGTTGTACCGCTTGCTATGGTACTTTCATTTGTTGAATAGCGGAATAAAGCAGTAAATGCTGTGGCCGCATTACCTCCAGCACCTGTTGAACTATTAAGCGTAGCGGAATTATTGGTAACACTTGTTGCGGAGGCATCACCTATAGCAACTTTTGTCTGCCATCCTGTTTTTGTACCATCTGTAGTGGAACTGCCACCATCATACTTAGCGTATGCCTTTACATAGTAAGCGGTATTAGCGTTTAATCCATCAACTGCAACCACCTTATTAGTAGTTGCCAAATCGCCAGAGCCCTGAACAGATTTGAGTAACTGAGTGCAGTTATTATCAGTGTAAACATTTAATCCCCACTCTGTAACAGCACATCCAAGAGATGATGCCTTAACATTGTATTTCAAATAATCAGTGCTGTAATCTGTTGTTACTTTAGTTGCCTGAGCCATGACCGGCACGGTACAAGTTGTAACTGACTCTATATCTCCATAAACTGTTTCTCCGCAAGCAATGGCGTATGCCTTATAGGTGTATGCTGTACCTGCTGTAAGACCAGTTGCATTAACTGTAAACGGATTGCTTGATGATGTCTCTTTTCCGCTTTTACCAGAAACCCACTCTATACCTACCTCATCAGGTGTGCCTGTGCCTCCTGTCCACTCGCCACCCAATGTTGCAGAAGTTGACTTTATATTGCCTGCTGCGGTTGTGGTAACACTAGTTGGAGGCTCGCAAGACTTGGCTTTAGCCTCAATCCAAACCTTCTTGGTAATTGGGTTGATATATAGGGTCTTTGGTGTCTCATAACCAGTGCTGATGGTTCCTGAGCTAGAATTTTCACGTTTGCCATCTTTGAAACCTGCAAAAGTCCAACTTACACCTACATCTGTGCCTTTTGAGTAATTAGCATCATTGTAGATTGCTTCATTTTCATCACCCCATCCATCTTCATATAGATATTTAAACTCTTTATTATCATCTTGATTAGAGAATTCCAGACTAAACACCTGTCCATTTTGTGTCATCTGTGTTCCATTATCCCAACTACCTACGGCTTCACCTCTAACCCATATTGTCAAAGGTTTAACCTCAAGGTTCTCACTCTGATTACAAGATGAGGTGCAACTTGCTACATTTGAGCAAGCCTTTACATAGTATGTTACGGCAGAATTGCCCATATCTGCACCAGATGTAAGTGTCTTTGCCGTGCCGTCTCCAGTTACAGGAGAGCCTGTAGCGGCACTATTAGCATAAAGTTGGTATGTTGCACCACTCTCAGTATTTACAGTAAACGCAGCCTTTGTGCCAGGCAATACCCTGTTATTATCAGATGTGCAAGTAAGTGATGGCTTGCTTGGCGTAGGGCAAGTGGTGGTAAAAGTTTCCTCATCACCATACGATGTACCATTGTCATTTGTTGCAAAAGCCCTATACTTATATTCAGTACCTGGTGTAAGACCTGTAATCTGTTTTGTTAATGAGCCAGTTCCAGAACCTATAGGTTCTGTGCCACTCTCTCCCTTTGTCCACTCTATACCTCTTGCTGTAATAGATGGTGTAGAGCAATCTGAATTCATACCTGCGCTGGTAACATTACAGCCTATTGTGGCATACGTAGTACCAATACTGGTTGCACCTACTGTAGATACAGAAGGATTGGTAGGAACACATAATGTTTTAAAAGATTTAGTCTCAGATGCGTACACTTTAGAACCACATGCCATAACGTATGCCTTGTAAGTGTATGTAGTACCAGAACTAAGTCCGGTAATAGTCTTTGAGAAAGGAGTTGTTCCAGAAGAGGCAATCTCCACACTTCCTGTTGTACCTGCTGTCCACTCAATACCCACACTTGTAGGAGTGTCAGTGCCACCTTCATAACTACCGCCCACAGTTGCTTCGTCAGCAGTAATATTAGATGCCGCAGCGGTTGTTACCGTTGGTGGGGTGCAAGGTGTTTCTGTGGTGAAAGATTCCATATCACCATAACTTGTACCAGTTGCATTTGTTGCGTATGCCTTGTAATAGTAGGTTGTGCCACCTGTTAAACTTTTTGCACTCACTGTAAATGTTCCAGTACCACCAGTGGCCGCCTTCACTTTAGTCCCCGATGGGATTCCACTGGAATTTGTCCACTCAATACCTCTTTCACTAACTGTCTGAGCGGAACAACTTGTAGAAATACCTGCATCTGTCACATTTCCTCCGAGAGTTGCACTATCTTCTGTAACATCATCTGCTTCAGCGGTAGTTACGGTAGGTTTTGTAGCGGTGCAAGTTGGGTAGGTGACGGTAAGTTTAGGATTGCCACTATTATCTGTAATAGAGAATGTATATGAGCCAGCGACATCTGCATCTAATTTTACATTGTTACTTCCGTTTAGTGTCCATGAATTATCACTACGTTTCATATTGCTACTACCTGTCTGTCCTTTCCAGTCAGAGTCTTTTGGATACCTAACACCAAACTCATATGTAGTATTTGCAGATAGAGTAATACTTACACTTCCATTTTCAAAAGTATAATCCTTCCATCCACTCCCGAAATTCCCGTGTAGTCTGTCTTTATTATAATCAACAAAACTGCCGTAATTTGAGGTTGTTGGATATATTTTATTAGCAAACCCATCTTGTCCCCACCAACTATCAAAAGCTTTTGCCTCTTTCTTCCAAGTGCTTCCATCAAAACATTGAAAATATAATTTGTCCAACCCACCATATTTCTCGTCTACCGTTGCCTTATATATACTACGACCAGCATAAGTGTCTGTTGTTTTTGTCATTGTGGATAATCCAGTATCACCATTCCCTCTTTGGAAAAACACTTTTATTGTATAAGATCCGACCCAGCTGGATTCAGGAGCGAAATATACTATACGATCGGTATTCGCCCACACACTTGTGGTACATCCCAGTAACATCACTAAGCATAGCATCCCGCTAAGCCTGCGTTTTAAACTTTTTAATAAATTTTTTGTTTCCATAGTTTTTAATGTTTTAAATTATTTGTTTTGTTCTTATTTTTATTGTTTTTAGCCTTTTTCTTTTTAGTTTTTTTCTTTTTAGTTTTTTTCTTTTTATTGTCACTACTTTCTGTTAATGAGGTGAGCCCTATTGGTTTTGAGTAAGCGAATGCTAACGCATCTGCAAGTTCAGGATTCCCATTTAGAGCAAATTGTGTGTATATATCATCTGTTGCTGTGTTAAAATCCTGTAATGTCCAAGTCTTATTATTATATTTTTTATTTAAGATGTCAATTACAGTTGTTGGATACATACCTAGATTATTTGTCGTTAATGACATTGCAATATCTGTTATTAGTTTACTAGGTTCATCATTCTCAAATAATGTTCCATAATCTGGTTCTACCTTAACTTCGTTTTCATCTCTATTAAAACTTGAATTCTTCCTGATTGACTCCCAGTCTATATTTTTAGATCTCGTAAATATTTTACTAGATTCAATAGGCAATTTAAGTTTAGATATTATATCTTGTTTTGGACTTTCAGTAGCATGCACATTACCATACTTACTCATATACTTGTATATCTCGTTGTTTTTAAAGAACATCATTAATTCACTTTTCATTTTATCTAACAACGACTCAACTTTATTTTCGTAATTTTTAGGTATATAAACAAAACTGAACTGCTCGCTCAAAACATCTGTTGCGTCTTCTTGTGAAAAGAACACTTTTTTATATGGTAAAATATTGTCTTTTATTAAAAAATTAACTTTTTGGGCATCTGGCATACTGTTTGTGCTATTTGCTTTCAAAATAACAACTTCAGATTTGTTGATTTTCAACTCCTTACTTATTAACTCTTTACATTTATCGGTGAACAAGCAATACTTTGACTGCATATCACTATCTATCAATCTTGGAAATATAGCATATAGTTCTGCTTTTGATTTCCACAATGGAATATATTGATATTTTCTACTTAACCATTGTTCAGCATAAATATCATTACTCTCCCTCTTTACTTTCTTGATTAATGATACAAAGTCACCATCTTCAGGATATAGAAGTGGATTGCCTGGCACCTCTTCTATAAATGTTTTAACATTACATAATTCCTGTAAAGCATTTTTCCTGTCCTCTGAGTTTTGAGCCGTTTTTTTAAGTGCATGTACAGCAGCAGACTTCATAGCCTCCTTCAGTATGTATTGCTCTAATACAACTATATGGTGATTAACAGCATTATCACTCTGAAATGTCTTAACTGACAATACCGCATGTATTTCATTTATAGATTTAGGAGAATAACAAACTTGCCAAATGCCTTTATCATCCTTATGTATTACTATACCACTAATCAATCGTTCTACATCAACATTTGCTGAATAATACCCGGCAGACCAAGTATCCCTTTTGACGTAATCCAACCTATCTGCATCTATTATATCCCCATGTAATAAATCTATAAACGCATTCTCAAAACTATGATTTGTTTTATCCTGATATGTGCAGCCTGTAATCATACGTGTTACCAGCTCTTTATCAGCACCTAATCTCTCTAAGGTTTCCCAATAAACACGAATCGCTATATACGCACTCATTTTTTCATGAGGCTTAGCATTCATACGATATTCTGTAAAATCATCGTTAAAACTGTCAGTGTTAATTAACTCTTTCAACAATTTGTTTAAATTGTCAAATTGTTCAAAGAAACCTTCAAAAGTATGTGAAAACGGAGAATGACCTACATCATGCAACAAACATGCAAGTTTATAGCTCTCAAATACCATTTCTTTTATATCTGAAGGAAATTCATTAGCTTCTTTAGTATCTGAAATTGCTTCAACAATTTTACAGCCAAGGTGATATACTCCTAAAGAATGGGTAAATCTATCATGTCTGGCACAAGGAAACAATGTGCGTATTGACATTTGTTCAATTCTACGCAAGCGTTGGAACTGAATAGTGTCAATTATCTCATCACACACCACTTCCGGTATGCGAATATAGCCATGCACACTATCTAATATCCTTTTATATTTGGTTTCCTCTGCCATTATTTATTCTCCACAACTTGTTTCCATTTAGGTCTAATAATATCTATTAATGCAGGTTTTGAATCACAATTAATGAAACGTCTTCCATTTTGAAAGAACGACTTTTTAATAGTAAATTTTGTCTCATCCACATCTAATATGCCAGGATTCTCCGTTCCAACTATTTTAAATGCCGAATAATTTAGTTTGCATTCAATATTATCCACCCATAATAGCGATATCAACACATTCATTTCCGATGCATGAATTGTTATATCTTTCTCTACTTTTCCTTTGCAATAATCATCTATAATGAATGATACGAACTGATATGCGTCACAATATTTCATTTGTTATTATTATAAAATTATTGAATCAATCTTCTTTACTTTCTATTTCCATATTTATCAATTCCAATTCATCATTGTCATCAATATCAAATGTACCCCCATACATACCAGAGTAAATATTGATTGTGTATACCTTTTGGCAATCACAATCATCATCACATTCACAACAAAATTCATATTCTTCATATACTTCACTTTCCTCTTGATTATCTGCATTAAAATTAGGGAATGGCACATCAAATACGTCTGTTGTAAATTCACAGCCACATTTTTTGCACTTTAATGTCAGTGCAATCGTGGTTTTAGTCACTACTGGGTTAAAAGTTCCTTCTATCATAATATTATACTTTATAGTTTTATATATATCATTTTGTGAATAGCTTATTGTCTCCACCACAGAATCAAACTTCTGTATAAATGCGTTCTCTGCTTCTATCTGTAATTGTCTATGCTGGAGATAACAACTTCTATATCACCTGCATTTGGTATATTGTTTGCTTGCATCATTGCTTTTATCTGCTTTATATTGATTTCTTTTTCCGGACATTTAGGACCAAGAATAATCTTAGTTAGTTGTAAAGGGAATTTACTAAAATCAAGGTCAACTGCTGAATTAACTATATTATTTTTATTTGTCTCGTACCACGCTTTTTTGGGCGTAATTTCAGTATTATAGAAATAAATAAGTCTATCTTCACGTTCAATATTATACTCATACGCCTTGAATATGTGTTTCCATTCACTAAGATGATTAAATACAACGCCATTCCATATCAAATTCTTGATAATGTCAAGTATAACATTAGAGCCAAATTTATCTGCATACTGTACTTTATATAATTTAAATTCCTTACCAAATTTTTCTTTTGGTTCAAAAACCAAGCATACCCCTGTAGCATCTTCCGCATACAGCCTCCACATAGTCAAATCATCTTCAATAGAACACATTGATGAAATAAATACATCATTCTGATTTGTCTCTTTTAAGTCATCTTGCAACCCACAATACTCATCAAAGTAATTTATTTCAGAAATATCGTTCATTCCTGCCAACCCACACATTCTATAGTTTGAATTTTCTAATATTAAAAACAGTGTGTGTAGTGGAATATACCTATATGTTCTGATGCCTTTAGGAATTTTACAATTTTCAAATAATGTATCCCAGAATTGTAATTCCAATTCATCGTTTTTAAAGCACCAATTTTTAGAATCTTCATTATATTGACAATAATCTTCAATTTTTATATCCAAATAGGAAAACAAGACCTTGATTTTTTCAAGTTTTCTATCTTTAGATATTGTAAGTATATCTGTTTGGTTGTTCAGAATATGTTCTATTTCACCTTTGCTAACAGATTCATGTTTAGCAATATTTTTATCTATCACAGAGCAAAATCCTTCGCCCAACAACACTCCATACCTAATGTTATTCTCTGTTATATATTGTTTGATCCTTGTTTTAACATATTCAACATTTTGTAATTCAAATAGAATTGGATATACTAATGCTACGGGAGCTTTGTTTTTTTTATTTATAAATACCTCTTGGTTGTTAATTTTAGCTCGTTCATAGCATTTAGGGTAATCCGCATAAGGTTTATATAGTTTGTCTAACTGACATTTATATAAAGATTCTCTCCCATTATATGTTAGTGCATTTAAATAAACTTCTTCAAAGTCTGTTTTGCTATCTACTTTTAATCCTGTACCTGCAAGTCTCTTAACTAATTCCGGACAATATGATTCATTTGTTATAAGCCATAACATTGAATTGTTTTGCTTAATATCTGTCTTGCCCTTAAATTGCTTTACTTGACCAAGTACCCACTCTTTAATATTTAAATTATCTTGCTGAACTTTAACACATACGGTTGTATCCACTTTATCAAATGTCGCCACCGCATCAAACCCATCCTTGCTTTCTACAGGATTTTTACCTATTATTTTTAAATAATCTTTTACCTGTTCTACAAGTGATGGTTTTTCATTTAATTTTTGTAAGCATTGTTTTGCTAATGTTGTGTGCTGACCATTTATTATAATTTCTTGCTTACCTATAAGATGCTTTTCTATATGGGATTTAGAATCATCTGTCAATTCAAATAGAACAGAAGAATCTAACATTTCTCTTTGAAGTATAGTAAACAATTCATCTCCTTGCTTAATCTCTGCATATAATTTAATTTTTCTAAAGAAGCCCAAATCAACTGTTTTACCATTAGCCTCTAAGCAGTTATTTGCATTTATCTCTACAGAACAGCCATTAACATCAACTAAGACTTTCTCATCATCAAATTCTTTAATTAACTTTTTATATAGTTCCTTAGTAGTAATTACACTACCACACACCTTGTATATATTAAACTGATTTATGAATGGTACTACTACTATGTCATCTTCCTTAATATCGTCAATAAATTTTATTAAGTACCTTCTATCATTACCATACGCACCATATAATAGTTCCAAACATTCAGCATTTGGCTTTACAAGTTTATCATTGCTTCCAGCATCACTAAAACCTAAAGACACATACCCCTTATCAAGCAGCGGATAAGCCACCTGCCACTCGTAGTTTTCTCTTAAAAGCCAATATCTTTGTCCTTGTGACATATCTTGTCTTATGATTTTACATCCACCATTCTTGTTCATTTTGATGAGGAATGTTTTGATTTTGTTCAATATTTTGATTAAAACTTTCAAACTTCTGTATAAATGCGTTCTCTCTAATTTTCTCCAACCAAGTGTAAACACTGTTCTGTTGGTATTTTGGTCTACCTTCCGGGTCTCTCTCTTTTTCAAGTGCAATTGCCATTAGTGTAAACTCTTTTTCTAGTGACGTTGCAAATATGCCGGCATCATCTGTATTAATTGATACTGATATTTGTGCCACACTCTCTATATTTCCATTGGCAAGTTGCAGCCCGTCATTGTTAAATCTAACTATAGGGTGGTCAACGTACCTCTGTATATTTCCTATTCTAAGGTTTGATGTAGGATTACACTCTATTGCTATATGCTTATATGCTATCTCCTCCTGCATCTGTCTCTGAATTTTACTAATAACTCTAACAAACGACGCTCTATGTATTGCCTTTATTTTCCACTCCTGAGATTTGGCACCTTTATGTTTAGCATCAAAATCATAGTGATAATGGTAATACAACTCTCTTGCATACTGGTCTTCACGTGCCACGTTTACAATATCTACATCATTCAGTTTATATGGTTCAAGAACATTATGCCTTGTTGGTATGTGCTGTCTGTTAAGGTATAACTCCGGCTCATCTCCACGTAACAGCCACGCTTTGTAAAATACGCTCTCATCATAGTGAGAATTATATAATTCTGAGCGTAAATTATTGAACTCATCTTTAATCTCACTATAGACTATCTCTTGCTGCAAGCCGTATTTCTCCATTTTATTCAACAACCAAACCATATTGTCAAACAATACCTGCTTTGGCATTACAACGGTAAAGTGTTTTTCTTCATAATAGTGGAACACATCTATACCAAGTGCTGTGCCATGTCCTATTCTATCGCAATTCCTGAGGTTGAGGAATATTAATGCCTCATCCATCGCTCTGAGCCCGTCAACCACATCATAAAAGTCTTCTCCTACATGGTAGGTATATCCAAGTTTAACAGGGCTTACATTTTTAAGGTATTCTATGTCGTTCTGTAAGTGAATGTGCATTAGTTTACGGAAAACGGTTGCAAACACCTCTGGACGGCAGTCAAATTCGCTGCTTGCCGCATCTATTCCTATTATTTGTTTGTTACCATGCTCTACAAGAAACTTAATGCTGTTGGCTTCTAGTGCTGTCTTGATTCTTACTGTATTATTACGGCGTACCAAGCCTTCTTCTGCTGTACCTCTGAATTTCTCTACAGGTTCCTTTCTCTTTAGGAAATGTAGAATATAACCGTATTCAACATTCCTTATGTCTCTTGTAAATGGTTTCAATTCTTCAAGACTGGCATGTAGTTTTGCTGCTGTCTCTTTTGGTGATACCCTGTATTCAATATGCTTGATATTTGAATGCTGGAGTGCCAGATTATGTGCCGCATAAGAGAGTGCTTTTGTATATATTTCACTATCAAGAAACAACCATTTGTTGCGTTCATAACGCTGAAAGTTCTCAAATCCCATTATGTCATTCACCTGTATCATTGCACATCTGAACTGTGATTTTATGATAAGGTATATGTAGAACATTGTGTCAAACACCGGATTTGATTCTCCTGTATATATTTTATAGAAACACTGGTACAGGAATTTGCGTTCACCTGTAAGACTCCTGCGACTTTCAAGCTCTTGATTGTTTATTGGCCTGATGTTTGGTATTGCATAATCAATACAGTTGCGTTTGTTACACCTTAGTCTGTTTATATAAGACTGAACCTCTGAGCGTATCAGACGTACAAACTCTAATTTGTCATCCTGATGGAGCCACCTATCTACCAGAGTCTCTATAGTGTAGTCATAAATGCACTCATTAACGCACTTGTATAGCACTGAACGGATAAACGCTGCAAGTAGCAACTTGCGGTAGCCGTCTTCCATATTGTACAGCTTCTTGCATTGGTCAGATGTATATTTCTCTGGTGAGTTCATCAACGCAAGCCAATTTAGTGTGAACACTAAAGAAGAGCCGTACAAATGGTTATGCAGTTCTGCCATTCCCTTGGTCATCAGGTAATGTAAATCATCGCTGTCTGACACCAAGTTAGGTACCCATGCAAAGTCTGCCCGTTCTATTCTCTCATTAAAATCTGACGAGGCAAGGAAACTTGTTACAAGCATATCTTCTCCAATGAGTTCTGTGACTTTATGCCACCTAAGATACTCTTCATACTTGCAGTACGGAACTCCGCCTTTTGCTATCAGCAACTCATGTGTCAGGTGTGTCAATACATTAAACACATTACGCCTACCGTTCACGGGCTCAATTATTCTGTTATCAGACCACGTGTCGTTTGTTATGTCAAAGAGCGAGTCCAGCTGGTTTCCCGAATAATAATGGGTGTGTTTGCTGAAAAACAAGTTCTTAAAATCCTCTCTGTCTATTATTTCCTCCTCACATCTATCTTCCTCAACCTCTCTTAACTCCACCAAAGACCTGAACAAGTCATTTATGTTGTCTCTGGTGTACAACAACTCTATTACACTGCGGAGGTTGTCCATGGATTTTTACAAATTATATTTCTGCTTAAATTCTTCCAATATGATTCTTGCCTGTTGTCTATCAATTCTTTGATGTCTAAGATCTCCTTTAAAAATACTCATAGAGTTCCATGCCTGTTTTACTTCCGGACGTTTTGCAAAAATTGTCTTACAACATTCACGAACTCTTCTTTTGAATGTGTAAAGGGCAAATTCATAAGCCTTAGGCATTATCTCCATTATCTTTTTAGGTATAAATTCTGCAAAATCAATTTTCACTTCAACCTTACGTGCTTTTTTCGCTTTTTTGCCATCTTTATAAACAATACCCTCTGAAAATACTGAATCAAATAACTTATCATCAATATTAGATAGAACTTTACTTACCTCTTTTGCATATTTGAAAGTAATCAAATTAGGTAAAAACGCACTCTTTGTTGTCGCCTCCAAAATATTTTTATCATAAAAATCAGGATCATACAACGCAAATGTATCCAAATTCATTTCGTCAATATCAAAATCCTCTTCTTTAACAGACTGACCTACTTCATCAATCTTGTAGTAAGGATTTTCGTGTTTATCGTAAATTTTAATGTTATAGATAGCCACCAAATTGAAAAAACGCTTAAGATTATTAACATTAGATGAGGATGGAGATCTTTTGAATTTGTTGAATTGTATTCTATAAACAAAATCATTCAAAATTTCATAATTACGGATAGCGGTACATGATAACAATGCGTGTCCTTTAGTATATTCATCACGTTGCATCATACAAGATTCCAAGATATTAACAAGCAATGATTCTCCCCTATGAATTGCTGTGTCAAATAATTGAGGGTGAATTCTATTATAAGCACGCTCTATATTAACAATGTTGAAAAAGAATGAACCTAAATCAAATAGTGCCTTTTTATGTGTTTTTCTATATGAAAAATCATAATACAATTCACTATTCATTCTATATAGATCATTTACCTTCTTCCCTTGTGCATCTAATAATCTTGAAATGCCTAATGCAAAGAATTCAACAAGTTGTAATTTTTTTTGATTACGTCCTGGCTCAGATATAGCTTCTTGGGCATATTGTTTTAATTTGTCCAGCGATATTTCCCGCCTATCTCTTGGAAGTTTTGTAGACTGTTCAATCGGTAACAATGAAATATACTCTGTGTTAAGAAAACTACCACCTACTAAAATTTCATAATTGCTAAAATTGTCAACCGCCTCTCTATTCCTTATAAGTTCATTTATTTCTAATTCGTATTTTAATTGTTGCTCTTTTTCTGATTTTTCATTAGCATCAGCCTTTGGGGTCATCTCATTGTAGTAATTGTATAACTTAATTGAATAATAGGTTTCAATAAAAAACACTAACATTTTATCAGAACTACTACTTACCCTTTGCTTTATAAAATTCAACACAACAAATACATCTGCAATAGAAATATTATACGATACATTTTTTTGTTCCAAAATTTCTGAAAATAGGTCTATCTCCTTTTCATCATTAACAACTTGTTCATCGCCTACTACCTGATTCATAACTTCAAACATATGTTTTGTCTTGCTTAAAATAGAGTCATTATACTTGTCTTTTAGTAGCCTCAAAACAATTTTATTGATATTAGCAGCGTCTTTAACATCCAAAAGATTCTCTACAATTCTGTAATCAATAGCGTTAATATTATTCTGAACCCATGTTGTATTTAAATAATTCAGGAATTGTAACTGATTCTCTTTTTGATGATTATACACTGTCATTCCCTCTTTGTAAAAATCATCCATAGTGTACAACATTGCAAACAGATGTCGCCGCTCACGCAGTTTTCTTGGCACAATAGGACTTATTGTGCCTTTGGAATGATAAAATAAAAATCTACACTTTTTAAATATTAATTCAGTTATGACATATTTAATAGATGTCCATGTTTCTTCAGGTTTACTATCATCTCTTACTTCATAATATTCCAGCGGACTTTTTGCATAGAATTCAAATGTAGGCATGCTGATTCTGTGTCCAATAGGTATTAATTTTAGCAGATACCTTGCTGCCATTTCAATTATAGCAGAATTTGTCAATAATTGCCTATCTAGCAATTCTTTGTAATTTTTTGCATTTTCAAGTTGTATTGTATATGATAACTGCTCAATTTTAACAGCCATAAGTATAATTATGTTTTCATGCATAAAATACTTGCGAATCTGGTCAACCATGGTATAGGCATACTTGGTTTGCAGGTCAACATCATCCACCTTAATTACAAGTACATCCTTTTTGAAAAATTCCAAATAGGCATCCGTCAATTCTTTTATAAGTGATTTTAATTTTACTACTGAAGAAAGGTCAGACATCTGGGATATGTCATCATCTTGTTCGTACAAACACTTAGTGTTACCTATATATTTTATACACCTTCTTACCTCTTGGAATTTTACAAGTACACTGTGTTTCTTGCGTTCATAATCATCATCTTTATTACCACAAGGTTTTGAACAATTATTTGTAACATACCTTTTGAATTCCTCAAATAAGGTACCTATTACCACATCCATTATATTTGTATCATCGTTGAATGTGGTAGGGTCTATGAAATCAAGAACTAAGAAATTCTTTTTTGCTATTATATTTTGGTTGCTTTCTTCAATATTCTCATCTCTCTTGGTGTTTTCATCAATATCCATTAAGATTTGAGCCACTGATTCCATACAAGAAGTCTTTCCTGTTCCTCGGTCTCCAAGAAATGCAAATATATTATTATCCTTTCCCGAATTTGCATTCAAGAACATACCTATCTCATTCAAAGCCTTGTAATACTGACCTTTGAATAATGAATGCTCTATCTCCGAATAATGCTCCTTGATTATTCGGGTCTCTTCGCCTTTGTAGAATCTTATTGGTTCGCTCATATATTTGAGTTTAGGTTTTTTGTTACACATACGGACATAAAAAAAGCGGGACTGCATTGTTGCCGTTCCGCTAACTGAGGCTCTGGTATTTGCCTTTTCGTCTGAACAAGCAACACCGAGTCCACGCTGAATATGTATTACACGTACCTTTTGAAAAGAGTACGATGCTAAAATACACACTCCGGGATTCCTAATGCTGCATTGCCTTGGACGATATGAATTTACCAGATTCCAGTTAGCCAAGAACAAAGCGCGTTAAGACGCCTTTAATATGTCTTTGCGGGTCTCAGACCCACACCCTCTAGCCCACAACCCGCTCCACAAGGGAGCAATCAGCGTGGACTACCTTGCAAAAGTATGAATTAAAATTTATTCTACAAAATATTTTTTTTGAAACCACATAAAAATCACCACCATCGCCTCAATGTCAGGGGTGTGGTGGTGTGAGTTTCTTGTTGTGAAAGATTTACAATTTTATGCCTGTGCGCATAACCTCATCATACAAAGGGCACCAGTGGTTCTCATCTAAGAGCACAGGCTCTATTAGTGTGCTTACGGATGTTGTAGCTCTCCATAATTTAGGCAACATAGCATATCTATTCCCCTTAAAGTCAGGAACTACAATGGCAATATCAATGTCACTGTCTTTTGTAGCAGTTCCTTTGCTATAAGAGCCAAATAAATACATATCCGCAGTATCAAACATAGCTAATACCGTAGATTTATATTTCTTAGCCAATATTAATGCTTGCGTTTTATCCATTTAATTAATGCATCAGTTTTATCTATTATTTGTTGGCAACGCTCCATTGACATCTCTTTAGACAATGAGTCCTTATATTCAGGATACCTTGCCTCAATATTTAACGGCATCATTTCAGTAATAAAAGACAATTGACCATCATCCAATAAATTCATTATTCCACACCCTTCAGCAAGTCGTAGCAAGTTATGAGTATACGGAGGATCAGTCTCCAAACGACCACACCAATAGCCCTTTAAGGTTTTCTCAATAGCCTGATGACACATAAAACCCACATACAGCCACCGTTTGGTTGTATACATAGCCTGTGCTGTCTCAAAGTCATATTCAGCTATATCATACCAATATTTTTGCCGTTCGACATTCATTCATACCTATTAATATCACAAATGTACACACAATATTTCAAATTACCAAATTTTAACCAAGCACCTTTAGTAGATTTTTTTGAAAAAAAATCACCACCATCGCCTCAATGTCAGAGGTGTGGTGGTGATAATAAAGATGTTATAGTTTTTAATTATTTATAAGGGATTCAACAGTGTTTATGAAAAGCTCCGCTTGAGGTTTGTATTCTTCAACAATTTCTTTGGTATTGTTAAAGAAGTCTTCATAATCACCA
>JAKSOA010000007.1 GCA_024405875.1 Paludibacteraceae bacterium
AACAGCAGGCATTGACACATTGCAAAAAGTCAATAGTCTTTTTGAAAGGGGAGGGCGCACTCCTGCCCGCAGTGCAGGCACTTGTTACAGCCTGCATTCCCACGTTATGAGGTTGCGGTCAAGGGATATGAAACGTGGCTCACCAGGTATGCCAGATGGCACGTAATCACTTATTGTTGATGCTGAGACCTTATTCTTGAACGCCGCTTTTATGCGTGAGCATTTCTCGTGAACAGAGTTGCTTGTTGGGTCAACCATATCAATTATGCTCTTTTCTATATCTTTTACGCTCTCCCTGCCTGTAAGGCGTGAGTATATTCCACACAGTTCAGCCTTGTAGTCTGACAGACATTTCAAAGCCACACCCTCAGGGTGCTTGAGATAAAAGAGGAAAAGTGTCTTGGAAAGCGGGTTCATCTCCACCTCAACCATTCTGTCATCAATAAGGAATATGCGGAATCGATGGTCAATCAGTATGGACTTTTTTTGTCGGCAATCTTTTATAATCTGTATTATCTGCTCATCTGAGAATCCCATTTGAATAAGTTTCTCTGTATTTGCCTTGAATTCATCAACAATGTCCAAAGATTGTGCTTTAGGCTCTCTGGCAATAGAAGGTTCCGCAGCCTCCTCTGGCATATAAGATTTGCTTGGAGCAGGCATTGGACAATAATCCATCTCTTCCTCTGGCATTTGACAATAAGTCGGCATTGAGTAGATAGGAGTGGGACGCTCAAAAGTTTGCAGGCATAAGGTAAGCAGTTGAAGTTTGCCATCCTCATCAACTGAAAACAGAAGTTCTGTATTGTTGTCTCTCATATCAATTTGAAATTTTAAGCAAATTTACAGAAACATAAGAAAGATTGCAACACCTCTGCAAGCCTTGCAGGAATTTTCATATAGTAGAACAACTCTATACATTTGCAATAGAAACTGACAGAGATGTTTCATAATTGATTTATCAACTCTTAAAAATTTAGCATTATGGAGACAAACAATCAAAAAGAGAAAATTTACAATCTTATTATTGTAGATGAGAGCGGTTCAATGGAGCACTTGTTGAAATCAACACTTTCAGGGCTTAATGAGGTTATCTCAAGCATACGTGCCGCACAACAGAAATATGCTGACACCCAGGAGCATTTTGTATCAGTGCTTGCTTTTTGTGATTATGAGAGACGTTATATTTATGAAGACACCCCTGTAGCCGATGTACGTCAGATAACAGAAAGGGATTACCATCCTTGCGGTTGCACGCCTCTTTATGACGCAACAGGTATGGCTCTGACCCGTCTTGAGGTCAAATCAGGCGATGATGTCCATTCAAACCAACTGGTTACAATAATTACTGACGGTCTGGAGAACTCATCAAAAGAGTATGAAGCACAAAGCATAAAGAGTTTGATAGAGCGTCTTACAAAGAAGGGCTGGTCATTCTCATATATGGGAACAGGCCACGATGTAAAATCAGTAGCGGACCTGCTGTCAATTTCCAACTCATTCTCTTTCTCAAATGACAACTCTGGTGCAAAGACAATGTTTGAGGCAACAGGTAAGGCGTACAGTAGGGCGTTTGATGACATAAACGCTTGTTGCTGTTGCTCTGAACCTATGCCAGAGAGTGAGATACTTGAGAATAAGAAACGCAGGGCTAAGAATTTTTTAGGACATTAATATTTTATAGAATTATGAAACCATTTAAGTATTATAATAGTTTTAGAGACACTGTTGAGGTAGAGGTGAAGGGTGTCCCGGAATTGGCTGGCAGAACAGGTTGGCTGGTGCTACACAATGGAGTGTGCCTTTTTAAAGGCGAACATTTTATTGCAATGTTTAACATTGATGTGCAGGTTTCAAGAGTGCTTGTAACTGAGGATTCCAATGTGTTGATTGATAATGACGATGTTGACCACTCTTTTTATAAGGACATACTGTCATATAATGATAAAGAACACGCAGGTGAATTAAGGTTTTATGGATATAGTGAGAGGTACGGATTTGGTGTGCTGCATTGGATATTGGAGGAAAATGGAGACTATAGGGACCCGGACGGATTCGGTGGCGGTTCTAATGATGTCTGTGTGGAATGTATTTATGACAGGTACTTTAATATAGTATGCCCTTTTATAGATGCACCAGACGATTACACCATTGATAGAGATTTATATCCAATGATGGATGAACTTATACAAGCGTATAATGATTTGCCATATAGCAAGTGTATAAACAATAATAGTGAGGTAAAATCACTAGTACAAGAGCCAGTGGAATTGCCTTGCAACTTTAAGTGGGACTCATCTGATGAATTGCAATATAACACAATAGAGGCAATGGCGATGTCAATAGCATACAGACGAGGCTATCACAGGGAACAGCTTCCATATTGGTGGTTTAAGATGTTGAACGGACTGCTGCAAATGCTAAAAATAGATTTATCACAGGCGAATCCCAACTACATTATGCAATATGTTATGCGTGAGTGCCTTGGTGATACGGTAGGTGAGTTCTGGTTCAAGCCGCATTTTGAGTTTGAATTTGATTGTTATGGGTACCGTACCAATAGGAGGTATTTTTTTGAACTTGCATACGTATTCTTTTTCTGCGTATGGAACAGATTTAAAGACAAGCAAGGTTATACATTACAAAATGATGATATTTTAGATGTGATAAGGACAAAAGTGGATGTCACTATGCCATTATACTTTGAAGCACCAGGAACTAACGTATGTAGAAGATTAATCATACCTGGAGTGAGATACAGTTAAATTCCTATATATGACCTAAAATAGTAATCGGGTCAGTTATCTTATACTGCTTAATAGTATATTGCAATTTTGTTGTGCTGTTTATAATACGTTGTTGTTAACAGTAGGTGCGAATTTACAATAAAATTAAAAAAACTCAAATTGTTGTTGTAAATAAAAAAGTTGTTATATTTGTACCCTATTTTGTCATTTTTTTGCAATTTTTGCACTGAAAAGACAAAAAAATACTTATAAGCGTTTATTGACGCTTGTTTTGGACAATGAAATCTAGCAAATTTTAATACTACTGAAGCAAGATGGCCTTAAACGTCCTCTGGGTATGAATAAATGTGCTCACGTTCTATGGTGATGGTAAAATTCATATTCGGTGTGGACGTTATTACTCGTTTTTGATTCAGGTTTATGCTAGAACCAGAGATGGTGTATCCCCGATGCAAACCTTAAGGTCAATGGTACCTCTGGAAAAAAAGTGTGGGTTGTTTGATTACCGAATTATAAAAATTAACCTGTTGTACTATGAAGTATAAGCTATTGTTATTTATATGTACGCTTATTCTATGTTGTGATTTAATGGCTCAGAGTGATTGCTTAAACTATACAAATTTGTATGGAAGTAATGTTCTTTGTCAATACGGATACACTGACAATCCGTATGCCGCTAATGGTGTTGTAAACGGAAGGCATACTGTTATGAATTATAAGGGAACAGATTCCTATACTGGTGGACTGTTGTCATTAATTCCACCGGGAGAGACCAATTCAGTCAGACTTGGAAATAGTAACAGTGGCAGTGAGGCAGAGGCGATTACCTATACAATTCACGTGAACAAACAGGATTTTCAGATATTGTTCTTAAAATATGCCGTGGTTCTTGAAAATCCCGGGCATTCAATGGTTGATCAACCGCGTTTTACCTTGGAAATTCTTGACGAACAGGGGAAACTAATCTCTCCTACTTGTGGTTTTGTTGATTATTATGCGGGATTTGGCTCAGGATGGAATGAATACGGAAGTGTTACTTGGAAGGATTGGTCCATTAACGGATTTGATTTGACAGATTATGACGGCAGAACCATAAAAGTCAGATTGACAACTTATGATTGCACACAAAGTGGTCATTTTGGTTATGCTTATTTCACTCTTACTTGCGGACAGAAGATGATGTCTGTTTATAGTTGTAGAGATGCAAAGCAGGCGGAATTAGTGGCTCCTGATGGTTATGACTATAAATGGTATAAAACAGAGAATCCATCTAAAATAATTTCAACTAATAGAAGTGTGAATGTTAATGTGGATAACACAGGATATACTTGTTTATGCAGTGCAATGCATAATAGTGCTTGCAACTTTACTGTTTCGGCTCAGGCTGCCCCAAAATATCCTGAATCCAAATTTGCTGTCTCTTCTGTTGACTTTGGTGATTGCACGGCATTTGTTCAATTGCATAATCTGTCTGTAGTGAAAGATAAATATGGTGCCGTGATAGGTGAATGTGAAAATTTTGAATGGAATGTAGATGGGACTGTTTATACAACCAAGGATTTGGAATTTTCAACAACTCAAGGAGGTAAGCATAATATTGTATTGACATCATATATTAACGAAGGTACTTGCAATGACGTTGTCAGTCAAGAATTGGTAATTGATGAAATAAAACCATTCTATGATACGGTTAAAGCCGAGATATGTTCAGGGGAAACATATTTGTTCCGAGACAAAATATATGATACCGCAGGCACTTATTCAGACGCATTTAAAAATATTTATGGCTGTGACAGTATTTATACATTAGTATTGAAAGTTAATCCAGTTCCTTCTATTTTAGATAAGGAGTTAAGTATTGGCAGTGACCAAACTTTTAAAGTCATCCCTTCAGAATCATCAGGTGATTTTGTGCCAGATGGTACTCAATATACTTGGACATCAAAAGTTGTGTATGGCAATATTGACGGTACAGATTCTCAATCAGAGCCACAAAGTTCCGTGTATGCACAAAATCCGTTGAAAAATAAAGGTAAATCAATGGGGCAGGTGTTGTACAAGGTTACACCTGCGACAGACAAATGTGTTGGCTCTGAATTTAATGTTTCCGTTAATGTTTACGCACCAATAAAGGCTAAAGTCAAGATAACAGATGTAACCTGTTTTCAGTTTGATGATGGTATCTTAAGTGTTGACAGCATAGGTGGTGGACACCCACCGTACAGTATAAGTTGGACTGGCTCGGATGGTTTCTCTTCGTCTGACTCTTTGTTGACCAATTTGAAACCAGGTACCTATATTCTTACTATCACAGACGACATCAGCAATCCATTTGTGAATAATTATTACGTGGATGAACCAGAGTTGTTGACAATTAGTCAGATTGCAATCAGTGATGTGTTGTGTTATGGAAATATGGATGGAAAAATAGATGTAGATGTATTTGGTGGAGTAAAGGATTACACATATCAATGGTATAAAGATAAAGTGGACTTTAGTAAAAGCAAGAATATTGCAAACTTAGGGAAAGGTTTTTATGACTTAATTGTACACGATGCAAATATGTGTGTTGCACAGGATTCCTTCGTAATAAATGAACCGTTACCACTGGAGATAGTTAAGGATACAATTGTTGATAATTTATGTTATGGTGATGGGAAAGGAAAAATAATGATACACGGCACTGGTGGTATTGAACCCCAAACGGGATATTCATATTATTGGGAAGGGAAAGACTTAAAGTCTACCGAACAAAATCTGATTGATTTATTTTCAGGCACATACAGTGTTACAATAACAGATGGTAATAAGTGTGAAAAGAAGTCTTTTTTCCAAGTAGCACAACCTGATTCCCTATCTATATTCGCAACAATGACACCTGTAATATGTTCCGGAGATAATAATGGTACAATTAAATTGGATGTCAAGGGAGGTACATCAGAATATAAAGCATATTGGAGTAATGCAAAGGAAGGACTATATCAGGAAAAACTTAGTGCAGGAGAGTATGAAGTTACTGTGGTTGATACAAATGGTTGTGAAAAGCAACTTCAGTATAACCTTTCAGATCCAGAACCTATTAATATTGAATTAAGTGTATCACAAGACTTTAATTGCGAATCAAAAGGTTTTGCTGTGGTCTCTTCAAAAACAACAGGTGGAGTGCCGACCTATACATATAATTGGATTTCAGGTGAAATGGATTACTTGGATAACACAAAGGCTATGATGAAAAAATCAGGTGTTGCTGTTGTTGAAGTTACTGACCAATTAGGTTGTGCGAGAAATCAGTCAATAAGTGTGGTTGTCATTTCGTTTACATCAGAGGTTGTAGATTGTAATGATAAAAGAATAAAATTTGATCCAATAGCCTTTGGCATACAGGAAAAATATTCCTACAAATGGGATTTTGGAGACGGCAATACAAGTACAGATAGGGTAGCGGTTCACAAATATGAATACCCTGGTAGGTATAATGTAACATTGAGTGTTTATGCAGATGATTGTGACTATTCATTTAATGGGACAATAGATGTGGAGGCAATTCCTGATGTTAAAGTCAATCCACAAGCAATTTTCTGCCCTGATGATACCGTAACAGTGTTTGCCAGTGGGGCGGATACTTATTTGTGGAGCACTTCAGAGGTTGGGGAGAAAATAGATATCTATAAAAAGGGTAAATATTATGTGACAGGAACAACTGTTGGCGGATGTTTTAAGAAAATTGATTTTGAAGCGTCTGAGTATCCTTTGTATGAATTTAAAATAGATAAAAATAAAACAATAATTTCACAGAATGATCCAATTGTTGAGTTAAATACTGAATATAGGGATAACTCATATTATAAATGGATTTATGGTGATGGTGTTGAGGATAATACTGAATATAAAACTTCACATACATACGATATTAACAGGGATTTGTCATATACAATCAAGTTGGAAGTGGTTAATGAGAATGGTTGCCTTGAAACTGATTCCACTATCATTTATGTGGATAAGTTTGTGTTCCCAAATACGTTTACTCCTAATGGAGACGGTATTCACGATGTGTTTATGCCAGGTTGGAGGATAGAGGTATATAACAGGAATGGAATTTTGTTTTATGAGGGTGACTCTGGATGGGACGGAACATATAAGGGCAAGTTTGTAAACAATGACACATATTTTTATGTGCTATATGATAATTCTGAAAAAAGAACAAAGTTACATCAAGGTTATATTACAGTAATAAGATGACAAATATCAGATTGAAATATTTATTGATTGTCTTGTCTTGTGCTCTTGCCTGTAAGGTTATGGCACAATCAGATATGCGGCTTACAAATCACTGGTATGATACTTATCTGATTAACCCTGGTGCAGACCATTTCACTGTTGGACAGTTTAATTTGGCAGGCAGGGCTCAGTGGACTGGTTTTGAAGGTGCACCGTTCTCAGGATATTTTTCAGGAACAACATCGTGGAGCCATTTACACTCCCAATTTGGATTAACGGCATTCGTAGATAAAATAGGTTATACTACTACTGCCGATGTTGGACTGGCGTACACATTTTCAGTTCCTTTAAAAAAGAGTACTTTCAATTATAATTTTAGTGTAGGAGTTAAAATTAAATATCAGTTTCTGCACTATAATCAGTCTAAAATAGATTATGGAGACAGTGGTAATGAATCATTAATAACAGAGCGATTGCAGGACATTAACAAGCCGAATGCTGATGTTGGCTTTGAGTTCCTACTTTCACCTTCTTATGGTACTTTTCAATTTGGTGTCTCTTGTACAAATTTTATATCTCTGTTTGATAAATCCTATGACCCTTTTTGTAATGTGAATTATGTTTATGCTAAGTATAATTCTGAATTTGACGGCGTTGTTAACTTTAATGTAGGACTAATGGGTATAAATGCAAATAATACATATCAATTAGAAGCAATGGCTGGAGCAAATTTCAGCGTGTACAATGGTGGAAAAACTTCTCCTTCGGCACGTCTGGGTTTATTAGCGTGTTATCGTACTTTAAAAGAAATTGGTGTCGGGTTTAGTGCTGAATTCAGCCATTTACAAATCATATATAGTTATGAATATAACTTCAGTTCAATAAAAACCACTGCGTATGGCACTCACGAACTGATGCTTATATATAGATTGCCAAACTGCAAAAGATGCCATTGGGGTACGGCTCCAACCGTTAGAAACCAATGGTGGAAAAATATGTAATATAATTGGGTTGCGTCATAAAAGATTAACTGTCTCAATATTATGAGGCTGCTATTATAGCCCTTTATCTCTTAGGTAGCGTTCCGCCTCAATGGCTGCTTTGCAGCCTGTGCCTGCGGAGGTTATTGCCTGACGGTAGGTAGGGTCTGCCACATCGCCGGCGGCGTAGATGCCTTCAATGTTTGTCTGCTGGCTCTTGCCTTGTGTTATAATGTATCCAGCCTCATCACACTCAATGAATGGCTTGAACACATCTGAGTTTGGTTTGTGACCTATGCCAAGGAAGAATCCGTCAATGTCTATGTGAACCTGCTCCTCTTTGTCAGTACCTTTGAACTTGACAAGGTTGGCACCCTCAACCACGCCTTCACCTGTAAGTCCAAGAGTCTGGTGATTAAAGAGTACTTCAATATTCTCAGCATCCATAACCCTCTGCTGCATTACTTGTGAGGCGCGCAGAACATCACGACGAACTATCAGATAGACTTTCTTGCAGAGAGAGGCAAGGGAGAGTGCCTCTTCACAAGCGGTGTCTCCGCCTCCTACAACCGCTACTGTTTTACGGCGATAGAAGAATCCGTCACAGGTGGCGCACGCTGATACACCGTTTCCGGCATATTTTGTCTCATCTGCAATTCCAAGATATTTTGCTGAGGCTCCTGTTGCAATTATAACCGTATGAGCGAGAACCTCTGTGGTATCATCAATTGTAACGCTGAACGGACGCTTTGAAAAGTCAACTTTTGTGGCTGTTCCCCAATTTATTGAGGCACCGAAGCGTGCCGCCTGCTTATGCAGGTCCTCCATCATCTCATTACCCGTTGTGCCATCGGGGTAACCAGGGAAGTTCTCAATCTCAGTGGTCTGTGTAAGTTGACCACCTGGTTGCATTCCTTCATAAACTACTGGGTTAAGACCTGCGCGTGAGGCGTATATTGCGGCTGTAAGTCCTGCAGGACCTGAGCCGATGATAAGACATTTTATAGGTTCCATTTATCTTAAATCAATTATTTGTAATTTACTGTATTTATCTGCATTAAAGTAGAAGACATCATCTTTGAAGTTCTTGTTTACCTCAATTTTTTGAATTTCTACAAGATTATCAACTCCGTTTTTTCCGTATGTGCGTATCTGCGTTGGTGTAGAAGTTACTGTGTTTATTGTAATTTTAATCATTGTTTCCGCCGCAGAACGATTCTCAGGGTAGAGTGTTATGGTTGCAAATTTCGCTGTCTTGTCAAACTCAGGCTCAGATATTTTGTAACCTTGTTTGAAAAGAGTTATTATGGCGGTGGGGTCAACCGATGACACCTCTTCTTTTGAAGGTGTTGAGATAGTAAGTTCATTGGTCTGCTTGTCATAGACATTGAGGGTTTTGCCGTCATAAAACATATCGGCGAAATTTGTGCTGAGGCAGAACTTGTTACCTGCGGTCTTTATAACCCCCGATGCTGAATTTGACGCTCCGGACTTGTTGTCAATGATTCCAATCTTCAGTTTCAGTTCAGTTCCGTTTGAGTTCTTATAGGTCTCACTTACTTTGTTCAGTATGGCCATTGACTGCTGGCTCACAACACTCCCCGCATCACCCAAAGTTTGAGCCGCACAGATTGTTGCAATTATTATGTTTATGGATAATAAAAAGAATTTATACATAGTATAGTTATTTTTAAGATCTCTCGCTAACGCTCGAGATGACGTGGATATGGTTGATTTAATAAATAGTTTTATGAAAAACCAAGAATTTATATATATCCATAACAGTGCGTCTGCAAACTATTTTAATATCAGGTCCTCTTGATTTATAATTCTCTCACAATAGTGACACTTTACAGTGCAACGTTTCTTGTCAAGAATATGGAAACGAGTCTCAACGCCACGCTCTTTGTTGGTTACGCACATTGGGTTTATACATTGCAGAATGCCTGTCACCTCATCGGGGAGAGTTAGTTCAATCTTCTCCACAACCTCATAGTTGCGTATTATGTTCACTTTGGCATCGGGGGCTATAATTGCCACACGGTCAAGTTCATCTTTGGCAAAGAATTTGTCCGCCACCTTTATTATGCCTTTTTTACCAAGTTTCTTGCTACCAAGGTTCACCCCGATGGTAACCTGGTCTGAACACTCCTCCAAGCCTAACAGTTTTACAACCTTAAATGTCTGGTCTGCCGGTATGTGGTCTATTACAGTGCCATTCTCCAGTGCTGATACCACTAATTCTTTTTTACTCATATATATTATTCGGTTATTCGGTTATTCGGTTATTCGGTTATGCGATATCAAATCACCGCCTCACCGTATCACCGTATCACCGTTAATTTATTGACTTAACACATTCCTAAGATAGAACATATCACCGCCTGACGGGCGAATACACCGTTGCGTGCCTGCTCAAAATAGTATGCCTTTGGATTGTCATCAACATCTGCCGCTATCTCATTTATACGTGGCAGCGGGTGCAGAATACGCAAGTTATCCTTTGTGCTTTCCAACATACTGCTACGCAGAGTATATGTATTCTTAACTTTTTCATACTCAACTAAATCTGTAAAGCGTTCCTGCTGTACACGTGTCATATACAGAATATCAGAGACAGGAAGAACAGGGTTCATATCCTCAAGTTCGTCAAACTTAATGTTGTTTGCTCTCATATACTCCGGGTATTGGGCTGGCAGACGCAACTCCTGTGGAGCCACAAAGTGGTAGGTGGGGTTGAAATAACGCATTGCCATAAGCAGTGAGTGAACTGTGCGTCCGTACTTCAAATCTCCGACCATACTTATTGTAAGGTTCTCAAGCGTGCCTTGTGTCTTTTTAATGGAGTAGAGGTCAAGCATTGTTTGGGTAGGGTGCTGGTTTGAACCGTCACCTGCGTTAATTACAGGTACGTTTGTTATCTCTGACGCATAGCGTGCCGCTCCCTCCACAGGGTGACGCATTACTATAAGGTCAACATAGTTGCTAACCATCTTTATGGTGTCGTGCAGAGTCTCTCCCTTTGATGAACTTGATGTAGCGGCGTCAGAGAAACCTATAACCCTTCCGCCCAGACGCTGTACCGCTGTCTCAAAACTAAGCCTTGTACGTGTTGACGGCTCAAAGAATAGCGTGGCTACAAGTTTGCCGTCAAGCAGATGCGGGTTGGGGTGCTTCTCAAACTGTTCCGCAAGGTTTACAATGTTCAGTATGTCCTCTTTACTGCAATCTGATATTGATACTAGTTTGTTCATTAGTTATTAGGTTGTTTGTTAATCAATAGTATCGTCATTTTGAGCGTAGCGAAAAATCTCAAAAGATTCTTCGTTTCGCTCCGCTTCACTCAGAATGACGAAAGGATTATATTAGTTTATGTATAACTAAACCTGAGCGTAACTTTGGTTCAAACCAAGTGGTTTTAGGTGGCATAATGTTGCCTGAATCAGCAATGTCAATGATTTGCTGCATAGTTACAGGGTAGAGAGCGAGTGCCACTTTCATCTCTCCGCTATCAACACGCTTTTTTAGTTCTCCAAGTCCGCGAATACCTCCTACAAAATCAATTCTCTTATCACTTCGCAAATCCTTTATTCCTAAAATCTTGTCAAGAATCAAGTTTGATGACACTGTTACGTCAAGCACCCCTATAGGGTCTGCGTCATTGTATGTGCCAGGCTTTGCTGTAAGTGAATACCACTTGCCACCAAGGTAGAGTGAGAAATTATGCAGTTTGCACGGCTTGTAAATCTCAGCGCCCTTCTCTTGGACTGTGAAGTTCTCTGAAAGTTTAGATAGGAACTCCTCATCTGTGAGTCCGTTGAGGTCTTTTACCACACGGTTATAGTCAATAATATTCAGTTGATTGTCTGGGAAGCATACAGCCAGAAAATAGTTGTACTCCTCATCACCCTTATGGTTAGGATTCTGACGGCGTTTCTCATCTCCAACAAGTGCCGCTGCCGCGCTACGGTGGTGACCGTCAGCAATATACATTGAAGGAATTTCTGCAAAAATCTCTGTTATACGCTTTATGGTGGCGTCATCATCAATCACCCAGAAGTGATGTCCGAAACCGTCTGGTGCCACAAAATCATACTCAGGCTTGCTTGCACAAACTTTTGCCACTATGGCGTCAAGTTCATCATTGTGCTTGTAGGCAAAGAATACCGGCTCAATGTTGGCGTTGTTCACACGCACGTGTTTCATACGGTCCTCTTCCTTGTCACGGCGGGTAAGTTCGTGCTTCTTGATTTTGCCCGTCATATAGTCATCAACGTATGCGCATACGCAAAGGCCATACTGCGTTCTGCCGTTCATTGTCTGGGCATATACGTAGTATTGCTCTTTCTTGTCCTGAACCAGCCAGCCTTTCTCCTGGAACTTTTTGAAGTTCTCAGCCGCTTTCAGATATACATCCTCATCGTGCTCATTCTTCCCCGATGGAAAATCTATCTCTGGCTTGATTATGTGGTAAAGAGACTTTTCATTGCCCTCTGCCTCTGCTCGTGCCTCTTCTGAGTTAAGCACATCATACGGACGTGACGCAACCTGCTCAATCAAATCTTTTGGTGGGCGGATGCCTTTGAATGGTTTAATAATAGCCATAGTATAATTAGTAATTTAATCTTACAAATATAGTCATAATAGTTTTACTAATATGAAAAGTGGTGTTAAAAGTTATAAACAGAAAAATATTAATTATTAATTGTCAATTATTAATTATCCTTTGTAAATTTGCACCACAAATTCACGAATGATATGACATACGGCGTAATAGGTACAGGAGGAATAGGCGGGTTCTATGGCGGCATACTTGCAAAGAGCGGGTGTGACGTGCATTTCCTCTTTCATTCAGAGTATGAGGCGGCTATGGAACACGGGCTCATAGTTAACAGTTGTTGGGGTGATTTTACAATAAACCCTATAAATGCTTATAATTCAACTGCCTCGATGCCTAAGTGTGACGTTGTTCTGGTGGCGATAAAGACTACGGCGCAGAATAGGCTTGCGGATATGCTCAAACCTATTCTTAAACCAGACTCAACAGTTGTCCTTATTCAGAACGGACTTAATATGGAGAAAAACCTTGCCGCTCTGCTGCCTGAGAGCGTCGCCATTGCCGGAGGTATGGCGTATATTTGCGTAAGTCGTATCGCTCCGGCTGTGATTCACCATCAGGATTTAGGTGAACTTACCATAGGTATGCATCGTGGTAGTGATGAAAAAGCAAGGGAACTCTGCAGACAACTTAAATGCGGTGGTGTTAAAGTTGCTGAGATTTGTTCTGACTTGAACGCACACAGGTGGAAAAAACTTCTTTGGAACATTCCGTACAACGGTTTGACTGTCATACTTAAATCAACTACAGACAGACTAATGAATAATGAGGCGTCTGCAAAACTCATCTATGATATTATGCTTGAGATTATAGGCGCGGCAAAGGCTTGCGGTGTTGAAATTCCAATATCCATAGCAGATAACCTTGTTGAGATGACTCGTCATATGAAGCCATACAAAACAAGTATGCGACTTGATTATGATAACAAGCGACCTATGGAGATTGAATATATGTATTCAGAGCCAATAAAAGAGGCTGACGCTCACGGTTTCATTATGGCTAAGACGCAGGTGCTTGAACAGCAACTTAAATTTATTCAGAACGGATATCTATAAAGGTTAGTTCTGTTTAGCCCACTGTTTCAGAAAGCCATCGGGGTAGGAATTCAGAAGTTTTCCGTCCTCCCACTTGTAATCAGGGTAACTCTTTCTAAGATATTCAACGGCGGGCGCTATCTGGCTTGACCCCGATGTGGCGAACGGAATCAATTTTTTGCCTGTAAGGTCATTGTTTTCAATCCAGGAGTTAATCATACGAGGGCATACTCCCCACCAGATGGGGAATCCCAAGTAAATGGTCTTGTATGAGCGAATGTCAGTGCACATCTTTATTGTGGGACGCTCGTATGGGTCATTCATCTCTATGCTTGAGCGTGATTCAGGGTTCTTATAGTCAAGGTCCTCATTAGTGTAAGGTACAAGCGGTACTATCTCCCAAAGGTCAGCGTCGGCTGCAGCGGCAAGTTCTTCAGCAACTTTTTTAGTATTACCTGTGACAGAAAAGAATGCTACAAGTCTCTCTTTCTTCTCTTTTGGAGCCTCGCTTGCCTTGGCTGCGTCAATTGTGAACTGGGCTGTGGCGGTTATTGTAGCACAAATAGCAGTTAATAGAATGGAAAATAGTCTTTTCATAATAATATATATGTAAATTTTCTGTGTAAAGGTACAAAAAATTCAGTTTCCCCAAAAACAGTTTGCAACGTGAGTGCGGAGTGTTATAAAAAAATAGTTGTAAATTTGTGGCTCAATATGAATTAAAAACATTAACTATGTTTGATGCAAATTTTTTACAAATGGTATTGTGGGGGTTGCAAATCCAGCAGTGGTTTGTTATTCTTATAATTCTTGCAACGTTCATTACGTTGATTTGTACCAAGATGCACCCTGAGATGGTGTTTCTTGGCACCATTATGCTATTTTACCTCTCAGGTGTACTTACCGTTGAGGAGAGTTTCGGCGGACTGTGCAGTACATCGGTGGTTATAGTGGGCATTATGTTCGCAGTCATAGCAGGACTAAAGTACACAGGTGCCCTTGCCTGGATAGTGAACCATCTGATGGGACGGCCTAAGACCTATTCCGGAGCCATTATCAGAATGATGCTGCCCGCAAGTTTGCTGAGTGCCTTTACAAGCAACACCGCCACCACACTGCTATTTATGGACGCAGTCAAGAGTTGGTCAAAGGAACTTAAACTTGCCGCCTCACAACTGCTTATTCCTCTTGCCTACGCCGCATCAATAGGCGGAGCGCTGACAATGCTTGGCTCTCCCTGCAACCTTATTATTTTAGGAATGTATGAGCAACAGACGGGTGACAGCATAAATCTTTTTGCTCCGTTCCCCATAGCCGCTTGCGGACTTCTGCTAATGGTGGGTATAATTATTCTTATGAAAAAGGTACTCCCAATAAGAGAGGCGGTGGAGAAGGAGAGTGATACAGACCTGCTCAAGTACCCAAAAACACGCAAGACATTTGTAAGCATAGGCATACTTGTGGCAATGATTCTCTGCGCCGCATTTAATTTGGCTTCTCTTGCCACCTGTAGTTTCATAGCCGCCATTCTTATGGTAGCCACAAAGTGCTGCAATGTTGAACAACTGAAAAAAGAGATAGATTGGGATGTTATTTTGGTTTTTGCAGGCAGTATAAGCATAGGTACAGCCGTGGCTAAAGTTGGTCTTGACTCACTTGTTGTCAAGAATGTGCTTACAATTTGCGGAACCAACCCATATATGGTGCTTGCCGTAATATGCGTCATAACCTCACTAATGACAGAGGTTATAAGTGACACCGCTTGTGCCGCTCTCTCATTCCCTATAGCATACGAGGCAGCCACCACTTTGGGCGTTAATCCGCTACCGTTCTGTATGGCTATAATGTTTGCCGCTTGTAATAACTACGCCACTCCAGTCTCAACACCACCTAATACAATTGTCTATATGTCTGGCGGTTACAGGTTCAGTGACTTTGCAAGAATAGGTCTGGTACTTAAAGTTGTAATGCTTGCAGTTACAATATTCCTTGTGCCGTTAATCTTCCCAATGTAAAAAATTACCCCGATGTCTATGGGTTCCGGGACATCGGGGTAATACTTCTAAAAAACAATCTTACTTCTGTGCTTTAGGACAGTCAGGTCTCTGACCTTTAGGACAATCGTGACCTTTGTGATGCCTGTGACCTTTGTGGCAGCAGTGTCTGTCACCCTTGTGACAAGGCTTGTGACCGAACTTGTGGCAAGGCTTGTGACCGAACTTGTGGAATGACTTCATATCCAGAAGCCTCTTCTGCTCATCAATGCTGAGGTTGTCAAAGTTTTCCCAATCAGCCTTCATCTT
This sequence comes from Paludibacteraceae bacterium, assembly GCA_024405875.1. Lineage (GTDB taxonomy): Bacteria > Bacteroidota > Bacteroidia > Bacteroidales > Paludibacteraceae > Enterocola. The sequence goes on from JAKSOA010000007.1 coordinate 15,901, forward strand.
CTCAATAGCAGCCTTGCGGCGTGCGTCCATTGAGTCTATGAGAGCCTTCTTTTCAGAGATTAGTGACTTTTGCTCAGATTCTGAAAGTTCGTCAAACTTAACCCATTTCTCATCAATGTCACGCATCTTCTTCATATCCTCTCTCATCTGAGGGCAACCCTTCATAGGGCACATCTTCTGACAGCATTCCGGTTGTGCGTCACACTGTTTGTCACTGTTGTTACAAGAAACAGCCATCAAGGCTAAAACTGCCAAAGCAGAAATCTTTACTAAGTTTTTCATCGTTGTTATTAATTTTAAATTTCAATGCTTTGACGGAAAGCAATTAGCAAAGGTTTATTTTAAGTGTAAAAAAAAATTAGGGGAGCCTTTATTAAGACTCCCCTTATGCTTAAAGGTGTGCTTCTGCAATTACTTGTTTACACGGAAACGCTCATTGCCGTCTTTAAGGAAGCCGACAATTTGGTTGGCGGCGGCAATACCTGCGTTGATGTTAGCCTCTGCTGTCTGAGCACCCATTTTCTTAGGTGTTGCAAAGTAGCGTCCTGCAAATTTGGAAGCAAACTCATCATTAGCCGCTGGCATAATGTCAGTGATGTAACGGAAGTCCGCACGCTCTTCCATAAGTTTGATAAGTTCAGCCTCATTAATAACCTCTTTGCGAGCGGTATTAAGAAGCATAGCGTTCTTAGGCATCTTTGAGAGCAGATTGTAGTTTATTGAGTTCTTTGTCTCTGCTGTTGCAGGAATGTGAAGTGATACAACCTGACAAGTCTCAAACAACTCCTCTGTAGAGTTGACAGCCTTTACACCGTCTTTCTCAATTACATCCTTTGGGCAATATGCATCGTATGCACAAATCTCCATACCAAAGCCTTTGGCTATGCGTGCAACATTACGTCCTACATTGCCGTATGCCAGAATACCAAGTTTCTTGCCCATAAGTTCTGTGCCTGATGTTCCGTTATAAAGATTACGTACACCGTAAACCATAAGACCAAGAGCAAGTTCGGCAACTGCGTTGGCGTTCTGACCAGGAGTGTTCATTACACATACACCAGCCTTTGTGGCGGCTTCAAGGTCAACATTGTCATAGCCTGCACCTGCACGTACAACTATCTTCAGATTTTTTGCAGCGGCAAATACCTCCGCGTCAATAATATCTGAACGTATTATAATGGCGTCAACATTTGCAACTGCCTCAAGAAGTTGTTTTTTCTCTGTGTACTTCTCAAGAAGAATAAGTTCATAACCAGCCTTGTCTGTTACCGCTTTAATGCCGTCAATAGCAACTTTTGCAAACGGCTTTTCTGTTGCAACTAAAACTTTCATAAATTTTTATATGCTTTATAATTTACTTGCCTCAAACTCTTTCATACAATCAATAAGTGCCTGAACGCTCTCAATTGGGAGTGCGTTGTAGCAAGAAGCACGGAAACCGCCAACAGAGCGGTGTCCCTTGATACCTACCATACCCTTAGATGTGGCGAACTTAAGGAATTCCTCCTCATACTGTTTGTATTCATCTTTCATTACAAAACAGATGTTCATACGTGAACGGCTCTCTTTTTGAGCGGTGCCTACAAACATCTTGCTGTTGTCAATAGCATTGTAGAGTAGGTTGGCTTTCTCTATGTTCTTCTTCTCCATAGCGGCTACGCCACCGTGAGCCTTAAGGTAACGGAGGTTAAGAAGCGCTGTGTAGATAGGAAGTACAGGAGGTGTGTTAAACATAGAACCGTTGTCAATATGTGTCTGGTAGTTAAGCATTGTAGGAATGTAACGGCTTACCTTGCCAAGAACATCATTTCTGATGATAACGAATGTAACACCGGCAGGAGCAAGGTTCTTTTGAGCTCCACCATATATTATGGCGTACTTGCTAACGTCAATAGGACGAGAGAAAATGTCAGATGACATATCGGCAACCATTGGAATAGGGGAGTCAAAGTCCTCAAGAATCTCTGTTCCGTATATTGTGTTGTTTGTTGTAATGTGGAAATAGTCTGCGTCGGTGGGAATTGTCCAGCCCTTTGGAATGAATGTGTAGTTGGCGTCGGCTGAAGATGCAACCTCAACTACCTCACCAAAACCTTTTGCCTCTTTCATAGCCTTCTTTGCCCACACGCCTGTGTTAAGGTATGCCGCTTTCTTCTCAAAGAGGTTGAAAGGAACCATACAGAACTGTGTACTGGCACCACCGCCAAGGAAGATTACCGAGTAACCCTCCGGAATGTTCAGTAACTCTTTGAAAAGAGCGACTGCCTCATCAACTACTGGTTGGAAATACTTGGCTCTGTGGCTTATCTCAAGAATAGACAAACCCTCACCCTGGAAATCAAGAACAGCCTTTGCTGTCTCTTCAATGACCTCTCTTGGTAGAATAGATGGTCCTGCGTTGAAATTGTGCTTTTTCATACAATTATGTATAGTAAAATATATTGTCTTTCTAACGGATTGCAAAGTTAAACTTTTTTGCTATCTAATAAAAAATATTCACGCTTTATTTTTCAACACGCCACGCTTTAATTTTCCGTGCGTCAGTTATAATCCACATTATTGTCTCTGTTGCCGAGCGGAGAGACTTGACCGGTATATACTCATTTTTGCTGTGAAAATTAACGCCTCCTGTATATAAATTAGGGCAGGGAAGCCCTTTAAAGCATAGTTTCACTCCGTCTGTACCACCTCTTATCGGGGTAAGTTTTGGCGTGACACCCGCTTTTTTTATTGAGTTTTTAGCCAATTCCACAATTTCAGGGTAGTTTGAAATTATTTCAAACATATTTCTATATTGGTCTGTTATGCAGATTTTGGCGGTTCCCTTGCCGAACTGCTCATTCAGGGCGTTGACCACATATTTCAAATAGCGTTTCTTCTCATTAAACTGTTCCTCGTCAAAATCTCTTATAATACACTCCACGATGGCTCCCGCCACATTTCCAGCCACCTTTGTTATATGGTAAAAACCCTCACGTCCCTCTGAATTCTCCGGAATATGCTCAGAACTTATTATCTCAATAATTTTACCCGCAAGAATGGAGGCGTTCACCATCTTGTTTTTTGCGTAACCGGGGTGCACGGGCTTACCTTTTATAACTATTTTAGCAACGGCGGCGTTGAAATTCTCAATTTCAATCTCTCCCTCCTCACCTCCGTCAACGGTAAAGGCGAAATCGGCATTGAATTTGTCAAAGTCAAAATAATCTGTGCCTCTGCCTATCTCCTCATCGGGGGTGAAGGCAATATAAACATCACCGTGTTTTACATCGGGGTTAAGGGTGAAGAACTCAACGGCTGTCATAATCTCAGCAATGCCTGCCTTGTCATCAGCACCAAGCAGGGTATTGCCGCCAGAGACTACTATGTCCTCTCCATACTCATCTTTGATGAGCAGAGGCTTGACACCGCTCCCTTTTTCATCAGGTGACGTGTCTAAGTGTGCGACGAATCCTATTTTAGGACATTTGGCACGTGTATTCGCAGGTAGTTTGGCATAGAAGTATCCCTTGTCATCAACCTCAATATCACTCAGCCCCATCTGCTTCAACTCTTTTGCAAGTTTGTGAGCCAACTTAAGTTGCCCGATGGTGGAGGGAGAGCATTTTTTGCTCTCATCACTCTGTGTGTTGATGGTTACATAATCAAGGAATCTCTCTAATACGGTTCTCATCTGCCACTGTACTGTTTCTCATAGTACTCCTGATATGCGCCTGAGGTAATGTTGTCAAGCCACTGCTCATTGGCAAGATACCAGTCAACTGTTTTCTCAAGACCCTCTGCAAATTGAAGAGAAGGTTTCCAGCCTAATTTTGTTCCAAGTTTTGTGGGGTCTATGGCGTAACGCAAATCGTGGCCGGCGCGGTCTGTGACGTATGTTATAAGTTTCTCTGATGTGCCTGGCTCACGACCAAGTTTCTTGTCCATAATTTTGCAGAGCAACTTTATAAGGTCTATGTTTGTCCACTCATTATGTCCACCTATATTATAGGTCTCACCATTCTCTCCCTTGTGGAAAATCATATCAATTGCACGTGCGTGGTCATCAACCCAAAGCCAGTCTCTCACATTCTCACCCTTGCCATAGATAGGAATTGGCTTGTTGTGCTTTATGTTATTTATTGAGAGAGGGATAAGTTTCTCAGGGAAGTGGTGTGTACCGTAGTTGTTTGAACAGTTTGAAATTACAACGGGCAGACCGTATGTATGGAAATATGCTCTTACAAAGTGGTCTGAACTTGCTTTTGACGCTGAATACGGGCTGCGTGGGTCATACGGAGTCTTCTCTGTGAAGAAACCATCCTTGCCAAGTGAGCCGTAAACCTCATCGGTTGATACGTGGTAGAAACGCTTGCCCTCCATATTGCCTTTCCAGAGGTTCTTAGCGGCGTTCAAAAGGTTTGCTGTTCCAAGTACGTTTGTGCGTATGAAGCAGAGCGGGTCTGTTATTGAGCGGTCAACGTGTGACTCCGCCGCAAGATGTATTACACCGTCAAACTTATATTTCTGAAACAGGTTCTCAATGAACTCAGTATCTGTTATGTCTCCCTTTATGAACTCATAGTTAGGTTTGTCACAAATATCCTTCAGATTCTCAAGGTTTCCTGCGTATGTAAGTGCGTCAAGATTGTAGCACATATAGTTAGGATAGTTGTTTACAAAACGGCGGATTACGTGAGAGCCAATGAATCCAGCCGCACCGGTAATTAAAATTTTTCTGTCCATAGTATTAACAATTAGTAATTAGCAATTAGTAATTAGTAATTAACTTTCAATTCTAGAATCCAGGCGTCTGAGAATCTTGGGTTTGAGGTGGTGAAGGTTTCAAGAAAACTGTCACATTCACTCTCCGTGCCGAACCGTTTGTAAGAGACTCTGTATCTGTGTTCTGAATTCACTATCTCACACTCCTCTTTGTACCCTGATGGCAACTCATCAAGATATTGCAGGGCTTTGTTCCTTGAATAGAAACTACCTATTATGACGTGGTAGGTCATATCATTTCCGGGAAGTGTGGCTAAATCAACGGTCACAGGTGATGCCTTCTGCTGCTCAACGGTATCAATATTTGGTATTAGAGAGGCTTGCTCTAACGTCTGAGGGGTTGTGTTTTTTCCGTCATATAAGCTCAGAGGGAATACTAAAAGCAGAAGAAGTATAGCCACTGCGGTAACTATCTTATAACCGAGTGTGCTTTGTGTCTCACGTTTTGTAAACCTTACGCCTTTTGTCTCCGTTGCTATTGTAAGTGTCTCATTATGAGACATCGGGGAAGAGAGAGAAGGCTTAATTATAGGAAAATATATTGGAACAAGCCCGTATGAACTGCTCAATAGATTGTTCGTGAGTGACGGTTCAAACTGCACGCCGCTCTCTGTGAGGTGGAACATTCCCAAATTTCCGAAACGCAGGTGACGCCATTGGTTAAGAGACTCCTTAATCCGTACCACGATGCCTGCTATGTGGTCTGTAGCCTCATCAAATGTAAAACCGTACTCTCTGACATATTGCTGTGCAAGCAATCCGTCATTGTAACTGAGTGATGGGTTGAAACCTATGGATTTGTGTGGAGGGTAGAGTGTGCCGTCAATCTCTGTGGCACTGGTAGTCTCCGCTACAAATCCGCCGAACCCCGGCACTATTACAAAGTCGTGGCTCTTAAGAAGTGATTCTATGTGGCAGAACAAGTCTTGCATAAACTTCACAAAGTTAAAATATTTTTCCTTTATAAGCCATTTCTGCTCTTTATAAGTTATCAACAACCAAAGATGTTGGAAAAAATATTAACTTTGCAGTTGAAAAATGAGGAATTGAAGGAATGTGAGGAATTGAAAAAGTGAAAAGTTAAAAAAGAAAAGTGAAAAGTTAATGAAAGATGAAATGGAGGAATTATTAATTATTAATTGTTAATTGTTAATTATTAATTATAATTGAATATGTTTCATAACGCAAAAATATTAAAGTCCCTATTAATCTCATTAACAGCACTGTTTAGCGTCTCAGCCTACGCAAACGGCTGGTTGCCACCGTCAGAGGATATTGTTGCCGAGCGTTTTGATGTCTATGTGGAGTTTGATACAACTCATAATGCCGGAGTGGAGTTGAGCAGGCGTGACAGTGTGTTCCGTTATATTGAGAGACAGGCTGTTACGCTTAATTCTGACCAAATGGGGAGAATTGCCGTATGGCGTATGCTTCCGTCAATGGTTATGGTGCCTGATGATATTGCAGATAAAGTTGGAACTGTCCGCATTATAGTTGAGAACGCTCCTATAGCCACGCTTCCTGATACGGTCAGGAATGATGACGGTGATTTGCTGTTGCCATACAGCATCTGGGCTAAGGTTGAGGTTTCAGATGCATCGGGAAATAAATTGTATGCTGAGGACTATGGTTTGGTAAACGGTTTTGAGCCGCTCTCAAATGTGAAAAAGGACGGTAAGTTCAAACAGGCGTCCGCAATCGTGGGTATAAGTGAGGTTCTGGAACGCGCGCGTGATGATGTTTACGGCAAGTATGGCTTTGATATGTGCAAGAAGGTTGACGTGTGCCCGGTTCCTGAGAGTTCCAAGTATTACACATTCCTTAAGATTGTTAACGGCGATGTTAGGAAGTTTGTGGATTTCTACGCTTATAATGACTTGCTTTGTCAGATTTATAAACTAAATTTTCCGTTTGAATTCCTTCCGTATGACACAACCGGCACTGCGCTTAAAGCCGTGGAGGGAACCATAATACGTAATTCAGAGGTTGTTGGTGATTATACAGTTGAGTATGAGGACGGACGTATTCGCAGTTTCAGTGGTAATCTTTTCTCAAAAGATGAGGAAGGTAAGGTTAGCAGACAGAAACTTAACAGACTGAACGTGCAGTATGACAAGAAGACAGAGGAGTATAAGGGCATCTCAACTGCTGACGGAAAGTTCACCCGCTTCATATTCCCGGGATATGATAATGTTACGGAGTGGGGGAAGAAAAATAAACTTTATAATTACTGTAGAACAGAGAATGTAGTAGGTAATTTTCTTAAAATGAAGGCAGAGACTGTTGAGACTGTTGAGATTAGTCTGGATTTGTTCGGTAAAATATATGTTGACGGCTCTACAACCTCATCGCTGCCTTTTGATATGCTAAAGGCGGTTGCTGACTCAAATAATGTGAAGTTTCCCGCACTTACAAGTGAGAATCACTCAGAGTTCAAATGTGAGATTGAGTTTGACAAGAATCTTAACACCGTTGACAGAAAGTGGAGCGGCTCTCTGCTTCTTGAAAAGGATCGTGGCTACAATAACTACTCATACATAAAACTTGATAATGTAAAAACCTCTCTGAAAGTTAAGAAGTTTGACAAACGTGGTAACCCTGTCTATTTTGAAAGGAAAGCATCTGGAATTCTAACAAATAACTGGGGTCTTGGAGACAAACTTAAGGTTTTTGATACATACAAGGATGGTAAATCCACTATTACGGTGGTTCCTGAAAAGGACAAAGATGATATTGCGGTAGATTACTTGGGTTCAGGCAGGGTTCATATCTCCTATGATGACAAAGGTAATATGTCACTATATAAAATAGGTGGCACGCTAATTGTCAGAAATTTCAAGTATTAGTTGTGTTATTCAGAAAAAAATGCTACTTTTGCACCCGCATTCGGGAAATGCAAATGAAGTATTAATTTAATTTTATTAAAAATGGCAACAAAAATCAGATTGCAAAGACACGGTCGCAAGGGCTATGCTTACTATCACATAGTTATTGCTGACGAGCGTGCGCCACGTGATGGCAGAATCATTGAGCGTGTAGGTGCTTATAATCCTAACACCAATCCCGCTACAGTTGATTTGAACTTCGACAAAGCTCTTGCTTGGGTTATGAATGGTGCTCAACCAACAGACACAGTACGTAACATTCTCTCAGAGCAGGGCGTAATGCTTATGAAACACCTTCTTGGTGGTGTAAAGAAAGGTGCGTTCACACAAGAGGTTGCAGACAAAAAGTTTGCGGAATGGAAAGAGAAAAAGGCTAAAGACGCCGCTAAACTTGCTGATAAACTTGCAGCAGACAAAAAGTCAAAGGCTGCCGCTCGTTTGAAGGCTGAGGAGGCTGTTAACGCTGCAAAGGCTAAGGTGGTAGCAGAGAAGAAGGCTGCCGCTATGGAGGCTCTTGAGGCCGCCGCTAAAGAAGCCGCCGCTGAGGCTGCTGAGGCAGAAGCGGAGGCTAAAGGTGAGGCTCCTGTAGAGGAAGCCGCTCCAGCAGCAGAGGCTCCAGCCGCAGAATAATTAAAAGAGTTGACAGTTGACAGTTGATAGTTGACAGTGATGCTGATTATTGATGTTACTGTAGAAATAAAGGAGAAATGAGTAATTGTTTCTTCTTTTTTTTTTAATTGTCCACTGTCCACTGTCAATTGTCCACTATGATAAAAGAGTATGACATCCGTGTTTTGCCTCAAGTAGCCGCTGATGAGCGGAGACTGAAGGAGTTTCTAAGCCGTGAAAAAGGCTTGGACGCAAAACATATTAACGGTGTCAGAATACTTAAACGTTCAATAGACGCCCGTCAGCGTACGGTTTTTGTAAACCTAAAGGTGCGTGCCTTTGTAAATGAACAACCTACAGCACCTGAACTTGTTAAAACCAATTATCATAATGTGGCAGACCGCCCTCAGGTTATAGTGGTGGGAGCGGGTCCAGGCGGATTGTTCGCCGCATTGAGGCTTATAGAGTTGGATTTCAAACCAATAGTGCTTGAACGTGGTAAAAATGTCCACGACCGCCGTCTTGATATTGCGCTTATATCACGTGAGGCAAAGGTAAATCCAGAGTCAAACTACAGTTTTGGAGAGGGTGGCGCGGGTGCGTTTTCAGATGGCAAACTCTTTACACGCAGTAAAAAGAAAGGCAATACAGACCGCATACTCTCAATTTTTTGTCTGCACGGGGCAAATCCAAACATACTTGTTGATGTACACCCACATATAGGCACAGATAAGTTGCCTGCCGTTATACAGGCTATGCGTGAGCGTATAATATCCTGTGGCGGTGAGGTGCATTTCCAGACCCGTGTTGATGACCTTATTATAGACCACGATGAAGTGAAGGGAGTTATAGCAACTCGTCATCCTGAGCTTCCCTCTCGTCATCCTGAGCTTCCCTCACGTCATCCTGAGCGTAGCGAAGGATCTTTATCCCAAACTGAGTACCTCGGTCCCGTAATCCTTGCCACAGGGCATTCCGCCCGTGATGTATATAAAATGCTATATAATAATAGGGTGGCACTTGAACCTAAAGGCATTGCCGTAGGCGTGCGTCTTGAACATCCGCAGACACTTATAGACCAAATACAATACCATAACCCTAAAGGCAGGGGGGATTTTCTGCCTCCTGCAGAGTATAACTTTGTTACGCAGGTGCAAGACAGGGGAGTCTATTCATTCTGTATGTGTCCGGGTGGATTTGTGGTGCCAGCCGCAAGTGGACCGGAACAGGTGGTTGTAAACGGAATGTCACCAAGTAATCGTGGTTCAAAGTGGGCTAATTCAGGTATGGTTGTTGAAATAAGACCTGAAGATATAACCCCTGATGCCACTACAGACCCTCTTTTTGCCGTTATGCATTATCAAGAGGAAATGGAGCGTATGGCATACATTAACGGTGGCAGAACGCAGGTTGCCCCAGCCCAAAGAATGACAGACTTTGTAAACCGTAAAATCTCATTTGATTTGCCTGAAACCTCATACGTGCCAGGACTAATATCAACGCCTCTGCATTTTCTGCTTCCGCAAGGCGTTTCAGACAGACTTAGACAAGGTTTCTTGAATTTTGGCAAGTGGTCACACGGATTCCTTACACGTGAGGCTTGCCTAATAGGTGTTGAGACCAGAACCTCATCACCAATCCGCATAATAAGAGACAGGGATACTCTACAACATATCCAAATAAAAGGTCTATACCCTTGTGGAGAGGGTGCCGGCTATGCAGGAGGCATTGTTTCCGCTGCTATAGACGGTGAGCGCTGTGCAGAGATGCTTGCGATGATATTTAATAACTAATTTTTAAGTTTATGAAAAAAGGTTTGCTATTTGTTGCTGTACTAATGACAGCGATGTGTGCAATGACACAAGAAAAATTTTATGTGTATATGAATGATGGTAGCACAAAAGAGTATGCGGTTGCAGACTGTGACAGCATAAGTTTTACGGAGCCAAAGGTACCAATACGTCCTGAGTGCCAGACGGCGTTGGATGCAGAAGACAACTGGGTTACAATAGGCAGTCAGCAGTGGCTCAATGTAAACGCAAGGTGCATAGAGTATGACACAGAGTCTGAAGCGTACGTGGCTGGTATTACAACTATATCAACATCGTCAAGCAGTACATATAGTCCATATTATACAGACCCTACAACGGCAGGCAGACCTGGTTATATGAGTGAAGAGCAGTTTGGTAAGTTGGGTTTACTATACAACTGGGCTGCGGCTATGGGCTACAAAGATGCGGGAGAAGCACAAGGACAAGCAGGAGCATACACAGGTAATCGTCAAGGCATCTGCCCCAATGGTTCTCACATTCCGTCAGCATCGGAGTGGAATGCCCTTGCAACTGCTTTGGGCGGTACATCTAATGCATGTAAAAAGATGAAGACTTCCACAGGCTGGAAATCAGGCAAAGGTGAAGGAGACAATGGTTTTGCCTCTCTGCCGGCAGGTTACGCTGTCGGCAGTGCAGTGAACTTGGTTGGTAGCGAAACCAGCTATTGGTCATCAGACGCCAGTAGTGGCAATGATGCTCATTATCGTTACCTTGAATGTAGCAGTTCCAATCTGAGCAGTTGCAAAACTGTTAAGAAATACGCACGCTCAGTGCGTTGCATAAAGGACTGATACTCCTGCGGAGTTATGTATGATGTATGAGGGTCAAGGGAGAATAAACGCTCCTTTGACCCTTTTGTTTGTACCCAAGTCTTTAATTTTTTTGCAATTTTTTTGTACTTACAAGAATATGTAGTATCTTTGTATTTACAAATTACTCACAATATGAATACAAGTACATTACAGTTAAGAATTGACAATGACTTAAAACAACAGGCTACTACATTATTTGAAGGGCTTGGAATGGATTTATCTACTGCAATTAGAATTTTTTTGAAAAAATCTGTGTCGGAAAATGGGCTTCCGTTTGAAGTAAGAAAAGAACCATATATCTCTCAAAAGGGTTTGGATGCATTGTATGCTCTAAATAGGGAGTCTACTAATAACGGAAAAGAAGGGATGAGCGAGTATATGGTAGCGGAAAAGATTGCTGAATATCGTACATCTAAAAGAAAGAAATGATTTTTGCGGTTATTGATACAAATGTTATTGTGTCCGCTTTAATGGCTAAGGATATTCAAACATCTAACCCATACAAAGTGGTGTCATTTGCATTGACTGGCGTAATTGTCCCAATTTGTATTAAACCTACAGAATCCCCAAATGTGCACTCTTGAAAGCTAAAAACTTTATTTACTCGTCGCTACAAATTCACAAAACGTACTTTTTTTCAAAAAATGTTCCACATTTTTTGGTTTGCACTACCTTTACTCGCACACATAGTGTGCTCGTGAAGGTAGGCTGCACCTCAACAAAACCAAAAACAATTCACAAAACGTCCTCTTTTCAAAAAATGTTTCACATTTTTTTGTTTTGTGTTCGGTTTGCACTACCTTTGTACAAATTTTACAAATCTAACTCACTTACATTACTAAATTTTTTACAATGTAACTCACTTAGATTTTACTTAGGCTATGACTTTTTGGAGCAGCGAGTGCAGAACCAAGTTTACTTGAGTTATGCCGAGTCGCGACAAAATAGCATAAAAATTTACGGAGGAAATTTTTATGAAGAATAAATACATTGATTTAATTGAGCAGACAGTGGATTTTCCTACAGATGAATTCCAGGTGGTGGATAATGAACTTTATTTCCATAATATTCCGCTTATGGATATTATTGAGCAGTATGGTACACCTCTGAGAATCACTTATTTACCACGTATTACACAACAGATTCAGAAAGCCCGTCGTATGTTTAATGTTGCTATGGCTAAGGTTGACTATAATGCTGATTATCACTACTGCTACTGCACCAAGAGTTCCCACTTCTCATTTGTAATGGAAGAGGTTTTGAAGAATGGAGTAAATATAGAAACTTCATCGGCTTTTGATATAAATTTGATAGAAAGTTTGTATGAATCGGGTACATTTAAGAAAGATAACTTTATAATTTGTAACGGATTTAAGAGACCTCAATATATAGAAAATATACAACATCTTATAAATGAGGGTTTTGAGAACCTTGTTGCCATACTTGACAATAAATTTGAACTTGACTTGCTGCTAAACGGAATGGACAAGAAGTTCAAAGTGGGCATAAGGATAGCATCAGAGGAGGAACCTAAATTTGATTTCTATACTTCAAGATTGGGAATCCGCTATAATGATATTCTGCCTTACTATTATGAGAAAATAAAGGATAACCCACACACAGAACTTAAAATGCTTCATTTCTTTATAAATACAGGTATTAAGGATACTGCGTACTATTGGAATGAACTTAGCAAGGCTGTTGAACTCTATTGTGAACTCAAGAAGATTTGCCCTGAACTTGATTCTCTTGACATCGGGGGAGGTTTCCCAATAGCCACTCATCTTGACCATAACTATGAATATGAGTATATGGCAGAGGAGATTGTGGCTCTTATAAAGAATATCTGTCAGCAGAATAATGTGCCTGAACCTAATATTTTTACAGAGTTTGGCTCATATACAGTGGGTGAGAGCGGTGCGATTCTTTACAGCATTGTAAACCAAAAGCAACAGAATGACCGTGAGAGTTGGGATATGATAGACAGTTCTTTCATTACCACGCTTCCTGATACTTGGGCTATCAACCAACGATACATACTTTTTGCCATAAATAATTGGGATAAGGAGTATCAGCGTGTATATCTTGGCGGTCTTACTTGCGATAGTGAGGATTTCTATAGTGCTGGTCATAATAATGCCATATTCCTGCCTAAAATAAACACTAACGATGAACAGCCGCAGTACATAGGTCTGTTCCATACAGGCGCTTACCAGGAGGCTTTGGCAGGTTTTGGCGGCATTCAGCACTGCCTGATACCGTCACCTAAACACGTTGTTATTGATGTTGATGAGAATGGGGAGTATTATACCAAACTCTTTGCTAAAGAGCAGAGTTATAAGTCAATGCTAAAGATACTTGGATACTAAATATCGGTGATGCGATGATTTGGTGATGCGGTGATTCGAATAACCGTATCACCGCATCACCGCATAACCGCATAACCGTTCACATTATGTTTGGAGATTTTGACAATAAATACAGAGATTACGCAAAGGCAAAGTTTGCCATTCTGCCTGTTCCGTATGATAAGACAAGCACTTGGGTGAAGGGTGCTGATAAAGGCCCCGATGCCTTTCTTGAAGCATCGTTTGCCCTTGAGAACTACGATGTTGAGACAGAGACAGAGGCTTACAAGGCAGGTATAGCCACATTAAAGCCTGTTTTGGAAGATAGGACACCTGAACTGCTGTGCAGTGCCGTTGAGCGTGAGACAGCAAAACTACTCGCTGATGGTAAGTTCCCTATTATGATAGGCGGTAACCACACCTGTTCAATAGGCTCCATCAGAGCGATGTCTTCCCGATACAAGAATTTGACCATATTGCAACTTGACGCTCACTCAGATTTGCGTCCTGAATATGAGGGTACTGAACTTAACCACGCTTGCGTAATGTACCAGGCACAGAGACTTTGCCCTATAACACAGGTTGGCATACGCAGCCAATGTGTAGAGGAGTTGCCATACGTTAAAAAGGAGCGTACATTTTATGCTCATAATATATTTGATAACAATAATTGGCAGAGCAAGGCTATTGATACGCTGTCAGAAAATGTATATGTAACCATAGATTTAGATGTGTTTGACCCATCTGTATTGCCATCTACAGGCACTCCGGAGCCAGGTGGACTTACATACTATCAGGTGTTGCATTTCCTGCGTAGTGTTATTAAAGAGCGTAATGTTGTAGGTTTTGATATAGTGGAACTATGCCCGAACCCCACAGACAAGGCATCAGACTACCTTGCCGCAAGATTATGCTACCAACTTATGACGTATAAATTGAAAGTTGAAAGTTAATTACATTTCGTCATCCTGAGCGTAGCGAAGGATCTCATAATGTAAGCAGTATTATTTATGGACGTAAAAATTGAGTCATCGTGGAAAGAGGTTCTGCAACCGGAATTTGACAAGCCCTATTTTAAGGAGTTGACAGATTTTGTGCGAGCAGAGTATGCCACACGCACAATATATCCCCCTGCGGGCAAGATTTTCAATGCGTTCAATTCCTGCCCATTCTCTGCTGTCAGGGTGGTCATAATAGGGCAGGACCCATATCACGAGCCAGGTCAGGCACACGGACTATGCTTCTCAGTAAATGACGGAGTGCAGTTTCCGCCGTCACTACAAAATATATTTAAGGAAATATCTACAGAATATGGTACCCCGATACCTGTAAGCGGTAATTTACAGCGATGGGCAGACCAAGGCGTACTGCTGCTGAACGCCACACTCACTGTTCGTGAACACGCCGCAGGCTCACATCAGGGTAAAGGTTGGGAAACCTTTACAGATGCCGTAATAAAAACCATTTCAGACCAGAAAAGTGGGGTTGTGTTCCTGCTATGGGGTAGTTACGCCATCAGCAAGTCAAAATTCATTGACACCACAAAACACTGCGTCCTCACATCACCACACCCGTCACCCCTCTCATCGTATCGTGGCTTCTTTGGCAACAACCACTTCATAAAGGCCAATCAATATCTTTCTTCTATTGGCAAACCGCAAATTCAGTGGTGAGTAAGATTCAGGTGGCTATGGGTATATTTCCTGCAGTTCCATAATATCAAGCATTGTGAACATAATGCCGTCGATTTCACTATGCCAAGATTGGTGGAAATGTCCGTAAAACCATCTTTTTACGGGGGAATTGTGAGTTTTGAGATAATTATAGATTTTATCCATTACCAATCTTTCTTCATCACAATCTTTTAATAAATTTGGGTCTTGTAATGACCACGATGCAAGACCGTTTTTACTTTGCAATTCGCAAAAAGATGGAGCGGTATGCGTTACAACAATGTCAATTTGCACACCATTGCTTGTAATATCATTTAATGCAGCCTCGTTATATATGGGCATCTCATTTGTCCAGTAATATTGTTTTCCGGTGGTTCTAGCCATTGCTTGCAATCGCCACTGCCTATCAATACTTATTGCACCGCCTACACACAACACATTATGGTTGCAAGCCTCTATTATAGAGTAATCAGGTATCGTTTGCCAGCGGTTGTTCTTTATCAATTGGTTTTGAAAGTATGCCGGGTCATCGTGGTTTCCTCTGACCATTGCAATCCAAACATTATTTTGGTTCAGCCTTTTTGAAATGCGTCTGTATATTATGTCATAGTATGTTGGTTTCTCAAAACCAAAACCGCAGTCTCCCGCCACAATAACAAGAGTGTCGTGCATATCATATTGCATACAGATTTTGAACACCAACGATTCAAAATCGCCGTGTACATCTCCGCAACATACTATTTGCTTGGCTTCAGGATATGAGAACTTCATAAGGAAAGTGCGTATTGTTCGCTGTTCGCGATATGAGAACAATAACAAAGATAATAAAAAATATCAGTATAAAATTTATTTTGAAAAATTATTACATTGTTCTTTGAATTGCCAAAAAAAATTGCTAAATTTGAAATATAAAAGTTAAAAGATTTGTTTGAGAGTTTGGGGACCAGAGACGGACAAACACAAATAGATGTCCGTCTTGAGGAGGAGACAGTTGGTTGTCGCAAAATTTGCGACAACCATTCAGCACGGTGCTATAATATCTGGTTAAATGCTATGCCATAAACAACAGATTGGTGGCACAAAAATATGAGGAAGTAGCCTAACACCGTACCGAAGAAAAAGATACTATAGTAAAAGTAGTTGTGAATCTAATAAACAAAGATAACAAGTGACACATATTTGTGCAACAACCTGTTGCCCAAATTGTGTCGACAGTGTCAACACAATTGCAATGGTCTAATTTTATGGAAGTTAAGCTAATTTAATGACACATAAAAATGTTACATATCGTCCGTTAGGGGAGTGTGTCAGATTAGTTGATGAACTTGATAAAGAAGTGGTATGTGCAAAATTTGCACATATGGGTATATATTAGCCAAATAAAATAATATAGATTATGAACTCAGAAAAAGGATTTGTGTACATACTTGATAAATAAAGATAAAAAAGAGTTGACTACATTTTGTAGTCAACTGAAAATGACAGTGATTCTATTGTGAAGCAACTATCCGAAAATTTGAGATAGTTCAAGTTGGAGAAGGAGGGTAGTGAGTTGGTTAGTGCTACTACCCAACTGAGATTTGTAAGAAAATTGTAAAACATTGACAAACCGCAATAATTGTTACATTTATTAAAAGATGATGATACTGTAAATGATACTGTAAACTAGAAAGTAAAAAATGAAACAAAACGAATCTAACATACAATTATCATCTAATGATGAGATGCTGATTTACCAATCTCAGGATGGTACAATTAAGGTTGATGTGTTGTTTCAAGATGAAACAGTATGGCTTACACAAGAACAAATGGCAATGCTGTTTGGGAAGGGAAGAACTACCATCACAGAGCATATCCGCAATATTTTTGAAGAGGGTGAATTACAGGAAACTATGGTATGTCGGAATTTCCGACATACCACTCAACATGGTGCTGTATATGGTATGACCCAAACGAGGGATGTGAAATATTACAATCTTGATGTCATAATTTCTGTAGGGTATAGAGTGAAATCCCATCAGGGTACTCAGTTCAGAATCTGGGCTACGCAGAGGTTACGTGATTATATAATTAAGGGAGTGGCGTTGAATGACGAGCGTTTCAAGAAAGGTGGCTCTATGAACTATTTCAAACAGTTGCTGGAGCGCATAAGAGAAATTAGACTGTCGGAGCGTGTGTTCTATCAGCAGATTAAGGATATATATGCCACAAGCATTGATTATAATCCGTCAGATGAAATGACTTTGCAATTTTTCAAAGAGGTTCAGAACAAATTACTTTGGGCTGTTAGCGGAAAAACTGCCGCAGAGCTAATATATTATAGGGCTAATGCGTCTCTTCCTATGATGGGATTAACATCTACAGAGAATAATGGTAAGGTGTTGAAGTCTGACATAGTTGTAGGAAAAAACTATTTGAAAGAAGAGGAAATAGGTATTCTTAAACTTATAGTTGAACAATATCTTGCTTTTGCAGAGGCTCAGGCTATGGCTCATGTGCCAATGTATATGAAAGATTGGATTGAGCGTTTGAAGATGGTTCTTACTATGAATCAGAAGTCAATTCTTGAGGATTCAGGAAAAATCTCACATCAACTTGCCTTGCAAAAAGCAGAACAGGAATACATTAAGTATAAAAACGCAGAACTGGAGAAAGAACATTTAGAGAGTATAAAGGAATTAGATGCTGATATAAAGAGGTTACAACAACAGCAATTATGAATAGTTCAGGCAAACTATAAGAATGCCCCAAAATGGTGTTATCCGGATAAGAATTTATAATAAATGTATATATGGACAAACAAAAGTACAACAACTATCCACTGACTATCAGCCAAATATTAGGTTTAATTGAGGCAAATGATATTGCCATACCAGAGATACAACGTCCGTTTGTATGGCGTAAGGCACAGGTGAGAGATTTGATGGATTCTCTTTACAAAGGTTACCCTACTGGATATATCATTATATGGAAAAATCCTGCCGTTAAGCTGAAAAATGGTCAAATGTCGGAAGGTAAGAAAGTGCTTATTGACGGGCAACAGCGCATTACGGCACTTATGACTGCTATAGCAGGCAAGAGTATTGTGTTTAGTGATTATAGTGAAGGGCGTGTGAAAATAGCGTTTGATCCGTTTGCTGCTCTTTCAGGTAGTCCCGATGCTGAGATTTTTGCGGTGCAAACACCTGCTCATATCAAAAGTAAACGTTGGATACCTGATATAGCAGAAATATTCAATGATAAGTTCAATGCTTTTTCATTTATTCCTAAATATGTTGCAGATAACCCTGATATGAATCAGTATGAGTTAAACAAAATTATTGAAGGTTTAAGAAATTTGCAACATTGTAATATAGGGGTAATTGAATTGGATGCAAGTTTGGATATTGACATTGTTACAGATATTTTTATTCGTATCAATTCCAAAGGTACAGCCCTTAGTCAGGGAGACTTTGTAATGTCTAAAATTGCTGCTGACGAAATTCATGGTGGTAATGCTCTGCGTAAAGTTATTGATTATTTTTCGCATCTTTGTAAAGATGGAACTTTCTTTAACAAAATTCACGAGAAAGATGCTGCCTTTGCTACCACGGAATACATTAATATGCTTCGTTGGTTAAAAGATGACAAGGAAACTGTATATGATCCTGAGTGTGATGATGTATTGCGTGTTGCATTTATGCACAAGTGTAAACGTGCGAAACTATCTGATTTAGTAGCTCTGCTTTCCGGACGTGATTTTGAAACAAAAGAGTACAAAGAAGAAATTGTTGAACAGACTTATGAAGAAATCAAATCGGGAGTAAAAAATGTAATTAGTGAATATAATTTTACTCAATTTATGTTGGCTATTCGTTCTGCAGGATTTATCTCTAAAAAACTTGTAAATTCTGTTATGGCAATAGATTTTGCTTATGCAGTTTATTTGATACTTCAAGAAACAAAAGAAGTATCAGTAGATGAAATCAAGAGTTTGGTACAACGCTGGTATGTGCTTTCGGTGCTTACAGGACGTTATAGTTCTTCACCAGAATCAGCTTTTGCAAAGGATATTCGTCAAATAGGCGAAAATGGTGTAAAAACGACTTTGAAATCTATAGAAGATGCTAGTTTGTCAGATAATTTCTGGAATATACAATTAAATCAAAATTTGACATTTGTATCAACCATTAATCCAACTTATCAGGTGTTTTTAGCGGCACAAATTTTCTTCAAAAAACATTCGTTATTATCGCATATTCCTATTAGTGAAATGGTGAATTTGGGTGGTGATATTCATCATATTTTTCCAAAGAAATATTTAGTGGATAATGGATATGAGAAAAATCAGTATAATCAAGTTGCCAATTATGCGTATTTAGATACACCAATTAATATAAAAATAGGCAAGAAGGCACCAAATGAATATCTCCCAGAAGCATTGGCTGAAGTTATGAAACAATCAGAAGTATCGTTCAAGTCAATTAAATCAGAAGAGGAATTCAAAAAGAATTTGAATGACAACTGTATTCCAATTGAAATCTTGCAAATGGATTATAAGCGGTATGAAGAATTTCTTGATATGCGTCGTCAAAGAATGACATCATTAATACGGGAATATTACTATAGTCTCTAATTATGGTAATGTAGTCATTCACAGGTGATTGATTTGTTTCGTTTATTAAAAGATGATGATACTGTAAACTAGAAAATAAATATGAACAATAATACTATTGATTTTGAGGAGTATATAAGGCAGGGAGAGCCAGATAAGAGAGAAAAGGCTTCCATTTGGAGTGCGGCTATTGGATTGCAGGCTGTTGATGGTTTGCAGACTTCTGATTATCTTAAAGAAACAGCACGCAGACATATTGAGGGGGAGATTACCATAGATGAGGTTCGTAGTTTGATTAATACCTATTATGAATCCAAAACGCAACGGGAACCTGATGAAGATGAGATACAGGAAGCGGATAAGGTTTCATCAAACATCACAAAGATTCTATCTTCTGCAACATTAGATTTTTCTGCAAAAGGGTATATCGCTTTGCATCGTAGAATATTTGACGGCGTGTTTAAATATGCTGGTAAAGTGCGTGACTATAACATTACTAAGAAAGAGTGGATTTTGGAAAACGACACGGTCAGTTACTTGAATTTTGAAGATGTTAGAAGAGCTTTGGAATATGATATAGAACAAGAACGCAAATTCAGTTATAAGGGTGTATCTACTGATGAGTTGATTGTTCATATTACAAGATTTGTATCTGGTATATGGCAGATTCACGCATTCAGAGAGGGAAATACTCGTACAACTGCGGTTTTTTCTATATTATTTTTGCGTTCTATCGGGTTCAGTGTGGATAACAATATGTTCGCAAGACATTCGTGGTATTTTAGGAACGCTTTAGTTCGTGCAAATTATAGGAATGCTAAAAAAAGTATCGATTATAGCCCGATATACTTGGAGAGGTTTTTTCGCAATCTGCTTTTGGGTGAACGATGGGATTTAAGAAATAGATATTTACACATTAATCCTACAGAAGAGTGGAGTGTGCAACCAAATCTTGCAGACCAAACAAATATAGAACAAGTATCGAGTATGTACCGAGCAAGTACCGAGCAAGTACCGAGCAAGTACCGTCCAAGTAGTATTTCTGTTGAAAAACTTATATTATCAATGACAAATGAATATATGAGTATGTCTGAGATGATGAAAAAATGTGGGTTAAAGCATAGAGAAACATTTAGAACGAACTATGTGCTTCCTGCTTTGGAAGATTGTGCCATAGAACGTGAATATAAAGAACAGCCACATCATCCTAAGCAACGGTACAGACTTACAGAAAAAGCAAGGTTTTGGAAGTTAAGTAACAATCCGAAAAATTGAGATATTTCAAGTTGCATTACAGGAAACTGTGGTATGAAGCATAAAAAGTAAAGGAGAAAAGATTTCTCCTTTCTCCTTTCTTCTTTAAAAGATTACGGCTTTGCCGTAATCTTTTTTACATCATTCCACCCATTCCGCCGCCCATTGGAGGCATTGGGGCAGGGTTCTCCTCTTTCTTGTCTGCAATTACGCACTCTGTGGTAAGCATCATACCTGCTATAGAAGCGGCATTTTCAAGTGCTACACGAGTAACTTTTGCAGGGTCAATAACGCCAGAGGCGAACATATTCTCAAACTTATCTGTACGGGCATTGTAACCAAAGTCATCTTTGCCCTCCATAACTTTTTGAACTATAACCGCACCCTCTTTGCCAGCGTTGGCTACAATCTGACGGAGTGGTTCCTCAATAGCACGTTTAACTATCTCAATACCAGTTGTCTCATCATCATTTGCGCCTTTAAGGCCTTCAAGAGATTTGATTGCACGTAGATATGCTACGCCACCACCAGGAACTATTCCCTCTTCAACGGCGGCACGTGTTGCGCTAAGTGCGTCATCTACACGGTCTTTTTTCTCTTTCATCTCAACCTCAGATGGTGCTCCAATGTAGAGCACCGCTACACCGCCTGCCAATTTAGCAAGACGCTCTTGAAGTTTCTCCTTGTCATATTGAGAGGTTGTTGTCTCAATTTGAGCCTTGATTTGACCAACTCTTTGCTTGATAGCATCTTTGTCTCCGGCACCGTTCACAATAGTTGTGTTGTCTTTATTGATGGTGACAGTGTCAGCGGTGCCAAGCATATCAAGTGTTGCTGTGTCAAGTTTCAGACCTTGCTCCTCACTTATTACCACACCGCCTGTAAGAATGGCAATATCCTGAAGCATCTCTTTGCGGCGGTCTCCAAAGCCTGGAGCCTTAACTGCACAAACTTTAAGACCTGCTCTCAAACGGTTTACAACGAGTGATGTAAGAGCCTCGCTGTCAACATCTTCTGCTATGATAAGTAGTGGGCGGCTGCCTTGTACTACTGCCTCAAGAATTGGAAGAATATCCTTTAGAGAAGATATTTTCTTATCGTGGATAAGAATGTAAGGCTTCTCAAGAACCGCCTCCATCTTCTCTGTATCAGTTACAAAGTAAGGTGAAAGGTAACCGCGGTCAAATTGCATACCTTCAACAACATCAACTGTTGTGTCAGTGCCTTTAGCCTCTTCAACTGTTATTACACCCTCTTTCTTAACCTTTGCCATTGCGTCAGCAATAAGTTTTCCTATCTCACTGTCATTGTTTGCAGAGACGGTGGCAACCTGTTCAATTTTGCCGTAGTCATCACCAACCTCTTTGCTCTGAGCCTTGATGCTCTCAACAACTTTAGCGACAGCCTTGTCAATACCACGCTTCAAATCCATTGGATTTGCACCTGCGGCAACGTTCTTAAGACCTACTGAAATAATTGATTGAGCAAGAACAGTAGCGGTAGTGGTACCGTCACCGGCATTGTCTCCTGTCTTAGATGCAACCTCTTTGACCATTTGGGCACCCATATTCTCAAATGCGTCATCAAGTTCTATCTCCTTTGCAACTGTAACACCGTCTTTAGTAATGTGTGGTGCACCGAATTTCTTTGCGATTATGACATTTCTGCCCTTAGGACCGAGTGTCACCTTAACTGCGTTGGCAAGCTCGTCCACACCTTTCTTAAGAAGGTCACGAGCGTCAACATTAAATTTAATCTCTTTAGCCATAATTCTTAAATTTTAGAATGTCATTAGATTATTGCCAAAATGTCACTTTGGCGCATAATTAAATACTTTTCACCGTCAAATTCAATTTCTGTACCTGCGTATTTGCCGTAAAGTACCTCATCTCCCTCTTTTACAACCATCTCTTCATCTTTGGTTCCGTTGCCTGTAGCAACAACTTTACCTCTTAATGGTTTCTCTTTAGCAGAATCTGGTAGAATGATTCCGCCCGCTGATTTCTCTTCAGCCGCATTGGGTTTAATTAAAACCCTGTCTGCAAGTGGTTTAATGTTCATAATTGTATGTATTAAAATTTATATATTTAATTTTAAAAGATTTTTCGCTTCGCTCAAAATGACGGGATGAGGTCATTGTCCACTTTCAACTTTCAACTATATTGAGCAAATTCCGTGCCAAACTTTCCACCGATGTCATCACTGACACAAAAAAACCGACCCTGAGAAAGAGTCGGTTATTATTGTTTGATACATATATTAATGTAGGAATGCGGCAGACAGTACGCTGAGCACTACAACAAGTGCCACAAGTGTCCAGGTAGCCTTCTCAAGGAAGTCTGTTGTCTTTTTCACACCCATAACGCTGTTTGAAGCCGCAAACTGTGATGCCAAACCGCCTCCTTTTGAATTTTGTACTACAACTATAAGAATAAGCAGGATTGCTATAATAACGGCAAGGATAACTAATACTTTAAACATAGTTCTATATATTTTCTGTTAATTTCTGAAGTTTTTCTATTTGGTCTGCAAAGTAACTACTTTTTTCCGGATATTTCAAATTTAATTTCTCAAAAATTCTAATTGCCTTTGAATATTGTTTCTGTTTTATGTAGATTTTTGCCAAACTCTCAGTGAAAATGCTGTCAGTTACATTTTCATCTTCAGCCACGATGACAGTGGTGTCGGTCAGAGTGTCACTACCTACAGGCTTTATTCGTGGATTCTCTGTTATGAAGCGGTCAATTAAGTCTTGATGCTGTAGTTTTGGAGCACTTTCCTTCAATTCATCAAATTCCTCCAATTCCTCCCTTTCCTCTTTCATTAACTTTTCACTTTTCTTTTTTAACTTTTCACTTTTCAATTCCTCAAACTTCCCCTCCATCACCTCTTCAAGCCGTGTGCGGTCTGCAACAAGTAGGGCAGTGCGTTTTAGTTCAGATGTGTATGCCAGGTCTCCGGTATTCTTAAGGTTGCGTAGATAGAGTAGTACAGCGGTCTGGAAGTACGGGTACTCCTGTACCAGCCTTCTCAAATCCTCAAGGCTCTTCTCATTCAGCCTCTCAGGGTGCTTGATATACTCCAATAACTCAGACCTGTTCATATTTTAATTGTTACTTGCTTACCAGTTTGCAACGGTGTCATTATAAATGTTCTCCGTTATCTCTTTTATCATCTCTTCTATAAGTTGGTCTTGCACATCAGTGAGCATTTTGCTGCTGTCAAAGTTGCGGTACGCTGTGTATGAACGCTCAAAATCCTCCTCGTGGTCTGTGTTGTTCACATAGCGTACATTTATGCGTATTGTAAGACGTGTCTCTGACGCCATACCGTCTGTTGATGATATTGCCTGCGGGCTTATGTCATAGCCTGTTATCTCTCCCTCAAGGTCAAGGTCTCCGTCTTGGCGAACCATATTCAAACGGGTCTGACGGGTGTATATATCCTTGATTTCCTCATTGAATTTAATGGCGAGCGGGGCATAGACCATAGCGGCACGGTTAGGGAAGTCGTGGACTGAAATGGAGTGTACCTTGCTGTAGTCTATAATGGTGCCGTTGAACTTATATGATATGGTGCAGCCTGTGCATATAAGCACCATAGCAAATATTATCAATGTGGTTATTCTCTTCATTATTTTATATGTTTATGCCGTATTCCCTTAGTCTGCGGTATAGTGTGCGTTCTGATATTCCAAGTTCGGCTGCCACAAGGTTACGTTTGTTATTGTTGCGTTGCAGTGATTCAAGAATCATCTGCTTCTGCATATCATCCATTGACACCGGCTTGGTTTGCTCTGGCATTTGCACGGTAGGCTCGGTAGGCACGGTAGGCTCGGTAGGCTCGGTGTGCACTTCCTCTGCCTCAACAGTGGTTAGTTGAGCACTACGCCACTTGTCTTGTTGTGGGGCAAGTTTTGACTGTAATTCGCTTACTGCCTTGCTTAGTGCCTCTATCTGCTCTTTGAACTCCTTATTTTGGGCATCTAACCTATATATTACTCTATATAGGAACTCTCTCTCGTGTGTGAAGTCAGATGAGCCGTGTGACACAAGCGGCAGGCGGCTTGATGATTCATCAGGAAGGTATGATGACAAAATATCAACAGATATGTCAGATGTATGCTCAATGGCTGAAATCTGTTCAGCCACATTCCTTAGTTGGCGTACATTTCCTTGCCAGTAGTATGATTCAAGTTTCTCAACGGCGGCTGGTTGCAGTTTTATTGCCGTGCGATGGTACTTCTCCGCAAAGTCATTGGCGAATTTCTTGAACAGTATGTGAATGTCCTTCTTGCGCTCACGCAGTGGGGGCAGGTAGATTGGTATTGCGTTCAGACGATAGTACAAATCCTGACGGAACTTACCTTCACGTATGGCCTCCATAAGATTCACGTTTGTGGCTGCCACAACTCTCACGTTTGTCTTCTTCACCTCTGATGAACCTACTCTGTAATACTCTCCGTACTGCAACACACGTAGCAGGCGTGCCTGGGTGGAGAGGGGGAGTTCTCCTACCTCATCAAGGAATATTGTGCCTCCGTTGGCAACCTCAAAATATCCCTGACGGTCTGCAAGGGCTCCTGTGAAGGCTCCTTTCATATGTCCGAATAGTTCTGAGTCCATTGTACCTTCTGGTATGGCTCCGCAGTTTACAACCACATATTTGTTATGTTTGCGGGGGCTGGCGTCGTGGATAAGTTTTGGAAAACTCTCCTTACCAACACCGCTCTCTCCTGTTATAAGGACTGAAAGGTCTGTCTGGGCTATTTGTAGAGCCGTGCGAATAGCGTGATTGACATCGGGGTTATTCCCTAAGATGTCATAACGCATTTTAATGTCTTGTATGTCTTGTAGGTTATCTGTCTCTGCCATTATTAACCCTTTCTGTTTTTAACAATGTTAATTGCTGTGTATAGTGCCTGACGGAATGAGTTTTCTGACGCAACGTTCTTTCCTGCTATGTCATATGCGGTTCCGTGGTCGGGCGATGTGCGTACAACGCTGAGACCTGCTGTGAAGTTCACGCCTGAGTCCATACTTAGTAGTTTGAACGGAATAAGTCCCTGGTCGTGGTACATTGCAAGTATGGCGTCATATTTTGTAAACTCATCACTGCCGAAGAATCCGTCAGCAGGGAGCGGTCCCACGCAGATTATCTCATTCTCAAGTGCCTCTGTTATTGCTGGCTTTATAAAATCCTGCTCCTCTGTGCCAATAACCCCTTGGTCTCCGCTGTGCGGGTTTAGTCCAAGTACCGCTATACGCGGACGGTTAATCTTGAAATCTTGTTTGAGAGTCTTGTTTAGGATTTTTATCTTATTGAGTATCAGTTCTTTTGAGAGAGATCGTGATACTTTTGCCACAGGTACGTGTCCTGTTGCCACAGCAACACGCAGGCGGTCACTTACAAGCAGCATAAGTGCGTCGCCCTTTTTCCCGAAGGTCTGTTCAAAATACTCTGTATGACCTGGGAATGTGAATTGGGCTGACTGTATGTTCTTTTTGTTTATAGGTGCTGTCACTATTGCGTCAATATCGCCGTTCTTGAGGTCTGCGGTCGCTTTCTCAATGGCTTGAAACGCCGCCTCACCCGCTGTCTGGGTGCATTGTGAGAGTTCCACTTTCACCTCATCAGAGTTGCAGTTTATTATGTTTACGTGTTTGTCACTTGCATCGGCGGCTGAATTAACAAGGTTCAGGTTCTGTGTCAGTTCAAGTACCTTGCGGTGGTATGCGGCAACTTTTGGCGAACCGTAGATTATCGGGGTGCAATACTCCAATATGCGGTTATCTTCAAGTGATTTTAGAATAACCTCATAACCTATGCCGTTAATATCTCCTTGTGTAATACCTATTTTAATTTTTCCCATATCTATTTTGTTTTGTTAAGTTCTATAGTGTAAAGTGTTGATTCAAGTTGTCTGAGTACATTACGTTTGTACTTGTTAGGGGCGTAGATAAAGCACTCTGCGGTTATAACCCTCTGATTCTCACTGTCAAGTGTTGATATGCTTACAAACGGTCCTCCCATAATATCCCCGATGACAGTCCAGAGCCCTCTCACCTCTGCGGCGTATTCTCCGTTCTCAAGTGCCGTATTACAGAAGATTGGCGGCTCATACTTATATTCTGTGCCCATATATGAGTCTTCTGACGGTCCGGGTATGTTGAGCATCATAACTGAGTCTCGCTTGTGCAGAATCATCTCACGTGTGAATGTCTGAGAGCAGTCATACGGATAGGTGTAGATTACAATGTTCTGACGTGTGTCATTGTTTGAATTGGACATCCAAAGAAAGTTCTCATCACTCTTGAAGCGGTTGAACCCTTTAGGAATGACCATTGAGAAACCGAATTTCTTTTTCACGCTGTCCATTGCCGCTCCCTCAGGGTAGTGGCGCTGGTATGCTGTGGCACGCTTACGCTCAGCCTTTATGAAATAGTTGAGAATGTCATTGGCATACTTGCTCACAGCGTTTGCAACACTCTGCTCATCAGGGCCTTGTATTGTCATAACGCTCTGTGGCTGAGCCCATTTGTCATTGTCATCTGAAAGTTTTACGTGGCTGTAGGCGTCACCAACATTAACAATTATTATGTTACGTGCCGGTTTCAGCAAGTCTGTGAATCCTCTGTGCGGTGTTTTTGATATGTTGAAGTATGGCTCTGACTGCGGCATACAGGGCATATCCTGATTAAGTACTGAGAACAGAGAGTCTCCCACAGCACCTTTTGCTATGGAGTCATCAATTACAACAAGCACCTCATTTGCCGTTCCTGAGACGTTAGGCTTGGTGCTTAAATTACCGCAAGACCACAGCATCAGTGCTGTTAATGAGAGCGGTAGGAACTTTGATATTTTTATATTCTGAAACATAAATAATTAGCAATTAGCAATTAGTAATTAGTAATTAGTAATTAATTTTTCTCCTTTAGTAACTATTCTTTATTCACTATTCACTTAGTAAAATCAAAGCAAGGCTTTGATTTTACTAAGCATTCCGCACGCCGCCTCAATATCTTGCCCTCTGGAACGCCGAATGGTTGCTGTAATATGCTCTTTTTCAAGCCTTTTTACGAACTCCTGCATTGTCTTTGCATCTGCCGGCGTTAGTGATACATCAGGGATTGTGTGGTATGGAATAATATTCACACGGCACTCAATACCTTTTATAAGTTTTGCAAGATGGTCTGCGTCGGCCATTGAGTCATTAACACCTTTGAACATTGTATATTCAAATGATATGCGACGCTGACCGCTCCAGTCATATTGCTTTACAAGTGACAGCACGTCAAGAATAGGATAAGCCCTCTCTGCCGGCATATATCTCTCCCTTATTTCAGGGTAGGGTATGTGAAGGCTTATGGCAAGGTTGCAAGAGCAAGCCTCAAGAAAACGCTTCAACCCTGGAATAATCCCTACAGTTGAGAGCGTTATGCGTTTAGGGCTCCAGCCCAATCCGTATGTTGAGGTTATCACCTCTATTGATTTAAGAACCTCATCAGTATTGTTAAGAGGCTCACCCATACCCATATATACTATGTTTGTCAGGTTCTCAAACCCCTCAATGCTGAGTATTTGGTTTAATATCCTCCCCGATGTCATGTTTCCTTTGTATCCCTGCTTGCCTGTAGCGCAGAACTCACAGTTCATCTGGCAGCCTATCTGTGATGATATGCAGAGTGTGGCACGTTCACCATCGGGGATATAGACACTCTCAACATATTTTTCATCACCTACAGGAAAGAGGTACTTTACAGTGCCGTCAGAACTACGATGTATCTCTGAAGGCGCCTTTCTGCCTACCGTGTAGGCGTTATTAAGTAACTCTCTGCCTTTTTTTGAGATATTTGTCATCTCATCAATGGTTGTGACTCTCTTTTGATAGAGCCACCCAGCCACTTGTGAGGCGGTGAATTTAGGAAGCCCCAAATCAAGAACCACACTTTGCAATTGTGCAAGTGTCAGTCCTAATAGTTCCTGTTTTTGTCCGTAGTCCATCTGCCACTCAAAAGATGAGTGCAAATATACCTAATTTATATGACATTTTGGCAGATTCTTGCTATATATTTGCCAATAATATCAAATTCAATGTTTACAATGGTGCCTACCTTTATGTTGTGGAAGTTTGTGTTATCAAATGTGTAGGGTATTATTGAAACCTGAAATGTATCTTCAGTGGGGTTGCAGACAGTGAGGCTTGTGCCGTTTACCGTGACTGAGCCCTTATCAACAGTAATGTATCCGCGTTTACGCATATCAGCGTCAGCCTTGTACTTGAATGTGAAGTACCAACTTCCCTCATTCTCCTGAACCTCAGTGCATACGGCGGTCTGGTCCACGTGACCTTGCACAATGTGTCCGTCAAGACGTCCGTTCATTATCATACTACGCTCAACATTGACCTCTGTACCCACCTTCCACTCTCCAAGATTGGAGCGGTCAAGCGTCTCTTTCATTGCCGTAACCGTGTACTCAGCGCCATTGAGTCTGACAACGGTAAGGCATACGCCATCGTGTGCCACACTTTGGTCAATCTTCAACTCTGTTGCAAACGGGCAGGTAAGTGTGAAGTGCACATTGCCTCCCTCTTTCTCAATTTTCACCACTTTTGCCGTGGTCTCTACAATTCCGCAAAACATAATTCAATTAGTAATTAGTAATTAGTAATTAGTAATTAAGGCAAAGTCTTAATTCACTTTTCACTTTTCTTTATTCACTATTAACTATTCATTCACTTCCATCTGGCTCTCAGCACCCTATACGGGTATCGTTTCTTCATTTCCGGAGCATTGGGGCAGTCTGCCTTATGAATCTTTATGCCTCCTGTGGCACTGATGAATCCAAAAATCTCATCGCCGGGTACAGGGTGGCAACACTTCGCAAAGTTAAGCAAAACTCCCTTAGTGTCACTGCCTACAAGCAGAATATCTCCGTCAAGCACCTTGCTTGGGATTAGAGCCTTAGTGTCAATGTCAGGGGTTTCAACAATCTCATCTTCCTTAATATCAAAGGTTTGGTATCTCTCCTTCAGTGATGTTACGTCAATCTTCTCCTCGGCAATGTCAATGAATATGTCAGATGTGTTCTTGTATCCCATCTTGTGTCCCATCTGATAGAAACGGGACTCGTCAAAGTCAATCTTCCAATTCTTGAAACGGCGTTCCACTATCTCCAGACCAAGCGCCGCCTGTGATTTGCGGAACTCAGTGATAACCTGGCGTATGCGTTGGCGTGCCTTTGATGTGACCGCTATGTTAATCCAGTCTGCCCTTGGCTGCTGTGTTGATGATGTAAGCACTTCAACTTGGTCTCCGTTCTGGAGGATGTGCCTCATAGTCACATTTTTGTCCCCGATTTTACCTCCGACGCATGTGTTTCCCACTTTTGTGTGAATAGAGTATGCAAAATCAAGCACTGTGGCGCCTTTGGGCAGGCGGTGCAGTTCTCCTTTAGGTGTGAACACATACACCTCTTTATCATAGAGGTCCATCTTGAAGGCGTCATCAGAGTCACTCTTGTTCTCTTCAATAGCGTTGCGTAATTGTGCCAGCCAGGTGTCCATCTGTCTCTCTCCCTCAATTCCTTTATATCGCCAATGTGCAGCCAGACCTTTCTCTGCAATCTCATCCATACGCTCCGTGCGTATCTGAATCTCAACCCACTTGCCTTCAGGACCCTCAACGGTTGTGTGCAGGCTCTCATAGCCGTTCTCCTTTGGGGCAGAAAGCCAGTCTCTCAGCCTAGTTGAATCAGGCTTGTACATATCAGTTACAATAGAATAGACTTTCCAGCATTCAGCCTTCTCATCTTCCGGTTTGGCGTCAAGAATAACACGTATGGCAAAGAGGTCATAGATGCCTTCAAACGGCACATTCTTCTTCTTTATCTTGTTATAGATGCTGTGTATTGATTTTGTGCGTCCCTTTATGTGGAATTTAAGACCTTCAGCGGTTAGTCTCTCCTTTATCGGGGCGATGAAATTGGCTACAAACGCATCTCTCTCCCTCTTTGTCTCATCAAGTTTTTTTGATATGTCATAATATACGGCTGGCTCAGTGAACTTAAGACATAAGTCCTCCATCTCTGTCTTTATGTTGTAGAGTCCCATTTTATGGGCTAGCGGTGCGTATAGGCATACGGTATCTTTCACCACCGATGACTGAACATCAAGTGGCAGAGTTTTCAGGTTTTTTATGTAGTAGAGCCTTGAGGCAAGTTTTATGAATATAACCCTTACATCTTTTGCAAGAGAGAGCATAAGGCGCTTGAAATTCTCAGTGTCAATCTGCCAGGTCTTGCTGTAGATGCTGTTCACCCGTTTAACGCCGTCAAGAAGTTCCGCCGTCTCACTACTGAAAAGTTTGCTTATTGTATCTGTTGTAACGCTTCCGTTCTCAAAAAGAGGGTAGAGCATTATTGCCTCCAAAGTGGCTCCGCCAACGCCTATCTCATTTACTGCAATGGCGCATATCTCCTGCATACGCTTGAATTTTGCGGCAATCTCATCGGGTGTCAGTCCGCTGTCAATGTAGAGGCTCTTAATCCGCTCAAGTTGCTCTGTGCCTATTTCATTAGTTGAGAACATCAATAACTATATCATAATTTTTTTTGAATGACGCTACAGATGATTCTATAAATGGCTGTAAATCATTATAATAGTCATTACGCATAAAGTAGTCAACACTGAATTGAGCCTTGCCGTCCTCATAAAAGTAATATTTGAGAAGTCGGCGGTTTGTCTGCGTACTGACCATATCAAGTTCCACTATTTTCTTGAAATCACCGTGCTTGAATATGTTTTTCTCAATATTTTCCCACGTGCCATCGGGGTTATATGTTGAGAAATAGAAGTCAAGACGGTCTTCGGTCTTCTCATACGGTATCTGACGCATATCATAGAGGCACATAGTGGCGTTGCCTATTAGCGTGTCAAGGTAGATGGTAATGCGTCTCTCTGAAAACGGATTGGCTGCAAGTTCCTGTGCCGCCACAGAGTCTGTGAATGTCTGACTTAGCATCTTGTAACCTGCGGGTGCCTTGTATGCAATCATCAGGTCTGTGTTAACTACTTCATTCCCAAGTAATCCATCATCACAGCGCATTTCACGCTCCTTTACACAGGATGTCAGCAGAAATGCCGCAAACAGTAAAATATATAGGTTGGTCCTCATTGAAAGTTGAAAGTTGAAAGTTGAAAGTGAGATATGTTAATTACTAATTACTAATTACTAATTGCTAATTGCTAATTGTCTCACTCCCAGTAATACACTCTCTTCACGCGTTTTGAGACGCTTGTCAGAATTTCGTATGGTATGGTGCCTGTTTTAGCGGCAAGTTCTGATATTGTAAGTTCATCATTGAAGACAATAACTTCATCACCTTCTTTAACTCCCTCAATATCAGTTATGTCAACCATACATACATCCATACATATATTACCTATGAACGGGGCTCGTTTACCATTGATAAGAACATATCCGTTTCCCCGACCGAAAGCACGGTTCAGACCGTCAGCGTAACCTATAGGTATTGCCGCTATTCTTGATGGTCTGTT
Organism: Paludibacteraceae bacterium; assembly: GCA_024405875.1. Classification (GTDB taxonomy): domain Bacteria; phylum Bacteroidota; class Bacteroidia; order Bacteroidales; family Paludibacteraceae; genus Enterocola. The sequence goes on from JAKSOA010000007.1 coordinate 48,232, forward strand.
TAGCACACCGCGGCGGTTGTAGCCTACGGTCTCATCAGACGGAATCTCCTTTATTTGGAGAATTATTGTCTTTAATGTGGCTACATTCTGAATGTCAGACTTCTCATTAAGCCCCACTCCATAGAGTCCCACACCTAAGCGGACCATCTCAAATTGATAGTCACTCAGACGTTGAACACCTGACGTGTTGAGAATATGCCGTATTATGTCATTGCCGAGATTCTCTCTCAGATAGTCTGTGGCTCTTGTAAATGTGCCTATTTGTGAGGCTGTGAATTTGTCTTCCGCAGGGTCTTCAGCGGCGGCAAGATGAGAGAATGCTGATACCACCTTTACACCGGGCATTCCTTTCAATCTCTGTACAAGTTCAGGCATATCACTCTCAAGGAATCCAAGACGGTGCATACCCGTGTCTATCTTAATATGAATGGGGTGGCTCTTCACTCTGTTTTGCATTGTGAACTCCGCAAACTGCTCAAGCATTCTGAAACTGTAAATCTCTGGTTCAAGGCGGTGCTTCACAAGCAGGTCAAAGGTGCCTGGCTCAGGGTCCATTATAATTATGTTTGTGTTGATGCCGGCGTTACGGAGTTCCACGCCCTCATCTGCCACGGCAACGCCAAAATAGTCACAATGGTGATGGCTCAGGGTTTGTGCAACCTGCAGGGCTCCGCAGCCGTAGGCGTCAGCCTTAATCATTGCAACTGTTTTTGTCTCACGTTTGATATATGAACGCAGTTTTTTGAAATTGTGTACAAGTGCGTTCAGGTTTATCTCCATAACTGTCTGGTGGCGTTTCTGCTCCAGATGTTTCACAATCTGCTCAAATTTGAATTTGCGAGCGCCCTTTACAAGAATTATCTCATTGCTGAAGTTGACATCGGAGTCAAGAAATTGCTCTGTGGAGTCAAAAAAGAGCGTGCTAAGCGGGAAAAACTCTTTGTGACTTGATATTTCAGTACCTATCGCTATAACCTTGTTAACTGATTTCTGTTTTATCAAGGACGCAACGCTCTCATAGAGGGAGTCTCCGTCCATTCCGCTACCTGCTACATCAGATATTATAAGGCTACGTTTCTCAAATTTTAGTTTTGAGAATGCGTCCATAAAATTCAGAGCTTCTGTCAGTGAACTTAGGTCATTACTGTAGGCGTCATCAATAATCTGACAGCCGTTTGCACCGTTCTTAACTTCAAGACGCATCTCCACAGGCTCAAGAGCGTCAAGTTTCACGGGCTTTCCAAGATATATTCCGCAAACAAGACAGGTAATTGCATTCTGAAGAGAAATGTCATCAGTAAAATCAATGTTGCAATTGCCGGCGGCACCCTTACAGATATATGAAATATGAGATATGCCTTCCATTTTCTCCACTTTAGTAATGCTTACGGTGGCAGTAGGGTCATTAAATCCCCACGAAATAAGATTGATGCCTGGATTGATTTTTTTTACTGCACTGACTACCTTGCTGTCATTCCTGAAGATAAGAACTTCCGATTCCTTGAAAAGCAGCATTTTTTCATTGAGTTTTTCCTCATCCGATGCAAAGCCTTCACTATGTGCGGCACCAATGTTTGTAAGTATGCCAATTGTAGGCTTAATTACGGTTTGCAGGTTTGCCATCTCTCCTTTTTCAGAGATTCCTGCCTCAAATATTCCAAGGGTGGTGTAATCCTCAAGTTCCCATACAGACAGAGGAACTCCTATTTGAGAATTGTAACTTTTTGGAGAACGTGTTATTCTGAATGTATTGCCAAGAGCGGCATATAGCCATTCCTTTACAATGGTCTTGCCGTTGCTTCCCGTGATGCCAATAACGGGTATGTTGAATTTTGCCCGATGGAATGCCGCTATCTGTTGCAAAGCCTTGACTGAATCATCAACAATGAAGAAGTTTGCATTTTCAAGATTTCTGAACTCATCTTCAAGTACGCTTACAACAAAATTCCTTACTCCTGCGTTGTATGCGTTATTTACAAACCTGTGCCCGTTTGCCGTAGATGTGGTTATGGCAAAAAAGAGGGTCTCAGCAGGGTAGAGCAGAGTTCTTGTATCAGTGCTGAGATAAGAGATTGTTGCATCTTGTGCTGTGATTATAGAGTTGCAACTCAGAATTTCCTTAATGTTATTTGGTGTGTATATCATAATAGTGGATAGTGGACAGTGGATAGTGGACAGTTAATGGTTATGCGGTAATCTAATTTCTCCTTTCTCCTTTCTCCTTTAGATTTTCAGACATAAGTTCTTCAAATGGCAGTCCTGTGAGTTTTGTCATCTGCTTGAACAAATACCATAGGGCTATTACCATTACTATGGTGGAAGGCAGAGCTATAACAGGGTAACTCAAGGCTGTCAGTTTGCCAAGTTCCTGATTGAACGCCTCTGTTCCGGCAGGGCTGTGAACTATTATTTTAGTAAGGGTGGAGTTCAGAACCGCAGATAGCAGGAATGACGCCCCAACCATATATGTTGAGTTGCGTAACACCTTCTCAAACTTCTCTTCAGAGCCGTTCTCCTTAAGTTTTCCGTCAATTCTATCAACATCCATTAACTCCTTGTTGTAGAACAGTTTTTTAATGAGAGGGTAGGGTGTCTTCAGTGAAATAACAATAGCCGCACCTATGAGCAGTGGCACTGCCGCCTCTTTATATGCAAGCCATTCAGTAGGCAGTTCCAATACTCCTATTATACCTGTACAGAAAATGCTCACCAAACCCACGATGGCAATAAAGCCTACTTTCTTTTGAACAATGAGTTCATAGAGGCTCTGTCCAATAGGGAATGCCAATGCAATAAGAAAACCAGGCAGCACTCCAAGATGCGCCGCATCAGAGAATTTTGAAAGTATTATTGCAGGGATTACAATACTTACAAGTATGCTTATTATGGGGTTGGACTTGTTCATAATTGATAATTGATAATTGAAAGTTAAGAGTTTGTACTATCGGTTCCTCCCTTTAGGGAGGTTAGGAGGGAACTTTTCTTTTTTCTTTATTAACTATTAACTATATTATGTTGTTTGTGGTTCTCAAGTTTCCTGATTTTCTCAAACTCTTTACATTTAACTTTAGTTTCATCGGGGAAATAGGTGTCAGCAAATTTCTCCCAAATGTAATCTATGGCTACATCTGATGGGTGAATCATATCGGCGGCATAGAAACGGTAGTCACGCAGGTCATCTTCCATTATCTCATAACTTGGAAAGTATGAGCAGTTGTCATTTTCTGAACAAATCTTCTCAATGGCAAGCAGAAGTACAGCCTTGCTTAGACGGCTGCCGTTAAAACCGTCCTTAATATATCGTATGGGACTTACCGTAAATATAAACCGCTTCTCAGGGAACTCCTTTACAAACGCCCTGTATGCGGCGGTAATCTCATCAACTGTCATTCTACGGCGTGTAAATGCTTTAGCGTCTGTGTGATGGCAGTTTGCCACGACCTCACCTGTGCTACACAGCGTATATGTGTACGCTGTTCCGAATGTCAATATTATGTGAGTGGCGGTTTGCAGAAAATTGTGTCCACGCTCTATCTCAGCGTTCATCATATTCAGTGTCTCTTCCTCACTCTCCCTGGAGTATGAACTATGAAAGTCATAACTGCAAAAAAGCCCCCTTTCCCGGACTAAATCGGCAGATGTTACAAAATTGTTACATTTTAGAATGTTCAAACATTTAAGAACAGATGCCGGATTGTATATGGCGCCAAACGGGTGATACGCTTCAAAACCGTAGTAAACCGCCTTGTCAGATATGTTTTTGGCAAAGCAGGAACCTAAGAACAACACTTTGCTCTGGTGTGTCATCCTTATCTGGCTCTTTATGTTTACTTCAGTTCTAAACACGCTGTATGTTGATTCGGTGATTCGGTGAATATTAATTATTAATTATTAATTATTAATTATCTTCATCACTTCATCAAGGTTCGGGCTAAGAATAATCTCTGTGCGACGGTTCTTCTGACGTGCCTCCGCTGTGTTTTCAGCGTCAGTAGGGCAGAATTGGCTGCGTCCGGCGGCTGTTATTCTTGACGGGTCAACATCGGGGTTATTAAGAAGAATGCGTACTACGGCAGTGGCACGTTTGACGCTAAGGTCCCAGTTGTCAAGTATGTTTCCGCTTCCGTTGTAAGGAATGTTGTCTGTGTGACCTTCAACCATTATGTAGAGCTCTTTCTGCTCCGCAAGCACGCCGGCAAGTTTGGTAAGGGCAGCTTCTCCGTTACTGTTCACATTCCATTTCCCTGATTGGAAGAGCAGTTGCTCATCAAGGCTTACATAGATACGTCCGTTTTTGGTTGTAACCTGAATGCCTTCTCCCTCATAGCCCGCAAGAGCGTTCTTTATGCTCTCTTTTATCTCCTGCATCTTGCGCTCCTTCTCTTGAATCATAGAGTTGAGTTCTGCTATCCTGGCCTCTTTGTCGCTTAATTCACGCTCTGCTTTGAATAGTGAGTCCTCACGCTGCATAAGTGTGTTCTGTAGTTTCTGAATCTCAGCGAGCATTGCCTGAACCTCCTCCTGACTCTTTGAAGTCTGTAGTTTGTCAAGCAGGCTCATATTCTGTTGCTGCATCTCAGCACAGTCATCTTGCACTCTCTTTAACTCACGGGATAGTTTTACGGTGTCTGCCGCCATCTTCTCAGCCGATGCCTTGAGGCGTGACAGTTCGTCTGTAAGTTCGCTAATCTTAACTTTGGCTGCGTCAAGTTTGGTGTTACACTCCTGAGCGTCATCATAATACCTTGACGCCAGATTCTGTGCCTCATTATACTTCTCCTTAGTTACACACGATGCCATAAGCACTACTGTGAGCGCTATGGCTGAAATTGTTGAAATCTTAATTCTCATATCTTGGTTATTTCTCGCAAATATACAACTTTATATCGTGATTTTTTATAACTTTGTGAGATTTTATTAAGCTTGTAATGTCAGATACAAAAGATAAATACCCACTTCTCTCTTCAATAGAGTATCCCTCAGATTTAAGAGAACTTGATAAGTCTCAACTACCTGCGTTGTGCTCAGAACTGCGTTCGTTCATAGTTGACGCCTTGTCAAGGAATCCCGGACACCTTGCCTCAAGCCTTGGTGCTGTGGAACTTACGGTGGCTCTGCACTATGTTTTTGACACCCCGACCGACAAACTTGTATGGGACGTAGGGCATCAGGCATACGCTCATAAGATACTAACAGGTAGAAAAGATGTTTTTGAGACCATTCGTCATTTTCACGGATTGAGCGGTTTCCCGAGCCCCAAAGAGAGTGGTTATGACACATTTGTGGCAGGTCACGCCTCTAACTCAATATCCGCCGCGCTTGGAATGGCGGTGGCGGGCAAACTTGAGAATAAGAGAGACAAGGTTGTGGCTGTAATAGGAGACGGGGCTATGACAGGCGGTCTTGCCTTTGAGGGCTTGAATAATGTCTGTGTGAACCCTAATAATCTGCTTATTGTGCTTAATGACAACAATATGTCTATTGATATGCCTGTAGGCGGAATGAGCAAGTACCTTACTGACATAACCACATCAAGGTTCTATAATGATTTCCGTTTCAAGTCCTATCATCTTTTGCGCAAGATAGGGTTAATGAATGACAGCAAGAAGAACAAACTTATGCGAATGGGCACGTCTATAAAGAATAATGTATCGGGTTCGCATAATATTTTTGAGGGTTTGAACATAAGATACTTCGGGCAGGTTGACGGGCACGATGTCTTGCAACTTGTGAAGGTTTTGAATGATATAAAGGATTTTGAGGGTCCAAGGGTTCTCCATATAAAGACTGTTAAGGGCAAGGGATATGAGCCGGCAGAGAAAGACGCCATTGTGTGGCACGCTCCCGGACTGTTTGTTCCAGAGACTGGAGAACGTATAAAGTCTGATAAATCGGGGCTTGTTAGATACCAGGATGTCTTTGGTCAGACTCTTTTAGACCTTGCTGAACGTAATGAGAAGATAATTGGCATAACACCGGCAATGCCTACGGGTTGCTCAATGAATATTATGGCTGAGAAGATGCCTAATCGTGTATTTGATGTAGGCATAGCGGAGGGACACGCCGTAACATTCTCCGCAGGTCTTGCAAAGGAGGGTTTGATGCCGTTCTGTAACATATATTCATCATTTATGCAGCGTGCGTATGATAATGTAATCCACGATGTCGCCCTGCAGAAACTTAATATGGTTATCTGTCTTGACCGTGCCGGTCTTGTAGGGCAGGACGGACCCACACACCACGGAGCGTTTGACATAGCCTATATGCGTCCGATTCCTAACCTCACAATAGCGTCTCCGCTAAATGAAAGGGAGTTAAGAGACCTCTTATACACAGCCCAACTGCCTGATAAAGGTCCTTTTGTCATACGTTATCCAAGAGGCAAGGGCGTAGGAGCGGAGTGGAGAGATGCGGAGATGAAGGAGATTAAGATTGGAAAAGGTGTTACTCTTAAAGAAGGTACAGATATAGCCGTGCTTACATTCGGACCTCTTGGGAATGAGGCTGCAAATGCCATAGATGAACTTGATGAAAAAGAGCGTGGAAAGGTAGGTCTTTATAATATGCGCTTTGTGAAACCTATTGACACACAGTTGCTTGACGAGATTTCACTCAGGTATAAGAAGATTCTGACGGTTGAGGACGGAGTACGCACAGGAGGTTTTGGAAGTGCCGTCTTAGAGTATTTAAGTGATAAGGGTTGCGCTATTCCTGTAATAAGATTGGGATTGCCAGACTCATTCATAGAGCACGGCACACCAGCCGAACTTTACAAACTTACAGGACTTGACAAGGATGCCATAAAAGAGAGTATATGCCAAAACTTAAAATAGACAAGTCACATTACCGTTTTAACCCGCATACGCTAAAGTATGAGAAGATAGTGCGCGGATGGGGGTACTATGCGGGAGTTGTGCTGGGCTATATAGGCATTGGAGCGGCGTTCGGAGTGTTGTTTTTTTTCATCTACACCTCATTTATGCAATCACCGCAGGAGAGGCAACTTGCCGATGAGAACAACAGGTTACGAGCTCAGTATAAAGTCCTCTCACACCAACTTGATGATGCCCTAAAGGTTATGGACGATATTTGTGAGCGTGATGAGAATTTTTACAGAGTTATTCTTGAGACAGACTCACTTCCAAAAAGTCTGCGTACCGGTAATTATGACTTTACGGCACGTTATGACAAATGGAATGATATGCGTGCAAGCGCTATTGTGAAGGAGAATACCAAAAAGATGGATATACTTAACCGTATGCTCTATGTGCAGAGCGCCTCTTTTGATGAACTTGTCAAACTTGCGCAGCAGAGTGAGGATAGACTGAAGCACATACCCGCAATACAACCCGTTCTGAATAAGGATTTGAAACGTACGGCATCGGGGTACGGAAGGCGTATGGACCCTATATACCAGACAATAAGATTTCACAAGGGAATGGACTTCTCAGCACCTGTAGGCACTGAGATATTCGCCACAGGAGCGGGAACTATAAAGTATATGGGTTGGAAGCAAGGGTATGGTAATTTGGTGATAATAGACCACGGATATGGCTATATTACCTATTACGCCCACATTAGTAAGTTTAAAAAGGGTTTGTTCAGAGGATGTAAGGTGAATCGTGGTGATGTAATAGCGTTTGTTGGAAATACGGGCAAGTCAACCGGTCCGCACCTGCATTATGAGGTGCACGTTGACGGCAAGGTTCAGAACCCTCAGAACTATTACTATCTGGATTTATCACCGGAACAGTATGATGAGATGATAAGAATAGCGGCAAGCAACGGAAAAATGTTTGATTAATTGTTAATTGTTAATTACTAATTACTAATTGCTAATTGTTATGAAGCTTGAAGGTAAACTATACTACTCAATAGGTGAGGTGGCGGAGATGCTGGGGCTCACAACCTCACTATTGCGTTATTGGGAGAAGGAGTTTACTAACATAAAGCCGTCAATGAACAGCGCCGGCAAACGTATATACAAAGATGAGGATATACAGCAGGTACGCATTGTGCAGTATCTGTTGAAGGAGAAGAAAATGACCATAGAGGGTGCTAAACAGCACTTGAAAGGACACAAACACACATTTAAGGAGAATCTTTCAAATGTGAATGTAGTAGATGAACTGCTGAGAATAAAGGAGCAGTTATATGAGATAAGGAAATCATTAAGTCTGATAGAGGAACAAAAATGAATTTACAAGATGCGGTAAAACTATACAAGCCACGTAACCCCGAAGGGCATAAGGGCTCTTTCGGTAAGGCGTTGCTAATAGCCGGTAGCACAGGAATGATGGGTGCCGCCGTCTTATGTACAAAGGCTTGTCTGAGAAGCGGAGTAGGGCTGTGTCACCTTTCCGGACCTATGGAAGGTATGCTTGTGGCTCAAATATCACTGCCTGAGGCTATCTACAGAGTAGGTCTGGACAAATTAAGCGCATTTGACGCCGTAGGTTGCGGTTGTGGCATAGGAAAGAGCCCCGATGCCATAGGTAGGGTTGATTTTCTGTTGAACAATTCACTGCGTTCAGTAGTTTTGGACGCTGACGCACTGAACATTATCGTAGAGAGATGGTGGCTCTCAAGAATACCGTTCGGAGCCATACTTACGCCGCACAGCGTAGAATTTGAACGTCTGTACGGGTCAAAAGCCTCATCACGTGAGGAACAGATAAAGCAGGCTGTGGAGTTTGCCGATAAGCGTCACTGCATAGTGGTGCTTAAGGGTGCGGGTACTGCCGTGATTAATGAAAAAGGAGATGTTGACATAAACACAACAGGAAACAGCGGAATGGCTACAGCAGGCAGCGGAGATGTGCTGACAGGCATAATAACAGGGTTGATAGCCCAAGGTTATGAGAGATATGACGCCGCCCGTTTGGGTGTTTTCCTGCACGGACTTGCCGGTGACATAGCGGCGGAGGAGAAGTGTCAGGAGTCAATATTGGCAAGCGATATAATAGAAGCAATACCAAAAGCATTTAAAAAGATAATATATGGAAAGTAAAATGATGACATCAAAAGAGATTCGTAAGTCCTTTCTTGATTTTTTCGCTTCAAAAGGACATCAGATAGTACCGTCCGCCCCGATGGTTGTAAAGGATGACCCTACGCTTATGTTCACAAACGCAGGTATGAACCAGTTTAAGAACATAATTTTGGGGAATGACCCTATAAAATATCCACGTGTTGCAGACTCACAGAAGTGTCTGCGTGTAAGCGGAAAGCATAATGACTTGGAGGAGGTTGGCCACGACACCTACCACCACACAATGTTTGAGATGCTTGGAAACTGGAGTTTCGGAGACTACTTTAAGGCTGAGGCTATAGCGTGGGCTTGGGAGTACCTTACAGAGGTCTTGAAACTTGACAAAGACCGCCTCTATGCAACTGTGTTTGAAGGGGCTCCCGCTGAAGGATTAAGCCGTGATGATGAGGCCGCCGCCATCTGGGAGAAATATATTGCCAAAGAGCGCATAATAAACGGAAACAAGCACGACAATTTCTGGGAGATGGGCGACACAGGTCCTTGCGGTCCCTGCTCAGAGATTCACATTGACCTGCGTTCAGATGATGAGCGTAAAAAGGTAAACGGACGAGACCTTGTGAATAGTGACAATCCGCAGGTGATAGAGATATGGAACAATGTATTTATGCAATACAACCGTATGGCTGACGGACACCTTGAACCATTGCCAAAAAAGGTTATAGATACAGGTATGGGCTTTGAGCGTCTCTGTGTAGCAGTACAAGGTAAGAAATCAAACTATGATACTGACGTGTTCCAGCCATTGCTTAAAGCGGTGGGTGAGATTTGCGGTTGTGAATATGGCAATGATGCGAAGACCGATGTGGCGATGCGTGTTATCGCAGACCACATACGTACAATATCATTCGCCATAACAGACGGTCAGTTGCCATCAAACGCAAAAGCAGGCTATGTGATACGCCGTATCTTGCGTCGTGCGGTGCGTTACGGATATACATTCCTCGGTTGCAAGGAGGCGTTTATGTACAAACTAATCCCCGCTCTTATTGACAATATGGGAGAGGCGTATCCTGAGTTAAAAGCACAGCAAGACCTCATAACAAAGGTTATAAAAGAGGAGGAGGATGCGTTCCTGCGCACACTTGAGACAGGTATCCGTCTGCTTGACAAGGTTATGGCAGACACAAAGAAGGCAGGAAAGAGCATTATTGCAGGCGTTGACGCATTCACACTCTATGACACTTTCGGATTCCCGCTTGACCTCACCCAACTTATACTAAAAGAGAACAACCTTGAAGCGGATATTGAAGGCTTTAACGAAGAGATGCGGAAACAGAAGGAACGCGCGCGTAACGCCGCCGCAGTTGAGACAGGAGACTGGGTTGTACTTGCAGAGGGGGAGACGGAGTTTGTAGGTTATGACGTTACAGAGTGTGACGCTAAGATACTGCGTTACCGCAAATTGTCACAAAAAGGCAAGGATTTCTACCAAATAGTGCTTGACAAAACACCATTCTATGCGGAGATGGGTGGTCAGTTGGGCGATACAGGTGTACTTGAGAGCGTTAATGAAAAAGTGGAGGTTACAGATACAAAGAGAGAGAACAACCTGCCTGTACACATAGTCAAGAGAATGCCGGAGAATCCCGCCGCAACATTTGTCGCAAAGGTTAACAAGGAAAATCGTGCGGCAACGGAGGCTAACCACTCCGCCACACACCTGCTTCAAGAGGCGCTCCGTAATCTGCTTGGAACACACGTTGAGCAGAGAGGCTCATTTGTTTCACCAACTCTTCTGCGTTTTGACTTCTCACACTTTGAGAAACTCACACCAGAGCAGATAAGAGAGGTGGAGCATTCTGTAAACCGTAAGATACGTGAGAACATTCCACTATGTGAACACAGGAATGTACCTATTGCAGAGGCTAAGAAACTTGGAGCAATGGCGCTCTTTGGAGAGAAGTACGGTGACAGTGTGCGTGTAATCCAATACGGCTCATCAATAGAACTCTGCGGTGGCACACACGTGAAATCAACAGGAAACATAGGTTTCTTCAAAATATTAACGGAGAGTTCTATTGCCGCAGGCATACGCCGTATAGAGGCTGTCACCGCATATCAGGCGGAACTCTATGTGGAACAGTGCCAGACACGCATAGGTACAATCAGGGAACTGTTCAACAATGTCCCAGATATAGCGGTAGCCGCACAGAAACTTATAGAAGACAATGCCGGGCTACGCAAGCAGGTTGAGAATTTCCTTGTTCAAAAGGCTCATCAACTTAAGGAGACCTTAATAGAGAGGGCAATTGATAAAAACGGCATCAAGATTATAAGATATGTGGGAGAGGAGAACCCTGACCTTATAAAGAATATGCTTCCTGCACTGAAAGACAAGTTTGCCGATGGTAAATTCCTTATAGTGTTAGGAACAAAATGGCAAGGCAAGCCAACACTTACCATAGCAATGTCAAAATCAATGAATGAGGCAGGCTACAATGCCGGCGCAATGGTTAAGGAGGCAGCCAAACTAATACAAGGTGGTGGCGGCGGTCAGCCGTTCTTTGCCTCAGCAGGCGGTAAGAACCCCGATGGCATTCAAGATGCAGTTCAATATGTAATAGATTCAATAAAATAATAATATGGCACAGAAATTAAGTACAATATGCGTACAGGCTGGATGGAAACCTACAAATGGTGAGCCACGCATACTTCCTATCTATCAGAGTACGACATTCAAGTATGACACAACGGCACAGATGGCTGATTTGTTTGACCTTAAGGTGCCCGGGTATTTCTACACAAGACTACAGAACCCTACAAATGACAAGGTTGCTGAAAAGATAGCGGCTCTTGAGGGTGGAGTGGCGGCAATGCTGACATCATCGGGGCAGGCGGCTAACTTCTACGCTGTTTTTAATATATGTCAGGCTGGAGACCACTTTGTTAGCGCCGCTTCAATCTACGGCGGTACTTATAATCTCTTTAATGTTACAATGAGAAAACTTGGCATTGACGTTACTTTTGTTGACGCCGATGCCTCAGAAGAAGAGATTTCAAAGGCATTCCGCCCCAACACAAAGGCACTCTTTGGTGAGACAATAGCAAATCCGGTTCTCAGTGTGCTTGATATTGAGAAATTCGCACGCATAGCGCACAAGCACGGCGTGCCTCTTATAGTAGATAATACTTTCCCTACACCAATAAACTGCCGCCCGTTTGAGTTCGGCTGTGATATAGTGACACACTCAACCACTAAGTATATGGACGGTCACGCAATGACTGTGGGTGGCTGCATAGTTGACAGCGGAAACTTTGACTGGGAGAAGTACCACTCTAAGTTTGCAGGACTTACAGAACCTGATGAGTCATATCACGGACTTGCATATACAAAGGCATTTGGTAAGGGTGCGTATATTACAAAGGCTACCGTACAACTTATGAGAGACCTTGGCTCAATACAGGCGCCACAGAACGCATTTTTATTGAATATAGGTCTTGAAACATTGCATTTACGTGTTCCACGACATTGTGAGAACGCCCAAAAGGTTGCAGAGTTCCTTGAAAAGCAGGAGCAGGTGGCTTGGGTTAACTACAGCGGACTAAAGAGCAGTAAGTATTATGAACTTGCTCAAAAGCAGTTCACCAATGGTCAGTCTTGCGGAGTGGTTACATTCGGACTGAAAGGCGGACGTGAGGTTGCCATTAAGTTTATGGACAGCCTTAAATTCTGCTGTATAGCCACGCACGTTGCTGACGCACGTACCTGTGTGCTTCATCCGGCGAGCCACACACACCGCCAACTCTCTGATGAGCAACTGCGTGAGGCTGGTATCAATCCAGACCTTATCCGCTTCTCTGTAGGCATAGAAGACGCCGATGACATTATTAATGATATTACGCAAGCACTGAAACAATGCCAGTAAACATTCCCAAAGGATTACCTGCAATAGACACTCTTAAAAAGGAGAATATATTTGTGATGGATAATGAGAGGGCGAGCAATCAGGATATACGCCCGCTCAAGATTGCTATTGTAAACTTGATGCCTCTTAAGATAACCACTGAGACAGACCTTATACGTCTGCTCTCAAACTCTCCGTTGCAGATAGAAATTGATTTCATAAAGTTGAAGAGCCATACTTCAAAAAACACTCCTATCAAGCATATGCAGATGTTCTACAAGACATTTGACAGCATTAAGAGCGAGAAATATGACGGAATGATAATAACGGGGGCGCCTGTTGAGAAGATGGATTTCAGAGAGGTTAACTATTGGAGTGAGATAACGGAGATATTTGATTGGGCTCGCCATAACGTAACCTCAACACTCTATATCTGTTGGGCTGCCCAGGCTGGACTCTATCACTACTATGGTGTGCCTAAGTATGACTTGCCTGAGAAGAAGTTCGGGGTGTTCAAACACGTTGTGCTTGACAAGAAGAACCCGATATTCCGTGGCTTTGATGATGAGTTCTTTGTTCCTCACAGCCGTCACACAGAGATTCATAAGGCCGATATTGAGAGGAAAAGGGGGTTGAAAGTCATTTCTGAGTCAGAAGAGGCGGGCGTTTATATGGTGATGGGCAGGGGCGGAAGAGAACTCTTTGTCACAGGACATTCAGAGTATTCCCCTTTGACACTTGACACAGAGTACCGCCGTGACCTTGACAAAGGACTTCCTATAAACAAACCAGTGAACTACTACCGTGATGATGACCCTGACAAAGGACCTGTTGTACGTTGGAAGAGTCACGCAAACCTGCTCTTTACCAATTGGCTCAACTACTTTGTATATCAGGAAACGCCTTATAACATAGAAACTATCGAATAGTTTCTATGTTATAGGCGTTATAAGACCTTTTTTATTGGGACACATTCCCAAACCTTTGCGTGCTTCGCACGGACCACATAAGTGGTCTTGTCGCTACGCTCCGTAATTAACAAGTTGAATAATGCAAATAGAACTGCTATCTCCCGCTAAGACTGCTGACATCGGCATTGAGGCAATATTGCACGGTGCTGATGCGGTTTATATCGGGGCGGCGGAGTACGGGGCTCGTAAGGCGGCAGGTAATAGCATTGAGGATATTGAGCGGCTTGTCAACTTTGCTCACATATATGGCGCAAAGGTCTATGTAACTGTAAATACCATAATTAGGGATACTGAAATCAGCAGTGTGGAGCGTCTTATTACAGAACTATATAATATAGGTGTTGACGCTCTCATAGTCCAGGATTTTGGTAATCTTAAAATGAATATTCCTCCCATTGCGCTTCACGCAAGCACGCAGATGCACAATCTGACGCCTGAAAAGGTGCGTTTTCTTGAAGATATGGGTTTTTCACAGGTGGTTGTAGCCCGTGAGTGCTCTGCAGAAGACATTGCAAGGATAAGAGAAGCGACAAAAGTGCGTCTTGAGGCTTTTGTTCACGGGGCGAGATGCGTTAGTTACAGTGGCAGGTGCTATGCGAGTGCCGCTTTAACGGGTAGGTCAGCGAATAGGGGTGAGTGTGCTCAGATATGCCGTCTGCCTTTTCAACTCCAAGATGCCCACGGACATAATTTAGGTGTGCGTAACTATCTTTCAATAAAGGATATGGACCGTAGTGATGAGATAGAGGAGATGATAAACGCAGGTGTCACATCATTCAAGATAGAGGGCAGGCTTAAAGATGTTGACTATGTTAAAAACATTACAGCCTATTATAGGGGATTGATTGACAGTGTGCTGAAAAAACATAAGGAGTGGAACCGCTCATCTGATGGTCTCTCTTCATATAACTTCACGCCAAATAAGTTCAAAAGTTTTTTCCGTCTGTATGATATCAGTACGCCAAAGTCGGTGGGAGAGTATGTGGGGATAGTTAAAAGTGAAGAAATAAAAAAGAAAAGTTTTTATGTGAATGTGGTGAGTGGGGTGGAACTTCATAATGGTGACGGGTTTTGTTTCTTTGACGAATCGGGAGAGTTTTTCGGATTTCGTGCCAATAAAGTTTGCAAATTAAATGACACTGAAAATCTTTGGAGTGTTGAAACTTTGGAAAGTATGCCTGTAAAAAATGGTGTTAAACTTTTCAGAAATTTTGACATCCAATTTCAAACAATGTTGTCAAAACCCACTGCAACACGCCGTATTGGTGTTCAGGTGGAACTAAAAGATAAGACTCTGACAATTTTTGATGGAGTTAATGAAATTTCAGAAATAGTTGAAATAGAGTCTCAAGTTGCAAAAAATGACCAGACAGAAGCAATTAAGAGGCAACTTTCAAAACTTGGAGATACACCTTTTGTTGCAACTGAGGTTAATGTTGACAGTCAGTGGTTCTTTCCAATGAGTACTCTTTCCGCTGCACGTCGCTCAGTTGTTGACAAACTTATCTTGCTACGACAGAACAGGGCTGTTGCCACAAGAGAGATTTTTTCAGTCAGGAACCCTGATGCGGTTTATCCTCAAAAGAGTGTGGATTATTCTGAAAATGTGGCAAACTCACTTGCAAGAGAGTTTTACGGAGAGCACGGAGTTTCTGATATTGCAGATGCGTTTGAGATAAACGCCCCGGAGGGCAGTGTGCCGGTTATGTTCTGCAAGCATTGCGTAAGACGTTCCATCGGGGCGTGTAAGAGAGAGAATACGGCAAAGAGTAGAGAATTGGCGGAGCCGCTACACCTTATATATAAAGATTACTATCTTCGCCTTGAGTTTGATTGCAAGAACTGCATTATGAGGGTAGTATCAGAGAAGTAACACCATACCATACAAAATGAAGCGAGTCTGTCAGATAATATTTGCTCTAATCTCAATGTTTGCATCTCAGGCAAACGCTGAGACATATGACTACGCCGTATTCCGCTCCGGCAGCCCCATTGATATAAGAGTTAAGAAGATTATTAACAATTTTGGTCAGTATGCCGGGTTCTCTCCTGTGCTTGTCGGTGATTTGAACCACGATGGCAAGGCTGAACTTGTTACCGTTGTCACAGACTACCGTGACCACGGCGGCTCATTCATAGTTATTGACGGCGCTAACCTTGCCAAGCACAAGATAGTGCGTTTTGGTGAGAAATACGGCACCCCCGGAGTCTCATTCGGCTACGCTTGCGGTCCGCTTGCCATTTCAGAGGACGGAATTTTGTATGCCGTAACAGGCACGTCAGAGAAAAAGAGCATAACATTATACCGCTATACAGGCTCTGATTTGATAATGGAGGCGGAGGCTCCGCTTGAACATAACTTCTACGGAAACCCACGCACCGCTGATTTTGACGGGGACGGACGCTATGAGGTCTTTGTGGGCAATGAGGTCTTTGACGGACGCACTCTTGCAAGGATAGGTTCAGGCGGAGAGAATAATGTGGGGCAGCACTATCAGCACGACGGGGCTATGTTTATGATGGGCTGTGCCGCCGATGTACTTCCTGAGCATAGTGGTATGGAACTTGTATGCGGCAATCAGATATTCGGAGTCTCACGCTCAGGTGTTGTGCTTCTAAAGACAATTGGTAATAAGCACGAAGGCTCCGCACAGGTGGCCGACCTTAATGCCGATGGCTCACCGGAGGTGCTTGTACGCACCACTATGGGGCGTCTCTCCCTATATGATGTCAAGGCTGGCAGAGAGGTGTTCCGTGACGCATACGTAATGACGGGTTATCCAGCCATCGGGGATATAGACGGTGACGGCACTTTGGAGATAGTAGGACTTACCTCATCATCAAAGATGGTGGCGTATAAATATGACGACGCCAACTCCCGCCTTAAGTTATTCTGGGAGGTGACGCACTCTGACCGTAGCGCCCAGACCTCTATGACCCTTTTTGATTTCAACCACGATGGCAAGGCTGAGATTGTTTACCGTGATGAGCGGACTCTGCGTATAATTGACGGCAGTACAAACAAGCCTGTTACAGTGGCAAATATGAATGTCAACAGTGCCACTAAGAGTGAGTATCCAGTTGTGGCTGACTTTGACGGTGACGGACAAGCGGAGATAATAGTTCCAGGCACAATGTATAAGGACTACACAAAGGATAACGCATCCATAAACATATTCTCATCTAACCGTTGGTCGTGGGCTCCGGCACCCCTGTTCCGGGGGCAATATTAAACCAAATCCGCCTATAATTGCACTTTTTGTGCAAAATATGTCAAATTTGTTACAATTTTTGTCATAAAAGTTTGTATTTGCAAAAACAAATACTTAACTTTGTGCATAGAATTTTATAAACACACTTATTTACTAACTAAATTTTTTTTATTATGAAAAAGTTTTTACTATCTGTAGTTGCCGCTTCTTTTGCATTTGCGGCATTCGCAGCCCCTACTGTAGCACCTACAGAGGGAATGGCTACTGTTGTTTTCTCAGTGCCTGAAGTTACTTGTACTTATCCAATAATGAATTTCATTGGAGATGTTCAAGGTTACAATCCAGATGCAGAGAATCTTCCTGTTGCTGAATTTGTGGAGGATGGCTGGTACAAATTGGTACTTCCTCTAACAGAGGGTGGCTCAACACAAGGTAAGATTTGTCCTCAATCTCTTGCTGGTAAGAGTTGCTGGGATTATCAAGGTGCATACTCTCTTCCTGATGGAGCTCCTGCTTGGATTTCAATTGCTGATGACTATGGTACAGCTAACAAGATTGTCCTTTCAGAGGGTTGTTCAGGTCAGGTAGCATACGTTGATGTTACCGCTTGGCAGGCAGATTTCTGTGTTATGCCTAATCCTGAGGGAGAGGCTTCTTTCACAGTTTCATTTGAAATTCCTGAGACAGCAGATCCATCAGAGGCTATTGTTTATGTTGAAGGTCAGGGCGAAGGTCAGTCTTGGGGCGAACTAGGAGAATTGCTTTATGATGACCGTTCAGAGTCTTTCACAGGTGCTTTTGATGTTCCTGCCGGCTGTTTCTACAAATATGTTATCTCTTATAAGGGTGGTAATCGTATCTATATGAAAGGTGAAAACCTTCCTATGCCTTATGCTCTTATTGCAGATGATTTTGTTAATGAGTGGGATAACGACCCATGGGTTGAGCCAATATCTGGTGGCGTAGGCACATTCTCAGTTACATTCACAGGTGAGTGCCTGCCAAGCGCTCAACTTGGAGACAAAGTATTCATTGCCGGTAACTTTGAGGATACTCCAGATTGGGAGAGAGTATATGAGTTAACACAGGAAGAGGGAACAGATAAATGGGTTATTGTTGACCTAACATATCCTGCTGCATTCCAATTCAAGTTTGTTGTTAAGTACAATGAATCTGATGAGGAGTTGTGGGTTCCTGCTGATAACATCCAATTTGATGAGATGACATACGACTTTGAGTTTGAAGGTCCTTGTCCTACAGTAGATGCTGATGAGGTTTCTGCTGACGAAACTCAAAAAGCTCAGAAGGTGATAATTGATGGTGAGCGTTGGATTATCACTCCAACAGCAGCATATAAAGGTTTATACTAATCATTGACAATGTTTTAACATTTTTTAACATTTGATTTACCTTAAATTGTAACTGCCGGTTATAGAAACTATAACTGGCAGTTATAGTTTTTATGTGGTCATAGTTAAATATTGTTAAAGTTTGAGTGTTCATTAGTTTAAGTTATGGCAATGCCGTTACTTTGCAATGAATTAATAACTAACAATTTTTTAACTATGAGAAAAATTCTTCTTTTAACAGTTGCGGCTATGCTCTCTTTTGCCGCACTTGCAATGCCATCAGTGGAGCCAACGGTAGGCTCAATCACACTTGTTTTCCAAATTCCTGAGGGAATGGAATGTGCTCCAACCATACAGTTTGTAGGTGACGCCTCCTCGCCTGCATGGACACCTGGTGATGCCTCAAACCCGGCGGCTGTTACGGCGGGAGAGTCAGGTTGGTACAAAATTGTTATCTCTGATGCTTATACTATGGGCAAGATTGTGCCGATGAATATTGACGGAACATCGGGGTGGAAATATCAGGGTAAATACCATCAGGTGGAGGGCTCGGAGGTTCCTTGGCTGACAATTGACGGTGAAGGTGGTGACGGTGAGCACCAATTGGTGTTTGCTGAAGGAAAGAGCGGTGGCGTGGCATACCTTAATGTTTTCCAATGGAATGCTGACCCGTGTGAGGCTGCAAACCCTGAGGGTGAGGCTTCATTCACAGTTTCATTTGAAATTCCTGAATCAGCAGACCCGTCTGAGACAATTGTATATGTTGAAGGAATGGGTGATGGTAAAGATTGGGGGGAACTAGGCGAATTGCTTTACGATGACCGTTCTGAGTCATTTTCAGGTGCTATAGATGTTCCGGCAGGTTGCTCATATAAATATCTTATTTCTTACAAAGGTCAAGGCAAAATATATATGAAAGGAGATAATAAATCTATGCCGTATGACCTTATTGCTGAAGATGAGGTTTTGGAGTGGGATAGCGATCCGTGGGTTGAGCCAATACCTGGTGGCGTAGGCACATTCTCAGTTACATTCACAGGTGAGTGCCTGCCAAATGCTAAACTTGGAGACAAGGTGTTCATTGCAGGTAACTTTGAAGATACTCCGGAATGGGAGAGGGTTTATGAGATGACACAGGCAGGGGAAGGTGAGCCTTGGTCATATGTTGACCTCACATATCCAGATGGCTTCCAGTTCAAATTTGTTGTTAAGTACAATGATTCAGAGGAAGAGTTGTGGGTTCCTTCAGACAATATCCAATTTGATGAGATGACATACGACTTTGAGTTTGAGGGACCTTGTCCGACAACAGATGCTGATGAGGTTTCCGCTTTCTCTAAGAACAAGGGTTACAAGTTTTTTGACTCTGACAGCAGGGTGCTGATTGATGTTAACGGAGATGGTTCTGTTATCAACACTCTGTCAGGTGTTTCTGCAAGGTAAAGCACAGGTGATATAAAAGAAAACCAACAATCTCATAGAGGCGGTTGGTTTTTTTTGTATCTTTGTTTTTGGAAAATATTAACAAATTATACTTTAATGGGGAAAAAAGGTTCATTGGCACTTGGCATTCTGAGCGTGCTTTGTCTGGCTGGCTCAATATATGTCTGCGTTGTTGAGACTATAACAGAGAATTTTGTGCTGGCTTTAATATTCCTTGGTGCCGCACTCTATTTCTTGTTCCACTACAGGAATTTGGTGAGGCTTGAAAAGGTAATGGCACAGGAGGAACAGGAACGCAAGGAACGTGAGGAGCGTGAACGCATAGAGCGTGAGCGTATGGAGTTAGAAAATCAAAATAGTAGGAAAAGTAAAATAGGAGTAATTAAAGATGCACTTAAAAGAAGGTTTTAAATTGCACCAACTGGGCAATGAAAGTATTGTAGTGGCAGAGGGTGACGCCTCACTTGATTACACAAGCATAATATCTCTAAATGAGACAGGTGCCTATATATGGCGGAATATAATTGGCAAAGAGTTTGACGCAGAGTCAATTACAAAACTTCTGATTGATGAGTATGATGTTGATGAGGCTACCGCTTCAGATGATGCCTACGCATTTGTTGAGAGTCTGCTTGAGGCGGAACTAGTTAATGAATAATTAACAATTAGTAATTAGCAATTAGTAATTAGTAATTGGGTGGGTTATAGAGGTGATTTGTTTATAATGCCTAATTTCATATCTTCATCTTTTACGGCTTTGGTTAAAATCTCCTTGAAGTGGTATGCCACAGAGCCTGTGAAACTTACCGTATAGCCATCGGGGTACTGCTTCAGATTACGACGGATAAAACTTACAAAAGCGTTATAGACAAGCGTTCTGCAATATGCGTTTTCAATATTCTCTGACAGGAATGGGGCGAATGACGCCAGAAACCTGTTGGGGAATTGCTTTCTATATACACGGTCAATAATGTCGGCAGCCGTGAGACCATATTTTTTGTTGAATTTCTCACAAATCTCCGTAGGAGCCTGATTTTTTAGAATATCCGCAATCAGAAGTTTGCCAAGCACAGCGCCGCTGCCCTCATCGCCCAAGATGAAGCCGAGAGGGGAGACATTCCTTGCAATCTTTTCACCGTCCCATAAACAGGAGTTGGAGCCTGTGCCAAGTATGCAGGCAATGCCAGCCTCGCTGCCGCACAGAGCCTTTGCAGCACCTGTCAGGTCTGTGTCAACAGTTATGGATGCGTTTTTGAATATGGTTTTCAGAGCCTCCGCCACAATGGGTGATTTCTCCTTTGTACAGCCGGCACCATAAAACTCAATGGATTCAACTTTTGAAGTATCCGCTATTTCAGGCAAAAGTTGTTTTGTCAGTGTGGAGACTATATCATCTGTTGTCTGATAGAATGGATTGATTCCGTCTGTCAGAACAAACCTGTTTTCGCTCTCTTCTGATGTCAGAGCGAATTTTGTTTTGGTTGACCCGCTGTCCACAACTATTTTCATAATAATAACCGGTGTTTTTTTATGTTGAAATTTTACACTGCGAAAATAGCATATTTTTTTCTATTGTTAATAAGTTAACTTGAAATAGTTTGTGGGCGTAGGTCAAACTATCTAATTTTGTATAATTATGGAGCATAGTGTTGAAAAGCCTGTACTACTTATTCAAGCCGCTGATTTAGAGCCATATAGTAATCTTGCTGTGGAGGGTTTGTTGCTTGAGAGTCTTGCACCGTACAGTAATGCGCTCTATCTTTGGCAAAATGAGAACACAGTGGTCGTGGGTGTTAATCAGAACGCATACGCGGAGGTGGCACCAGGCTTCAAAGGTTATGTGACACGCCGTCTGTCAGGTGGCGGTGCCGTTTACCACGATGCCGGGAATCTGAACTTTACTTTTGTTTCTGAAAGAGGTTGCTATTCTGTTGATAAGAACAAGCGGATATTGCTAAACGCCTTGCGTTCACTTGGCTTTGACGCCCGGTTTTCGGGGCGAAATGACCTGCTTATTGACGGCAGAAAGATTTCAGGGCAGGCATACTGCTTAAGACCTGAAGCCTGCTATCATCACGGTACCATATTGATAAACAGCAATGTGGAACGCATACAGGCGGCACTGAGACCATCTGAGGGCAAGTTGAAATCAAAAGGAGTGGCTTCGGTCGCCTCAAGAGTAGGAAATCTGGTTGACTGGAACCCCTCAATAACGGTAAATGAGGTGCGTGAGGCTGTAGCAAAGTCCTTTACAGATTTCTATAAAGGTTGCAGGGTTGATTACAAGAGTGTTGATTACACAAATCCAAGGTTGCGGGAGTTGGCAAGTAAGATGGCGTCAGATGAATGGGTGTGGGGACGCAGTCCGTCAATGACAAATACAGTTACCCGTAGGTTTGAGTGGGGTGAGGTGACCATTAATTATGAGACTAAAGGAGACAGAGCCGTTAGCGTTGAGGTCTTCTCTGATGCGTTAGACACGGCTTTGCCAGGTAAACTCAGACAGACGCTGTTGGAAACACCAGTACACGAGTGGTATGAATTAATTGAAAGGAGAAAATTTATGTTTGAAACCAGACACACTATAACGCCCCGTGAAGCAGAACCACGTACAAAACGAGGCACGAACAGTTAGCCTACGGAGTAGGCGTATTTTTGTGAGTCTCCGAAGTTTTGTGTGGTTGTGCGAGGGATATAGGGCGTTCGGAAAGGTGTGAATGGTGAGAACATAAATTTAACAGGTTCAAAGAAAAAATATGAAAATACTAGTAATTGGAGCAGGACCTGCAGGGTATGTGGGTGCGTTGAAGGCGGCGAAACTCGGCTTTGAGGTTACGCTTGTGGAGAAGGCGTCTCTTGGAGGCACCTGTCTTAATCGTGGCTGCATTCCTACAAAGTCACTGCTTCAGGCTGCCAGCGTTTATGAGAATATAATGGTTCAGTCAAAAGTGTGGGGCATTGACGTACCAGAGGCAAACGTTGATTTTGAGAAGGTATATGCTCAGAAAAACGCCATCGTGGAACAGTTGCAGAAGGGAATAGCGATGCTTCTTAAAAATGCGGGAGTTGAAGTTATATATGGCACAGCACAGGTTGTTGAAGAGGGAAAGGTAAGGATTCAGGAGAGTGGAGATGAGATTAATGCGGATAAGATTCTTGTATGCACAGGCTCTGTTACGGCACGCCTTCCTATTGAGGGAATAGAGAACGCACTCAGTAGTGATGATGTGCTTTCGGCTCCTGTACCAGGCAAAAGCATTGCTATAATAGGCGGAGGTGTCATTGGCGTTGAGTTATCACTTTTCTTTGTGAGGTTTGGTTGCGAAGTAACTATATATGAGTTCCAAAATGCTTTAGTCGCTATGATGGATACTGATATTTCAAAACAATTACTAATGCAACTGAAAAGAGCAGGTGTCAAGGTGCAGTTACAGGCCGCGGTGAGCAAAATATCGCCTATAGACGGAGGGTTTGACATTGATGCTGTTATAAAGGAGAAACCACACACAGCACACTATGATTCTGTAATTGCTTGTGTGGGTCGTAAGCCCTACAGGGGTGATGTGCTGGCATCGGGGGTGGAAGAGTCAGAGAATATAGCATTTGCAGGCGATGCGGCTGGAGGCATACAACTCGCTCACTTTGCATCAGCACAGGCTGTAAGCATAATTGAGAAGTGGGCTGGCTTGGAACCTAAATGTCGCATGGATATTGTGCCACAGTGCATATACACCTCTCCGGAGGCTGCGTCGGTGGGTAAGCGAGAGCAGGATTGCACAGAACCTGTGAAAATAGGAATGTACCGTATAAACGGCAACGGGAAAGCACTCATTATGGGAGAGAACAGCGGCTTTGTCAAGATAATCTCAGATGCGGCATCGGGGAAGGTGACGGGAGCCCATATAGTAGCCCCGCACGCCACCGATATTATAGGCGAACTTGCCGTGGCAATAGCAAACGGCTTGACAACAGATGAGATAGGTAGCGTTATTCACGCCCATCCCACAGTGTCAGAATCAATTATAGAAAGTATTAACAATTTAATAAATGAGAAATGAGAAAGGAGAAAGGAAAGTTATATTTCTCATTTCTCCTTTCTCCACTCTCCTTTAAAAATTATGAAGACCCCTCTTTTTGACACACACGTTGCCTCAGAAGGCAGAATTGTTGAGTTTGGCGGCTTTGAGTTGCCTGTACAGTATGAGAAAACCGGTATCAAGGCAGAACATACTGCGGTACGAGAGAGCGTAGGTATGTTTGACGTATCCCATATGGGAGAGTTTCTTATGTCAGGGCCTGATGCAGAGTCAGAACTTAACTATTTGGTTAGCAATCAAGTGGTTGGGCTGCCTGTGGGCAAGGTTCTTTACTCACTGCTTTGTAATGAGGACGGAGGCATAGTAGATGACCTTTTAATATATAAGCGTGCTGAGAACAGTTACCTGATTGTGGTTAACGCCTCAAACACAGAGAAAGATTTTGAATGGATGAAATCACACCTGCGTAAGAGCGTTAAGTTTGAGAATATCTCCGCTAAAATAGGTCAGATTGCAATTCAGGGACCTAAGGCTGTTGATGTGGTCCGCCGTCTCTACCCCGATGTTGACAAACTTCATAACTACACATTCTTTGAGACTGAGTATGAGGGAGGCTGGTGTGTTGTGTCACGTACAGGTTATACCGGCGAGGATGGTTTTGAACTATATGTTGAGGCTGACAAGGTTGTGAGACTATGGAACCTGCTTCTTGAGACTGGTAAGCCGGAGGGGTTGATTCCGTGTGGCTTAGGAGCGAGAGACACGCTGCGTTTTGAGGCTGGAATGCCGCTATACGGGCACGAACTAAAAGACAACTATCCTGCAAATGAAGTCGGACTTAACTTTGCCATTAAGATGGATAAGGGAGATTTCATAGGAAGAGAGGCTATAGCAAACCACGTGGCAGGATTCTGCCGCAGAGGAATAAAACTGCTTGGAAAGGGTATTGCCCGTGAAGGTAGTGCGGTATATCAAGGCAGCCGTCAGTTAGGTATAGTTACGTCTGGAAACTTCTCTGTTACAAACGGCTGTGCACTCGCTATGGTTCGTATTTTCAAAGGTATAGAGGGTAATGTTGAAGTTGAGGTGCGTGGCAAACGCTTTGAGGCGGAGTTTGTTAAGTTACCGTTTATAGCAAAACAGAATAACAAGTAAGGAAATGAAGGAATCTCTAATTCCTCAAATTCCTAAACAATTAAAATTTATTTAAAATTATATAAAAATTATGAAAGTATTGGAAAAATTACAGTATTTGCCTTCACACGAGTGGGTATTGGTAGAGGGTAACAAAGCCAAAGTAGGTATCTCTGATTATGCGCAACACGCTTTAGGTGATGTAGTGTATATTTCACTGCCGGAGGTGGGTGATGAGGTAACTGCCGATGAGTCATTTGCAGATGTTGAGAGTGTAAAAGCCGCTTCGGAGGTATTCTCACCTGTTTCAGGAACAGTTACAGCCGTTAATGACGCACTTGATTCAGACGCAGGTCTGCTTAATCAAGACCCGTATGAGAATTGGATAATTGAGGTTGAGTTCACAGCACTGTCAGAGAACTTGGTTGATGCCGCTGAATATACAAAACTTTGTAATTAATTATATATTATTTCTATATACCCTTTCGTCGGACTTCAACCCTTTTGTAAAGGGTTTCAGCCCCTCCCATTAGGGTTTGTAACCCTAACGGGTCCCTCCCCCTGTACGACTCCGGGGGTGGAGACGCCTCCTAAAGGGTATATAGAAATTCTAAATTTTCAATTATCAATTATCAATTGATTATGAATTACACCCCACATACAAATAATGATGAGGCTGCAATGCTTGCGGCATTAGGGCTGAAGTCAGTAGAGGAACTGATGGACGCCCAGATACCAGAGGAGTTGCGCCTTAAAGGTGGTTTGCCTCTGCCTGAAGGCAAGTCAGAAATGGAAGTTGAGAGGCAGATGCGTGGCATCGCCGCTCAAAATGTTAAGTTTGACCACATATATCGTGGTGCAGGTGCCTATTATCACTATATTCCTGCTACGGTGCGTCATATAGCAACTAATACATCACTGATTTCCGCTTATACGCCATATCAGCCTGAAATCAGTCAGGGTATATTGCAAGCCACATTTGAGTATCAGACTATGATGTGTATGCTTACAGGTTTGGACGCTTCAAATGCATCGGTTTATGATGGTGCCACAGCGGCTGCGGAGGCTTGCAAACTTGCACTTGACAAGAAACGTAGGCAGATTTTAGTGTCGGAAGCCATAAAGCCTGAAAATAAAAAGGTTATAGAAACTTACCTGTATCAGATGAATGTTGACCTTCAATACATTCCAGTAAAAGAGGGGAAAACAGATATTGAGGCACTTAAAGGAATGCTTTCTGAACAGACTGCAGGTGTTTACGTTGAGCAGTTGAACTACTACGGTATAATTGAGGATATGAAGGCTGTAGGAGATTTGACAGCACCTCTTAAGGCATTGTTTATTGCAGGTATAAATCCTATAGCAGCGGCAATTCTTCCGTCAGCGGCAGAGTGTGGGGCTGACATTGCTGTTGGTGAGGCACAGCCACTTGGCTTGTCGCTCTCTTTCGGTGGTCCTTATCTTGGCTTTATGACCGCTAAGATGGAACATATCCGCAAGTTGCCTGGCAGAATAATAGGGGAGACTGTTGATAAGAACGGAAAACGCTGTTTTGTTCTCACTTTGCAGGCTCGTGAGCAGCATATCAAGCGTGAGAAGGCATCATCAAGCATTTGCTCAAACCAAGCAAACTGTGCGATACTTGCTTCAGTATATCTTGCCACAGTGGGTGCCGATGGACTTAAACAGATTGCGACTCAATGTTGCAGTAAGGCACATTATTTGGCTTCAAAACTGTCAAAACTAAGCGGTTGGAGCATTAAGTATGGAGCGGATTTCTTTATGGAGTTTGTAACTGAGAGTGAGAATCCTGAAGGTTTGCTTGAGTTCTTGCAGACAAAAGGTATTTTGGGAGGCTTACAACTGTCAGATAAAGAGATACTTTGGTGCGTGACAGAGATGGCTTCCAAAGATGATTTGGATACACTTGTCTCACTAATAGAAAAATATGGGAAAGGAGGTTCAAAATGATAGACTTGTTATTTGAATTGAGTAAGAAGGGTAGTAATAAGTTCTCAATGCCTGAACTTGATGTACCTGAAGTGTCAGTTTCAGCAAAGCGTGGCACGGAACTTGATTTGCCTGAACTTCCTGAAGTTGAGGTTATGCGTCACTATACAGCCCTTGCACGCCGTGTACACGGTGTTGAGGACGGTCCTTATCCACTTGGCTCCTGCACTATGAAGTATAACCCTAAAGTGAATGAGATGACGGCCTCACTTGAAGGCTTTACAGGCATTCATCCTCTTCAACCTGCCGATACTGTAAAAGGTTGCACAGAGGTGCTTAAATTAACGCATAGCGCACTTTGTGCCGTACTTGGTATGGATGCGGTAAGTTTCCAACCGGCGGCAGGAGCGCACGGTGAGATGACATCACTTCTTGTAATGCATAAGTACTTGCAGAGCATAGGTCAAACTCAGAGAACTAAAATCATTGTTCCCGATTCATCACACGGAACAAATCCTGCAAGTGCGGTAGCCGCTGGTTTTGAGGTGGTTACAATACCGTCATATCCTAACGGAATGGTTGATATGGACGCTCTTAAGGCTGCTGTTGGTGATGATACAGCCGCCATGATGCTTACAAACCCAAATACCCTTGGCATATTTGACAAGCAGATAGCGGAGATGTCAAAAGTGGTTCACGCCTCAGGCGGACTAATGTATTATGATGGTGCCAACCTAAACGCTATTATGGGGTGGGCTCGTCCTGGCGATATGGGCTTTGATATTGTTCACGTAAACTTGCATAAGACATTCTCCACACCTCACGGCGGTGGAGGTCCAGGTAGCGGTCCTATCGCTTGTAAGAAATTCCTACAGGCTTACCTGCCTTATACAGAGTTGGATTACAGGCAAGGTGTTGATGCAGAAAAGAGTATAGGTAAGGTTAAGGCTTTCCACGGAAACTTTGCGGTAATTGTAAAGGCATTGACATACATTCTCGCTCTTGGGGCGGAGGGGCTTAAAGATGCTTCAGGCAAGGCGGTTCTTAACGCAAACTATTTGTTCAGGCAGATTGCGTCTCTATATGGAGAAGAGTATCGCCACTGTATGCACGAGTTTGTTGTAAGTGCCTCAAAGGCAGGTGATGAGTATGGTGTTCACGCACTTGACATTGCCAAGGCTATGCTTGATGAGGGTATTCATCCGCCTACAATATATTTCCCTCTCATTGTCAAGGAGGCTATGATGTTTGAGCCTACAGAGACAGAGAGTAAGGAGTCTATTGATTCTCTGGCTGAGACGATGGCTAAGATTTTCAGTGTCGCCGCCTCTGACCCCGACGCCCTTCACGCAGCACCCCTTAATGCCTACATAGGTCGTCCCGATGAGGTTAAGGCAGCAAAGGAGATGAAGGTTAGATACAATTAGCAATTAGTAATTAGTAATTAACAATTAATAGTGAATAATCACCGCATCACCATTATATTGTGCCTATTGCTTTTTGTGTTGCCTGTCAATGCAAAGAAGAAGAGTGTGGATAATAACGGGGTTATCAAGAACCCTGTATGCTCCATTGATTTCCCGCCCAATATCTATACAAAAAAGGTAACATACAAGGTGCAGAAGAGCGTTATTAAGGGTAAGGAGTTATCCATATACCTTGAAGACGCATTCTCAAATCTTTTGTTCACTGAAGAGATTGTGAATGCCGCGTATGACTCTGTAAGAGTGCATTTGCCAGAGGAGTATAAGGGATACACACTGCGTCTCTACTCTCATAAGGAGCCTATAGAGCGTTATGTGCCTAATTTTGTACGCAATAGTATGTCTCAGGACTCACGCCGTATCTTTACTCTCACCACTGCGTTCAATGTTGTTACAAACCTTGACAAACCCAAACCACTTGCTGGTCTGCAAGACCGTAATATAGTGTTGTGGGGTAGTCACGGGCTCTACTATAACCGCATAAATGAGCGTTGGGAGTGGATGCGTCCCAGAAT
Source organism: Paludibacteraceae bacterium (assembly GCA_024405875.1). Classification (GTDB taxonomy): domain Bacteria; phylum Bacteroidota; class Bacteroidia; order Bacteroidales; family Paludibacteraceae; genus Enterocola. The sequence goes on from JAKSOA010000007.1 coordinate 77,224, forward strand.
GTTCTGCTCTGTTGAGGATTTGCTTGCAACATCGGTGGCAATACCATACCTTATGCCTATGCTTCGGAATGCAGGGGCGGATGTCTATATGCCTCGAGAGCGCGATATCAATCCCTATGAATACACCGCTGTAAATCAAGGAAACACTAATGTTTACAAGGCTGATATTACCAAATCAGGTGATTATTGGGTTAAAGTAAAATATCAAAGGAGCACCGATAAGGCGTTGAAAATCAATATAAAACACGCAGGAGTTGAATCCCATTACACTATTAACTCAACTGTAGGTTACGGTACTTGGATATACATTGACAACCTGCATTTTGACGGTCCCTCTGAGTTTGCATTCAGCAGTGATTTGGATGCAAAAATAGCAATAGACTCTGTTGTCATTGGTGGCGGCATAAGCCATTACGGCAGTTACTACCCACGTTTTATGGAGGCTGCTCTTTATAATCTGAGAGAGAATGGTCTGCCTGATTCAATCACAGTAAACCAGAAACCAGGCGTAAAGAGTGACTACTATGATGATATTTATGCACGCAGCAAGTGGGTTAATTTTCTTATGGGTGGCTCTGACAGATTCCCGTCATATCCAGGTAAAAAGATTCCTATTGACCTTACATTAGCGTTACATACAGATGCTTTTGTACGTGATTCAGGTAAGGTTATAGGGCCATTGCTTATATGTACAACAGATTCGGTTTATCCATCGGGGTATTCCCGCTTTGCAAGCAATGACCTTGCCTCTTACGTAGGTTATCAACTGATGAATGATTTAAAGGCGTATGGCATAGATGATTGGCAGTGGCGTGGAATATGGCATCAGAATTTTGTTGAGACTCGTGTGCCAATGGTTCCATCTGTAATTGTTGAGATGTTCTCACACCAGAACTTCGCTGATATGAGAGTGGCTAATAATCCACAGTTCAAGTTTATGTATGCACGTGCCATTTACAAGGCGGCTCTTAAATTTATTGCTGAGCAGTATGGGCAGACGTACGTGGTACAGCCTCTTGCGGTTAATTCCTTTACCTCTGAGTTTGCCGCAGGTGACAGTGTCCGCCTGGCTTGGAAGCCTACTACTGACCCTGTGGAGCCTACTGCGTTCCCTACAAGTTATATTGTATATACACGTATTGGTAACGGTGCTTTTGACTCTGGAAAAGTTGTTAGCGGAACCTCTGTCACTCTGCCTGTCAGCCCCGATGTCATCTACAGTTACAAGGTGGCGGCTTGGAATAACGGCGGTGAGAGTTTTCCGTCAGAGATTCTTTCTGTGTGCAAGAAGAGCAATTCAAAGGGTAGTGCGCTTATAGTAAATGGTTTTGACAAGATATCGGGTGCCATAAGTTTTGATTTCATACAGATGGCTGGTTTCTCTGCAGAGACAGATTTTGGAGTGCCATACCTCTATGATATATCCTATACAGGTCCTCAGATAGAGTTTAACAAAGCGGTGGAGTTTGTAAATAATGACTATCCGGGTTTTGGCGCCTCACTTGGCAACTATGAGACTCAGACAATAGCGGGCAACACATTTGACTACACATATGTGCACGGCTTGGCGCTATCAGAGTGTGGCTACTCATTTGTATCAACATCAAAGGCGGCGTTTGCGTCAGGGGTCAGGACACCATCAAAATATACGCTGCTTGATGTTATATTAGGGTTGCAGAATAATTCAGGAAAGTATTCTATTCTGCCTGTTGATATGCAGCGTGGCATACTTGATTTCACACAGGCAGGCAAGAATATTATTATAAGCGGAGCCTATATAGGTCAGGAGGGTGGCAGTTTTGCGAATAAGGTATTTAGTTGTGTTTTACGTAGCCCATTCGCAGCCACTAACGGCAAGGTTGTGCTTCCTGATGGCTCAACTGAGTTCTCTCTACAGATGACACCCTCAGCGGAGCGTTATTTTCTTAAAAATGTAGATGCCATAGACCCTAAATATCGTGGAACAGAGAAGATTCTCTTTTATGATACAAACCGTCTTCCCGCCGCGCTGCTTTATAAGAGAAATTACAAATCCATAGTCCTCGGTTTCCCCATAGAGGCACTCACATCACAAGAACAGGTGAATTCACTGATGAAATATCTGCTTGGAAAATTTTAACTCTATATTCCTAACATTTTTTTAAAGTATTCTCCTGTTTCTTTATCGGGGATTAGGTTGTTCTTACCCTCTTTAAAATTCTTAAACCAGGGAGTGTCTTGCTGATGCAATTCATTTATCAGTTTTGTTGAGTTCCAATCTTTGTAGGTGTCCCAAACCTTGTTTAATATAATTATGGTCTCGTTGTCGTCAACAATGGGGTCCTCAAAATAATAATCACCAGTTTCAGTATCCCATTTCATTACTGATGTGGGGTGGGTGATTGCATTTTTTTTAAAGTGTTTGAATGAATTATATACATTTGGAATCACTGGACCGAATTTCCACGCTTCTATTCTGTCATATTTTGCATTTGTGATGGGTCTGTTAATGTATGCAAGGCTATAACCTTGTGCAAAATAAACAAGTTTTATCAAAGTCAAAATGGTGATGGGGTGATTTTCTGCTATTGATTTGTTTACAAAGTAATTGGCTACAGATAAAGCGTCTGTTTTGGATTTTTTTGCTCTTTGTGCAATTCTCTCTGAATCAAGTTCATAGTTTGCCTGTAACTGCATCCAGAATGAGGCGGGCAAATCAAGAAATTGCTCTAATTTAAGGGCTATTTCCGCTGTTATATTACGTTTCTCATGCAGAATGTCTGATATTATAGAACGAGATACATTAATTTCATCGGCAAGTTCACTGCTTTTGATACCCCTGCTTACTATCTCATCTTTTAGCACGCTGCCTGGATGCGTTGCACAAAACGGAGTTATATCTTTAATGTTACTTTTCATAATGTTTTGATAATTTGTGAATTGATATGTCGGTTATTGTTAGTGTGTTGTCCACTTCACTGGTTTTACATATTATTCTCCATTGATCATTTACTCTAAGAGATTCAAATCCCGATAGTTCCTTTGATAGTTTTTCGTACCGTAATCCATTATACGCTTTTAGAACATAGAGATTGGGTATAGCTTTTATTATGTTAATTGTGTGAATAAATGCTTTGACAATTCTATGGTCTATTTTAGAGTATTCTGCATTAGTTGTCATACCAACATTATACAACTCTAATAAACTATTATTTTTAATGTTTACATTCACATTGCAAAGATAAAAAATTTCTTTTAATTTACAAAAACATAATTTATAAAAATGTAAACAATGCGATTTTTTGAAAAAATTCTGTTTTGGTTTATTTTGGCTTTGGCTTTGGATAAAAAAAGTCACCCTCTTTTGCATTTTATTTGCTAAGTCGTATATTTGCAATAAAATTGCTGTATATTTATATGCTTACAGACAAGGAAATAGTGGAGCGTTTGATATCGGGAGATGAGAATGTGATAAAAACATTCCTTTTTGAAGATTGCAGACCTGCGTTACAATACATAGGTGAGTGTTTTTTTACCACAAAATATTCCCCCGAGGAGTTGGTGGGCGAATTATATGAAGTGCTGGCAGAGGATAACTGGAGGCGGATTCGCCAATTTGGATTTAATAGCAAACTTACTACATACGTAACAGTTATTGCCACACGTCATTTTATGAGGAAAAGGGAGAAAGTGATTCCAATTGAAGCGTCAGAATACCTAACAGATGACGGGATTGTTAGTAATGAAGCGGAACATAAATTCATATTGCAAGACGTGGATACCGCATTAAAAAAGTTGGACAAATTAGATAGATTTCTTGTAAAATATATATTGTTGATGGGATATAAACCTTGCGATGTTATAAATATAAGCAAGCGGTTCTTTAAAGTGGACGGAGTGGATGATGATACATACGCAGGATATATATATGTACGTTATTATAGAGCAAAAAACAAATTCAAACAAATCTTGTCAAAATATGGATACGGCTTATGAAGATAAAAGATGTAAATATAAAAGATGAGATTCTTGCCGCATATATAGACGGCAATTTATCTGAATCTGAAATGGAGAACCTTGAAAAATCTATGGATGTGGACACCTTGGAAACGCTTAGGGTGGCTATGAATGCAGTAGAAGAGATTGACAAGAAAGGCGTATTTGGTAAGCACGTGGATTTTCCAAAATTTGCGGATGAAGGGAAAGAAAGTATTAAGGAGTATCTTGATTCTCTACATAGTGATGATATGTTAGAGACAGGCTTTTTAGGTAGCGAATGTGGTGCCAATCAAGACTCAGACGATGAAGAAAACCAAAAATAATAATACTATTAAAAAAAATGTCTCAGCAAGCATCACATCTATAATTTTCAGATATGTTATAGGGTGTTTGTTGTTTGTTTCCGCAAGTGTAGGTCTGATAGTATTGGGTGTATTGACCTTTGTAAAACAATGGCATTACGCATATTTTGGGGTGTTAGCTTTAGCAGGTATCTATTTTTTAGTTCAATTTTTTGTGGTGATAATAAAAAGTCCGTCCTATCCTGACTATTATATCCTGATAAACAAAGATAACTGCAATTTTGACAATTTGTTTGATGAACTTGATAAGGTCAGTAGCATTGTAGGTGCACCAATGCCAGATAAAGTGTATATATCAATAAAAGCGGAATGTGCTATGTTCTCATCACCTATAATTGGGCACCTGCCTTTGTTAAGCGATACCTGCCTTGTTATCGGGATTCCCTATTTGATAGCCCTTTCAAGAGACGATTTAAGAGTAATGCTATGCCATGAATTTGCACACTACAGAAATGCAGATTTAAAAAACGAAGGAAAATTATATAGGATAGGGTCATTTTCCGGATATTTTATAAAATCAAACATAAAATATTTGCAAACAGGGAAAGCAAATCAAATAAAATTATTATCGTCAGTCTTCACATCTTACAGCATTGTAATGTATGAGAAAATAAGAAAAACGTTCCGTTCAGTGGAACTGCAGATGGAATGTGCCGCAGACGACGTGGCACGCCAATGTACGTCAGACCAGCGTCTGAAGCAGGCTTTGCTAAAAGCGTCATACGTAAAATATATTTTTAACTATGTTAACTGGGGCTGTTGGCAACTTGATATAAAAGGTATTTATGTTCAAAACAAGTATAAGGTGATGATGGAACTGATAAATCTGATACCTCAACCAGAGACACGCAGATTCACCAATAAACATATTATGCAGAGACTCAAAAGACTTCAAGGTGAGGTGTCAATGGACTTTAGTGTATATGATGAGTTTCATAAACTTGATGAATTGGATTTGAGCCTTGATAAAATGGTATGTTGTAGCAACGCAGATTTCATTGTGTGGTTGACCAATACTTACCATATATATGAGAATTACAACTGACAAATGAAAGATTTTTACTTTTCAGTGTCTCTAATGTGAAAAGACACTTTTATGAAGGATAGTAATCTTTTCAATTCATACAGGATTCATTCCAGATGGTATTGTACGTTAGCACTTCTTGGAAAAGAAATAGGTATAGACATATCTAAATCAACCAACAAAAAAGAATCAATTTTAATGATGCTTGACATATTTGAAGCCTTCCCGGAAGTGGGTGACGTAATAAATTCTCTGATAAAACTACAAAAGGAGTTGGAATCAACTGAAAACGGAAGCATTACTCCAGACATAATAGAAAGAAGCAGCGTTTTGGGTGCTCTTGATGCACGTAAGGCATACTCCAACAATAAGGATTGGAGTATGCTGTGTGACTAAACATTGTCTGCTTAAAAATTATAATCTAAACAGTTGTAATAAACAAAATATTTACTACATTTGTGGCATATTTTGTCTAAATGTTGCAATTTTTTTTGTACATTGAAGACAATTTATGACATATAGGCGTTTGTTGACGCTTTGTTTTGACGGTCTGAAACCTGAGAAATTTCAATCTACAGTCATAACATTGCAACAATGAATGTTCTGCGTGTATGATAATTTGTACTTAGCGTTTTGCTAAGACGGTTACATACGACGTGGACTTCGTGTTGTTCGTGTAACTGTAGAAGGTTTCTCAGGACCTCAGACCGTGAATCGAGCATCAAAATTCGAGGTTCACGTTATTTTTTTGCATTCTCATGAAAGATTTCTGGAACTATCTGCCTCTAATTATAAAACACTTTAATAGAACTATACAATGAAAAGGATTTTATTACTGGAATTATTAATAGCTGTGGCATTAACGATAAATGCCCAAGGTACTGTTACAGACTGTCAGGGTCATATATATCCTGTGGTTAAGATTGGCAACCAATATTGGATGGCAGAGAATTTGCAATGCACCAAGTATGACACTCAGAGTGAAATGGCAGGGCAGGTTTTAGCCTCTGCATCACATGGGCAAATGGCACCTTTTTATAATGACCCTAAAAATGTAACTACTAAATTTTGTGACTACATTACAGCAGAACACAGAAAAAAATTCGGACTCTTGTACAATTATGCGGCAGCAATGGGATTTAGTGCTTCTCAATCATATTCACAAGAAGGAACATATCAGGGCAGAAGACAAGGTATCTGCCCAAATGGATTTCATATTCCAAGTTGGAATGAATGGCGAACTCTTTGTAACTATTTTGGAACAGAGAAGGAGGCCGCATCTAAACTTAAAAGCATATCAGGTTGGAGCAAAAGTGACAGTGATTATACATCATCCTCAAATGAAACAGGTTTTTCTGCATTGCCTGTAGGTTGTATGTACACAGAAGTTGATTCAGGTACAGGCTCTACATATAGTTATTTTGGTGTCAGAACTAAATTTATAAGTTCCGATATCAAATATCAAAATTGGAGTTGTACGGCTATTATTGATGGGAAGGAGATGGATGTCAGGAATCAATCTCATTATGGTGATGTATCTAAGGAATGGGGTACTCCTGTCCGCTGCATAAAGAATTAGATAAATGAATAAAGTCACTACCAATATAATTATCTTGTTTTTAATGCTTTTGTGTCCTTCTTGTTCTAAGGAACACAAAATATTTGCGGAATGTGGAATAGTGGTGGCTAAATATAATGCAATTAATCATATCTGGGGCTATGCAAATGATTCAAACGACATGACTAATACATTTTATGTCATTATGTTGGTACTTCCATATTGTGAAATGAAAAGAATTGAAGTGTCAAAACATTTTTATGAAGAGGTTAAAATAGGAGAACTTAAAATGTTAAATGAAAAGGAGACCCCCGAAATGCCTATGCAAAGAGAGTAGGGAATATTTTTAAATAATTATAGTTATGAAAGAAAATCAAAACGAGGAATTTCAAACAAGGCGTGAGTTCTTCAAAAAAGCGGCTAAGGCTGCATTGCCAGTGGTTGGTGCGGTGGTTATATCTTCCCTTCCTATACTGCAGGTAAAGGCTCAGTATGGTTGTAATGGGGGTTGCTCATCATCTTGCTATGGTATGTGTGTCAGCACGTGCATGGGAACATGCGTTGGCACTTGTAAAACCACGTGTGATAGTACTTGTATTGGAACAAGTAAATCTTGGTAGTTACATAAATTTATGCCTTATAAAAAAGGAGAATCCCGAAATGCCTATGCAAAGAGAGTAGGGAATATTTTTAAATCATTATATTTATGAAAGAAAATCAAAACGGAGAACTGCAAACAAGGCGTGAGTTCTTCAAAAAGGCTGCAAAGGCTGCGTTGCCAGTGGTTGGTGCAGTGGTTTTAGCAAGTGTCCCTTTGGGGGAGGCTCATTCAACCTGTTATAGTACTTGCTCTGGTTATTGTGTTGGCTGTTCCGGCTCTTGTCAAAATACTTGTTCTGGAGCTTGTAGTAGTGGATGCTATACGACATGCTACCACTCATCTTCTAAGTAAATGGATTTATAAAAAAGAGGCTGTTTTGCAATGAAACAAGACAGTCTCTTAGAAACGTGATTGGAATGAAGGATTTAATACAGCCTTGGAAAGAGGGTTCTGCCAAGAACATTACATTTATTGTTACCAAAGATTGTCAATTAGCTTGTAAATACTGCTATCTTGTTGGTAAAAACGAAAAAGAACGCATGCCTTGGTCTGTAGCCAAGGCAGCGATAGACTATGTGCTTGACAGAGAGAAAGACCCTAATTTTGCTTACGAAAGCGTTATATGGGATTTTATAGGCGGAGAACCATTCTTGGAGATAGACTTAATTGATAAAATCTGTGATTATATAAAAACAGAACTATTCCGTCGTAATCATCACTGGTTTAGCTCATTTAGGTTTTCTTTTTCAACAAATGGCATTAATTATCATAGTGAAAAGGTGCAAAAATTTATTGAGAAGAATCATTCTCATTTGAGTGTCGGAATCACCATTGACGGTACTCGCCGCAAGCATGACCTTAATCGTGTTTATAAAAATAGTGAAAAGGGGTCATACGATGATGTGGTCAAAAATATACCACTGTGGCAAAGCCAATTCCCAAGTGACGGAACTAAAGTAACTATCAGCAGTGCGGATATTCCGTATATCTGCGAGTCTGTTTTGCATCTATATGACTTAGGTATTCATCAGGTAAATATCAATTGTGTGTTTGAGGATGTCTGGAAGGAAGGAGATGACAAACTGTTTGATGAGCAGCTAATGACTCTTGCAGATAAGATTATAGATGGTGGTAAATATGTGGATAATGCGTGTTCTTTTTTTAGTGAAAATTTGGGTAAACCGATGGATTGCAAACTACAAAATGGAAATTGGTGCGGTTCAGGAAAGATGTTGTCAATTGATGCCGCAGGAAATTTCTATCCTTGCACACGCTTTGCTCAGTATTCATTGAGAGATAAAGAGGCTTGGATAATAGGTAATATCCATGATGGTATAGACAATAACAAATTACGTCCGTTCTTAACCCTTGACCGTTGTACACAATCAACACCTGAGTGTATAGATTGTGAAGTTGCGGAAGGCTGTGCGTGGTGTCAGGGAGAAAATTATGACGCCGCAAAAACTCATACTGTTTTTCAGCGTGCCACCGCTATATGCAAGATGCACAAGGCTCGTGTGCGTGCCAACAACTACTATTGGAACAAACTCTATCGTAAACTTGAACTTGAGGGCAAGCGAGAGGAATTTGAGAAAAATCATCCTAATGTTAAACCAGATATTTGTTAAGTTATGAAATCATATTTGCAATATTTAGTTATACTGCTTGATGATACAAGTGTGGCATATTGTCACGCAGACAATCCGCTTAAAGAGCGCAATCTCATTCCCATTGATACGCTTCGCAAGGCAATACTTTTTGGAATGAAAGAGAATCTTATGATTCAGTATGTCTATCCAGATTATGAATTGCCGGCAGAGTATGAAGAGGTGATAGAGAGTATAGACAATGTAAAAATAGGTAGAGAGGTGCAGGTTCTTACTGAAGTTCCAAAATTTATTGACAAGGACAATGTTGTGTTGCGTTTGACAATCTCTGATTTTATTTCCAAAAGTTTCGACATTGCTGCACTGTTGCCACAGGTCAAGCGTATGAATATATGTATCAGGGATGTTGAGAATTTCAAAGATGAGATGCAAGAGGATTATAAGAGAGCGCTTAATACGCTTTGTTCTGTCTTGGCTAATTTATACAAATCGGGCAAACAGCCACAGGTGAATATTCTGACAGACAGGTTGTCACTTACAGAGATGCATAACTGTGAGGCTGGTATTGGCAATATTACAATTGCACCTAATGGTAAGTTTTACCTATGTCCTGCATTTTACTATGATGAAAAGATGGGGCTTTCAAACAGAATGAATCATAAGACAAAAGATTCATCACGCTCTGTTGGTGATTTGAATAACGGCTTGAATATACCAAACAAGCAGTTGCTGCAACTTGACCATGCTCCGCTTTGCCATATCTGTGATGCTTATCATTGTAATAGGTGTATTTGGCTTAATCAAAAACTGACTTGGGATAATAATACGCCAAGCCATCAACAGTGTGTAATGGCTCATCTTGAACGCAATGCTTGCCGCAGTCTGCAACTTGATTTAATCAAGGTTGGCAATCTGTCAGTAGAGCCAATTAAGGAAATAAATTATTTAGACCCATTTGATGTAAAGGAGGATTTTTAATTATGAATAAGAAAAAAGTAGGACAGGTTACGGTAGAAGAGAAAAATGAGATACAGACATTGTTTGAACGCCGAAACGGACTTAATGAACTTGCAAAAATATTGACTGCTGAAAATGCGGAGTTATATGAAAAGTTGATTAAGGATATGGGAGAGACAGGCACTAAATTCCAAAATTGGTGGGATAGAATGTCTCAAAAATATCAATGGGAGAGCATAGAGGGTGGTAATTGGGAAATCAATTTTGACACTTGTGATATATACTTAGTCAATAATTAAAAAGCAAAGAATATGTTAGGCGGTTCAGAAATTATTTTTATAGTTATTCTTGTGTTACTTCTTTTCGGCGGAAAGAAAATACCTGAACTTATGAAAGGAGTGGGTAAGGGTGTCAAGAGTTTTAAAGATGGAATGAATGGCGTGCCCGATGATAATGAGAAAACCAAAGAGGAAACGTCAAAGAATTCTGATGAGATAAGAGACAAGTAGTATGTCAGAGAGTAACTCTGTGATGTCATTCTGGGAGCACGTTGAAGTGTTCCGAAAACTTTTGTTCCGTTGCCTTGCCGTATGGATTGTTTTTGCTATTGGGGCATTCTGCTTTAAAGACTATGTGTTTGATATAGTCTTTGCTCCGTCAAAGAGTGATTTTATCCTTTATAGGGGAATGTGTTATTTGGCAAGTGTTATCGGGGTCAACCGTTTATGCCCCGATGATTTTAGTGTGAGTTTCATAAACACTGAACTTGCTTCTCAGTTTATGGTTCATTTACAGATGGCTGCTTGTGTTGGGGTAGTCTTTGCGTTGCCATATCTGATATTTGAACTATATGGGTTTATCAGTCCCGCACTATATGAAAATGAGAAGAAGTACTCATTTAAACTGATATTTTTCTCATTTCTGCTATTCTTTACGGGTGTATTACTTAATTATTTTATAATTTTCCCATTCTCGTTCCGCTTTCTAAGCACCTATCAGGTTAATGAGAGCGTGGTAAATCAAATAGCACTCTCATCATACACATCCACATTTCTTCTTTTATCTCTGCTACTTGGATTATTATTTGAAATTCCCATTTTGGCTTTCTTTTTGGCTAAACTTGGCTTGATAACAGATACTATGCTAAGGAAATACCGCCGTCACGCAATGGTGGTTATCTGCATTCTTGCTGCCATTATAACACCAACAGCAGATATATTCACACTGCTTCTTGTCGCTTGCCCGATCTTCCTACTGTATGAGGCAAGTATTTTAATTGTTGGGAAAACCACAAAAATAATTAAATAAAGTTGCTAAATTTTTGTAATATGAAAAAGTCCATAATTTTTGCCATAGTATAGGTTTTTTAATTGTTACGGTAATAGTGTATATTTGTGTGATTATGTGTGCAAGGTGATAAAGTTAAAAAGGAAAAATCAAATGAAATATAGTATAACATTTGTTTTGGTAGTGGCATCGTTGATGTTCTGCACATCTGTGAATGCTCAGAACTTGACTGTTACAGACTGCCAGGGTCACACATACCCTGTAGTAAAAATAGGTGAACAATATTGGATGGCTGAGAATTTCCAATGTACTAAATATGATACACAGAGTGAGCGTGCGGGAATGACACTTCAAAAATCAAGCAGTAGCACTAATGCTCCGTATTACACGGACGGTAGGTATGTCAGCACAGAGTATAGCGAAAACTTAACTAATGAGCAACGTAAACATTTGGGGCTACGATATAACTGGGCTGCCGCTATGGGATACGCTGAATCACAGGCAAAGAGCCAGACAGGCATTTACAAAGGCAGACGGCAGGGCATTTGCCCAAACGGCTGGCACTTGCCAAGTAGAGCGGAGTGGAATACGCTTGCCTCGTATTGCGGAGGCAATAACAATGCTGGTGGTAAACTAAAATCAAGAAACGGTTGGTACAATGGCGGTAACGGCACTGATGATTACGGTTTCTCAGGCTTGCCTGCTGGTGGTGCTCTCGGAAGTAGTGTGTCCATTTTAGGTGCATGGGGCAGCTTTTGGTCGTCCGACGATAAAAGCAGTAACGGAGCTTACATCTACGACTTGATGTACAAAAATTCCAACTTGAACGAATACAGCAGCTACAAATACACCGCACAAAGTGTCCGTTGTCTCAGAGATTGTGACGAATGTGAGAGCGTTTCAAGTTTTGATTTGGCTCAGGATTTTTATGACAACAAGGATTATGAGAAGGCTGTTCAGTACGCCACTCTTTCACTGAAAGAGAATCCTGGTGAGATTGACGCTTACATAGTAAGAGCAATGGCAAACAAGGAGATGGAAAAGTATGAGGTTGTGGTGAGGGATTTGTCTGCATACATAGGGAAGCGTAAGAAAAATACTGAAAATAAAACTGACTCTTTTAATCTTGCCACCGCTTACAGGCATCGTGGAACAATTAATATGGATGTTTTTCAAAAGTATAATGGAAGTCTTGGGGATTTTAAAAAATCGTATTCTTTGGATTCCACTAACTGGCAGACATCATTAGGTTTGGGAAGATGTTTATACAACTTGAAAAAATATGAAGAAGCGCATTATTATCTGTATGACAAGGTTTGTATCTCATTCCAACAATATGAAGGGTTGTATTGGGCTGCCATTAACAGTTATGCGTTGCATCACTATGATTCCGCCATCCGCACTTATATGGCTTGTTTGATGTATAATATCAATGAAGATTGGCAAACTGGAATTGATATATTTAATACTGATATTGAAAAAACAAGAGAATGTGTTAATGAGGTGTTTGAATGCTCTATTTCAGACTATCAGAGAGGTGTTTTTCACTATTTATGGGCTTGTGTCTTACATTGTAACAGACGATATGATGAAGCCTTGGAGGAACTTAACAAGTCATTAGTATTTTTTAAGAATGAGGAGAATGTAGTGCAGTATGTTCACTATTATAAAAGCCGTTGCTACAACGCAAAATATGAAATAGATAATGCGTTCAATGCCATAGACAAATCTGTGGAATATGCTGAGCGTCAAGACAGTTGTTATAGTTGGATTTATTATGAAAGGGCTCAGAACTACATATCAAAAGGAATGCTTGACAAGTCATTGGAGGATATGGAGAAGGCGGTAAGTGTAGCAGGAGATGATTTGTCCACCTATATTGGACGTATTGGTGGTCTGTATTATTTAATGGGAGATTATGTCTCTGCACTTGACAATTATAACAAGTCATTGCAAATTAACAAAACAAACTGGGAAGTTTATGTTTGCAGGGCATTCCTCTATTTATCTATGGATGACAAAGCAAGTGCTGTAGCCGATTTAAAAACTGTATATAAGCATATAAAACCTGTAACTATTAATGAATACTGTCTGTATGCAACCGCTGCTTTTCTCACAGGTCATAAAGCAGAAGCGGAAAGAGTTGTAAATTATGCTAAAAATAACATAAATAGATATAATGCGTATATTGAATATGCTGCTATTGCTGACTATTATGTTCATACAGGTGATGCGGAGAATGCCGTCAAATATCTTAAAATAGCAGTGGAATCTGGTTATGTGTTGCTGAAGGCATATCTGTTAATGCCCGAATGGATTTCTGTAATGGATAAATATCCCACACTAAGAGAATTTATTAACTCAAAATATATATAGTAGTCAGTTTTATGAAAAAGTCCACAATTTTTGCAATAGTAATGGCAGTCACTATTTTAGTTGCTGTTGCTGTAGTTTATGTTTGTGTTATTAATGATTCTGGTCCGGTAACCTCCGTTACTGACTGCCAAGGGCACACTTATCCTGTGATCAAGGTTGGTGAGCAGTATTGGATGGCAGAGAATTTGCAATGTACTAAATATGATACACAGAGTGAGCGTGCGGGGGAGATACTTCATACAACGGATACTAGAACATCCGCACCACATTACGTAGATTGCAGGATAAAATCAAATTGGAGTGAGGAAACTTATAGGGATGCCAAGTTCCTATCAGAGGAGCAAATAAAGAAATTAGGTTTGCTCTACAATTGGACTGCCGCAATGGGATATGAAAGTGCTAGTGAAATAGAGAACTATACAAGAGAGTATTGGGAGAGGAGACAGGGTATATGCCCTAACGGTTGGCATATTCCAAGCAGAGCGGATTGGAACTTGCTGGTTGAGGCTATAGGAGGTGAAACTGAAGAAGATTTGATTCAAACAGTCCCACATATAGGTGCTGTGTTGCAATCCAATAGTGGATGGTATGGAGGTGGAAGTGGAACAGATGAAATAGGTTTCTCCGTTTTGCCCGCTGGTTTTGCTATGGGAAACACTTTACATTGTGTGGGTACGCGGAGTTTCATTTGGTCTGTAAACACTTATGATGGTAAATACGTTTACTATAAAATTTTCACTTGCGATGATAGTGATTTGCACGAGTTGTTTAGCGTAGTTAATACTGCCGCTATAAGTGTCCGTTGTGTAATGGATTAATTTGTATTTATGAGAAGAGCGTTATTGATATTACTTTGTGTTTTTGCTGCGGCTGTGTCACAGGCAAAAAG
>JAKSOA010000008.1 GCA_024405875.1 Paludibacteraceae bacterium
CTTTCTTCAAGGACAACGAATTCGACTACAAATGGCTCTCGCCCCTGAAAGGCAAATGGGGCTGGTGGAGCAAATGGGCAATATACCTGGTGATGATTGTTCTGGTGATTGCCGCCTGCTCGAACAGCGTCAATCTGACAGATGGCCTGGACGGTCTCGCGGCCGGCACAAGCGCCATATCGGGCGGTGTATTGCTGATTTTCGCATATTTGTCCGGCAACATTATCCAATCCGGCTACCTCAATATAATGTTCATTCCTGGAGCGGGAGAAATTGCAGTGTTCATGGGTGCGATGGTCGGGGCGCTGATCGGTTTCCTGTGGTACAACTCCTATCCCGCGCAAGTATTTATGGGTGACACCGGAAGTCTTACAATAGGTGGTATAATAGCGGTATTCAGTATTATAATACATAAGGAGTTACTCTTACCTGTACTCTGCGGAATATTCCTTATAGAGGATTTGTCTGTAATGATGCAGGTATCATACTTCAAATATACAAAGAAGAAATACGGAGAGGGAAGGAGAATATTCCTTATGTCACCACTCCATCACCATTTCCAGAAAAAAGGCATTCCGGAGGCTCAGATTGTAACGCGTTTCTGGATTGTAGGCATAGCATTGGCAGTATTTACAATTCTAACACTCAAAATACGATGAGCAACAAGAAAATTATCATATTAGGCGGTGGCGAAAGCGGCTCAGGAGCCGCCGTACTTGCAAAAGTCAAAGGGTTTGACGTATTTTTGTCAGACTCAGGCAGTATCAAACAAAACTACAAGGATTTGCTTGACAAATACGGCATTGAGTGGGAGGAGAATCGTCATTCAGAAGAACGCATACTCAAAGCCGATGAGATAATCAAAAGTCCTGGCATACCCACAAAAGCCCCGCTAATTCAGAAATTAATGGCACAAGGAACACCAATAATATCTGAAATAGAGTTCGCAGGCAGATATAACAAGGCTAAGACAGTGTGCATTACAGGTAGTAACGGCAAGACAACAACAACTATGCTGACATACCATATACTGCAAAAGGCAGGACTTAATGTAGGACTTGCAGGTAATGTGGGAAAGAGTTTCGCACTTCAAGTTGCCGAGAATGACTTTGACTACTATGTAATTGAACTAAGCAGTTTCCAACTTGATAATATGTATGACTTCAAGGCTGACATAGCAGTGTTACTGAACATTACACCAGACCACCTTGACCGCTATGAATATAAGTTTCAAAACTATATTGACGCCAAGATGCGGATTACACAGAACCAGACAAAAGATGATGTATTCATCTATTGGAATGATGATGAAATCATACGCAAGAACCTTAGTTCTATTGTCAGCGAGGGCAGACGCACTCCATTCTCACTGAAAAAAGGGAATAGCGCAAAGGCATATATTGATGATGGGAACTTTACCATTGAGGGAGAGAACAGTTTTCTGAGCATTTCAGTAAATGACCTATCTCTGAAGGGCACTCATAACATATACAACTCAATGGCGGCCGCATTGTCAGCAAGCGCCCTATATATAAAAGATGACGCCATACGCTCATCACTTATGGATTTTGAGGGTGTCGAGCACAGACTGGAGCCTGTGGCAAAGGTCAAAGGAGTATGTTATGTCAATGACTCAAAAGCCACCAATGTCAATTCCTGCTGGTATGCGCTTGAGAGTATGAAGACACCTGTAGTGTTGATTCTAGGAGGAACAGACAAGGGTAATGATTACAATGAGATACTACCACTTGTTAAAGAAAAGGTTCGCTCTCTTGTATTTATGGGCAAGGATAACAGAAAACTACTAAAATTCTTTGAAGGAGTGAAACCATATGTAAGCGTGGATTCAATGGAAGCGGCGATAAACGAGTGTTACAAGGCGGCTAAGGATGGTGATACCGTTCTTCTCTCACCTTGCTGTGCAAGTTTTGACCTCTTCAATAATTATGAACATCGTGGTAAAATGTTTAAGGAAGCGGTAAAAAATCTCTAATATGAAAGATTTTCTGAAAGGCATATTTCAAGGCAGTCCTGCTATGTGGATGGTGATAGCCGTTATGATGGTCGCCTCATCCATACTTATGTTCAGTGCTATAAGTACTGTGGCATATAAGACTTCAAACTACCTTGACCCCTTCTACGGACACATCACACACCTGGCTTTAGGAGTTTTCATACTCCTGATTATGAGCAGATTCCCATATAGTTGGCTCAGGAGAATATATATAATAGGTCTTCCGTTAATAATAATAATACTATTCCTTATGCCGTTCATAGGCGTCACGCTGAACGGAGGAACCAGAGCATTGAGGCTGGGCGGCTTTGACCTACAGCCACAGGAGTTCGCAAAACTATTCATAATAATGTTCCTTGCTGATTTTCTCACACTCTATCAGGCAAACGGGAATGGCAACAATAATTTGGACATATCTCCGGAGGAGAGGGCAAAAAAAGAGAAGATATATTTCTGGAGCATCATCGGAGTGGTATGTATAACCTGCATACCAATTGCAATGCAGAATCTCTCCACAGCGGTAATGATAGCCACACTTACCTTTGCAATGATGCTTGTAGGTAGGGTTGATTGGAAAAAACTCACACTAATTACTGTGTCTGTCATTGCAACAGTGGTAATAATTGTGGCAGTGCTACTGAATATATCAAATGAGACTAACAATAAACTGCCGGGACATATGCCTTCAATAAAAGGACGAATAGAGAAAAGCCTTGAGGATATAACCACCCCTGATGACAAGAAGGTATATGTGATTAATGACGGAAACCGCCAAAGAATGCACGGCAAAATAGCTGTTGCAAACGGGCGAACCCCGACAGGACCGGGAAACAGCATACAAAGAGACTATCTGCCACTTGCCTTCTCTGACTTCATATTTGCCATACTTGTTGAGGAGTCAGGTTGGTTTGGTGTGATTCTTGTTCTTCTTTCTTATCTCTCCTTGCTATACATTGCAGGCAAGATAATAAGAAAGTGCGGAACAATATACCCTGCTCTTATGGTTATGGGTTTGACGTTTATGGTGGTAATGCAGGCATTCATAAGTATGTGTGTGGCTGTAGGCATAGGGCCAGTGACCGGACAACCACTTCCACTATTCAGTAAAGGTGGCTCATCCATAGTCTCAACCTGCCTGATGCTTGGAATTGTACTTAGCATAAGTCGGGAAATCAATAAGAGTGAGGGAACTGTGGAAATTGAAAAGAATGAAGAAACTCCAAAAAAATAACATTATGAAAAAGTTTATTATCAGCGGAGGCGGTACAGGTGGGCATATATTTCCTGCCGTCAGTATTGCGGGAGCACTCAAAGAGGTGTTGCCAGACTGTGAAATACTATTTGTGGGGGCAAACGGCAGAATGGAGATGGAGAAGGTACCAGCCGCAGGGTATGAAATTGTAGGTTTGCCTATACAAGGACTATACAGAAGCCTGACACCAAAAAACCTTAAAGTTCTATGTAACGCTTTCAAAAGTGTGAAAATGGCAAAGAAAATCATAAAAGATTTCAACCCCGATGCTGTGATTGGAGTTGGCGGATACGCCAGCGGACCTGTTTTATGGCAGGCTCAAAGTATGGGAATCCCTACCCTGCTGCAAGAGCAAAACTCATACGCCGGTGTAACAAATAAACTTCTCAGCAAACGCTGCAACCGCATTTGTGTGGCGTATGACGGTATGGAGAAGTTCTTTCCTGCTGGCAAAATAACACTGACAGGAAATCCAGTTCGCTCCAACCTATTGAATGTAAGTGATAAAGAGAGGGCTAAAGGCTACAGTGAATTCGGACTGAAATCAGATAGGAAGACAATACTTGTAATAGGCGGCAGCCTCGGAGCGAGGACAATAAACCAAAGCATACTTAATGGTTTGAAAGAGATAACCACAACCTACAAAGATTCAGTTCAAGTTATATGGCAAACCGGCAAGTTTTATATTGATAGCATAAAGGAGCAGACAAAAGATTACAATCTTGATAATGTTGTGATAACCGACTTCGTATCCCGTATGGATTTAGCCTACTCTATTGCCGACTTGGTAATATCTCGTTCCGGCGCAAGTTCCATATCAGAACTCTGTCTGTTAGGTAAGCCAAGCGTTCTCGTCCCCTCTCCTAATGTTGCGGAGGACCATCAGACCAAAAACGCCCTCGCCCTCTCAACCAAAGGAGCGGCTATTCTTATAACAGATGCGGACGCCCCTGAGAAACTGGTAAAAGAGGCCTTATCTCTTGTCTCTGACAAAACCAAACTTAATGAGTTAAGCAACAATATAAAACTGATGGCAAAACCTGACGCCACAAAAACAATAGCCAAAGAGATACTTGATATGATAGGAGTGGAACCAACCGTCAAGGAAAAGAAAACAGCACCTAAAGCAACGAAGAGAGAGAAAAAGAGATACTATTTTCTTGGCATAGGTGGAATTGGAATGAGCGCATTAGCACGTTATTTCAATAAAATGGGCGACTTGGTAGGCGGATATGACCTTACAAAAAGCCCTCTTACTGAAGAGTTGGAATCGGAGGGTATTGACATTCACTACTCAGATAACATAAGTCTTATACCGGTTAAGTTTATGGACCCTGAGAAGACCACTATAATATATACTCCTGCCGTACCTCAAGAGATGGGAGAATTGACATTCTTCAGAAGCGGCGGATTCAAAATATACAAGCGTTCTGAGGTTTTAGGTCTGCTGACTGAAGGCAAGGACTCACTTTGCGTGGCAGGCAGTCACGGTAAGACAACGACATCAACACTTATAGCACATATCTTGCACACATCAGGGGCTGGTACAAGCGCCTTTCTCGGAGGTATATCAAAAAACTTCTCAAGCAATCTGCTGGTTGATACAGAGAGTAATACAGTTGTCGCCGAAGCCGATGAATTTGACCGTTCATTCCTTACTCTGACACCCTATATGGCAGTTGTAACGGCAACAGACCCTGACCACCTTGACATATACGGAACAAAAGAGGAGATGCTGAAGGCATACGCTGAATTTACCGGCAAGATTCGTCCCGGAGGTATTCTGGTAATGAAAAAAGGCATTGATTTGAAACCTGACACAGCCGAAGGAGTAAAGGTGTTCAACTACTCACTTGATGACCCGACGGCAGATTTCTACGCATCAGACATAAACATAGGCGACGGTAAACTGACATTTGATTTTAACGGACCCGATATTAAAATAGAGGATATTGAACTTGGCGTGCCTGTTATGGTAAATGTTGAGAACGCAGTGGCGGCTATAGCGATAGCACTGCTTAACAATGTTAGCACAAAAAGCATAAAGGACGCAATAAAGAGTTTCAAAGGCACACTACGCAGATTTGACATACGTGTAAACACAGAGAAAGTCATCTACATTGATGACTACGCACACCACCCTGGAGAGATAAAAGCGACTCTGCAATCAATAAAGAGGCTATTTCCTGACAAAAGAATATGCTGTGCCTTCCAGCCACACCTCTATACACGTACACGTGATTTCGCAGATGGATTTGCGGAGAGTCTTGCAATTGCTGATGATGTCATACTGCTTGATATTTACCCTGCGCGTGAGGAACCTATACCAGGTGTGACATCTGAGTTAATATACAAGAAACTTAAAGGTTGTGAGAAGTCAATGTGCAAAAAAGAGGAGCTTGTAAATGAGATGGACAAACACACATTCGACATATTTGTAACAATGGGAGCAGGGAATATTGACAGATATACTGATATTATAGAGAAACACCTAAATAATTAGCAATTAGTAATTAGTAATTAGCAATTAGTAATTTTGGGAATAGCAAGTGGGCGAAATATAATGAAAGAGAAGGTATTGTACATATTAAAGATTACGGGCTTGGCACTGATAGTGTTAGTTCTTGTGGGATATGCTGTTTTTGCCGGTATTATGGCAGACAGATGGCAGAGGGAGCACCTATGTACAAACTTTCAGGTGAATATACTTGACTTTGACAAATATCAGTTCATCTGTGAGGACGATATACTAAGAGAGATAGACAAACGAGGGCTGAACCCAGTAGGACGTAACATCACCAGTAATTTAGCAGACAAGATAGAGAAAAATGTTGAGAGAATCAATGTTGTCAGACGGGCTGAGTGCTATATCTCAAACAAGGGAGACCTCACAATAAATCTGACACAACGAGTCCCGGAATTCAAAGTGGTGGCAAACAGACACACCTATTATCTTGACAGTGACCGTATCCCACTTAAGGCAAACGGAGTGAGCGTGGAGATAACGCCTCTTGTCACAGGCTACGTATCAGAAAAGCTGGCATCAGGAAAACTATATGACCTTGTAAAGTACATACAAAATAATGAATTCTGGAATGAGAACATAAGAGTAGTGAACATTACACCTGAAGGCAATATTGAACTTTACACGAACAAAGGTGCGGAAAAACTTATTATCAATAACTTAGATACATATCAAGAGAAGCTTGAACTCGCCACACTTTGGTATGACCAATACACAACTGCGGCTTGGAGTGAACGTTACACACAAGTTGATTTAAGATATGAAAATCTGATATTTTGCAAGAAAGGAGGAAAAAATGAGTGAATTTTATGTTGCGGCAATAGACCTGGGAAGTTATCAGGTGATTGGTGCTGTCGCTCGGAAAAGTGAGACAGGTTTGGAGATTGTTGATGTTGAGAAGGAGAAGACAGAAGAGGGTTGTATTGAGAAAGGAGAACTGAAATCAATTGACAAAGCGGCATTGCATATTAACCGTCTGATTCAGAAACTAAAAAACGGAGCACAATTGAAAGAACTCAATTATGTCTATGTTACTTGGCACGGCATAAAGCCAACTGATGAGAATCAAGACAAGTTGGTGAAAAAGGTATTAAAAAATGTTATTGTAAAATATCCCGACAAAAGTAACGACTTGCTGATAACATCACTATTCACAACTGACGAGGAAATGAAAAACGGTGTGCTGACAATTGACTTTGGAGACACATATACCTCATTCTCTTACATTAATGACTCAAGTGTCAGTTATGAGAGTTCATTACCGGGAGGAAGCCGTATAATTACAACTGACTTACAGACTCTGTTTGACTTTCCATTCAAACTTGCAGAGAACCTGAAGTTAATGTTTGGCAAGGCTTTGCCAACCGAAGGGGCTGACCAAATGGTATCATTAAATAAGGAAAACACCAAGACCGTAAGAGTAAGCGAACTATCAAAAGAGATATTGAAACGTGTTGAGGACATATTCAAACGCATAATCAGAAATATGGTGACAACACAGTGGAACTCTAACAAGAACAGAATAATATTACTTGCGGGCGGAGGCTCCAGACTGCCATATCTTGATAAGTTACTCACAAGGCAAACAGGTCTTGAAGTCAGAATGGCCAAGTTCAAGGACGGGGTTCTGCTTGGAGACAAGTCAACAAACGTGCAAGGACCTGAATATGCACTTATATTAGCGCTCTTAAATCACGCCAGCGAGGCCTGCGATACCCCGCGTCCTAACAACCCATCTCTAAAAAAACTTGTTAAAGGGATTTTCTCATCAGGAGCGGAGACAGGAACTCAGAAAACCTTTAACTTCTTCACAGTGTCAGAAGAGAATGAAAAGATGTAATACAATAAAAATATAACATTATGCCTGAAGAATTTGAAAATTATGTAATTCCAACTGAGATTAACAAAGTAATCAAAGTTATTGGTGTGGGCGGTGGCGGAAGCAATGCCGTAAACCATATGTATCAAGAGGGAATCCACAATGTGACATTTGCTGTTTGTAACGCAGACATACAAGACCTTAACAGTTCACCTGTCCCTGTAAAACTTCAAATTGGAGAGAGTCTGACATCAGGACTCGGATGCGGGGCAAAACCAGAGAAAGGAAAAGAGGCTGCGTTGGAGAGTGAGGAGAGAATAAGAGAACTCTTGAGCGACGGAACAAAAATGGTATTCATCACTGCTGGTATGGGAGGTGGCACAGGCACCGGTGCCGCTCCAGTGGTTGCAAAGATAGCCAAAGAGATGAACATTCTCACTGTGGGAATTGTTACAATACCATTCAAGTTTGAATTAGGCAACAGAATAAAGAAAGCCTTTGCCGGGGTTGTTGAGATGAACAAATATGTTGACGCTCTACTAATTATCAATAATGAGAAGTTAATTGAACTCTACCCAAATATGACACTTGACCAGGCTTTTTACAAAGCCGACGAGGTACTTTCAGAATCAGCAAAGAGCATTGCTGAGATGATTACATTAAAGGGCAATATCATAAACATAGACTTTGCCGATGTAGAGACTATTTTGAAAGACAGCGGTGTTGCAATTATGAATACTGGTATGGCAGATGGAGAGAATCGTATTAAAGATGCCATAGACGAGGCTCTGTGCAGTCCGCTTCTTAAGAATAAGGACATACGTCAGGCCACAAGACTTCTTATGTATGTCTATACATCTGAAGACCACAAACTGACTATGACAGAGATGGGACAAATCTCTGAATTTGTGCAGTCTATCAACAAAAATCTTGATGAGGAACTAATCTGGGGTGGCACTTATGACAACAATCTGGAAAGTTCCATTAAGATTACCATAGTGGCTACAGGATTTGAACTTTCAGACCTCAGCGCACCAGAGGGCTCAGAAGATTTATATAGCCAATATTACGGCAACGGCAAAACCGAGACTGTTGTGCAAGAACAAGTGGTTAATAAACCGAAAGATGATACGAAAACAGCAGAAGAGACTCCTGTTCAACCGGCGACGGAAACAGTTGTTCCATTCTCATCTTGGGCTACGGCAACTGATGATTTCGGTGATTTTGACACACCTCCTTCAAAAAGGTAAGGCAGTTACTTCTGCGCCCTTGCGTAGAGTATAAATCCGATAATGGCAAATACAAAGGCAGGCAACCAAATGGCAAGCACAGGGTTAACGCCTGCCTGTGCTGTAAGTATGGATGACATAAGTGTGCATAAAATATAGACAACACTTAATGCAAGACCTATAAACATATGCAGACCTGTACCTCCCCTAACCTTCTTAGATGCCACACAAACGCCTATAAAAGCAAGAATGAATGACCCGAAAGGGCCTGCAAAACGCTTCTGATACTCCAACTTGTAATTATTCAACCCTGAACGCCCTCGCTGTTCCTGTTCTTCTATGAATGTTCTCAATTCTGAAGTAGTAAGACGCTCCTGATGGTTCTTTGCGATTACAAACTCAGAAGGGTTCATTGTAATGTGAAGTGTAAGTCGCTCCCCTCTTGAAGTATTCTCCTTCAATCCTATAAAATCACGCTTCAGGAAATCTCTCACCGTCCACGTATCTATAGAATCATATTTTATACTAACAGCAGTCAGCCTGCTGCAAAGGACATTATCACTATCAAACCTATCAAGTGAGAATCTGTAGCCTATGCTGTCATACAAATCAAACCTCTCCATATAAATAATCTCACCTGGTGCGGTCATTAGTTGGACATCACGCAATGAGGTCTTTAAAGGGATATGGTCTATATGCTTTGATTCAAAATTCAGACGATGCTCATTTCCCGGAGGAATGACCCAACCGCCTATGACAAATGTGAACACGGCTATGAGAGCCGCAGAGACCATATATGGCACTATTATTCTTCTCAATGAAATACCACCTGCCTGCATTGCTATAATCTCTGAATTAAAAGCAAGTTTGGAAGTGACAAACAACACAGAAATGAACGTAAAGAGGGGGCTGAACAGATTTATGTAGTATGGAACGAAATGAATATAATACTCTGTAACAACATAGTTGAAGGAGAGATTCTCATTATAAAAATCATCCATCTTCTCCGTTATGTCAATTACAATCGCTATACTTATAATCATAAGCAGTGAGAGAATGTATGCTCCCAATACCTTTTTTATAATATAGTAATCAAGTTTTTTGAGCATATACTATCTTGTTAAGAGCACCTTGACAGCAATACCTACATTATAATTTGATGTAGGATATGATGTTGACACAACAGGGTTACGCAGTTGCATATCATAGTAAAGACGGAAACTTAACCTTTCACTGAAGACATAGTCAGCGGAGAATTTAAACGCCACCACAAAATCACCTGCGGTAGCCTGTGACTGTTCTAACTCTATCTTTCTTATTATTGTCTCAACATCTTTCAGAGAGAAGTCCGCTCTTAAATTCAAGTCATTCTTCACCTTCTTCTGACGGTTTTTCTGTTTCATAGTGAATGAAAGGTCTGCAAACTTATAACCAAGTCCCACTACATACTCATCATTCCACGATTCCACTATCTGGTTACTTGCAAGGTTCATACCAAGAGTACGTCCTTTTCTCCATTCAAATTTAGCTGATAGTGAGTTCTTAAGATTAATATCAACACCAATAAGAGGACTGAACTGCTCCGATATTGTCACAGAGTTTATAGTGTAGGCACTTGTAGCCATATCATTACCAGTGGTCACATCTTTTACATACCCGAAATCATTACCATTCACAGCCCTGAATGATTGGTCAGAAGTGAAAGAACCTATCTGATATTTACAATTATAAGCGTGAGTTAGATTTATGCTACGGAAATGCTCCTTAACCCAAGGAATTCGGTTAAGTCCGTCAAAGGTTACCTGCCAGTTAGGTAAGAATGTCCAGAATTTAGGAATAAGACTCAAACTGACCGAATTGACATTTCTTCCACCGTATGCGGCAAGGAAAGCAGGTATAAGAACATCATCACTGTTCCTCTTGTATGAAGAGCCTGCCTTTGGATTGTACGTGGCGTTAAGACGTTCCTGTATGACATCTCTGTTCGCAAGGAATTGAGAGAACAAATCTGAATTAAGTGCACCTGTTTTTGACATTGAGGCGAAAGATGTTCCTATAGCCACATAACTCTGAGAGAGGTTACCACCCATTGTTGTAACAAGCGCTCCATCAGTAGCGGTATAGGTATCTATTTGGAACTGAGTCTCAGTTGATGTTACAAACTGTCGGTCTGCGGCTATATTAATTTTGAAGCCCGCAAATGGCTCGATAAGAGCCGATACCTTGAATGATTCAGAGTGTGTCATCTGGGCGGCAGAATATACAGAACCATTTGTCACAAGCCACTTATTGTCTAAGGCACGCTGAAGCATATTGGAATTTTGAATACCCATTACAAAGTCAAAACCCGGAGCGTTAAGAGCGGAGCCGTTATATGTGTCAAGACCAAGGAACTTTACAATTGGTTTGAAGCCGGGAAGAACAGTTCCGTCAGATTGGCTATAGTTGAATGAGATATTCCTAATCATCATACCAACACGAGCGGTAACCTCAAGAGCGGTATTCTCACTCACATCGGTAGTAATGTCAATATCCATTTCACCATCTTGTTTAGCCTTATACTGTATGGTGTTATTGTCAATTGCCTTAAACTTTATCTTCTCCGGCGTCTTGCCGTCAATGGAACCGAACACTATAAGCCTTGTACTGTTCAGTCTGTGGCGTATGACAACCTTCTCACCCTTCTTTAATTGAACTTTTTGTTTGTAACTCCTTGCCTTTTGCGTCTTATTACTTGAAGTACTCCTTGAACTATATTTCCGGTTAACCTCTTTAGCCCACGATGACTTATTGTAAAGAGTCTCAAAATTAACCCTTCCGTCAACACCCCACGTTCCCTTGCTTGAGGCTGTGTTTGCAATAACCTCATTCCCGAATGCCCAAATGTATGAACCGTCATATTTCAAGTTGCCGGATAGCCAGTTGAGGAAGTTAATCTTATTGAACGGTATGGCGTATGTCGCCGTAAAACGCTGATTGTAGTCCATCGGGGTACCAAGATGCGCAAGGCTGCTGCGGACAGAGTCCTTCCATACCTCATATTCATCGGGGTATAGATACTTGTTCACACCACCCTCATTCTCTGATATTCTGGAAGCGTTATTAGTTGTAAGCGTAAGCCTTATATTCTTAGTAATGTCCCAAGCAATATCAAAACTGTTATTCCACATAAAGTCTTTCTGGAAAGTAGGGTCAAGAGCGGTGAAGTTTCCACCGTAATCCCTTACCTGTTGCTCATAGTAATCCCTTGTGAAATCTGTCTTGTACGCAAATCGTTTAGGTGCATAATTAATACCTATATCCGCTATCCACCGCCAGTTCTTGTCATTCTTGAGCTTTGAAATCTTGCCGAACGGTTCCCAAGGGGTAGGAGTCCAAGAGAACTCATACTGTCCGTAAGCGTTGCAATGCTGATTAATATTACGTACTGTATTCGGGTCTCGTGATTCCGTCTGAGAGAATGCTCCACCAATGGTGAAACAGGCGGGGTCCCACGGACGAGGTCCGTTCTTACTCGTATAACCGAATCTTATGTTAGGAATACTGAGACTTGTGTTTGTATATACAGTCTGTGCAATACGTAAAATAGAGTCACGCATCTTCCTGTCTGGTTCCATAGCAAGAGCATCCTTGAGCAATATATCCTTATCAAGAGGGTTATACTTAGGATTCTGTATCTCATTTGAATATGAGACCTTGACAGGAATTACAGCATTCACCTTTTCAGGAATCAACTTACCTAAATCTATACCAGCGTTAATATTATATTGATAATAATCCTCCTGACGACGTTCCGCTATGGTCTGCTCTATCTGCCCGAAACCAATTGTCTCCACCCTGCCTGCGGCACTTAGAGAAATGAAATCAGCAATTGAGAAATCCACATTGGCAAGAGCCGCCACACCGCCTGATTGATCTATATCAGTAAGGAGCAATTCGTCAACCCAAATCTCAGCACTCTGATACTGTCTTGAGTTATTCCTAATTCCTATCATAATAACCTCTACATCTGCCAGATTAGGGTTACCTTTAACGGCTATACGGTTATTCGGCTTCTCAGGGTCAACACTTGAATATTCAGTCATATTTGATACTGAAGTTCCCGATGTTCCCTTCTCTCTGTTTCGTTGCTTCTTAAGGTTTGTGAGAATAGAGAGAGGGAAATCAATCATATTATTCTCTGGCCAAACCAAAGCACGGTCTCCAGTATTGTTATTTGAGTAATTACCTGGTTGTGTCAAAGTAAGAGGAACCTCATACTCATAATAGTTATTCTTATAATCAGTTCCAATTCTTACAAAGAGACTCAAATCCTGGTCACTCAGACGTGCATCCCCCGCTAAAGCCTCAGCATGAACAAACATCTGTATCCTGCCATAGAGGTTCATATCATATCCACCCAATCTCTTATAAACGGCACGCGAATCCTTAGGATGCAGATTGTGAAGCAACAACGCCATAGACTGCTCATTTTCCTGACGCACCTGTTGTTGGCTTGGGTCAACCTCACGCTTGACACCAGGAGGCAGCACATAATTGACAGGGGTCTTTGAGGCGTTGTCCTCAATGCTTACAGAAGTTGACTCCAACATTCCTGACGAGTCATAATAGCGTTCATCAATAACTTGGTTATATGTACGCCACTCACCCTTGACAAGTTCCAAAGTTGCGAAACGCAGGTGAGTCTCCTCCTCGAACCCTGTTAGATACATACGCATAAAGCGTATTGATTTGAAACTCTTCATTCCGTTCACTGACCTGTATTTCTCACTGTCAGTTATAGGAATTTTGAACTGATACCAATTCACTGACGCCTGTTTCCCGTTCTTAAGTGTTACAGAAGATGTAACCTTATCTGTAATGAAGTTCTCACCCACAACCATATCACCCGGACGCAGAGAGACGCGGTACTCAAAGTACTTCTCAGCGTCAGTCATAGTGTTATCCTGGTTAATATCCTCAACATCAGGATTATTAGTGGCGGCGGTTGTATAACTTGCCCCACTCTGCTCAGGAGAGTTGCCCTCTGTTCCGTTATAGTGTTTGTAACGGTCAAGAATTGACGTCTGGGCCGCGTCAAAGTCATCACCTCTATAGTGGTGGAAGTTATCACCGGCAGGGTCATTCAAAGGTGAGAATTTATCATTACGCACACTATCCGCTATTGCCGGGTCAAGGTTAAATGAATATTCATCCACAAATTTCTTATACGCACCATAACCCTTCTCTTCTTCTGTTGAAAGTCCGTTCAAACCTACATCTTGATATTTTCTTGCTTCTGAAGATGTTTCAAAAGCATAATTCACAGATTGTTTGGTTGATACCTTACCCCAGACGGTCTCAACTATATTAGTTGCGGAACCATCAACCGGAAGACCATTCTCGTATGACTTGTAACCATCTTTAAGGATATCCTCTGAGATATTACCAAGGTTGAAGTAAAGGTCACCACCCTTCATCTGCCCGTTATCATTATAGACAAACGGGTCCATCAACCAGAACTCAAGATATTCTATATTGTTAGTCTCAAAATCAGTGGTCTCAAGTTTTCTCATAATACCACCCCACGCATCCTTCTGATTCTTCATTCTACCATCGGAACCCAAACTGCTTGCATTTATGTTATACTGTCCACGCTCCGATGGGTAGTAAGAGAGGTCAAGTGTTTGTATATAAGATGACTGACCGTAAACAAGTTCCTTATTAGGGAATATCTCCTGTTCCGCTATCTCACGAACAAAATGGTTTGAGAGTTGCTCTTTGTCTCGCGTAAGATATGCCGGAGTGGTGGATGTGCTACGGTTGAACATATTGTCAATGTAGTACCACGCTATATGGGCTCTGTTCTTTCCATACTCAACATTGTTGCTTAGTTTTGACTCATCAAACCTGCTTGGAGTTGAGGCGAGACGCCAATTGTAGGCATATCTTACATCAAAACCAATCTTTGTTGACTCAAAATCATCAACATAGATTTTACCATTCGCTCCAGGCGCCGTACCAGGAACCATCTGGGCGAACTCCGCATTAACGGCAAGTGTTGACGGTTGTTTTAAATTAAGAATCGGGATCTTATTAAAGAAGTCTGTTATGCTTTGGAACTGATTTCTGTATGAAGCGTTCAGACCCCACATAATATTAGAGACAGGGTCATTACCAAATGACGACTTCTCTGTCAGTGGTTTCTCTGTGAGCAACATAAATGTACCGCCAACATTAAAGTGATCATTGAACGCATAGTTAAGGTGCGTGCCTATAAGAGATTTACGAGTTGTATTGAATAGAGACTGGCTCTCAAGAGTCACACTCACAGGTGTGCCCAACTCTACAATATCCTGATTAAGAATATTGACAACACCCATCATATAATCAACCGTATAGTCAACATTCTCAACAAGTTCACGTCCTCCCGCCGTTACCTTGACAGAGCCTTTGGGAATGTTCATTGCGTTCAGCCTTATTTCTGACCCCGATGAGGCGCGATATTCACCAGCAAGATAGAATTTATTTTTCTCAGCAAGTTCCTGTGCCACAACAAGAGTTGAGTCATACAACTCCTGGAAGCAATACTTCCTGACAAGTGCGGGGTCATTCCCCAATTTGCCAGCCAGATATGAGCCGAACGGCTCCAGTACAGGGAATATTATCTTTCCGCTTGACGGCAATATAGTATAACCCTCTACAAAGTCAAACACACCATCACCGCTCCTGACCTTCTGGTTGTGAATGTCAAGGTTATCAAGATTCATAACCCTGATAAGCGGTGTTCTTGCAATGGGTCCTTCATCAATGTACCGCAAATCAATACCCGTTGAGTCATTCCTGTACATAATGTTAAGGCGGAACTTATCTTGTTGCACTTGGTAGGCACCAAGAGAATAGATGTTTTTCATCATAAGCCTCCAAGTAGGCAGTTCCGGAGAAGACTCTGTTGTCCTCAACATTTTAAGAGCGAGAGGACGAGCCTGGTCTCCCTTAGTTCCTGTCTTATCACCCGCCACACCTTTTGAGAGTTCACCTACGGTATAAACCTTACCTTTATACGTATATTGGAATGCGACACACAACACCTCGTCATTATTCAATGCTGTTTTAAGAGATATGAAACCTAAAGTGTTGTTAAGTGTATATTCCGTAGCCTCAAGTTTTCGGGCGCCCTCAATCTTTGAGTAATCAACCCCCGATGACATATTGAACGGCATTAGGTGAGCGTCAACCGTGTAGATATCCGGCAAACCGCCGTTATCTCTTACAACCCTTTGATATAGGTCATTGGCGTCATTGTCAGGTGCCACGGCACCTACAGCCGGGTGAAAAGTGCTGTTATATATAGTAACAGGCTCACCCAAATCAACAAATCCCACAACGTTGGTGACATTATTGTAGTTTACGGAGTTCTTGTTGGTCACCCACACCTCAATCTCACCAATAAGCACACCACTTGAAACATTTGGCAGGTCTTTCACCCACTCATCGTAGTGTTCACGGAAAAAATGAGTTAAGAAGAAGTGGCGGTTCTCATCATAATTATCAGCCCTAATCTCATATTTTGTAGTCTGAGCACCACTTGTATTCACAGTCTTTCCGTCACTCTCCTGCTGTGAGACGACGGCGTTTATTGAGAGTTTGCCAAACTGCAAGTCGGCTCTGATACCAAAAAGAGATGTATTACCTGTAATAAGAGAGCCTGAAAGAGGCATACTTACATTACCCGCCTCAATTTTCTTTATTATATCATCCTCCTTACCCTCATATTGAAGTTTTATGAGAGATTGGTCATAATCAAAAGTAGCCTCAGTATTATAGTTCAAACCGAACTTCAATTTATCACCAACGGAACCGTCAACACTAAGTTGTATTTTCTCATCAAAATCAAATGTGGGGGCAGGGTTCTGTGAACGCTCACTAAGTGAAGGGTCTTTAAGTTTCTTGAAGTTAAGCCCGAAATCAAGTTCCGCCGACCCCTGAAGTTTAAGTTGGACTCCACCTGGTCCGAAAACCCTGTCGGCAGGACCTATGTCAAACTTCATATCAGTAAAAGTAATCTGATGCTTAGTTTTCTGAGCCTCAGCGTTTTTCTGCTTGTAATACTCTTTGAGTGACTGCTGAGCCATATAGTCAGCATACTCATTACTTTGTAAATAGAAGGGGACGCCCAGACTCTCATCGCCAACTTTTGTCTCATACTTGTAATTTCCGCTCTGAGGGTCGTATGTAACCTCTGTCTTAATATTATCAGGTGTGGCGATATCTGTGGAACTTTTGTCTGAGAGGTCAGAGGCATCAGACGGGTATAAATCAGAGGGGTGATAAGCCTTCTCAGCCTCAACCTTATTACGTTGGACAGAGTCAGCGGATACAGTTTGGGAGTAAAGCATACCACACCCCGATGCCAGCATCAGAGCCGTGGTTAAAACCTTGCGAATTATATGGAACACCTCTCCCCTCACCTTGAACTACATCATCTTAAGCGCCTGTTTTATAACTTGCTCAACAGTTGAGGAAGGATTTTCCGAAGTGATTTTCTGAACCGCCTTCTTGACGGCTGAAACGGTGAATCCAAGCATAATCAAAGCCTGAGCGGCCTCATCGGCAACGGCTGAGGTTTGTGAAGCGGAACCGCCATTTGATGACGAGCCGGAAACCTCAACACCTGCAACCTTATCACGCAAATCAACAATTATGCGTTGGGCAGTTTTAAGACCAATGCCTTTAACACCCTTTAACACGCTCTCATTACCAAGAATAACAGCATCACGCAGTTCAGAGGTGCTGACTGATGATAGAATCATACGAGCGGTATTGGCACCCACTCCTGATACCGAGATAAGAAGCAGGAACATCTGACGCTCCTCCTTTGTAGCAAAACCATACAGCGTGAAAGCGTCCTCACGCACAGCCTCATACAAATAGAGTTTTGCGTTCTGCTTACCCTCCAACGCACTGTATGTGCTTAGTGTTATATTAACAGAGAACCCTATGCCAACCGTCTCAACAGTAACCTGTGTAGGGCTCAATTCAGTTATATTGCCGTAGATATACTCAAACATATTAATTAACAATCAACAATTAACAATTAATAATTGACAATTATTCATAAAGGGTGCAAATATACACAAAATTGCTTTATAATAACGGAAATACACCTAATTTATTGCACGTGCGTGAGAAAATAATATTTTATGACAAAAAAATCCCGATGCCAAAGTTGGCACCGGGACATTAACCTGTATGTTATTTCATTAGAAGTTATAACGTACACCTAAGCAGATGGCACCTGCGTAGAGAGCACCTGTGTTGAAAGTGACAGCTGAGACTCCCCCCCCATATGCAAAACCAGGTCCAAACATAGGACGCCAGTCAACAGATAGTTGCATTGGGAACCAGAAGTCATACTCAATACCTACACGTCCACCTACTCCAAAAGAGAAATATCCAGCCCAGTACCAGCTTACGCCACCACCGACACCCATATACCAGTGCCACTCACCTCTCTCACTCCAAGGAACTGAAGTGCCGAACGGGTCAATCCAGTCGTGAGTAACAGCAGTCTCTATTCCGGCAAAAGCAGGAATACCAGCATCCAAGTTAATCATTCTGTCCGATGCAAGAGAGTGTTGGTATGAAACCTCAAAACCATAAGCAATACGCGCACCAACGGCTCTTGGCTGTGCATAAGCGGAAACAACAGCAGCCATCACAACTGCAACAAGTAGTAAAATTCTTTTCTTCATAATTTTATAAATTTTAGTTAAAAGATTTAACATTTAATCACGGTGCAAATTTACAATATTTTTAATTTTAAAACAAAATTATAAAGAAAAACAGAGAATATTCTTCAAAAAAACAGTAATTTTGTTACAAAAAGATTTAATAAATGAAATATATAGGAGCACACGTATCGGCGGCAGGCGGAGTTGAGAACGCGCCACTTAACGCAGTGGCGATAGGTGCCACCGCATTCGCTTTTTTCACAAAAAACCAACGTCAGTGGTTCGCCCCGGCGTTAAGTGCAGAGAGCATTGAGGCATTCAAACGCAACTGTGAAGTGAGTGGTTTCAAACCCTGCCAGATATTACCTCATGACAGTTACCTGATAAACTTAGGACACCCCACGGCAGAGGGGCTGGAGCAATCACGAGCCTCATTCACAGATGAGATGAGACGCTGTCAGGCATTAGGTCTTGACCGCCTCAACTTTCATCCTGGCAGCCACCTGAAAGAGATTACTGAGACTGAGTGCATTAAGCGCGTTTCAGAATCAATAAACATAGCGCTCGACCGCACACAAGGCGTTACAGCCGTAATAGAGAATACCGCAGGTCAGGGTTCAAACATAGGCTACCGTTTTGAGCATATAGCGGAAATCATTGAAGGTGTTGAGGACAAGAGCCGTGTAGGTTTCTGCATAGACACCTGCCACGCATTTGCGGCAGGGTATGACTTGCGACCAAATGCTACGCAAAGCCTTTTTGAGGAAACAGGTTATAAGGCTGTAATAAATGCGGCAGAGAGCATCATAGGTCTTAAATATCTCAAAGGAATGCACCTAAATGACGCAAAGAAACCATTAGGCAGCCGCGTTGACCGACACGAGACGCTTGGCAACGGAGAGATAGGCATCGGGGCATTTGAAAAACTTATGAAAGACCCCCGCCTAGACGGCATACCACTTATTCTAGAGACCCCCGATGAGAGCCGCTGGGCGGAAGAGATTGGTATTCTTAAAAGAATAGTGAAAAGTGAAAAGTGAAAAAAGAAAAGTGGAAAAAGATGTTAATTATTAATTATTAATTATTATAACTCTTTGTTAATAAGTGAGTTCTTACGCTGAAGCACAAAATTAGAACCCAAATATTTCTCCTTAACCACAGGATTGACCGCCAACTCCTCAGCGGTGCCTTGGAACATAATCCTACCCTCAAACAGCATATAGGCACGGTCTGTTATACTTAGAGTCTCGTGCACATTATGGTCAGTAATCAAGATACCTATATTCTTGAATTTGAGTTTGAATACAATGGTCTGAATATCCTCAACGGCTATAGGGTCAACACCTGCGAAAGGCTCGTCAAGCATAATGAACTTTGGCTCTATGGCAAGGCACCTGGCAATCTCACAACGGCGGCGCTCACCGCCTGATAGTTGGTCTCCCAGACTTTTGCGTACCTTCTGAAGATGAAACTCCTCTATGAGAGACTCCAATTTCTCTTTTTGGTAATCCTTTGGAAAATCTGTCATCTGAAGCACACCCATAATATTATCCTCCACGCTCAGATGACGGAACACAGAAGCCTCCTGGGCAAGATATCCTATCCCGGCCCTTGCACGCTTATATACAGGTTCATTTGATATGTCACGCTCATCAAGGAAAATCTTTCCTGCGTTAGGTTTCACCAAACCCGTGGTCATATAGAAAGATGTGGTCTTACCCGCTCCGTTTGGTCCTAAAAGCCCTACTATCTCCCCTTGAGAGACATTAAACGAGACATCATTGACCACAGTACGCTTACCATACTGCTTTACCAGATGCTCGGCACGCAAAACCATTCTACCCTCTTCAGCCATATCTAATTAAATATAATCCTTGTTATCTTCCAGCATTGCTACATCATTAACAAACTGACGAATGCTCTGCTCGTCCTCTTTCCTGCATATAAGTAGTGATTTGTCCGCCTCCACCACTATATAGCCCTCCAGACCTTGCAGAACGGCGAGTTTGCCTTTAGGCAGGCAAATTATGTTGTCTTTACAGCCGTATGTCAGAGTCTTACAGTTAAGAGACACATTGCCATCGGGGTCTTTTGCTGACATATCATAAAGAGAGCCCCAAGTACCAAGGTCAGACCATCCGAAATCACCGCACAGAACATAGACATTCTGAGCCTTCTCCATAACTCCGTAGTCAATTGATATATTCTGACAGGCGGGGAAACACTCATCAATGTACGCCTGCTCAGCATCTGTGCCCATAAGCAATGAGCCCTCCTCAAACTTTGCGGAGATATCAGGAAGCAGTTTCCTGAAAGCACTCTTTATAGTCTTTACGCTCCATAGAAAAACACCTGAGTTCCAGTAAAACTCACCACTATCCATAAAGACCTTAGCCATCTCAAGATTAGGCTTTTCTGTAAAAGTCTTGACCTTGTATATATTCTCCTCGGTCATCTTGCTTGCCTGTATGTAGCCATACCCCGTTTCCGGGCGGTTAGGCGTTATACCAAGAGTAAGCATATTACTATTACCTGAAACAAATTCCAACCCTCTTGAAATGGCATTTAGGAACTCATCTTCTTTGGTTATAAGATGGTCTGACGGAGCCACCACCATAACCGCATCGGGGTTTTGGGAGTAGATACGCTCAGCGGCGTATGCTATGCAAGGTGCGGTATTACGCCTCGCCGGCTCAAGCAGCACCTGTTTTTTGTTAAGCAACGGCAATTGCTCAAGAATTATATCAAGGTACGCCTTGTTACTTACAATAAGAATATTCTCAGGCGGGACAATCTTTGAGAAACGGTCAAAAGTCATCTGAAGCAGAGACCTGCCGGTGCCAAAAAAGTCAAGGAATTGTTTAGGACGGCTGTTACGGCTGTATGGCCAGAAACGGCTTCCTATGCCGCCAGCCATTATAACGCAATACTTGTTGTTTTTCATAAATCAAATGGTTAAACTTTACCACTATATTAAATGCAAAAGTAATAAAATTATTGTGCCATACAAAAATTATTATTACCTTTGCCACGCTTTTACAAAGAAAGCACACCGCCCGGATGGCGGAATTGGTAGACGCGCTGGTCTCAAACACCAGTGGATTCACTTCCATACCGGTTCGATCCCGGTTCCGGGCACAAAGAGAGCTGACGTTTTGTCAGCCTTATTTGTATAATAATAGATTATAATGAGGAATATCATTACTACATTTACTTTAGTTTTTTTAAGTACAGTGCCGTTATTCGCCCAACTAGCGGGAATGGTTGACGGCTCAGGTTTGTAGAATTAGTTTTATGGTAACATTTACAGTTTCTTTGGTTTGTTTGGTTTTAGGATATTTGTTTTACGGCAAATTTCTGTCCAAACTGATAAGACCTGAAGTTGAGAAACCAACTCCAGCCGTAGCACACCCTGACGGTGTGGATTATGTGCCGCTGCCTAAATGGAAGGCTTATACTATTCAGTTCCTTAATATTGCAGGTACGGGTCCTATTTTCGGTGCCATAATGGGTGCAAAGTTTGGTGTCTCCGCCTATGTATGGATTGTGGTGGGCTGTATTTTCATAGGTGCTATGCATGACTACATTTCAGGAATGCTCTCACTACGTAATGACGGTATGAGCCTGCCTGATATAATAGGCAAGTATTTAGGCAATATAGCAAGAATAAGCACAATGTCTTTCATAGTGGTTATGATGTTTTTTGTGGGAGTGTTCTTTGTGTTCGCCCCTGCGAATCTTCTGAAAGGTATCTTCCCCGATACTAACATAATGGCGTGGATATACGGTATATTCGCCTACTATATACTATCCACATTGGTTCCTATTGACAAACTTATAGGTAAATTATACCCTATATTCGCACTTGCGTTGCTGTTTATGGCTGTAGGTATTTTAGTTATGCTTTATGTAAAGCATCCTGCAATACCGGAGATTTATGATGGCTTTAAGAGTTTTAATCCAGGTAAGCCACTCTTCCCGTTGCTGTTTGTTACAATATCATGTGGTGCGGTCTCCGGTTTCCACGCAACACAATCACCGCTGATGGCAAGATGTCTTACAAGTGAAAAACAAGGCAGGACTGTCTTTTATGGCTCTATGATCACAGAGGGTGTCATTGCCCTTATTTGGGCTGCCGCCGCAAACGCATTCTATATGGAGCACGGATATGACTCCACGGAGAGTGCCGCCGCCATAGTCAATTTTGTGGCACAGGACTGGTTAGGCAGAATAGGTGCCATATTTGCAATTTTAGGTATAGTTGTATGTCCAATATCCTCTGGTGATACGGCGTTCCGTTCTATACGTCTTATGGTGGCTGATGTACTGCACTTGGAACAAAAACCAATTCAGAACCGTCTTACTATATGTATTCCTCTTTTCATAGCCGCTTTTGTGGTTCTGCTTATGAATATGAACGGAGTGGAGGCGTTTGAAATTATGTGGAGATATGTATCGTGGGCTACACAGCAACTTGCAACTATAACACTTTGGGCTATAACCGTATATCTTTACAGGACAAAAGGGGCTTGGCACTATATAGCTTTAATACCTGCAATGTTTATGACAATGGTTGCCATCTCATATTTCATAGTGGCACCTGAGTGTCTGGGACTTATGCAGTACTATAACTTTGCGTTATGCTTTGCAGCCGCCGTTACCATAGCGTTGTATGTTTTGTTCTTAAAAAAAGAGAGATTATCTCATTTGTGAAAAAATTTTATACATTTGCATAAAAATTCAGACTATGATAAAACAAATAACAAAAATATTTTTTATGCTGATGGCTGTAGCCGTCAGTGTCTTGACCGGTTGCAAACCAAGAACAGAACCTCAGCCACAGGAGAGTGAGGATATCATTGTTTACGGCGATATTTACACCGCCGAGATAGATTCCACCAAAGCCCCTGGTTCGCCTGAATACTATAAAATGGCAAAGGCAATGGTCATCAAGGACGGCAAGTTCATATATGTGGGAACAGTAGAGGAGGCGGAGAAGTTGAAAACTGACAACTGCCGTATCATTGACCGGAGGAATAGTGACGGCATTATTATTCCGGGTATGACAGACGGTCACGCCCACTATCTGCTGAAATACGTTAATGAGCAAATGAAGGAGAGTACCCTCCAGTTTGATGAACTACAGAATTATGAACAGGTTATTGCTCAGGTGCGGAATTTTGTGGAGAATGCTAAAAAAGAGGGCAGACAATTAGACTATGTCTATGGTGAAGGATATGACCCGATTAAGATGGAAAAAGAGGGTAAAGACCAACGTCATAGAAAAGACTTGGATGCCATAACCACTGACATTCCTATTTACCTTACCGGTTATGACCACCATAGCACGCTTGTGAATACCCGTTGTATGATAAATGCGGGCATCTTAGATAAGGACGGAAAAGAAAAACGCACACACGTGGCGGGTGGATTTATGTATAGAGACGACAAGAACGAACTGAACGGCGTGTTTGCGGAGCGTGCAATATCTCTGCTTCAGGGACCGGGTCTTAACAACAAGATGCACCCTACCGCCGCTCAAGTCTCAAATGGTATCGGCAAAATGCAGGATTACCTGCTGTCAGTGGGCATCACCAATATCATTGAGGGGTGGGCGAACAATTACGGTGCCGATGATGTTTCCCTGTTTCAGGCGTTGACCGCACTTGACGCCAGTAACAATTTGCACCTGAATGTCTCTCTTACATACGAGATTGAGCCGTGGTATAATGACAATGACCCATTCTGTTATGTGCAGAAAGCGGCACTTGTACAGCAAAACTACCAATCAAAGCACGTTCACCCTGACTACATAAAACTATTTATGGACGGATGTGTGGAGATGGGCACCGGATTTCTAGTAGGTAAATATAACGGTGAAGGTGTAAAGGATAGTATATTCTCCGGTCACGGCACCGCACTATGGAGTCAGGAAGCCACTGATAGAATTGTTAGGTCCGCTAATGACGCTAATCTTTCTGTACATACCCACGCTATGGGAGACGGAGCCGTTCACCGCTGTGTGCTGGCTTACAGTACCAATGGCAAAAAGGAGATGAGAAACAGTATATGCCACCTGCGTAATGTAATTGCTGAAGATTATGCTTTAATAAAGCAAAACGATATTGCGGTTTCTTCCAATATGAACTGGCATTGCTTTACGGAATCGGCTACCAAGAGATTTGCAGAAACTATGCCTGCCCCGTATGATACTAAGGCATATCCTATGAAGTCATTCTTTGATAACGGCATCTTAGTCAGTCAGTGTACTGATACTCCTGCTGATAATGGTATCAATTACCCTTTCTATTGTATGCAGGTTGCCCTAACCGGTGCGTATGAGCCAAGTTCATACACTTGGGATAAGGATGAACTCATTAACCGTTACCAATTCCTGCAAGCCGCAACCTACAACGGTGCTTGGGAGTTACGTTTGGAGAAGGAGCGTGGCAGTATAAAGGAGGGCAAATATGCGGATTTTGTAATATTAGACAAGAATATACTGACCTGTGATGTGCAAACGCTTAGGAATGTTCAAGTTCTCTACACATTCTTTGAAGGCAATGAGGTTTATCCTCTAAAATAGAAGACATTATGGAAAGATTAACTAAACAGGAACATTTGAATGGGTTGTTGGCTCTCAGTCCTGTAT
The DNA here is from genome assembly GCA_024405875.1 of Paludibacteraceae bacterium. Classification (GTDB taxonomy): domain Bacteria; phylum Bacteroidota; class Bacteroidia; order Bacteroidales; family Paludibacteraceae; genus Enterocola. The sequence goes on from JAKSOA010000008.1 coordinate 25,204, forward strand.
TATTGTTTGAGATTCTGTTTTTCGGTTTTATGTGGATGAGCGGAGAGTTTAGCGATGTCCCCGTTCTGCTATGTTTTGTACTTTCTTCAATGTATGCGATGCTCCTTATGCGTCGCTTGCCCATTGATGAGCGTATCAATGTCTTTGCTGCTGAAATGGGACGAAACGATATTATTCAGGTCATCCTTATCCTTGTCTTTGCAGGTGGTTTTGCATCGCTGACGGAGAAAGCCGGTTGCTTGGATGCCGCCATTCAGTTCTCATTGTCAGTATTCCCCGCACGTTTTGTTTTTGTAAGTATTTTTGTGGCGACCTGTGTACTTAGTTTCAGTATCGGCTCCGCTATGGGCTGTGTTGTAGCCATTGCACCTATTGCCGTTCCGCTGGCTCGTATGTACGGATTGGACGAAGCCATATTGTCAGCAGCGGTTGTAGGCGGTTCTATGTTTGGAGATAACCTGAGTATTATATCTGATACCTCCATTGCCGCCAGCCGTTATACTGGTTGCACCCCAAAAGATAAATTCCAACATAACTGGCCCGTAGCCGTACCAGCGGCAATAATAACTGCTCTCATCTATCTGCTTATTGGGTTGAATGTTACTGGGGCTGAAACTGTAGCCAAACCGTTTGATTGGGTTATGCTTATGCCGTATGCGGTTGTTATTGTAACGGCTATATGCGGTTTGAATGTGTTGCTGGTACTGCTGTTAGGTGCATTAGTGGCTTTGGGAATAGGGTGCTGGCAAGGTGCTTTCACTGCCACTATTGGAACACGGATATGGTCTGACGGTCTTACCAGTTCCGGAGGTTTCTGCCTGTTTATTCTTATGGCGGCGGGACTGGTTGCTATTATCCAACGAATCGGCGGTATCTCGTATGTATCGCGTCTCATAGAGCAGGAGGTTCACTCCCGTAAAGGTGCCAATATTGCCACTGCAATTGCTTCAGGTTTATTGACATCAGGTATAGCGGTGAATACTGTAGCCATCATTGCCACTTCCAGTATAGGTGTGCGTTTTGCTGATAAGTATGGCATCTCCCGTGGTAAGATTGCATCTATCCTTGATATGTCGTCTTGTTGTGTTCAAGGAATTCTTCCATACGGTATGCATCTTATTGCGGTTGCCGCATTGGCGAGCATCAATCCATTGAGAATAATACCGTGGATGCTATATCCGTTCATTCTCTTTATTGGTGTTATTATCTACTGCTTCCTTCCGGAGAGAAAAGCAAAGGTCAGATAACTCTAATCACCACGCATACTGGAACATTGCAAGCACACGGTGGTTCCCTACCCAATGAAGGTTCTGTGTGGCAACGCCGTAGTTATTGATGTCTGTTCCATACTGTGCGGCGGTGTAGTGGTATTCAACGCCGAACAAGAAGTTTCCAAGATGCACTTTAAATGAGGGAATTATACGCCAGGCTTGTGTAAGTCCCGGAGAGCAATTCGGATTTACATACAGGTGCTCAGTGTCAACCAGAGGGTCTATAGTGCCGAAATTCTTGAAATAACCTCCAAAAACAGAGCCTATATATTTATTTCCGTACTGAACATACGCCCAAGTTGAACTGCTCTGCATTGGAGTATATTGCCAACTACCATCGGGGTTTATTTTAGAGACTCCGTAACCACTCATAAGATTTATATGCTCCCCTGCCTGTCCGTATGCCGTTTTAGCACTGACAACCAAATCCTTATATCTGTATTCAAGGAACAGATACGGGACAAAAGTGGTTATGCGGTCTTTAACAATCACTTCCACGCCCTTTTCATCAAGACCTGTCTTGCGTGGTCTGATACTCAGCACATTAAGCCCCGCACGCCCCACAAAACCCTTATGCGAGTATGTGAATGCCATAAACGCCTCAGGAGTAAGAGAGTTCATCTGATACTCACGTGATACCCCGTTAGGTCCTGTTGAAGAGTATTGGAATTGAGCCAGCAATGAACCGGTCAGTGTGAACCTCTTGTCAAATGTGGCGTCAAATGTTATCTGCGGAGAGCGGTTTGAGAGGTCAAACGGTGAGCCTGTCTCAAAACTCATTATATCTGCATAACCTGTTGATATAGGGTGCCAAGTCTGCCCCATAAGCAGTTGCAGGTCTGCTTTTTTGCCACCTGCTATAGGTTGCTCCAACCACGACATTGTGAAGTAGGCGTGACGCAGCCTCAACGCTACTGCGGCTGTACCCGCCACTGAGAATGCGAAATCAGCCTCAATCTTTGCCGCAAAATGGGTTTGTTTATATCTGTAGCCTGTGACAAAGAGCCCCAATCGTGTGACAATACAGAGATAACGGAATTCAGGAGTGGCGTTCAAATCCTGCCCGTATTCATTTGGTTTAATATCCTTTGGCACAAAATAATAGAGTCCCTGTATGGGTGCGAATCCCTGACGGCTATCGTATGTCAGATAGTCACGCACAAATCCATAAAACTTGAAATGGGCGTTCCACTCCTCTCTGATACGCTCTCTTTTGGCGGCTTTTTGAGCGGCCTTTATACTATCATTGACAGCCTCCTCTGACGCAGAAACAAACAAAGAGCCTCCAAAGACAAGGCACAACAGAAGTAACAGTCTAAATCTCATACGTTTATAAATTTGAGTTGCAAAGTTATAAAAAATTGAGTAATTTTGAAACTTGTTTTTGAGTCAGAAAATATGAAAAAAGATACACTGATGTTCATAATCAACCCCGCCTCAGGAGGATACAAGGAGTCTGTTTGGGAGGAGTTGGTAGTACTTATGGACAAAAATGACAAAGAGTTCTCTTACTACAAGACAAAGTGCATTGGAGACGCCACTCGCAAAGTTCAGGATTTCATTAAAGATGGCTACCGTCACTTTGTAGGCATCGGGGGAGACGGAACCATAAGTGAGATAGCCAACGGATTTATGATGCAGAACTATGTTGATTATGATGAACTTACACTTAGCGCAATATCATCAGGCACAGGCAATGACTGGGTACGCAATTATGGACAGAGCAGTGACTTGTCTGTGGCGTTGATGAATATTCTTAACGCTCCTGTCCGCACGCAGGACATAGGACTAATACACTACTATGAGAACGGTGAGCACAGACGCAAGTATTTTCTGAATGCGGCGGGGTTTGGATTTGACTCCCAAATAATCAAGTCAACAAAGCAGATGACGGCATCACAACGAGGGCACAAGATGACCTATCTCTACACCCTGCTCAAGTGTCTGCTCTCAAGCAAAAAAATCAACTTTAAGATTACCTCTGAGAAAGTGGGATTCATAATAAATGAGAAGACGCTATCAATAAGCGTAGGTAACGGCAAATACACTGGCGGTGGAATGATTCAGACCCCCGATGCTGACAACTCTGATGGTTTCCTGGACACTGCTGTATATGGCGACATTAAGAAATTTTTTGTTATAAAAAATGTAAATCGTCTGTATGACGGAACCATAAAAGAGGCGAAAAACACTCATATATATCACTTCCGCTCCAAAGAGGTGAACATTGAGGCGCCTGTACAGACTATATGTGAGATTGACGGAGAGCTGATAGGAACAGGTCCATACAACATTGAAATAATCAAAGGTGCGCTTAGAGTACGTATGTAAAAAGGATACCGGCATTGTCCAACGCCTTGAACAATGCCGGTCTTATGAAAAAAAACATTACTTATTAATCATCGGCAAATATAGAGGTTTTTAGGAATACCTTCATAGTCCTTCCAATACTTTTTGTTGTCATATAATAAAAATTTGTTGTCATTTTAAAATGACAATGGAAAACAGATAATACATTAATGAGCGGATTTGCTATTTTTCTACTTCTTTTTCCTCTGATAGGCGTTCTTGTGCTATCAATACCTATGGTTGCTAAGTTTGACTGGGACATTCCTGTCTATAAAAAGATATTCATAGCCACCGCATTTCTTATAGCGGCGTCATTCACTGTAAGGACATTCCTGATTTTTGATAATGAGGATTACGATAACAAACTTACACTTGTCTATATTGATAATTTCCTGACACTTAGTGTAATACCATTCCTATATTGGTTTGTTAAATCCATAACTGTCGAGCATCAGAAATTCTCTTGTAAAAACTATTTACACTTCCTGCCAGCCCTGATACTGGGAACGGCTGTTATTATTTTGGGATAGGGCCTCAGAGAGAACCACTCTGCATACGAACTTCTCTCTCCACAATCACCGTTGCAAAAGTCATCAATGGAATGGTGGTTCTACTTCTGCAACACAAAACTTATGGACATAGTGCTGATAGTGCAGATTTCATACACTGCCGCAGTGGCTATAATCCATATAGACAGATTCCGTCGTGACGCAAAAAAATACTATTCAGAACTTTGTGAGAGCGGATATATGCACTTTCTGCGCATTCTTATACTCGTAGTGTTGTTTGTACTACTCTACTCCACTAAAATCCTGGCAAAAAAATATATGAACTACGCTCCTGAGATAGCGGTCACTTTCAGTGTATGCTGCACAGTGGTGGTATATATGCTTTTCCGGAGTGTGAACAAAATAGAGTTCTACGCTGACAAGATTACCTTAACCAAGGAGTCTTTGTCAATGAACTACGATGACCCGCAGGAAGAGTCTGAGCAAGAGATATCGTCAGAACTTGAAAGCATCAGGGAGGCACTTGAGAAGTGGGGCAATGACCCGTCAAAGCCATATCTGAAACAGGGAATATCACTTGAGGATTTGTCAAAGGAGATTGGATTCAGCGGGAAAGATGTCTCAACGTATCTTAACAAGGTGGAGAACCAGACTTTCTTCATATTCATAGCAAAACTTAGAGCAAAAGAGGCTAAAGAACTGCTACTCTCTTCAGAGAACTACTCACTTACATATATTGCCCTTGAATGCGGATTCTCTGACGCACCTAACTTCAGCCGCAGTTTCAAGAATATAGAGGGTATGACACCTGGTGCTTGGAGATTATTGCACAAAAAATAAATTTTGCCATTATCAATTTTACCATTAACTTTGCGACAAGAATTTAGGCTAAGGGAATCAGGTGGAAATCCTGAACAGACCCGCTGCTGTAAGGCCTGAGTCCGTCTGTACGGACTTTAAAACTCTCTTTACCACACTTGCCACTGAGCCGTAAGGTTTGGGAAGGCTGAAGGAGGGAGGCTAAGTCAGAAGACCTGCCTTATGTTCTTGCGGGGGAGCGTTCCCCGGTATCCGATTGTTTAACTGTCCTCGTGGAATAGGACAACAGACAGAGAGGCTCCTGATTTTCCTCAATTTTATTATGAAAGCAAACAGACTTTCTATTTTTGCGTTATCGGCACTTATAGTGCTAAGTTTTTCATCGTGTAGAAAAGATGAACCTAAAGCCCCTGAAGAACCTAAGGTTCCTGAAGATGTTATTCTTAAAACGGGCTTTTACGTTCTTAATCAAGGTGCTATGGGGACAAACAAGGCATCGCTTGACTGCTTTGACTATGTTAACGGCACTTACAAGAACAATGTTTTTGACCCGTCAGTAACCCTTGGTCTTGGAGACACCGGCAATGACGCCAAGGTTTACGGAGGCAAGTTGTACATTACCGTTAACGGTTCCAATTTAGTGGAGGTGGCGGACGCCTCTACCGCCAAACATTTGGCTTCAATAACCATAAACGGTTGCCGTTATGTTAATTTCTACAACGGCAAGGTATATGTGACATCTTATAACGGATTTAATAACGGCTATGTATCTGAGATAGACACTACAAGCCTTACTGTTACCCGTAAGTGTACTGTTAGCGTCTGCCCTGAGGAGATGGCATTTGCCGGCACTAAAATGTATGTGGCACACGTGGGCGATTATGACCACGGATACAGTAAGAAACTCTCTGTAATAGATATGAGCACATTTACGGAGACCAAACAGATAGATGTTGCCTTAAATATGTCAAAAGTACGTCCTACAGCCGATGGCAAACTACTTATCAACTCTCTTGGCAATTACTATGATGTATCTGGAAGTTTGGTTGTCTTTGACCCTATGTCAGAAACAGTGGTTAAGAGTTTTGATATTCCCGTATATGGATTGGATATCTATAATGGTAAGTGCTACTGCTTTACACAAGAGTATGATGAATCTTGGAACACCACATACAGGTTCTATACCATTGATTTGGCTACATACGCTTTAGGTGGTTCTCCCATAACAGACGGAACTGAGAAAGAGATGCAAAATCCAAGTAACATTGCCATAGATTCCAGAAACGGTAATTTCTATATCTGTGATGCGGCAGATTATGTAACACCCGGTACCGTTACCTGCTATAATTCAGAAGGAAAAAAGCAGTGGACTAAAACTGCGGGGGATATTCCATATGCTATTGCGTTTAAATAGTTGACAGTTGATAGTTGACAGTTGACAGTGCCCCACCTAACTGTCCACTGTCCACTGTCCACTAAAATAATAATGTCCCCTAAAATCTACATATTACTGTTTCTCTTGATTTCCCCACTGACATTGTGGAGTGCGGAGATAGACACCACTAAGGTGTATGAACTGCAGGAGGTGTGTTTCTCACCAAAGAGAATACGCAGGGATATTGTGCCGTTCCAGCGTATGGATTCAACGGTAATAGAGAACCTTGGCTGTCAGAGTGTGGCTGACGCCATAAGGTTTTTCTCCGGAGTGCAGATTAAGGATTATGGCGGAGTTGGAGGCATAAAGACCATAAATGTACGCTCTATGGGAACAAACCAGATGGGCGTGTTCTATGACGGCATTCAACTTGGAAACGCACAAAACGGACAAGTGGATTTAGGACGGTTCTCACTTGACAACATAGAGGCAATAGACCTTTATAACGGACAAAAGGGAGACGGACTGCAATGTGCAAAAGACTACGGGGCGGCAGGAACCATATACATAACAACTAAAAAGCCTTCATTTAGCAATGGCAAAGACTACACTGTTGATGTTAAGATGAAGGCAGGCAGTTTTGGTCTTGCAAATCCCAGCATTACCTACAGCCAAAAATTGGGAAAGTCCGTAATACTTACCCTTAGTGCTGAATACACCTACTCAAACGGCAAATACAAATTCCGTTACAAAAAGACCGCCCCTGACGGCACCACCCTATATGACACCACAGCCATAAGGCAGAATGCTGATATTCAGGCGGTAAGGACAGAGGCGGCACTATTTGGCTCAGTAAAAAACGGAGAGTGGAATGCAAAAGTATATAATTACTATTCAGACAGGGGATTGCCAGGCTACATAGCCCGTAATGTCTTCTCTCACTCCCAACGCCAATGGGATGACAACTTTTTTGCTCAGGCTTCATATAAGCAAACATACATTGACGGCAAACTAAGTTTTCAGGCAAAAGCAAAATACGCCTACGATTACACCCGCTATCTTGACCCCGACTCCACCCACTTTCAGGTTGATAATTCCTACAGACAGCAGGAGGCGTATCTGTCAGGGGCGTTGAACTACAAGATATTCAGTTGGTGGGATATATCACTTGCCACAGATTTTCAATACAATTATCTCGACTCTGACATAAAGAACTTTGCATATCCCTCCCGATACACAGAATTAGTGGCGCTTGCCACCACCTTCCGTCACCCGAATGTAAAATTTCAGGCAAGTGTACTTGGCAATTTTGTGCAGGATAATGTAAAAAACGGTGCCACATCCAAGCCATACAATGTGTTCACACCTACAGCACTGCTAACCGTAAGGCCTGTGGCAAAAGTGGCGTTTGACATTAGGGCGTTTTATAAAAGGGCGTTCCGTATGCCTACATTCAATGATTTGTACTATGCCACAGTAGGAAGCACATCTCTGAGACCAGAGTATGTTGACCAATATGACGTAGGTCTTTCATATCAGTACTCAAAGCCTGCCGATATATTCAATAACTTTGCGGTGCAGATTGACGGCTATCATAACAGAGTAAAAGACAAGATTGTGGCTATTCCCGCCGCAAATCCGTTCCGTTGGCAAATGAAGAATTACGGGAATGTAAGCGTAACAGGGGTTGACGTATCGGTTGATATGGGATTGCAGTGGTGTAGATATTGGAATCTCGGACTTAGGCTCGCCTATTCATATCAGGTGGCGGCAGACCAAAGTTTTGACAAATCAAGTCCTTATTATGGCGGTCAGTTGCCTTATTCCCCTTGGCACAGCGGCTCAGCCATTCTTAATATTGCATGGAAGAACCTTGAACTCACCTACAGTTTCATTTATACGGGAGAGCGATACACATCTTCCGCAAACATTCCTGTAAATTATGTGGAGCCTTGGCAAACAAATGATGTGGCTGTCTCATACACCCACCCTTTCAAGGCGTGGAAACTGCGCACATCAGTGCAAGTGAACAATATTGCAAATCAGCAGTATGAGGTTGTAAGGGGGTACCCTATGCCGGGCACAAACTTCAGAGTTATTGTTGGCGCTACGTTCTGAATATTATAAGTGGATGTTGGGCATATAATCAGTTTTTAAAACAATGGGTCAAAGGAGCGGTTATTGCTCCCTTGACCCGTTGTAGAATGTCATCTTAAGCATACACCTTCGTCATATCGAACGAAGTGAGATATCTTTAGATGACGGGTGGGAATGCGTTACTCCGCCAAAACCGCACGCACAGAGCTTAAGTGTTCGCTACCATACGACTGTTCTTTCACCTCATGATAGTTTGTTGGTGAGTAGCAGACCAAGCAAAAGGCGTAGTCATCCCTATAATAAGTGGAACTCCAAAGGTAGACATTATTGCCTTCGCCCATGACAAACGACCAGCCTCCATAGGTGTAGCCCGCAGCGGGGAAAAATACTGAGTTGCCAGAGTAGCCTCCCCTGCCTGTAACGAGAGTGCCTGTAACACCATATTCGCTCTCATCTTTATTAGTTATCCACACTACATCACAATTGCTATTAAGATTTTCAAAGTCTTTCCTTGTAGGCATCTGCCAGTTGGGACCCCATAACTTGGTGGCTGTATCAGAGTCACCAGAAAGAGAGACTTTACCTGTATAGTGGTCATCAACCATACTCTGACTGCCACCCCACGCATAGTAGCCACCATAGCTATCTTTGCCCATTGTTGTTGTGGCACCTACATTATACTCTGCAAACTTAGGACCATCTTTCCATAGTTGAACCCACTTAACCATAACTCCGCCTGTTCTCTCTGCCTCGCCTGTGGTTGCAGGTGCATCTTCCACATCCTGCTTAGCAGTAGCATTGCCAGCGGCAACAGTTATAGCACCTAATGAGGTTTCTATTGTGGTATCATCTGTCTTTGTAACAGTTACATTAAGGTCTCCAGCAGGGTACTCTGCGGCAGGGATTACCATATAGAATCTTACACCGTCAGATGTTAATGAAACGGCTTCTGTAAAAGTCAATGTTATTGTCTTTGAAGAACCGCCTGACACAGCAAGAGTACTTGGATTTATTGTGAACGCACCTGCAAGGTTATTTGCGGAAGATGTAACTGTTATGCTTTTTACAGCATCTGTATCTTTGCCTTTTACATTAAGACTTAGCACACCAAACGGATTTTGCAGTGATACTCCACCTTTTATAGTACCTGTACCTATTGACGGATATGCGTTCTCCGCAAGTCCGTTATCAATATATGTCTGTGTTGCCGGCATATTAACGGTGAATGCTCCGTCATTGTATGTCCATGCACCGCCTGCCCAACCGTATAATTGAGTGTCATCTGCTATAGTGGAATCTACTCTACCGTGGAACATACCTGACGCAGTACCTACTCCATCGGTAATGTTCAATGCTGCGGCATCAATACCGCCCGCTGTAGGTGCAACATATAGTTTGTCTCCTTCTGACCAAGTAAGTGCACCATTATTTACACTGGTCTTAGCACTCCCCTGGCCTGCGGCAACGCTCACCTCACGCATTACGCCTGTGGGCTGCAACTTAGACTCCGGATTCTTGACATCTGATTTTTTCTCGCACGAAACGGCTCCTGCCATTACCAACAGCATAGTAGCCAAATAAGTGAACTTTTTCATTTCTTTGCTTCTTTTTTGTTGTTAATCTTTTTTAAAGTCCCCAACCGCCAATGGCACTTAGTGTGCTACTTGCATCATAAGAGGTCTGCATCACAGGCATTTCAGCCTCCATTTTCACTTGCACCATCTTGGGTGCTGAGTAGTTTTGTTTCTTCATAGGTTTAATAATTGTTTTTTGAAAGTTAATAATATTTTAGTTTATCTCGTTATCTTTTTTTCGTCATCCTGAGCGTTAGCGAAGGATCTCAGAATGTTTAGCAGATTCTACAGACCGTCAGGTAATGACGAAAAAATAAAAAAGCCGGATAGTCTTTCCGTTGGGAATAAAACTATCCAGCCTGAATTTTATATTTATATATTAAGGTGGCGGATGCTACAGATAGCACCGCTACTACACCTATAATGTTGTGTGTGTGTGTGTGTGTGTGTGTGTGTGTGTGTGTGTGTGTGTGTGTGTGTTTATCATAATTTTTGTAACTGCCAAATATTTAGGGTGTAAAATTACATAATATTTTTTATTCTGCAAATTTTTTTTAGAGATTCTTCGCTAACGCTCAGAATGACGGGAAGGGCACCGCTTTCCAACTCTCTATGGTGCGTGATTCCGTGGTATTGTGTTCGTGGTCTCAAGTATGGCGGCTATGTACGCCTTTGTCTCTGTGAGTGCGGTGTCTATGTCATCGGCGTAGAGTGCGTCAACCACTTTAATGAGCATATTGCTGCCCATCTGTGACGGGAGGTTTGACACTTGCGGAAGAAAACCTTTCAGAAACCCATTTTTACCTCTTTGTTTGGGAAGTCCAATTCCTTGAAAGTGTATATCACAATTCAACTGCCCACTAAACACAATTGTGACTAATTGTCACTCATATATCTGACACGTGACGGATCATTATATAATATCCAGAATTTGTCATCTCTTGTGGCAGGACGGTATTTACCTTTGTTATAGTCCTTATACAAAGTCTCATTAGGGTTGAAAAAATTCTTTACAAATTTTTGTAAGGCAAGACGGGCTCCAAACTTTGAACTTATAAAATCAGTTCTACCCTCAATAAGAATAAAATCAGCCTTCATTGCACCACTCAAATCTTCATAAACACATTCCGCACCCCTTTTCTGAGTTTGGCAAGTCCACCAACCTATTCTTGCACAATATTTATTCTGTATCATCAATTTTCTGGCATCTACTACGTGGTACCACCTTGTAGCGCCTACTCCACTAAATAAACCGTTTGTGGTAAAATGGTGCTCTATCGGGAAGTTATTATCTGTTAAAAGTTTTTCTATATCACCTAATCTACCACTCCAATTAGAACTCCAATAGGTTCCCTCATACGCCAGGTTAATACCTTCATTTGGCCAATGCTCGTGTGCGAAATATGCAATCATACTACCATTGTAAGGTAAAACAATGTCATCATCACGCCGATCTGATGTTACGGCAGAGAGCTGTTTGGTATTATAAAAACCATATATAATCTGAAATGGAGGCACATTATTCCTGCTATATCCTTTTGCTTCCAAAATTTTATGTACGTGTCGCATCAAAGCATCAGCGTATGGATAGCTCTTCATATCCAACCAAATTATACTTATTTTGTCACTTGTCAAAACCTTATCCTCTAAATACTCTTTAAGACTACGATACCAATCTTTAGGGTCTGTAATACCTGCATTTTTACTTTTCCTGGCATCCGCGCTATAGTACCAATATTCAGTCCCGCTACGGCCATGGTCAACACTCCAGTCATCTTCCTTGTTCGCCCTATTAGTCCACAAATCAATCTCTACTCCGTTAGCCCCGTCTTCCATTGCATTGTCAAAACATCTGTATGAATTGGAAGCGTGCTGCACAACCCATATAGGACGACCTATTTTCTGTGCAGTTATATTTAAAGCCCATAAAAGGCCTACTACTACAATGAGTAAGTTTACAAAAATTCTTTTCATACGTCTAATTACTTAAAGTAGGTTCTAATTATTAGTTCACTCTTTTTAAATAGACTGGATCTGCATCGTATGAGTATTGCAATTCCAATGTCTGGTTGTACAGACTGTAAGAAATTCCAGACCACTCATCAGCATTTCCATCATCTTCCTTATCCTCTTCATTTACCATATAAAGTTTGCCAGAGTCATCAATACGCCACCATATAGGGAATGACAATTCACCTTCCTCAAAAATAAAAGTATTTGTTCCGGTACCATTTTCCAAGAACTTACACTCCAATTGACAAAAACCTTCAAATTCTCCATCTGTGACCGTACCTAACCAAGTGCCTGCGATACTGCCATCAGTGGAAGGGTCAGAATTAGACTTCTCTTTACATCCGCCGCTCAAAAGAACAAGCACCATCATAACGGATACCGTCAGTGCGGACATAGTGCCTTTAAATAATCTTTTAATGTTCATATTTTTATTTTATTCGTAGATTGCTACAGTTGGCTTGCTTTCATTGTGCATACGGTCAATTGATGTTACAACAAGTTGCTTGCAAAGCGCAAAACTGTTCTCCGGAAGCGGATACTCCTTTTCCGCTGTAAAGCCTAACAGAGCGTCCATACGGTTAAGGTCAATGGTCTCTCCCTCATCAAACATATAGACGGCGAAAAAACGTATCTCATCTTTTGGAGTTGTCTCAGTGAGTGCGTCCCATTTAAGCATAGGAGTCTCCCCCATAAGGTCAAACCTTACGTTAAACGGACTCTCTGGTTGTGTTGTATCAATATCAGGGTACTCAGGGAGCAGAGCGGGCTTTGTATGGTATGCCATACTCAGTGAATCCTGCACATTGCCCATATTTCCAAGTATCATCTTACCGCTGAAGAAACAGTTACCCTCTACCTTTCTAATCTCTCTTGAAAGAGTAAGTTTCCTGCTAAATTGACGGTATGTACGAGAGACATCTTGCCCTACATAAAATTTACAAGGTGCAAGAGTGTTTTGCGCCCACCAATTTATAAGTGTGGTATAGTCAGCGTTTTTATGACCGTCCTCCCAATAAAGTTGTGGTATGCAGTCATTAATCCAACCGTTTTTGACCCAAAGCATTATGTCAGCATACAGGTCATCATAGCAGGTGAGTCCGTTGGTGTTACTTCCGTCCTCATATTGTTTTTTGTTTCTATAGATTCCAAACGGACTTATACTGAACCTAACCCAAGGTTTGACACTATGTATGGTGTCTGATAATTGATGCACAAGTTTGTTTACGTTATCACGACGCCAATCACTCTTTTGGTCTATTGTGTAACCCGCCGGTATTCCGTAACGTTTGAATGTGGCGTCATCGGGGAATTTAAGACCTTTTATAGGATAAGGGTAGAAGTAGTCATCAAGGTGTATGGCGTCCACATCATAACGAGTCACCACATCTTTGACAACGTTGCATATATAGTCACGGCATTCAGGAACACCAGGATTAAAAAGCAGTTGAGTGCCGTAGGTTATGAACATATAACGTTTCTCTCCATATATGTGCCCCCAGGCAAGCGGGTTGCTCACTTTAATATTTGCACGGTACGGATTCATCCAGGCGTGGAACTCCATACAGCGTTTATGACACTCATCAATAAGGAACGCCATAGGGTCAAAATCAGGGTCATCAGGCTCCTTGCCTTGCTCCCCTGTAAGGTATCGGCTCCAAGGCTCTATGTCAGACTTGTAGAATGCGTCAGCCTCCGGTCTTATCTGAAATAACAACACATTAAATCCACATTTCTGAAATATGTCAAGTTGCTTACGCAGAGTATCCTTTATCTGCTCTGATGTGAGACTGGCGAAATAGTCCTGCTCAATTGTGTGCACCCATACACCACGGAACTCACGCTTAGGCGTTGGGTCATAAGGCTTATAAGCATCTTCTACCGCTTGAGAAAACAAACCCAAGGAAAAGAAAAACAGTAGTGTTATTAGAATGTTGCGTTTCATATTTTTTAGTGGACAGTGGACAATGTCAACTCTTGTATCGCCCGAGCAAGTCTCTGCAAAGTTTCAGTCTTCCCCAGTAGCGATGTTATCTCAAACATATGCGGACCTTTGCCCTCGCCTACAAGGCATAGGCGGAAAGCATTCATAATAGTGCCTGTGTTGTACTGTTTGTCTGCAATCCACTGCATCACAACCTTCTCTGTATTCTCAAGTGAGAAGTCATCAATGCCCTCAAGAACAGCGTAGAGTTCTCTCATATCTTGTGGAGAACTCTCTTTCCAGCGTTTCTGACGGGTCTTCTCATCATACTCAGTAGGAGCGATAAAGAAGAAGTGAATCTGCTCCCAAAAGTCAGACGGGAATGTGCAACGGTTTTTTGTGTAACTTACCGCTGTAATGAGTTTGTCCATAGGACAGTCAACACCATATTTGGCAACTATCTGAGGCTTTATTATCTCTGCAAGGGTTTTGTCATCTTTAAGCATAAGGTATTGGTGGTTGAACCATTTGCCCTTCTCATAATCAAATTTAGCACCTGATTTGCTTACACGGTTTAGAGAGAAGCGCTCAATAAGTTGCTCCATAGAGAAGAACTCCTCATCGCCCTCAGCGTGCCAGCCGAGCAGAGCAAGAAAGTTGACTACCGCTTCAGGGAAGTAGCCTGCCTCACGGTACCCCGATGACTTCTCTCCGCTCTTAGGGTCAAACCAGTCAAGCGGGAATACAGGGAATCCAAGACGGTCTCCGTCTCGTTTGCTCAGCTTACCGTTTCCGTCAGGTTTCAGCAACAGTGGCAGGTGTGCGAACTGAGGCATTGTCTCCGCCCAACCAAGATAGTTGTAAAGCAGTACGTGAAGTGGTGCCGATGGCAACCACTCCTCTCCCCTAATCACGTGGGTTATTCCCATAAGATGGTCATCGACAATAGTCGCAAGGTGGTATGTGGGCAGATTGTCAGCACTCTTGTAAAGAACCTTGTCATCAAGAATAGATGAATTTATTGTAACAGTACCACGTATAAGGTCTTGTAGTGTTATGTCTTGGTCTGGCTCAATAAGGCAACGTACAACGTATGGCGTACCCTCCGCTATAAGACGCTCTGTCTCCTCTTTGCCAAGGGTTAGTGAGTTACGCATTGAAAGGCGTGTACGGGCGTCATATTGGAAATTTTTAATTTCATTACGCTTTGCCTCCAACTCTTGCGGCGTGTCAAACGCAATGTATGCCCTGCCGTTCTCAAGCAGATAGTCAACATACTTGCGATATATTGGTTTGCGCTCACTCTGACGGCAGGTTGCGGCGCCACTCTCATCTATACCCTCATCAAACTTGATTCCCAGCCACGTGAGAGCCTCTATTATATATTTCTCCGCTCCGGGTACAAAACGTGTGGAGTCTGTATCCTCTATTCTAAGTATCATCTGACCTCCGTTCTGTTTGGCAAACAGATAGTTATAGAGGGCAGTCCTTACTCCGCCTATGTGTAGCGGTCCTGTTGGTGATGGCGCAAAGCGCACTCTTACATTCTGCATCTCTTTTCTTATTTATAGCACAAAGATACAATTTTTTTTGTTTTGTTAATAAAAATACCTTACCTTTGCACCACGTTAGCGCGGAGTGGAGCAGTGGTAGCTCGCCAGGCTCATAACCTGGAGGTCGTTCGTTCGAACCGGGCCTCCGCAACCAAGAAAGGGAACCAAATGGTTCCCTTTTCCGTTATATATCACTTGCCTTAAATAATTAGTTCAGAACAAATGCGTCTTGTCTCAGCATCTGTCATAACATAATCCTCGTATGTTGGATTTGATATATGAGATATGCGTCCCAACGCAGTCTCAATAACATCACTCATTGAAAGGAATCCTATTCTGCCACAGCGGAAAGCCTCATTTGCCACTTCATTAGCGGCGTTAAGTATGCACGGAGCATTGCCACCCGTCTCAATAGCCTTATATGCAAGAGAGAGGTTCCTGAACTTCTTTAAATCAGGTTTCTCAAATGTAAGAGTGGCTATATCAAAGAAATCAACACGTTCATAACTATTTGGTATGCGTTCAGGATATGACAGGGCATACTGAATAGGCAACTTCATATCAGGCATACCAAGTTGAGCCTTTACGGCACCATCTGAGAATTGAACCATTGAGTGAATTATTGATTGCGGATGAACCACCACCTCAATTTCCTTAACATCAACCCCGAAGAGCCATTTTGCCTCAATCACCTCAAAGCCCTTGTTTATCATAGAGGCGGAGTCAATGGTTATCTTAGCCCCCATACTCCAATTAGGGTGTTTTAAGGCATCAGCAGCCGTAACACTTTTAAGGAGTTCCATATCCTTTGTGCGGAAAGGACCGCCCGATGCCGTGAGCAATATCTTCTCAACTTTGTTATGCCGTTCTCCATCAAGGCATTGGAATATGGCTGAATGCTCTGAGTCAACAGGAAGTATCTTGCTGCCAGACTGCTTTTGAATACGGCACATTAGGTCTCCCGCCACAACCATTGTCTCTTTATTGGCAAGAGCGATTGTCTTTCCCTTCTCAAGTGCCTTTATAGTTGGTCTGAGCCCTGCGTATCCAACCATTGCGGTAAGAACAATGTCCACCTCATCTTCCGCCACAATATTGCATACACTCTCCATACCCGCAAGCACAGTGACTCCCGTTCCCCGCAAAGCGTCACACACGCAGGTATAATTCTCATCTTTTACAGTTATGGCGTATTTAGGCAGGAATTTTCGTGCCTGCTCAATAAGAAGGTCGGCATTATTGTACGCCGTTATGGCGTAAGCCTCAAACTTATCGGGGTTATCTGCAATAACCTGCAATGTCTGCGTGCCAATAGAGCCTGTAGAGCCCAATATCGCTATCTTTTTTCTCATCATTCAAATACTATGTAGTTTTGAGGGTCCTGTGGATAGGAGTCACTCCAAAGTTCAAAGTGTATCTGGGGTTTGGCTCCCGTACTATTCTTAAATACAGTACCTATAACCTGACCGGTCTCCACATTCTCACCACATTTAGGGAATACTATACCCAAGCCTCTATATATTGTAAGGTAACCCGAAGGATGCACAATCTCAATATAATACCCCGTATGATAATCATAACCAACATTAAATACAAGCCCCTTATAAGCCGCCGATACAGCACCGTCAGCCGATGTTGCTATATCAACTCCGTACCGCCCCTGATTTTGATTGAATGTAGTAGTTATAATACCCTTTACCGGACGGAAGAAGAGAATACTTGTCTGCTGTTGCAGCGGATTAGAAAGGTTATACATCTCCTCATCTTCATAGTTTTTTGCAAACTCCTTCTCCGCCTCACTCTTCTCCATAAGAAGTTCCGCATGTTTTGCAGTAAGAATCCCCTGCGTTTTTATATCTGTAGTGTCCAGATGAATATCGCCTGATATCACATCTTTTAAGACATTTAGGTATTGGTTTTGAAGTGCGACGACCTCTGACAGGGAATCAATTTGCATAGCCTCAATTGTAACTCTTGCCTTTGTAGTCTCATCAACATTCTCTGGCAGATACTTTTTCAGCGGTGTGAACAAAATTATACAAGAGAAAGCCGCCAACACAACCAGTATCAGCGCCACACTTACAGAAAAGAGTGACATAGCGGAGAGCCGTAAGTGACCGGTCTCCTCCAATGTACTCTCATTGATGATGGAAACCTTGTATTTGGTGACAAGTTTCTTAAAAAAACCGGCGTTCCGCTTGCTATTGATAGTAGGTTTGCTCATATTTTGCGTAAAGTTACGAAATTCTATCTCAAAGCCCGCACAATATCCATACCATTTGCATATAGAAGCAGGAACAACAATAGAATCATTCCTATCTTCTGCATCTTAATCATAAATTCCTGACTGAGTTTGCGGCCTGTAAACATCTCGTAGAGCAAGAATATTATGTGTCCTCCGTCCAAACCAGGTATAGGCAGCAGGTTCATAAATGCGAGAATAACTGACAGATACGCTGTTATATACCAGAAATATACTCCGATGAACTCATCGGGGAATAGTTTGGTGATAGTCCCGAAACCGCCCATATTCTCAGCTCCTGCCTTTGTGAAGACCATTTTGAAATCACTGCCATATCCAGTAAAGGCGGTGACTCCTTTCTTAATACCAGCAGGAAATGACTCCCAGAATGAGTATGTATGAGTGGTTAGCGGATATATCTCAGTGTATGGCGTAACATATACGCCTATCTTTCCAAGAGAATCAGGCGTAATTAGAGCAGACATCAGTGAGCCGTCTCTGTAAAAACCTATATTCATAGGTATCTGCTTATGAGCCATTATTACAGGAGTATAATCACTCCAGCAAGCCATTACGCTGTCATTAATAGAAACAATGCTGTCTTTTGCCATTAATCCCGCTTTTTCCGCAGGAGAGTCCGCAATAACCTCTCTTACAACAAACGGGATTCTGAATGAGGCGAAACCTTCATTTGAGGCAATCATATCCTCCATAAAGGTGTGGGTCATTGCTATGTTGCGACGTTCACCGTCACGCATTACTGTAACAGTTGAAGCGTTAAGAATCTTACGCACACTCTCCTCATCAAAAGCCTCCAGTTCCACACCGTCTGCCGCAAGCAGAACGTCTCCGTCTCTGAAACCTTGTTGTTTTGCCACATCAGAGAACTCCATTCCCATTCCTGCATCTGAGAGTTTGACATACTGTTCACCTTGCGTGAACATAATCATTGCATATATGATTATGGCACATACAAAGTTATTAAACACACCCGCAAACATAATTATAAGGCGTTGCCAAGCGGGCTTGCTACGGAACTCCCAAGGCTCGGCAGGCTTTGCCATCTGCTCCGTGTCAAGGCTCTCATCTATCATTCCTGCAAGTTTTACATATCCGCCAAATGGGAGCCAACCTATACCATATTCTGTATCGGAGTTTTTAGGTTTGAATTTGAAAAGAGAGAACCAAGGGTTGAAAAACAAGTAAAACTTCTCCACCCTGACACCAAATATTTTTGCTGTAATAAAATGCCCCGCCTCGTGGATTATAACCATAAATGAGAGGCACAGCATTAATTGTAGAATCTGCATAACCTATAAATATAGAGTGCAAATTTAATCAAACATCATTAAAAAAACAAAGGTCACCATTTTTATGGTGACCTTTTGTTTGAAAAATAATATTGGATTTACTTCTTTGGAATATTAAACATATCCACTTTAGCCTTATCAACCAACGCTCTTGATAATGTTTTTGAAACAGACTTATCCACACCATCAACAGCATCATTGTAAATATTATTTATCTTCTTCCAATTGGCTGCGGTGTAATCTGACTCCTTATATAAACTAAGTGCATCATTCATCTCTTTTTTATAGTTAGAGATATTATCTATTGAAGGCACATCATAATAATATGAGTCTGAAGTAAATTCAGAGTTGTCCTTATCCCATTTGTTAGCCTTACAAGAGTCTGTAATCTTATTCATTTTATCATAAGAATACGTCGCACCCAACTCATCAATAGCCAAAGCCTTCAAAGCTTCCATCTGAGCCCAGCAAGTTTCGTTATAGTATTTTTTATAACTCTTCTGAATAGTGGAGAATTGACTATTTATGTTCTTTGAGAAAGTTTCAAAATTCTTACTTGCCGCAATATCATAATATTTTTTACCATATTGTCGAGCAATAACATCAATATCCTTAAATGAAACACACTTGCTAAGTTCAATATCTAAAAGTTCATCTAACTCCAATACATAATCCCATGCAACTGATGAGTATTTTGACTCATCATGTCCTTCACTCAAACCAGCGTCTTCAGGAGCACCCTGTTTTTTCAAATGAAACTTCCAGCACCACTCCTCTTTAGCCCATTTCCTTGCTGCCTCAAGATACAAACCAGTAATGGCATCAGAGCCATCAGAGATGGCTTGCTCTGAACTAGAGAAATTGGTGCCTCCATCTATCACATTGTAAATATCACTCTTATATCCATCTACCTTAGATTGATCAACTGATAACTCAAAAGGAAGGAATAAACCAAGAGCCTCTTGGGTATAAGCCTCTTTGCTGGCAACAGTTTCAATATACGTTTTGGCATCAGCGGCATACTGAGCATACACCTCAGACATCTTACCGCTGAAATCTCCAAAGTTATAGAAAACGCCGTAACCAAACTCATCGGCTCTTGTCTCAACTTTATTATTGTTGTTATCAGCAAAACTATTCTCGCCTATGACATTATATCTGTCTGGCAGGAACTTTGTCTTGGCTGTCTCCACCGCCTCACCATTTTCAAAGCAGGTGATAACGCCACCATTAAACTGATTGAAGAAGTAAATCTGGAATTTGTCAAGATATCCTTCAGATGAGCCTTTATAAACGGCGTACTTTGAATCCACACTACGTGTCAATTGACGAGCAGACAGTGTCGCCTCATAATCTGCAACACCTTTGAATGTACCTTGTAGCATCGGCTCAAGATATTGATTGTTCACAGAGGTTACCAAAACATCAATGTAAACAACCTTTCCTCCGTCAAATTTACCACACGCTCTTGTAACACCACATTTCAAACCAGTAAGAAGACCGCTGTTGTCAATAGAGGCAACATAACTATCATCTACAGACCACTCCACACTGCTAACAGGATAAGGAGTGGAACTCTTGACTCCGTATGAATTTACAGAGAGAGTTGTTGTCTCACCTACATTGACAGAAACAACACTGCTGTTAGGTGAGAACGCGAGCTCGTTCTCTTTCTTGCAGGCAATAAGAGTTATTGCGGCAAGCAGGCTAACGCCCAATTTTATATAAATGTTTTTCATATCAAAAATTTTAAACAGTTATTATTATTATTGAAGATAGCCGTCATTCTGTTTCCAAGGCTTCTCATCATTAGCGTGCATCTCAATGTACTTCTTTGGTATAGGGAACCATTTTCGCCAATCTTCAACAACATGCTTTGAAGATGATTTTGCCTCCTCTCCCTTATATGTCCAGTCGTAAGCATCGCCAGTATACTTTCCGTGTCTTATAAGGTCACGACGACGGGTGTTCTCCCAAGCAAGTTCCCTGCCACGCTCATCAAGAATCTCGTCAAGATTAACAGTTCCATACGCCTCCAAACCTGCACGGGTTCTGATAAGTGCGAAATCTGCATTTGAAAGCACAGTGCCAATATTACCACCACCTCTGACACAAGCCTCCGCTTTCATAAGAAGAACATCAGCATAACGTAGAAGTACAAAGTCATTCTCCATATATTTGTTGACAGTTGAACCTACCTCTGTCTCATATTTCATACAGCGGGCTCCCGCATGCCAAGAGCAAGCAGTCTTATCACCAAACTTATTTTCAATTATAACTTCTTTACCATTTTCATCCTTAACTATAGAGCCATCAACTTTTGATTTAACAGGACCGAGGAACCAACCGAACTTTGTATTGATATCTTGGAAATTAATGTCAGTACCATCATTAGGTCCGCAAGGTCCGCGTCGGTCACCCTCCTTATATAGAGCAAGGAACTGAGGAGAGGCGGCGAATCCGTTCCAAGGTTTCTCAAGCAAATCATAGTAGGTTTGGAATGCGTATGGTTGTGTCAAAAGATTGACACGCAATTTGTTAGACATCTTGCCTGCCATATCTTGGTAGTCAAATGAAGCGTTACCATTCTCAACTATCACAAATATGTTCTCCTCACTGTTCTCATTATGAACAAGGAAGTTGCTGAAGAAATTGCTTTCACAATGATAAACGCCTGAATTGATGACCATATCACAATATTTCACACACTCAGTGTATGGCGATGCGTCTGGAGTTACATCAAATGACTCCGCATTAAAATATAGGCGGGCAAGAAGTGTGTATCCCGCACCCTGTGTAACACGTCCGTAGTTCATAGCCTTTGACGGGTCAGTAGCAACAGGCAGGGAAGGGGTGTATTTTTTAAGGCAATCAACCATCTTCTGCCATACCTCCTGTCTTTCATTAAGTGGGAACTGCACAGATTCACTTGTAGGGAACTCTTCTGTATAAGGAAGACGTCCGAACATATCAAACATTGTGTAGTAGTAGTAAGTTCTAAGCACACAAAGTTCAGCCTCAAATCTTGGATATGCAGACAAATCCTTATATGGTTCAAGCTGTTTCAAAATTTTGTTACACAATGTGGCTCCCGCAATACACTTCTCCCATACAAGTTCAAAAGCAAGGGTACTGTAATCCCAATTCATTGTATTTAAAGTTGCCCAATATCCACTATCGTTCCAGTTATCACCCGGAGTACGTACAGGACAGCGAGCCTCATCAGAAGTAAGGGTATTGAGTCCCCAATATCCCCAGTGGTCGTGTAACCATTTTAGTTCAGCGTATGCCTGACCAACAAGTTTTGACATGTTCTCAGGGTCTTTCATAAGTTCCTCTGTTGTAGGATTGCCGAACGCCTCCTCCTTAAGGAAATCCTCACAAGATGTAAGTGAGAGACCAAGGAGAGCAACAGATAAATATATTATATACTTTTTCATATTACTATTCTTTTAAAGGTTAGAAAGTAGCGTTGACACCGAACAGATATGTAGCGACTCTAGGATAGAAGCTTACACCCTGGATACCAGCACTGTTAATATCACCTACATTAACTTCAGGGTCAAGTCCTGAATATTTTGTTATAGTAAACACATTCTGGGCAGTAACATACAGTCTCAGTTTCTTGCAGAACTTGTTAGCCTTCATAGGAATTGTGAAACCGAGAGTAATGTTATCGCACTTCAGATATGAACCGTCCTCAAGCCAATAGTCTGAGAATTTACTGTCACGATATGCACCGTTTCCTGTAGCAATAGCCTGAGTTGTTGATTTGTAAACTTGGTTTGCCTGAACGCCCTCTGTTGAAGGAGTGTAAGCCCAACGTGTTACATTAAGAACATCATTGCCAATCATACCACGGAAGAATATGGTGAAATCAATCCATTTCCAACGTACAGTGTTGTTCCAACCAAATGTCATTATAGGTTGTGCGTGACCTACAATTGTCTTATCCAAATCATTAACCTCACCGTCTCCGTTCAAATCCTTATATACAAGTTGATGATTGTCATCTACGTGGTCAACCTTGTAGCCGTAGAACAGACCTATGGACTCACCCTCACGGATAATCTGTGTTGTGGTAGAGTTAAGTCCGTTACCACCTACGCCGCCTGTTGATTTCTCTGTATAGTTCAAACCTTTAGAAGCGTCTGTAAGAGATTTGATCTTATTGTTATCAAACGCCATTGTCCAAGTTGATGTCCAGTTCCAATTCTGAGTCTTTACAGGCACACCTGTAAGAGCAAGCTCAAGACCCTTTGCCATAATCTCACCAGCATTAGCAAGAAGTGACGTGTACTGATATGGTGGAGATGGAACATCATACCAATAGAGCAAATCTTTTGTGTTACGTATATAGAGGTCTAAACTACCATACAAACGGTTTGTAAGGAATGCGAAGTCAATACCTAAGTTATACTCAAACTTGCGTTCCCATTTCAAATCAGGGTTGGCGTTTTGACTCACTTTGTATGACTTAACCCAAGCGCCATTATACCAGAATGTACCACCAGATGTAAGAAGTTCCTTTGAGGCAAGGTCTGAACCTACATTGTTACCTGTAATACCGAAACCGAAACGAAGTTTCAAATCATCAAGCCATTTTACATCCTTAAGCCAATCCTCACCGCTAAGACGCCAACCTGCTGATGCGGCAGGGAATACACCCCAACGGTTGTTGGCACCGAAACGAGAGGAACCCTCAACACGAACAGACGCAGAGAGCAGATATTTCTCCTTATAGTTATAGTTGGCACGAGCGAAGAAAGAGGCGAGAGAGTTTGAACTGCGGTATGAGCCAATGTTCATCTTTGTCTTCTCCGGGTCTCCTTCCGCCATCTTGTAATATTTGATGTCATCAGTTGAGAAACCAGTGTTCTCCATATTGCCTCCGTCATAGTTGAATTTCTGCCAAGAGAAGCCTCCTACCAAAGCAAGAGTGTGGTTGTTCCATTGACCTGAGTAGTCAATTGTAGCCTCAGTAAGTATATTCAAAGTGCGGTCGTATGTACGAACAGCCTTTCCTGCATTATCAGCATCAACTGTGAACTTCAAACTGTTGTACTTGTAGTTGTAATTGTCACCTTCCTCAATAGCGGCGAAACCGTTAAGTTTCAAGCCCTTGACAGGTAGAACATTCACAGTGGCACGGACAGAACCACGGAAATAGTTTCCGTCTCCATACTCCTCATTAAGTTTGTATGGCTCAACAGGGTTGCTGAAGCCAGACGCCTCAACATAGTAGAAACCAGACTTTGTGCTCTTGTCATAGACAGGATATGTAGGGTTAAGTGTGGCACATTGGTCAAACTGAGCCCAATCCTTATCATTCCTGTAGTGCATATAGGAGAAGTCATATTGCAAATCAAGCCAGCCTTCAAAAGCCTTTTGATTGGCGGCCATCTTAGCCATAATCTCATTACGCTTGTTTGTGATACCCTCAGCGTACTTGTAGTTAATAGAACCACGATAACTGAACTTCTTTGTAGCACCGCTTATTGAGAAGTTGTGGTTTGTGGTAACAGGAACCTCACGTGCAATCATAGGATAGTAGTCACTGTAATTACCGTGGTTGTAACCAGAGAACTTGCCGTTTGTCCAATCCTGCATAGTTACAAAATCCTTAGCATCTGTCAAGCCTGTATTACTGCTCTTATGTGACAGTGAAACATAACCAGCATACTCAAAGTCTGTTGTTCCGCACTCCTGACCCTCTGAACTGAGTCCGCGTTTTGTTGTGATAAGCACAACACCGTTAGTACCACGGGTACCATAGATAGCGGCAGAAGAACCATCCTTCAAAACATCCATTGAAGCAATGTCATCAGGGGCGATATTATCAATGTTTGATACCGGAACACCGTCCACAATATAAAGAGGTGTGGAACCTGAACCGGCGTCAAGAGTAGACGTACCACGAATCTGGACATTGAATCCTGTGTTTGTAGGGTCACCGCCTGAAGTGTTGGTGATGGTAAGACCAGCCACCTTACCTTGCAAAAGACCCATAGGGTTTGTCTTTGCACCTGCGTTGAAGTTTTCTGATTTCACACTAGCAACCGCAGATGTAATCTCCTTTGCCTTTTGTGAACCGTAACCTACGGCTACAACCTCCTCAAGGTGTGTTGAAGCCTCACGCAAAATAATGTCCATAGTGGACTTTCCCGCCACACTTACAGTCTGAGACTCATAACCTGTGTAAGAGAACTCAAGTTGCTTTGCTTTTGCCGGCAATGTCAACTCAAAATTTCCATCGAAGTCTGTGATAGTTCCTACAGACCTGTCCTCCACCACAGTGATGTAAGCGCCTATGATAGGCTCTCCTGTCTCATCTGTAACTGTTCCTGAGAGTGTGCCCTGCGCATATACGGCTGTTGATAGAGCCAATCCTGCGAACAATGTACACAAAACTCTGAGTAATTGTTTATTCATACATTTGATTTTTGGTTAATAAATAGGTTAAAATTAAATCTCTTGAATACTACTGACGTAGTTTTGACTTACAAACATACGCTTTTTTTCTTTTTTACGCAAATTTCACACGTTTTTTTTTACATTTTTGAAACATTTTATCAATCATTCGGCCCGCACGCTCAATGTTTGTCAATATTTTTTACCATTATCAGTGCAAACTATTGCATAATTCCACTTTATTTCATAACTTTGTAGGTTGATACCGACTAAAATCTACTATGAAACCACAAATCACTATCAAAGACCTGGCCAGGGAGTTGAATATCTCCACCTCAACTGTTTCCAGGGCTCTTCAAAATCACCCTGATATAAGCAAGGCTACTATAGCACGTGTTCAGGAATGCGCAAAGAGACGCCACTACAAGCCTAACACAATAGCGTTGAGTCTGAAATTGCAACGGACAAACATCATCGGGGTTATGATACCTGAAATGGTGCACAACTTCTTCTCCTCAGTAGTGGCAGGCATTGAAGATGTTGCAGGAGAAAAGGGGTACAACGTAATATTATGCCAAACTTCAGAGAGTTCAGAGAAGGAGGCGAAATGCATAGACACCTTGCTTACGGCTCACGCCTCCGGCATTCTTACCTCAGTGTCAAAAGAGACAACTGATTTCTCTCATTTCAAAAATATTGTCGAGGAGGACACTCCTATTGTGTTCTTTGACAGAATATGTCCCGATATTGAGAGTGACAGCGTGGTTACTGATGACTATACAGGAGCATACAATCTGGTAAGCCACCTTATTAAGACAGGTTGCAAGAGAATAGCGTTTTACGGAGCGCCGGAACATTTAAAAATAGCCCGGGACAGAAAAAGAGGATACTTGAGTGCCCTCAAGGACAACGGAATCAGAACGGACGAAAGCCTGATTTTTGAGTGCGACAACAGAGCCAATGCAATTGAACTTACATCAAAGATTCTCAGAGGCGCCAACCATCCGGACGCTTTCTTTGCTGTTAATGATGACACAGCATCAGGCATTATAACAGCGGCAAAAAGAGCCGGAAAGAGAATCCCGGAAGAGATATCAGTGTGTGGATTCGGAGACGGAGCCGTAGCCCAAATATCAGACCCGTCAATAACAACTGTTGAACAAAACGGTTACAAGATGGGGGCTGAGGCGTGCCATTTGCTTATCAAACGCATTGAGAGCAAAGATGACATACCTTTCATACAGAAAGTTGTGCCGACAAAACTAATTATTAGAGAAAGCACGAGATAATTAACAATTAATAATTAACAATTAACATATACTTGTATGCATAAACAGATACTACTGATAGTTACGTTATTGGCGTTTGCGACGGCTGGTGTCGCAGGAAACAAGTGTGCGGTAAGTAAGATTGAGCCTATAAGTTGGTGGGTTGGAATGAACAACCCTGAGTTACAACTTCAATGCTACGGGCAGGGAATTCAAAACGCCACAGTGGAGATTGATTACCCAGGTGTTACTGTCACCCGTACAGAAAAGGTGGAGAGCCCTAATTACCTGTTTATATTTCTGAACATAGACCCTGCCACAAAGCCAGGCACATTTGACATAATATTCAAAGATGGGAAGAAGAAGATTGCTAAGTGCAAATATACTCTTAACGCACGACGTGAGGGCAGCCGTAATCGTGGTAGTTTCACATCATCTGACGCCATCTATCTGCTTATGCCAGACCGTTTTGCAAACGGCAACTATGACAATGACAGCATTAAGGGCTACCTGCAGGGGGTTGACCGCAGTGATTTAGGCAAACGTCACGGAGGTGACATTCAGGGAATAATTGACCATCTTGACTACATAGCGGATTTGGGTTGCACGGCACTTTGGCCCACCCCTATGTTTGACAACAATGATGACAACTACTCATACCACCACTACTCCGCCTGTGATTACTACAAAATAGACCCACGTTTAGGCACAAACGCTGATTACAAGAGGCTATCTGACAGTTGTCACGTAAAAGGTTTGAAACTAATAATTGACGTGGTTCCAAACCATTGCGGAATACGCCACTACTGGATGAGTGACCTGCCTACGCAGGATTGGATTCATCAATGGCCTACATACACAAGCTCTAACTACCGTATGACAGCCTGGACAGACCCGCACGCAGCCGACGCTGACCGTGAGGTTTTGGAGAAGGGTTGGTTCTCATACAGTATGCCTGACCTTAATCTTGAGAACCCTTTACTTTTCAACTACCTGACAGAGGCGTACATTTGGTGGATTGAGTACGGCAATGTTGACGGAATAAGAGTTGACACCTACCCTTACAATAACATTAAGGTGGCAAGCAGGTTTATGAAGACATTTAGAGATGAGTACCCTAATATCTCCATCGTGGGAGAGTGCTGGGTAAAGTCTCCACTTGAGATAGCCTACTATCAATCAGGTAATAACAACAAGGACGGATTTGACTCCAACCTGCAGAGCGTTATGGATTTTGTGCTCAAAGACAAGATTCAGGAGGCTTTCAATGAGCGTGATGACTGGGATCACGGTATGGCAAAGTTCTACTCACACTACGCACAGGACTTCGCCTACCCTGACCAGAATATGATAATGAACTTTGTTGACAACCACGACATTGACCGTTTCTCAGGAGCTGTGCAGATGAACCCTGACAAATACAAGATGGGTCTCGCAATGCTCATTACCACACGTGGCTACCCACAGATTTATTCCGGCGATGAGATAATGCTTGAGGGCATACCTGGCAACTATGAAGGGTTCCGCTTTGATTTTCCAGGAGGCTGGAAAGAGGATAGCCGCAACGCATTCACAGAAGAGGGCAGAACCGGTATTGAGAATGATATTTTCAACTACACGAAAGCACTACTGAACTTCCGCAAGAACTCTACCGCACTTCAGAGTGGTAAGATGAAGCAGTTCATTCCAACATTTGAGGGTGTATATGTATTCTCACGCTATGACAAAAATGAGAGAATAATAGTGATATTCAATAACAATGTGAATTCTCAGTTTATGAGTTTTGACCGCTACAAGGAACTCTTTGAGGGTTCTGAGTCAGGCACAGACATAATAACGGGCAAGACAATATATTTTGACACAAAACTATCATTGCCTGCAAAATCAGCGACAATAATAAAAGTAAAGGAGAAATGAGAAAGGAGAAAGGAGAAATTATGGAGAAAAAACAATCTTTTGCGAAACTGTTTAATATAAGTTTCGGTTTTTTTGGAGTTCAAATAGCGTACGCATTACAAAGCGCTAACATAAGCCGTATCTTCGCAACACTTGGAGCAGACCCGCACACACTGAGTTTCTTTTGGATTCTGCCACCACTTATGGGAATGATAGTACAGCCACTTGTAGGTAAATATTCAGACAAGACTTGGTGCAGAATAGGCAGACGCAAGCCATATCTGCTTGTCGGCGCTCTGATTGCCGTTGCCGTAATGGTTCTTCTGCCAAACGCAGGAGACTTCACCTTTACACAAAGTCTGTTCCTTGGACTGAATGCCGCTATGTGGTTCGGACTATTCTCCCTTATGTTCCTTGATACCTCAATCAACATAGCAATGCAACCATTTAAGATGATGGTTGGTGATATGGTAAGCAATGAGCAAAAAGGTCTTGCCTACTCCATTCAATCATTCCTTTGCAACGCAGGTTCACTCTGCGGTTACCTGTTCCCCATATTCTTCACCTGGATTGGAATTGCCAACGAGGCACCTGAGGGCGTTATCCCCGATTCTGTGAAATGGAGTTTTTATATTGGAGCGGCAATACTCATTCTGTGTGTTCTATACACATTCGCCACAGTCAAGGAACTTAACCCTGATGAGTACGCTGAATTCCACGGAATTGCAGAGAAGAGCAATGATGATGAGAAGAATGACCCTGGCTTCTTTAACCTGCTCAAAACAGCACCATCAACATTCTGGACAATCGGATTGGTTCAGTTCTTCTGCTGGGCGGCGTTTATGTATATGTGGACATACTCAAACGGTGCAATAGCGTCACTCTGCTTTAATTGGGTTGAGGCCGACGGAACAAAAGCCGCCGCATTCCAAAATGCAGGAAACTGGGTTGGAGTTGTATTCGCAGTTCAGGCAGTAGGTTCTCTCTTATGGGCGGCGTTGCTTCCTGTATTAGAGAATAAATTCGGAAACAAGTGGGCATACGCAATAAGCCTCATTGTGGGCGCTGTAGGATTCATATCCATATTCTATATACACAACCAATATATTCTATGGATTAGTTACGCTCTAATAGGCGCTACTTGGGCGGCTATGCTTGCAATACCTTTCACCATATTGACAAACTCCCTGAAAGGAGACAATATGGGCTATTACCTCGGACTATTCAACTGTACAATATGTCTCCCACAAATTGTGGCGGCACTATGCGGCGGATTCATTCTTCAAATTGTCGGCACACAAGCCGCAATGCTGATTGTAGCGGGAGTCCTGTTATTACTTGGTGCCATAAGCGTTAAATTCATTAAAGAATAAATATCAACTATCCCAATGAAAAACAAACTGTCATTATCTCTATGTGTGTTAATAGCAGCAACCATCTGCGGATGCAAAAGGTACACACTTAACCTACCTGTTGAATCATCAATCAATGTAGGGCTAAATTCATTTATAACCTTAGACGCAGGGAGGAACACATTCTTTACAAAAGACTATATACTTGAGCCAGAGAAAGTTGACTCAATAACAGTTGATAACAAAATGCTCATAGCCAGATTGAGTGATGATAAAAGCACATTCTCAATCATAGCAGGTAAGATGAAACCCCTGCAAAATGTGGCTCTATGGGTAAATGGCGTTCCATACAGCATCTTATGCAAGCGTAATGATGAGGTGGAATTCACATTCCGCTACAATCCGGGCGACAAACGCTGGAACAGGGTTCAACTTGCCGGGCAGATGAATGATTGGGTGCCATCATTGCATCCTGATTTGACATTGAACAGTGACAGTATGTATGAAGTCACATTCCGAATCTCTCCGGGAACCTATCTCTACCAACTTGTACGTGACGGAGATTGGAACCACGATGAGACCAATCCTGAGAAAGTTGACAACGGTTCAGGCAAATTCAACTCAATCCTACACGTTAACGGAACACAAGCCAAGGCGCCTGTGCTATTGTCTGACAAAACAATGTTGGGCAAATTCAAAATCAGCACTTGCAATGAAGTTGAACAACTCTACGCATACTGGGAGAATTACAAACTGCCTGCACAATTCATAACCAAACGAGACGGATATATCTATATCCACACCCCAAAAGAGGCTAAAAAGATACAACGCTCATATATCAGAGTCATCGCCGCAAATAAATATGGCATATCAAATGACATTCTAATACCATTGGAGTATGGTAAAGTGGTCACAGACCCTAAACAAATAACCCGTCAGGACAAGCATAGCCAGATTCTCTATTCACTTATGGTTGACCGCTTCCATAACGGCAACAAAGAGAATGACCACCCTATGAACCGCCCTGACGTCAATCCTAAAGTTGATTACTTTGGAGGCGACATAGCGGGTATTACGGAGAAGATTGAGTCTGACTACTTCACAAAACTTGGAATAACAACCATCTGGCTCTCCCCTATTGTTCAGAATCCTCTTGAGCCATATTCAGGTATAGAGTATCCTGTTAAGACAAAGTTCGCCGGCTATCACGGATATTGGCCTATATCATCAAGTAAGATTGATTTTAGATTTGGAACAGATGAGGAGATGAAGAGGTTGGTTGAGTTGGCTCACGCAAAAGGCATCAATGTTATTCTTGACTATGTCGCCAACCACGTTCACGAGGAACACCCTATGTTCAAAAATGACCCGACTATATGCACACCGCTCATTTTACCTGACGGTACTAAGAACCTTGAGCGTTGGAATGATTACAGACTCTCAACCTGGTTTGACGAGTTCCTGCCCACAATTGACTACTCAAGAGAGGAGATTGTGCAATCTATGACAGACTCCGCTGTCGCCTGGATTACAAAATTTGACCTTGACGGTTTCCGCCACGATGCCTGCAAACACGTTCAGGAGAACTTCTGGCGCACACTCACATACAAGATTAAGAAAGAGGTTGAGTGGCCTCAGCATAAGAACATTTATCAGATTGGTGAGTCATACGGAAGCCCTAAACTTATAAGCAGTTACGTTAATTCAGGAATGCTTAACGGACAGTTTGACTTTAATGTGTCAGATGATGCCGCTAATGTCTTTGCAACCGACGGACAAAGCCTGACACGTATAAGCAACACACTTAATATGAGTTTGAAGGTTTATGGGAACCACAGCCTTATGGGATATATTTCAGGAAACCACGACCGCGCCCGTTTTGCCAGCATAGCGTCAGGTGATGTCCCCAATAAAGACGAGAAAATATTAGGTTGGCTTAAAGATGTACAAGTATCAGACTCCACCGCCTATGACAAACTTCTCCAACTCAACGCATTTAACCTGACAATACCAGGTGTGCCTGTAATTTATTACGGAGATGAAATAGGCGATGCCGGAGCCAATGACCCTGACTGCCGCCGTATGATGAGGTTTGATGACCAACTTTCAAGACAAGAGAAAGAACTTCTTGAAGATGTGTCAGATTTAGCCAAACTCAGAAGAAAGAGTATGGCACTTATGTATGGTGATTTTATTGAATTAAGACTGGATGAGACCACTTGGGCGTACGCAAGAAATTACTTCGGAGACGTTGTCATCACAGTATTTAACAAGAACAGAGAAGAGAAAGAGATTGAGGTGCTGCTTCCAAAAATGATGGAAGAAAAGAAATTCAAATCTCTATTCGGAAATCACGTCACCACAAATGACAATGTTCTGAAAGTGACAGTGCCTGAGAACGGAGTGGAGGTACTGCTTTTGAAATAGGTAATTCCTCATCTGATAATAAGGACTTTAGCCGCAGTACTGCGGCTATTGTTTTCTTGAGTATTCATTAAGTGGAAGAAATACACACCTCCGCTAACATTATCACCCTGGAAATTCTTTCCGTTCCAAATGAAAGTACCACCTACCGAAACACCGGAATATACAAGATAGCCACTGGCATTGACAACTCTCACCTCAGTTTTATCCTCCAAGCCAGTAACCGTAATCAAACCGTTGTAATCCGGGTTCACCGGATTTGGGAACACCTTTATTTTCTTTTCACTTAACTCCTTCTCTGGATTTGTGACACCGTCTCTGTACTCAACAATACCATCGGCGGTACCAATAAATACAGAGCCATTCGCTGGATTAATAGCGATTGACGTGATTTCATTTGATGGGAGCGGACTGTTTTCAACTGTAAAATGAGCAATGCTTGTCAATCCATCGGCAGATATCAGATATAGACCTGCGTTTTCCGTACCAATCCACTTCCTGTTTCCGCCATCTACCGCAATAGACTTGACGGATATGCCACTCAGCAGATAATCAGCCAAACCTGAACCGTCATTTCTTGGAATCTTTATCCTTGTAACTCTGTATGAGGAGTTAAACACATCACCTACATTCTGAAACAAAATAGGACCTTCATTTGTACCTACCCACACAGTACCATCACCATCCTCTGCCATATCATAAACAAATGACGGAGTTATAGAGTTACCATCCGTATCTGTGAATGAGCTGAAAAATTTACTAGACTTGTCGGATTTTACTATCAAACCTGGTTTATATCTTGCCGAGCGAACCCATTTCTGCTTGTTTGTATGAATCAGTATCTGCTGGGCGGTAGCGAATGTAGATGCGGAAGTGTAACCCGAAGCCTCGTGCCAAACATTATCAGAGGTCATATAAACAACAACCTTTTCATTAGCGTTAGTTGAACTTCTGGAGCAAATTGCCCACAATGTACCATCTTCATCAAATACCAATCCATCTACTCTTGTATAGTGTAATAGGCCTGGCTCCAATATACTTGAAACCGGTTTTAGGACACCACCGGTAGAGTAATAGTTATGCAGTTTAACAGCCTTGCCGTCAATAAATTCATATATACCCTCACCCCAAGTAGCCGCGAACCATCTGTTAGGATTGTTAGGGTCAACAGCAATAGAGACAACATCCATAAACCAACCATCGGGGGAGATGTCAGCCACACCGGTCTCTTTTGCCGTATATGAAACCCATTGTTCATTCTCAAAGAACATAATGGCACCATCTATATGTTTTCTGTCAATCCAAGCACCACCAGGAGCAACTACAATTCTTCCCTTATCACAATATATTCTCTGTGAAGAACCCAAAACCGGGCCATCTACAACAACAGAATGTAACAACCCCTCGTCTAATGATATATAACCTAATCCACTGGTTTCCTGTGCAAGCCAGAAAGTATTATCTACAATAACAGCATCCTTACAGCCAAAAATGTATGGACCCGTTTCCCGCCACGATTGGTCAATAACATATTTCTCCGCGCCGCAAGATACGGTCAGTATATTATTTGAAAGGTGAATGAATGAGTATCCTTGAATGGATTTCTTAAACAGAACCTTCCACTCTCCGTCAGAGTATTCCCAAATGTCTCCATCTACCTCACATAGAATAAATCTACCATTATAAAACACAAGTTCGGAATACATCTTTGACACATCAGGAAGAGAAAGAACCTCAGCAGACCAATTCTTATAGTCCAACAGATTCTTTCCACTAACAGGAGCGACCTTTATAACACCATCCATCAATGCATATAGATTTTTTCCATCAGATGTGACGGAATAGACTGGTTTCATTTGAGCCTTATCGCCTATTATGTACGTATCCTTAACCTCATATTTATTCAGATTCAACACCACAACGCCAAAATTAGTGCTTATATAAGCGTTTGATTTATAAAAACTTACACTATTAATACTCTTGTCAACCGCAAGAGTTTTGTTCTTGATGTCAGGAACGCTGATTATATCTCCATCTCCTGTCACAATATCAATATTGGCGTTTTTATATGCTACAACAAGAGAGGCGCTCTGCCAATCATACTTTATACAGTTTACAGAATTATCACTAAAGCCGTTAATCTTTGAATATTTGGTTATTACCTTATCAATCTTATTACAAGAAAAGAGATGACCGTCAGCCAAGGCAAAAATCTGAGTGGGGGTCTCTTCCACCATTGTAACATTACGGTATGAGAGATGGGAACGCCAAGTACCCACTGGAATATCAGCAAAGAGAGGTAATGATACTGTAAGCGTGACAAGTGATAATAATATAACCTTAATATTCATAATATTTTCATTTTTCTCCATTCAGGAACTCTATGAACTTGCTCATAGCCCTACCCCTATGGCTTATACTATTCTTTTCAGCCAAAGGAATTTGAGCAAAAGTCTTATCATATCCGTTGGGCATAAATATAGGGTCATACCCGAAACCCTCCGCTCCTTTAGAGCGCTCATTTGTTATGGAACCCTCCACAACCCCCTCAAAATAGTGTACGGAACCTGAACCATCAATATACGCTATTACTGTACGGAAACGTGCCGCCCGGTTCTCCTTACCCTCCATATTTCTCAGAAGCAAATCAATATTCGCCTCAGAAGACTTCTCTTCACCGGCATATCTTGCGGTATGAATGCCAGGAGCACCGCCAAGTACGTCCACCTCCAAACCCGTATCATCCGCAAAGCAAGCGCTACCCGTTTTATCATAGACATATCTTGCCTTGCAAAGTGCGTTACCCTCCAGAGTGTCAGCGTTTTCAGGGATATCTTCCGTAATTCCTACGTCTTTTAGACAGCGAAGTGCAAAACCTTCTCCAAGAAAGTCCTGCACTTCATCAGCCTTATGTCTGTTCCCCGTTGCAAATATAAGCGTTTGCATAGGTTGGGGAATCTTAGAATGCGTCAATAATACCCTTGAAATCAGGAGCCTTAAGTGAAGCGCCACCTATAAGGCCACCATCTACATCAGGTTTGCTGAACAACTCCTTTGCATTGCTTGCCTTGCAACTTCCGCCATAGAGAATTGTTGTGTTCTCAGCAACCTCTTTGCCATACTTTGCGGCAATCAGGCTACGGATATATGCGTGAATCTCCTCCGCTTGGTCAGATGTTGCTGTAAGACCTGTGCCAATAGCCCATACCGGCTCGTAAGCAAGTACAATCTTAGAGAAATCCTCTGCGGAAAGGTTGAACACAGAGCCCTCAAGTTGAGCCTTTACAACCTCATTCTGCTTACCAGCCTCACGCTCCTCTTTAAGTTCTCCTATACAGAAGATTGGTTTGAGTCCGTTAGCAAGTGCAAGAAGCACCTTCTCCTTTAGAATCTCGTATGTCTCGTGATAATATTGGCGACGCTCAGAGTGACCAAGTATGCAGTACTCAGCACCTGTAGATTTAACCATTGCGGCGGAAACCTCACCTGTATATGCGCCAGACTCCTTATCAGCGCAGTTCTCTGCAGATAGTTTTATGACACTACCCTTTATAACCTCAGCCACTGTTGCCAGATGGATGAATGGTGTGCCTATGATTACCTCACAGTTAGGTTTCTGACCTTTCAGAATCTCTTTTAGTTCTGTAGCAAGCGCTACACCTTCTTGCAGGGTCTTGTTCATTTTCCAGTTGCCTGCCACGATGTTCTTTCTCATTGTCTTTAAAAATTATTTAGTTATTAAGTTAAGTTGCTCATCTGATGGCAGGTCATTGACGTGCCATTTTTTAATCACAGTACCCTTTTTCAGTAGCACGAGCCCCGGATTTGACCTTACAATGGTCTTAAGGGTTATCTCATCGGTCTGTGCCATAGCACAGGTTACTCCATTATTTTTTACAAACTCATCTATGACGCTGTGGAATGACGCCGTTAGCCAATAGACTGGCATATCACGCTCCGCCGCCCAACGGCTTATCTCATTAATTCTCTTAAATCCCTTACTGTCAGCGGTTTCAAGTTTTGAACTTATCACAAGCAGCGTGTAACCATCACGCTCAAGCACCAAATCAGTTATGTCATCCTCTCCGTCAATTACTATTGAGAAATCGTGGATAGGCGGTACATACCCTCTCTCTATAAGTTCTGTGTTCTGACGCACAAACACCCAAGTGGAATCCTCAAACGGAGCGTCAGAGAGTGAGAACTCCTTCTCAACGCCATCTTTGGAATAGACAAATGTGGTGTTGTACTTGTCAACAGGCGCGTCATCAGGAATAGCCATCAACTCCTCTATGTTATTTCCTACCTTATACGGGCGGAAATCTATTATAGGAAGATGACGGTAACAGTAGAATTCCAAACCAAGACAAGTGAGTAGCGGCAGCAGCATACAAATCCACTGCCCGGCATCGGTAAGTCTTGGTCTGTTATATTTCAGGGTAAAGAATAGCAGTATAAGGAAGAAATCTATTATAATATTCTTCCAAAATGTCTGCCAGTTTGATATTACTATGGCATCTCCAAAACAGCCGCAGTCTGAAACCGGATTGGCTACGGCAAGGTAGAGCGTGAGCGGTGTCATAACCGCCATAAAAAGCGCGGTAACAATTGCTGACACCTTGAGTTTCAGTGAGAATATCATATTGAAACCTATGGTGAACTCCACCATTATCATAGCAAAGGCAGCAGGCAGAGCAAGCACAGAGAGTTCAGGCAGTCCGAAAGCCTCCAAATAGTCACATATCTTGTAGTTTGTGCCTATAGGGTCCACCGCCTTAACGAATCCTGAGAACAGGAACACAATGCCTATAAACCACCTGCAAATGGTTTGGGCAATCCTTCCAAATTTTATTTTTGTGTAACTCTCAGTCATCACTCACCCTCTTCAGCAAGTTTTATAAGTCCGAAAACAGCATAGTTGAGCATATCAAAGTAGTTTGCGTCTATGCCCTCTGAGATAAGAGTCTGTCCCTTATGGTCCTCTATCTCCTTTGTACGGTTGATTTTCATAAGTATGAGGTCTGTGTAGGAACTTATACGCATACTGCGCCACGCCTCATCATAATCGTGGTTCTTGGCAAACATAAGTCTCTTAGCCTCAGCCACATACTCATCATACAGCGGAACTATGTCATCGGGCTGCATATCTATAACATCTGCCGCACCATATTTAAGTTGTATAAGACCTACAACGGAGTAGTTCACTATTCCAATGAACTCAGGCTTAATACCCTCCCCCACAAGGTTCTCCTTCTTAATCTCAAGACTGCGTATGCGCTTAGCCTTAATGAAAATCTGGTCTGTCACAGACTCGGCGCGCATTATACGCCACGCGCCACCGTAATCATAGAGTTTCTTAGTGAAAATCTCCTTGCAGGAGGCTATTGCCTCATCATATTCCTTATTTGTATCTTTCATACTTTTGCAATTGTCTGCAAATGTATGATTTTATAGAGACTTCTCAAAATTTATTTTAACATAATAACCTTGGCGGTTTTATTATCCATACCTGGCATAGTGCGTCCCACCGGCGCGTTTATGTATGTAGGGTCACACACTGTGTAACGTTTGCCGTTTACCACCAGATAATCCCCTTTCTGTTCCTCTGATATGTTTACCGCGGTTGCAAGGTGACCCGGATAATAGAGCAAAACCACATCAAGCCCTAACAAATCCCTTACCAAACGGGAGAAGAGAATTGAGCGGTCCTCACAGTCACAATATGGATAATAGAGAGTCTCAGCAGAAAAGAACGCCCTGTCTCTACCCCAAATCTTATCATCATATCCATAAACAAAAGCGGTCTGCACAAAATTAAGCAGTTTATTTACTGCGTCTCTTTGGGATTTACCCTCTATGGCACTTCTGAGTTTCGGATAGAGATTATCCTTGATAAAAGACTCCATTGGTGTGTTGGCGTATGCAACCCAAGTGGAAGTAAGGTCATTATTGATATAACTCTGTGGGTAGTTGTTATAAAAATCAATTGAATTTTTATTTACACAAACAGAAGCCTGTACGCCGTATGATGATTTTAAAGTTCTCAGAGGTGTCTGACTCATTGCAAATTTCTGTTCCTTTGATATTTGCAAAGAGACCAACGTCTCACCTTCAAATGACGCCGAACTTATATTCAGTGACTTTTCATTGCAATCAACAGGGTAAAACTTTATACCGTCTATTGTATAGAATGAGGTGTTGAATAAATTGTAATCAGTAGCATAAAGCACATAGAGTTTTGTAGCGGAGTGTGCAAGCCTTATTTTATACCCCGATTGCACAAGTAGGTAACCCATCATAAATGACGCCTCATTTGTCTTGCCGTAATGCTTCTGAGTAAACTCCTTCAGCATATTCAAATATGCGAAATCACACAACTGCAATTTAGCACGGGCATCCAAAGCGGATTTCAGGCACACATCATATCTATCATCCATAAGATATGCCCACCCGTCAGCATAATCATTATCTTTAAAACCCTTCAAATGAAAACCGTCATCTTTTGGAAAATCCATAGAGACCTTAGTGCCATAGAACATTATAGTCTCCGTATTTACAGGCTTTTCCTCCTCTATGACAATAGGCACAATGGGTTCTGGCTGTGGTTTAGGTTGTGGCACTACTACTATATCCTCATCAATTGGAATAGGCGCAGGAGTTGGTTTCGGTTGCGGAATAGGCTGTGGGGCTGGCTCATTTTCCTCTTCAAAAATAACCGGAGGCACAGGTTTCTCATCTATAGGCTTGACCACGGGTTTAGCATCAAACTTCTCCCATTTCTGACGCAGAAATTCAGCAAATTCTGCGTTTTTCTTACGTCTGAATTCATCAAACTCCTTCTGTTTTTTAGTTTTAAAATCACTGAACTCAGCCTCTTTCCGCTTCTTATAGTCATCAAATGTTGTTTGAGCCACCACTGGCAAAATAATAGCAGACAGGATAATTAAAATTGTAACTAAAAACTTTTTCATAACATTAAAATATTGGTTTATTCATTAAATACACAGGAGCATCGGCACAAGGGTCTTGCCGTTTGGTGTTAGCCATTACAGATATGTTCTCCTTTAGCAACGGCATAAGGGTCTCAACGCTAATAGCACCAAGTTTGTCTCTCAGCATATACAAAGCGTAAGTAAGTGAACCACATCGTATTTTAACACACTCCTTGTTATTCTGATAATACATACACGCTGATATTGCAATCCAAGACTCCGATACAGGCTTCTGCATCTTGATAAAATGTTCAGAACCATTCTGTGGCATAGTGAAAATAGAGTTTGCACCCCTATAGACCACAGTATCCCCGATGTTGGATTCAGCATAATCACTTACATCACAAGTTATGCCACCGCTATGACAAGCGTCAGAGATTACCGTGAGCCGTCCTGTGTCACCTATCTTCTTTGTAAGTTTATGCAATATTATGTTAATCTCATCATCTAACAGATGCCTCTCACCCTCATAAATTCCAGGTATATACGCCATAGCAGCATCATACGGCACCCACGCCTCATCATATCCGCTCTCCTCATCTCCGTTAAGGTCTGTTACAAGTTGCCCGTGCCCTGAATAGTGAATATATACATTATCTCCCTTACGGCATGTGAAAATCAAATTATTAAAAGCCCTTATTATATTCTCACGAGTGGCGGCGGCGTTTATCAGTGTAACAATATCAGATTTTGCGTAACCGTTAGCCTCCAATGTCTTAACCACGTATGGCACATCTTTATCGCCCGATATCTTACTCCAGCCATTCTCCGCAGGATACTCACCTATGCCTATGACCAAAGCCCTGCTTGCGGCACACACCGTACCGCAAGCGAGCCACAAACATACCACAACTAAATTGAATATCCTCATAAGAACTATTCTTTACTGTTAATGCCTAAAAAACACTAAAAAGTAAATAAAAACCGGTAACTCCTTTTAAAATTTTGGAATTACCGGAAAATCAATTTTTGAATAATAATTCTTATTTATGCTGGGAATTTTGTTACTTCAACAAATACATCTTTATACTCGTCTGCTATTGAACCATCTGAATTCAATATACCACAATCATACAATCTCTGAAAAGCGGCTTCCTTAGTCCTACTCATACTATCAAATACTGACATTTGATGTTTCATCTGTTCTTCACTCATAACATATTCCTCCTAATACTTTCTGCAAAGATACAAAAAACTGTGAAATATGCAATATCACTCATCACATACCCACCCCGATAATTCCAAAATTTCAAATACAACCTATATTTTACATTTAATTTGTAGTTTTGAACAAATTTTCTTACCTTTGAACCCAGTAACAATACTAAAAAGCAACAGTATGGAAGCAATGTTAATTCAACCAAAATCTGCTGAACAATTCCGTTTATTTTCAGACTTGGCACAAGCCTTGAAAGTATCTTACGAGCCTGTTAACCTGCCAAGAAAAAAACGCAAAACAGGTTTAGATTTGGCATGGAAAGATGTTAAGGCAGGAAGAATCAACGAATATTCTTCTTCTGCAGAATTATTTGCTAAACTTGGTATATAATGTACACGGTTCGCACCACCAATAGATTTGAAAAGAATGTAGCCCTTTGCAAAAAACGTGGTTATCCTATGGATAAACTTAGCAAGGCTATTACCATTCTAGAAAAGAATGGTTCTCTACCACTTGTGTACCATCCTCATAAATTAGTCAGCAAACAAGAAGGCACATGGGAATGCCATTTGGCTCCAGATTGGTTGTTGGTTTGGCAACAAAATGACTTAGAATTAACCCTATTGATGCTCCAAACGGGAACACATTCAGATATTTTTTAAAGACTGCCTTCTTTCCACCCGATAATTCCAAAATTTCAAAGAACAACTAAAACCCACCGTCATTTTGAGCGAAGCGATAGGAACAATCCCTGTCCCTTGACCCCTGACCCTTGTCCCATAGCACCTTTAGGTGCGTATGTCAATCCCTAAGACAACGGACACTTTGTGCGCTGCTCTCGTAGTCGCTGCTCTCGATCAAGTATGAACTATCGTAACGCAAGAAGCGATAGTAAGCGCTGACACTGCTCTTAGCGTCTGACGACCAAAAGAGGCCCCACCTGCCTACACTGTCCACACTACTTCCGTTGGCGTAGCCAGCCGGCAAGCCTGAGAAACCGTAGTCATCGGTGCCGTTACCGCCACTGTACCATCCGCTTCTTGATTTCAGTTTTGCTCCAACATTTGGATAATCAATAGTTCCATCGCTGTCTGTCTTAGGTACTCCTCCTAACGCATTTGCAAGCGTGTTCCAATCAGCCCGGTTTGGCAGATACCAGCCGTTGGGGCAGATGCCCTGTCGTCTGCCACTGTAACTGCCAGTCTGATTCTGTGCTTGTGACTCAGTAGCGTATCCCATAGCGGCAGCCCAATTGTAGAGCAAGCCTAAATGCTCACGCTGTCCATTAGTTAAATATCCACTATATTCTGTGTTAGCATATCTGCCATCTATATAATATGGTGCGTATGTAGCACTACTTGATGTGTATATCTTAGCCCCTGCACGCTCACTTTGAGTGTCATATTTGGTGCATTGCAGGTTCTCTGCCATCCAGTATTGTGAGCCTATTTTTACTACAGGATATGTATGACCTTGGCAGTCAGTTACAGTCATTCCTGTAGATGACTGCATAGGGGTATTGTCCGTTACTGGTCTGCTGGAATTATTGGATAACTCCTGCTTGATTAAAGTACCTGATAATGTGTATGTCTCATTTTCCCTAATGACAACCGTCTCGTTCTTATCTGCATAGCCTGCCTTAGTTATTTTCACATAATGCTCCCCTATCAGAACCTTTGGCAACACTATTGGTGTTACACCCATATTTTTCCCATCAATATATATGGTTGCATCCATTGGGCGTACATCTATATTCATAATTCCGTATATTGGCAACGGTGCTGGCAGTTCCATTGTTTGTCCGTTCATTGACGGCTGAACGTTAAGCGGATAAGTCATACCCTTATGTCCCTTAAGTTTGGTTTCCACCACATAACTGCCAGATGCCAACTCGTATTCTATGGTACCGTCACCTATTTTTTTATTGTTAATCCATATCTCCGCATTGTTTGCAACTTTAAATGTAAGTTTAGCAAAATCAGCCTGCATTACAGGGTTTACAGGTATGGTGGCGTTATCTGTTACATTTATCTGCGTTGTATATGTCTTGTACTTCTTTTGAATCACTTCCACCTTGTGGTTTCCGCTTGACACCTTGTGCTTAGTTACAGGCACCTGACCTATCTTTATGTTATCAACATAGACATCAGCACCTTTCATTATAGCGTTTGACTCTACACTTATCCATCCAAATGCTGGTATCAATGTTATGCTCACAGTCTGCTTCTCTGTCCCTAAATTCACACTGCCGCTTTTTTCGTGGTAGTCTTTGGCTGTAACTGTGTAGTCATATTTACCTATCGGCATCATTTTAATGGCAACACCATCATCACTCTGCCATATCTCTCCGTTAACACGTACAACAGCATCTTTAGGATTCAAGTTGAAAACGATATATTGACTGCTTATTTCAGGCTCATAATACATATATGCATTCTGCTTTTTTGCCGTGTATTTTACTGTAGTTTCATACACAGTATTGCTTCTGAGTTGTTTACCAGATATAAGTTGTTTTC
Organism: Paludibacteraceae bacterium; assembly: GCA_024405875.1. Lineage (GTDB taxonomy): Bacteria > Bacteroidota > Bacteroidia > Bacteroidales > Paludibacteraceae > Enterocola. The sequence goes on from JAKSOA010000008.1 coordinate 68,255, forward strand.
GTTCACAACCGTCTCCGCAGTCCACAAATATGGTCTTAGCCTCGTATGGAAACAGAAACAGCATCTGATTGGATTTCTCCTTATAGGTTTTCTCCAAACGTTGTGTAGGGCAATTAAGCGTTACCTTGTTTTTTGCCTCCGCCGCATCTCCTTCAAGATTCATACGGATTACCACAAACTTAAAATCCCCCGTCTCCGCATCTCCGTACTCTTTAATTTCAGATGCAAACTCATTTGAGTACGCCGCTATAACAGATGAATTTGGCACTTCCTTGAACTGCTCTACCACCTCCACACTCTGTGACATTGATAACTCAACAGCACTACAGACAAACAAAACAAACAACAATAGTCTTTTCATAATGATATTTAATAAAAATCTTAACAACTAACAACTCTTTTAATCCATAAGGCAGCGAACACTCATAGCATCGTTTTTGTCATAACCGAACCAGTAAAAGTTAGAATCATCATAACTCAATTGGCATTTGTATGAGCTTTCACTACTCTTAGCGTCTGAAGACCAAAATTCGCTATATTCACCTACAAAACTTACCCTGCTTCCATCAGCGTGACCAGCAGGCAAAGACGCAAACCCATAACTGTCTATTCCATTGCCTTTACTATACCAACCAGCTGTTGTTTTAAGATGCCTACCAGCAGTATCAAAGCCTTTGCTATCTGTTATTTCTATATATTCTTGAAGTGTCTGCCACTCTGCCCTGCTTGGCAAGTGCCACCCATTAGGGCAGATGCCCTGCCGTCTGCGACCGTAACTGCCAATCTGGTTCATTGCTTGAAGTTCTGAATAACCCATAGCCGCCGCCCAATTATATAAATAACCTAACTTAGCAATCTGTGCGTATGAAAGATTCCCAGCAGACTCAGACGAAGACCACTTGCTCTTGTCTGACGCATCTGTATAATATGGAGAATTAACAGCACTGCCCGACGTTGATATTGTGGTTCTACCCTCTTTATATGCCTCTGATTTAGTGTCATACTTTGAGCAACGATAATTCTCTGCCATCCATATCTGAATGCCTATGGGAACGGCTGAGTATGTGTTGTCACATATATCCTTTGATAATGGTGCTCTACTAATTAAAATAGTTGCTTGCTTATTACTTGATGTTATAAAAGTAATTGTGGCATCATCTGCTATAGTATCTGTATTTGGTGCAACGGTCACAGTTACTATTCCATTGCCACTACCATTTGTAGTTGATAGTGTAGTCCAAGTCTGGTTACTTGACACAGTCCAGGTTGCATTAGATGTTATTGTTATGTTAAATGTGCCACCTGTTGACGCGATTTCTTTTGATATTGGGGTAACTGTTATGGTTTCTGAATTTTTCAAACAACGAACACTTTGCCCATATTTCTTATCGTTGTAATCACTGAACAGATATTGGGAAATGATATATCGATAGTAAGCGTAAATACTGTTGATTCCATAGGGAGTGGTTGTCCAGAAATAAGCGTATTTTCCAACACTGCTCACACTACTCCCAAGAGCATAACCTGCAGGCAGAGCGGTAAAACTATAACTGTCTAATCCATTATCGTTATTATACCAACCAGATATTGCCTTAAGGTGTTTACCAGCAGTGTTACTACCTTTGCCCTGTATTTTTTCTATATTATCTTGAAGCGTTTGCCACTCCTCGTCAGTTGGCATATGCCATCCATTAGGGCATATACCTTGAAGAATGTCGATGTGACTGTCAGTTTGGCTCTTGGCCTGTGATTCCGTGTATCCCATAGCCGCTGCCCAGTTGTAGAGGTATCCTAACTTTTCCACCTGTGTGTCAGAGAGGTTTACTCCATATATTGTTTTACTATCACCATTCCACTTGCTCCTATCTGACGCATCGGTATAGTATGGAGAATATACAGCACTCTCTGAAGTTGGAATAGTGTATCTACCCTCTTTATATGCCTCTGACTCTGTATCATACTTTGAACAACGGTAGTTTTCCGCCATCCATATCTGATTTTCTATTATTACTTGCGGATAGTCTGATGCATCACACTTCTCAACTTCCGCTCTTTTAATTATAACAGTAGCCTGTTTATTGGTTGGTGTTGTAAATATAATCGTAGCGTCCACTGCTGTGGCATCCGTATTTGGTGCAATTGTCACAGTTACGGTCCCATTACCGCCACCGCTTGCGGTTGAGAGCGTAGCCCAAGTTTGGTCACTTGACACAGTCCAAGATGTATTAGATGCTATTGTAATGTCAAATGTACCACCAGTTGATGCTATTTCTTTTGATGTTGGGGTAACGCTTATTGTCTCTTCTGAACTTTTCAAACAACGAACACTAAGGGCAAAGTACTTGTTGATGTCGGTTCTACTCAACAAAGAATTATTGGAATGCAAGTGGCAGTAGTAAGTGTAATCACTATTTTTAGAGTCTGACGACCAAAATGAGCCCCCCGCACCTCCTCCCGATACATCGCTTCCGCTAACGTAACCAGCTGGCACAGCAGAAAAACCATAACTATCCATTCCGTTGCCATTATTGAGCCAACCAGATGTTGTCTTAAGGTGTTTACCAGCCGTATCATTGCCTTTACTATCTGTCTGTTCTATATAGTCTTGAAGCGTCAGCCACTCATTATCTGTTGGAATATGCCATCCGTTGGGACAAATACCCTGACGATTGCCACTGTAACCGCCAGTCTGACTTTTTGCCTGAGATTCTGTGTATCCCATAGCCGCAGCCCAGTTGTAATAGTATCCGTATCCGCTACCAGTGCCGTCCTTGTAGTATGGAGCAACAACTGCATCTTTCTCTGATGTCGGAATAGTATATAATCCTTCCCTATAGGCTTCAGACTGAGTATCATATTTAGCACTATGCATATTCTCAGTCATCCAATATTGATTACCTATTTTAACAAATCCATAACTATTACCATCATAATCACGCACATTTGCTTCTGTAACAAATTCATATACAACATTATAATCGTAATATGAATGCATACTATCTTTTAATCTAATTCTATAATAGTACTTCGTATTGTCCTGCAAACCATATATAGAGCACTTATATTCATTTGACTCCGAGGTGGTTCTTTTCGCTTCACAAGCATTGGCAATGTCATACTTGGCATTCACATTATCAGAAAAACATATACCTATACTTTCGCAAGAAAAAGAGGAATTTTTTACGGTACAATATATGTCAACACTTGATGCACTTGGAACAGCATAGCACTCTACAACCGCTTCAGCAATAATAACTGGATCTCCATCCTTTTTACACGAAATGAATGCCATTGCTATTAACACAAAAACTAATATTCTATTTTTACTTCTTTCAAAATACATATCCTATTCCTATTTCAAAATCAACATATTTAAAAACAATTGTACTTACACTGACTGAAACAGACACGTGACTTGTTGTATTATAGAGTAAGCCTATTTCAGCGGCAACACCTTGATATGAATAATCATTAACTTTGCACCAATATTGTTTCCCCTCAGATTCCTCAGCCTTAACCTGCCATAAAGTTCGCCTCTGCCCATAGCCAACTCCAATGAGAGCGTTGAGATTACATCCAAGTCTAACCGCTGCACCACCTGTGACTATAAAGTGAGGTTTTGAGACTTTTCCGCTAAAAATGGGAATACCGCCACCTTCTGTTTGACCATTCTTATTACAGGTACCCACCACATCTGAAATATGAGCAAAATCAAACGAACTACGGAATTTTACATACCAACCGGCATGCTTTACCATACCTACCATAAATCCACCACTCCATTGGTTTGACGGAGAATACGCTGCATTAAGCAATATAAAAGTCCTAAAATGAGGAATCTCCTTAAGTTTGATTTTAGGCAATGTAGTCAATTCGTTCTCCCTTATTGCAATATTCATAGTAGAAGAATTCATATAGTGCTTTTTTGAGATAAGAGCCCTGTAGTCTCCTACTCTTAACTTCATATCTTTTATTGGAGTATGATATGTAGAAACTCCCTCTGTGCTATTTGAATATAATGTTACAGTAGCCTTATTTGGAACAGATTCCACTGAAAGGACCCCGTAAATTTCACGTAATTTTGGAAACTCTATTGATTTAACATTCTCATCTATGTTGTAACTTATAATGGTGTCTGCGAAACCCATACGTGAAAACACAAATTGGTAAGTGGTGTACAACCTAAGTTTCAGACTATCTGTTTTAACATCTGTATAGGAAAAATTCTGTTCCTCATTTTCGTGTATTCTGTATTTTATGGCATCAGTTTTTTTGTTATAGTTTATAAAAACACTGGTGTTGGATTGTAGTACTTTATCTGATGGAATATATTTCACTGTTGCTTCATATACAGTATTGTACTTAAGCCGTTTCCCGTCAGCAAGCAATTTCTTTTCACAACCGTCACCACATTCTACATATATTGTTTTTGCCTCGTACGGAAAAAGAAACAACATCTGATTAGGTCTCTCCTTATATGTTTTTACAAGTTTTTGGGTAGGACAATAAAGCGTTACCCTGTGTTTTGCTTCCGCAGCGTCTCCCTCTAGATTCATTCGGATTACCACAAACTTAAAATCCCCTGTCTCCGTATCTCCGTACTCTCTAATTTCTGATGCAAACTCACTTGAGTATGCCGCTATAACAGATGAATTCTGAACTTCCTTGAACTGCTCTACCACCTCCACACTCTGTGCCATTGATAATAAAGTTACACTTAGTGCAAACAAAACTAAAGGTAAATCTCTTCTCATAACAAAATCATATATCTAACGATGACAAAAAATCAATCCATTACACAACGGACACCCACTAAATTATCTTTACTTAATTCGGTTCCTTCAATAGTTTCAAGGGGATCAATAATACGTATGAATGTCAAATCCTCATCCGATGCATCACATGTCCATAGATAACATAGATAACCCACGCCATTAACCTCATCTCCATTTGAATAACCAGAAGGTAATGCAGAAAATCCACACTTATTATCACCACTACCAACATCTTCATACCAACCAATACTAGATGTCAAATGTTGACCAGCAACTTCTTCCCCTCCGCAAGAGTTAACCAATTCGACGTATTCAGATCTACTAGGAATATGCCATCCATTAGGGCATATTCCCTGTCTTTTCCCGATATATTTACCATTTTGTTGTTTTGTTTCATTTTCACTATAACCCATAGCAGCCGACCAATTATATAGAAGTCCCAATCTAGCTCGTTTTGAATTGCTCAATTCATTATATCCAGCAGAATGTCTACCATCAATATAACCCTTAGATGCTTGTAACACAATTCCTGCTTTTTCACTTTGTGTATCATACTTTGTACATTGCATATTTTCAGAAATCCAATACTGCTTACCAATTTTTACGACTGGATACACATATCCTTGACAATCCGTTACAGTTAAATCCTCACTATTAGCATTTACAATACTTAAATGAGGGAAATGTATAACACTTACATTTCTATCAATTTTATATGCTATTATTGAATCTTTGTAAAGTTTATCTTTTTTACTAAACTTAAAATCAAAAACCTTACCCATCTCCAACTCAATTTCATCTGTTGACAATGGGAAAAAACCAATGCTCTCGTCTCCGTGCTCACGAAATGACACCTCCTCTCCTGCATTTTTATCATATATGACAGGTATTAACTTATAATTTTTATTGACATCTGATGATAATTTTGCCGTGTATTTTACTGTAGTTTCATACACAGTATTGCTTCCGAGTTGTTTGCCAGATATAAGAACTTTGCGTTCACAACCGTCTCCACAGTCCACAAATATGGTCTTAGCCTCGTAGGGGAACAGGAATAGCATCTGATTGGACTTTTCTTTATAGGTTTTCTCCAAACGCTGCGTAGGGCAATTAAGAGTGACATATTTTTTTGCCTCTGCCACATCTCCCTCAAGATTCATGCGGATTACCACAAACTTAAAATCCCCCGTCTCTTCATCTCCATACTCTTTAATTTCAGTTGAAAACTCACTTGAGTATGCCGCTATAACAGATGAATTTGAAACCTCTGTAAATGTTTTGGATATTTCTATTGTTTGAGCATGCAACTCTGACATTACAAAAAATAACCCTATCACAGCAAACCATCCAATAATTTTAATATGCATAGTACTCATAGTCAGAAATTTTCACTTGACTCCATAAATTTTGTATAATCACTCATATCAAAAGGTTTGACATTATCATCACTTGGCTGCCATACACGGAATATAATTTTAGGTGCCGTGGCTTCTGTAATGTCCAAGCAGAAAAATAAATTTGATTTTGCCGAGAAATTGGCAGACTTAAAATCAGTTACAAAATTTATTCCATATAAATACATATCATCGGTAATGGATATTGAAATATCGTGAAGTGTTACATCTATCCATCCTTTTGATTCAAATCCATTTTGTAGTTTTTCTAAATACTCATCAATAGAATGTTTCCTATAATAAAAACTATTTATTGCTATTTGATTTAAATCAGGATTATTCTCATCCTCCACTTGGGCTTTACTTCCAATTAACATTACTGCATTTGTAGAAAACAGGTCATCAATGTATTGCATCTGTCGTAATGAATATGCCGTTTGATATATCTCCATAAAATTAATTATTGCCAACCTATGCTCTTTTGGGATAAGCATATCTGTCATTATGTCTTTACTAGACTCCCTGTCTATGGCAAACTGAATTCTTGAAATTTTCCCTTTATTGTTAAACACCAATGTCATCCTTCGCGAAAATGAATTAAGAGAATCAGGGCTTAATTGCAAAGGAATAAAGAAGCACAACACATCTTCTCCAAATTCTATAAAATGACATCTAACAGAATCCACTACATTTACTTTAGTGGTTTCTGTCAAATCACTAATCATTTTAAAACCATCGGCTGTGAATAGAGATGACACGCTATATACGTCATTTGCATTGATTGCAACAATGACACTATCTACAATATGCTCATACTGAATATCTCTTTCTGTATTTGAGCTGCAATAAGCAGAATTGCAAATAAACAAAAGCAATCCTACAAAGATAAATTTAAAATTTTTCATATTAATAAACTCCTGTATCTTTATAATATTGGTCTAAATTGTATGGTGCACGCTCTCCCGTTTCAGCCTCCCAAGTACGCACTAGTATCTTGGGATGTTCTGTTGTAGCATCTACATACAGGAACAAATATCCTCTATCTCCATAATTGGATGACATATATTCCTGAAAAAGATTGATGGCAAACATATTTTCGTTTTTATTCATTTCAACTTTTGTTGAACCAAATTCAAGTTTAATCCAATCTTTTGATTTAAAAGAAGAAGCAAGGTTATTTATATAAGTTTTTTTGTCATAACGCTCAAAATCAAATCTACCATTTACATTTAAGCGGTTCTGCTCTGCACTTATACCTTGTGAAACTAATTTTCTACCTACTATTATTATTGCGTTATCAGAGAAAATAGATTCTATATACTTGATATCCTTTAAACTGAATGCGGTTTTATAGTTCTCCATAAAATTAATGATTGAAAGCCTTGCCGATTCAGAAATTCTTTTGTCACCCAATATATCATTTTGAGACCTTGCTTCAAGCGTAAACTGGACACCATCAATATATTTATCAGCATTAAATGTGAATGCTACATTTTCACGAGTTTTGTTATTTGATGAAAAAGTAAATTCCATCGGGATTGAACGACATTGTATTTCGTTACCTATCCTAAAGTACGCCAATCCGTCTGTTACTATTACTTTTGCCTTGCCAAATTTTATTAACTTGTCAAACTGATTATATCCCGCCACTGTAAATAAACCTCTTACAGATGAATAGTTATTATTTTTAATAGCATTGCAAACTTGAAGCACTTTAGCCTCGCATGCCTTCTTTTCTGCATCAGAAACAACACTTGTTTCAGTAAAACTATTAACATACGTATTCTTTACATTAGATATAGCGGATGTTGCCTTATTGGGGTTGGCATTAAAAACAGAACTGTTCAATGCCGTTGATATTGACGCATCATATTTAATCTTTTTAGAGTATTTGCCCATGTTGTTCTTAACCTCCACGTCATATCCTCCCTCATCTGTATCTGAGCGGTAATCAATTTCTATAGGCAACTCTTGTGGCTTGTAGCCCAAAAGGTCTATTGTCGCTACACCATCACGCACCTGATACCAATCACTCCAATTCTGACCATCAGAATATCTGAATCTTAATTTTTTAATTGGAGCACTCATAGTTCTTCTACGTGTTTTCCTATTATAAGTAAAACTTAACCTCACTCTTGTAGGGTCATTGGGCATAGTACCATCTACGGTAACTGAGATTCCCTCTATAATGGTTTTTATTTCATTATCCAAAAATGTGCGTGGAACTATAACAATGGAATCACCCGATGGAGTATGAATTGTATATTCAAATGATTCCTTTGTCTCCAAGTCGTAAAGAAGCAACTGAGCTCCATATAAATAACGTAGAGCATCTCCTATCTTGAAATCACGTTCATATAGTTTCCCTGTTTTAATGAATTCCTTAATTTTATTCTCCCTGACTTGAGTATAATTACCAGATAAACTGTTATACTTGTTTTCTACTTTGGATTTAATGTCTTTACTATCTTCAAAAATAGACTCAATGCTCCTATCTGTTGCAAATGCATGTAAAAACTTAATTTTAGGTTCAACCCTTTTTAAAGTATCTTGTGCAATATCCAACGCCGCTTTTGCATTGGCAAGATTTTTTGTTTTAATATCTCTATCAGCCTTACTTATATATGTTTCAGCAACATCCATTGCAGACTCTATATCAAGTTTATACTGTTTAACAACAGCATCACTTTCAATATACGCAACAGCACAACATGCTTCTTTGTTGGCATTGGCATCTGTATGAATTAATGGTAGTAACATTCCATCTAAATGCACGTCTTGTACTAATTTATTTTTCGCCTTTTCTTGAAGACTATTTTTTAATGCATTAACTTCATCTTTCTTTTGTAAGTCATCCTGTAAAACAACCGAGAAATATTCGTCTGTTTCATATTCTTCCCATTCATCAGGAACAACATCAACGACATCATTACCATCAGTGCCAGACGTATAGATTTTCATTTTTGAATCCTCCCAGTCAGGGTCAATAACACCAGCTACCGCTACTTGATATAATAAAAATACCTTATAGCCTCCGTTTTTCAACACTTTAGTATATTGTGCAACTCTGTGAATAGGTATATCAAAATCAAAAGATTGTGAATCAGAAATAGAGCCACTATTCACCAATTCATCAACTTGTTTTGAACTCATAGGAGCACCATACATGGCTATCGCCCATTTATATACCAATCCTATTGCCTTGTTTACGGCTTCTTCTTCAGAAGCACCCGTAGCGTGTTCCACTACAAACAAGTAATCCTTCTTGCCGTGTGTGGTAGGAGTATGCGTTGTCCATCCTGGTTTAACCGCATATCCCCAAAATGTTAGCAAACAACATAACACAGATAGTAAAATTTTTTTCATATTCAATTTTCTTTAAAACGTTTCTCCATACGTTTCCGATATTCTTGTTCATTGAAACCTATACGGTCTTTCTCTTCCTGTGTAAGATTTTCTCCAATTTCATTAGAAATTCTTTGAACAGTTTCTGACTTGGAAATCTTAATGCCTACATAGCAAGTCATATTAACTCTGAACTTGTCAAGTGAATATTTTGTACACAATTGCTTTGTCTCATTAACTACCACATCAATAACTCTGTCTCCTGCACTTTGCATTTTGCGTTCAATGTCATTTCCTGCATTATTCCCAAATGATGCAGAATACTCAGAAACCATACCTTTGTAAGTATGTTTCATTTTTAACCTTATTAAATCTTGTGCGGCAAGCAAAGCATTCTTTTGCAATTCTTGTTTCTGATTGGCAGGACCCTCAAAGATACCTGTTGCCGCAAATTCCTCATCTGTATCATACATTGTGCAAGGTGCCTCAAAAGAATCCCCAAATATATTTTCTTTGTTATCTTGAACCTCCTGCTTTTTTGTTTTGGCACTGCCTACCATACACGGAAACAATGCCAACAAGAAACAAACTATTAACTGTTTTTTTATTATCATTTTCCCTCTTTATATTGTTTGAAACGTTCTTCCATCTGTTTTCTATATTCCTGTTCATTAAAACCTATACGGTCTTTTTCATCTTGGGAAAGCATTTCTTCTACTTCTTGTGAGATTTTTTGAGCCGTCTCTTTTTTAGATATTATTACAGATGTGTAACACGTAATGTGTCCTTTATCATCAACCTCAGACCATTTTACACAAGATTGCTTTGAATCATTAATAATTTGGTCTATCACTCTATCTCCAGCCGCTTCCATTTTACGTTCAATATCATTTCCTGCATTTTTACCGTATGAACTTGAGTATTCTGAAATCATACCATTATATGAGTGTTTCATTTTGATACGGATTAATTCCTGTGCCGCCAGAACCGCACCTTTTTGAACCTCTTGTTTTTGACTACTTGTACCTTCAAAAATACCTGTTGCAGCAAACTCTTCATCTGTGTCATAAACTTGACAGGGTGCTTCAAATGTTTCTCCAAAAGGATTTTTTGGCTTTGGTTGTTCTACCTTCTTTTTAGCATCACATACTACAAATGGAATAACTACCAACATTATTCCAAATAAAATTTTCTTTTTCATATTTTTAAAAGTTTCTTAAAGTTATCTGTTTATTATTAAAAATCACATCGCAACACTATGCCTGCCCCATTATATAAGTCAAAGGATGGCAATAATTTAAAATCAAAAGCCAACTCTTCTGTTGTTATATGCTTTGCCCCTGGAGCGACTATGCCGTCTATCAAACTATACAAATACATTGCAACAGTAAAGGCTATGCATCCATATCCAACATTGGCACATGTAGTTGCTTTTGAAGTATTATCCAATGACAAATAATTTGATTTCATTGCAAAACAAGTTGCAATTCCACCAATACCCAACGCCGTCCCAGCAATCATAACGCCTCCCTTAACCTTGCTACCTTTATATATCTGAGCCATACCAGGTACAAATACTCTGCCAGAAAATGGATATTTATCTGTTAACGCAACATTTTCCATCTTATAAGTTGGATTTTTAGCCGTTTGGACAAGCAAATACACTTTATATTGTCCCGGACCAATGTGATCTGTATATTCATCTATTATTCTTGATGAAACTATCAAATTATCTGCGCCTAGAATAGTATTTGATTTATTGTCCTTTCCATAATTGACCGTCGATTCCACTCCAGTAGTCAAACTTCTTCGCTGAATTATCTCTTTTGATGCTCTCTCTTTTGCTATTTTATAGTCATATCCTTCTCCTGATACAACCTCTATATATGAATTAGAGAGTGAGTTAAAGTAACCATTAATCCAAAATGGAGCATCATTATCTTCCGCACAAGCACTTTGTCCACCTGCAAAGCAGCAGATGAACAAAGTAAGCATAGCATAAAATTTAGACTTATGCATCTATTATTATTTTTTATTCTCTTTGTATTGTTTAAATCGATCTTCCATTTGTTTGCGATACTCCTGTTCATTGAAACCGATGCGGTCTTTTTCCTCTTGCGTTAATTTGTCTGCTACCTCACTTGCTATTTGAGCAGCAGCCTTTGCTTTTGGTATTAAAATGGCTATATAACAAGTTATATGACCATCCGCTCCTATTTTTGACCATTTTAAACAAGACGCAGAAGTGTTGTTCACAAACACGTCTATGATTTTATCTCCAGCACTTGTCATTTTACGCTCTATGTCATTGCCACTGTTATTACCTACAGACGCAGAATATTCACTAACCATACCTTTGTAAGCAGAAGCCATCTTATTGCGAATAAGGTCTTGTGCGTTAAGAAGTGCGTTTTTCTGCACCTCTCCAAGTTGCTTACTAGAACCTATAAATGTTCCTGTCGCCGCAAAATTCTCTTCAGTGTCATAAATTGTACATGGCATTTCATAAGACTCTCCAAACGGATTTTCGTCAGGACTTGTTACTGTTGTAGCACTTTTTGATGATTTGCAACTTGCAAATGTCAAGGCTGTAAATGCAGCCAAACTCAAAAAAACAATCTTTTTCATAACTCTATAAATTTTAAATTTGTTAATATTTGCCTACTCATTTTTGGCGTTTCGGCTTACTCCGTTACTATATTATTTCTGTTCTACTGTATCATTTTTAGGCATACGCACTGCCATATAGCAAGTGCAACGTCCAGATTTATCTGTTCCGAATTTTTGACATACGATTTCTACTTCTTTTATATATTCCTTTCCGCTTTTCCTATGCAAATCTTCATTAGCCGACATATGTGCTTGCATAATCGCATCATTAAATGTTCTACCTTGGCCTACTCCAAACCCACAATAATATTCAGGTGTGTCATTTGACTCTGACATACAAGGCATTTCAAATTCCTGTTGAGTTTTCTCTTGTGCCTGTTTCTTAACAGATTTCTTGGCTGAGCATAACGTGCACACCAGCAACGCCAAACTCAAAAAAACAATCTTTTTCATAATTGTATAAAATTTAAATTTGTTAATTTTGCCTACTCACTTTTGGCGTTTCGGCTTACTCCGTTACTAATTTTATAATATTTGATAAACTAAATCCGTTGCTCTCTTTAAGTAGTTCATCTGCACTGGAAGCGTATACACCACCTCTATCCCTTATTTCACGCAGCATTTCATTCGCTTTAATGACATCGCCACGTTTCATTGTGCAGACGGCTTGCAGATACTCGGCATCCTCCAACAATTCTCTGTCCATATCCTTATAGTAATAGCCAACCAAGTCATCGGGGTATGTGCGGTTACTTAACTCATCTATGAAATTAGAGATGGAGTCATCTGCCTGACGCAGCATATCGCCCTCTTGCTTAAGCATCTGGTGAAAATTGTTTATACGCACCACGTCAACATCGCCCCTTACGGTCTCCACCTCAAATTGGTTAATGGCTTCAGTGCTCAGGTTATACATTTGATTTTTTATGCCACACCACCCGAATAGTCCTACAAAGAGTATGCACGCCGCCATAGATGATACGCCAATCCATAATGCACGCACCTGTTTCTGCCTCCTCACTCTCTCTCTTAACCGCTTGAGCATTGCCTGCGATTTGAGTTCCCACATTATTTCTTCTTCTAAGTTTGTCATTCTGCCTGTTAATGCTTTGTTTTTATTAAAAAGTAAATGGGATTTGAAAATTTTATAGGAGTGTTTGGTTATACAACTCCTCAAAGCGTTTCATACACTTGTATTTCTGTGCCTTAGCGGTATCAGCGTTAGGCATACCAAGTTTAGCGGCTATGGTTGCCATCTCATAACCAAAAGTGTAGAATAGGTCAAGCAGGTTACGGCACCGGGCATCAAGTTTCTCAAGTATCTCACGCACCGCCGCTCTTACGGGGCTCTCTCCGTAATCTATTATATCAACACCTGCTTCATCATCACCATCTTTTATTTGATAGAATTGAGCCTCTTGCCTCTTGCCTAACAAATGTGCTGCCTTGCGTTTGCCTACGCCTATAAGGTATGTGAGTATTGTGGAGTCTAAATTTGCTTGTGTTAGTTTTCCACGACCTACATTCTCCCATACCACAAGTATGGAGTCATTGTAAATTTCATCTACCTCCTCAGCGGTCAGGAGGCTGTACTGGTGTGATATAAAACTTGTAAACCTGTAACGGCACAAGTCAAACAGTTTGAGTGTCGCTCTCTCAGGGTCTAATGAGTACTCTGAGATGTAGTCAAAGTCATTCATCAAGTATCTGGTTTGGCATAGGCATAAAAAACAAAACGTGGAATCTGACTTATTGTCAGTCCACGTACTGAGGCTCTTGCATGCCTATGCCACCAGACAGACAACGCCAGACCCACGCCAATATGAAAACACTACACCCAACATTGGGTGTATGCATAATCATACCAACATAGTCATCTACCGTTGCTTTGTAAAGATGGCATTTGAAAGTTTGCAAGATTTCAGTACGTCTTTCCAAAGCGCTTGTAAACGCCTATATGTATTTGGCTACAAATGTAATAACTTATTTGGTAAATACAACTATAAGAGGTAGTATTTTTTGTGGATTCATACTTCAATCTTGAAATCATAAAAATTACGACAATTTTTGTAACTAAAAGTTAAATTTTTGAACCACAGATATTTACATAAAATTTTATTTGCAAATTCAATTTTTCCATTGTAACTTTGCATCGTTGAATTATAAAATTATGGAGGATTAGTTATGGCAAGACCAATAAAAGAAACACCAACACTGTATGGTGAAGACGCAAGGCGTTTTGAATACGAAATGCAACATCTAAAACCTGCAACAACGGAAGAAATAGAAGCCGCTCGCAAAGCGTACAATGAATTTAAGTCCATTGCAACATTTGATTTGTAAAGATGAATATTTCTGACTTTTCATTTTATAAACTTTCTGGTAACACTGCAATTAAACAATTTAACTGCAATGACAAAGATTTGAACGATTTCATTTATGATGACGCTAAAAATTACTTGACAGAATTAATGGCGGTGACATATATTATTGAATCTAAAAGGAATGATCAAACCGCAGCATATTTTAGTCTCCTGAATGACAAAATTACATACAATCAAGAAGAAAAGAATTTTTGGAACAAAATAAATAGGAGTATTTCAAATAATAAAAGGCGTAAACACTACCCTGCAGTTAAAATCGGGCGTTTAGCAATTGACCACAATTACACTGGACAAGGTTTAGGAACTAAGATTATCAAACTAATAATCAGCATGTTTACCCAAGGGAATCGTACAGGATGTAGATTTCTTACAGTAGATGCATATCATAACGCAATACCTTTCTACCAAGCATGCGGTTTTGCATTCTTCTCTAACAAAGACGCTGGTGATGCCACTAGGTTAATGTACTACGATCTCAAAAGATTCAGTTTATAGTTTTCCATACTGACAAAAAAAGACCAACACCTCTAAAGTGTTGGTCTTTTTGTTATTGGAAAAATTAGATTACTCCTCATTGAGGTGCAGTTGTTGAACATAGATGGCGTGCATCATACGCTCTCTCTTGATTTCTGAAGGCTTAGAGAATTGCTGACGCTTGCGCAGTTCCTTAACAACGCCTGTCTTCTCAAACTTACGTTTGAATTTTTTTAACGCTTTTTCAATGTTATCACCCTCTTTAACTGGTACTACTATCATTGTGAATCACCTCCTTTCATTTAGGAATATTCTCCTATTGCGGGCACAAAGGTAAACAAACATTTTCAACGCACAAACTTTTAATCATTTTTTTGTAAAAAAATAAGTTTTTTGAGTACCTTTACAACTCAAAATGAAGAAAGAGGTTACATACATTCAGTTATGGTTGAAGTCTAATGGTTATGACGCCTGCATAATTCCGCAGGCAGACCCGCATCAGAGTGAGTATATTGAGAACCACTACAGGCTTATCAGCCACTTCAGTGGCTTTACGGGGAGTGCCGGCACTCTGGTTGTGACAACTTCAAAAGCGCTTCTGTTCACTGACTCAAGATATCACATACAGGCATCATTGCAACTTAAAGGGAGTGGGATTGAACTTATGAAGTGTGGTCTCCCGGATGTTCCGTCGCCTGAGAAATGGCTTTCAACTGAGATGAACGGAAGTAAGGTTGCCGCCAACGCCCGACTCTTCTCTATAAAAAGGTGGGCGGAACTGTCTGAGGCTGTCAATATGTGTGATGACGCTGGTTTTGAAACCCTGTGGAGAAACAGACCAGCCCTATGTGATTCCACCGTATATATCCACGATGTAATATTTTCAGGTGAGTCTGTTGAGTCAAAACTCACAAGAGTGCGTGCCATTATAAAGGAGCAAGAGGCTGGCTACGCCATAGCCTCAAACCTTGATGACATTGCCTGGCTTTTGAACATAAGGGGCGGCGATGTGGAGTGCAACCCAGTGGTGCGTTGTTTTGTCATTGTAACTCTCTCTGAATGCACAATTTTCATTGATAATAGTAAAATAACAGCCTCAGCGGCTGAATATTTCACAAAACACGGCATCGGGGTAAGGAGTTATGATGATATTGACGAGGCACTAAAAGGGTGTGAAGGCACGGCTCTTTATGATGAGAACGCACTGAACCAGCATCTGTTTTTACTGATAAAAGAGAGACGCAAAATAAACCTGCCACTATATATAGCCCGTCTAAGGGCTGTGAAGAACAGTGTGGAGATTGAGGGCTACCACCGTGCTATGATTAATGACGGTGTGGTATGGGTGAGATTTTACAAGTGGTTTAATGAGTCTCTTGAAAGTGACTCCCGCATAACAGAGATTGATGTAATGGATAAACTAAGGGAACTCAAAGCGGAGCAGGAGTTGTTTGTTGATGAGAGTTTCGGTACTATAGCGGGCTATGCCGCTCACGGTGCCATAGGTCACTATGCCGCCACAGACGAGTCAAACGCCATAATAGAGCGCAAGGGGTTACTTGTAATTGATACAGGCACTCACTATCTATGTGGCACCACAGACACAACCCGTACTCTTGTGTGCGGAACTTTGACTGATGAGGAGAAGCGGGATTACACTCTTGTGCTTAAAGGTCACATTGCGCTTGGCACTGCGGTTTTTCCCAAAGGTGTGAAAGGAAGTCAACTTGACATTCTGGCTCGTCAGTTCCTTTGGAATGAGTCTATGAACTACGGGCACGGCACAGGTCACGGTGTGGGGCATCTGTTGAATGTCCACGAAGGCTACGCATGGCTGCGTCCATCTGAAAACAACATTGGCTATGAGCCTGGGCTTACAATGACTGATGAACCGGGCATATACAGAGAGGGGAAGCATGGTGTGCGCATTGAGAACACGGTGCTTGTAGTACCTTATTCAAAGAGTGAGTTTGGTGAGTTTCTGACATTTGAGCACCTGACGCTCGCCCCATACGCCATCGGGGCAATTGATTTAAACCTGCTTACCGCTGATGAGAAGAGGTTTTTGAATAACTATAACAATAATCTGAAAAACAAATTGAAACCATACCTGTCTGATAGCGAGTATGAGTTTCTTGAGACAATAGCGTATGAAATATAAATTAAATCTACTGATATGCCTTTTGTGCGTATCAACCTTTGCAACCGCTCAGATAACAATCAAGGCTCCTCAACTTGCCGGGGAACAGGTGCTGCTCGCCTATCACTACTTTGGGCAAATATATGTGAAAGACTCTCTTGATTTAGACAAGAAAGGTAAAGGCGTGTTCACCCCGAAGGATAAATTTGACGAGGGGTTATACGCCATCTGCGTTAATCGTGCCCCTGTGGCTGAGGTGCTATTAGGTGGAAGTCAGAATATAACAGTAAAACTTGACACCACAGACCATTATAAAAACATCGTGGTAGAGGGGGCTCAAGAGAGTGTTGACTTTAATGGTTACGCACATTTTATGAGAGAACTGCAACAGACAAGTGCTGAGAAGAACAAACTGATTGAGGGTCTGGAAGATTCTGTTGAGATAGGCAAGATAAAGGCGGAACTCAAACTCTTAGGAGCAACTATGACCGACAGGCAGAACGCCTTGATAAAGAAGTACCCTGAGAGTATGTGCGGCATTTTTATAAAGGGGCTGCAATCGCCTGAATTTCAGAAGCCTGAAGGGTATGACGCTCTCAGTGACTCTATGAAGTGGGTTCTCCAATACAATTTTCAGAAAGAGCACTACTTTGACAATATGAACCTTGCTGATGAGCGCACATTCCACACTCCATACATAAAACAGTCAATGGACACATATATGGACAAGGTTCTTGTGCAATACTATGACTCCATAATTTCCGCCGCCTTATCGCTTATTGAAAAGAGCCGCAAGGGCACTGAGCAGACTTTCCGTGTTGTATGCAACTATATGCTTCAGTGGGGTGTCAAGAGCAACATAATGGGTATGGACCGTATGCTTGTGGAACTTGGCAGGAACTACTACCTGAACGGCACAGCCACTTGGGCGGACTCTACCCTGAAGTCAAACATAGGCAAGGAGATTAAGAAGATTGAGCACTCACTGGTGGGAGATAAGGCTCACAATATAGAACTTTGCGGACTTGACGGCAAGTATCGTTCCATCTATGACTTGGGTGGCACGCAATATACAGTTTTGTTCTTCTTTGAGCCTCAATGCGGACACTGCAAACAGACAGCGCCTAAGGTCAGTGAATTTTATGAGCAGTACAAAGATGACCCACGATTTAACATTATAGCGGTCTATATGCTGACCGATAAAGAGGAGTGGACTAAATTCATAGAGGAGAAGAAGATGGAGAATATGATAAATGTCTGGGACCCGGAACGCACATCATTCTATTGGTATTGGTTTGACACCTCCTCCACTCCTATGATTTATGTACTTGACAAAGACCACACCATCTTTGCTAAAAAGATAGATGTGGACACATTAAAACTTATTGCTGAACACGAGTTGAAGTAGAAAAGGAATATGAGGAATTATTAATTATTAATTATTAATTATTAATTATTAATTATTAATTATTAATTGTTAATTGTTAATTGTTAATTAACCTATGGCTCTAATTAAATCAGTTCGGGGGTTCACCCCAAAAATAGGCAAGGATTGCTTTCTTGCTGACAACGCCACAATAGTGGGCGACACAACAATTGGAGATGGTTGCAGCATCTGGTTCAACGCAGTTCTGCGTGGTGATGTGAATACAATTACCATTGGCAACCACGTTAATATTCAAGACGGAGCGGTACTGCACACACTCTATCAGAAATCAGTGGTTGAGATAGGAGACTATGTGTCTGTAGGTCACAATGTTACAATTCACGGAGCAAAGATTTGCGACTATGCGCTGATTGGAATGGGAGCCACCGTTCTTGACGGGGCTGTTGTGGGTGAGGGTGCCATTGTAGCCGCCAACGCATTGGTACTTAGCAACACGCAAATTCCTGCCGGAACCATCTGGGCAGGCGTACCCGCAAAACAGGTTAAGGAGGTATCGCCGGAACAGGCAAAGGAGATAAACCAAAAGATAGCGCATAACTACGCTATGTACGCATCGTGGTACAAAGAATAGTGAAAAGTGAAAAAAGAAAAGTTAAAAGTGAGGTCATAAAAATTGAAGATTTCATAGAGTATATTGCGCACCAGAAACGATACTCAAAACTGACCGCGGCGGCGTATGAAAGGGATTTGAAGCAGTTTCAAGCCTTTCTACAAGCAATTTATGGTGTATCTGAGTTAACCGACGCCAAAAGCGTTTTCATCAGGGACTGGATAATGGATCTCAAGGAGAACGGCAAGATGGGGTCAACATCAGTAAACCGCAAACTCTCCGCACTCCGCAGTTTTTACAAATATGTGAAACGCCTGAATCAATCATTCATTGACCCGACAGCAAAGATAACCGCACTCAAGACGCCCAAACCGCTCCCCATCTTTTTCCGTGAGTCTGAAGTGTCAGATGTACTCTCCCCCACGCCCGTTGAGTCAGACTCATTCGCAGACGTAAGGAATGATATGGTATTGGAAATCCTATATGACACAGGTATTCGTAGAGCCGAATTAATTTCACTTAAAGAGAGCGATTTTAATTTTTTTTCATTAACTTTGCGTGTATGGGGTAAGGGAGGAAAGGAGCGTGTGATTCCCATAAGCGACATATTGAAAGATAAGGCGGAGCACTATATCAAACTCAAGAGGAAGTTGTTTGGAGATGTTGAGAACTTCATAGTGACAGACAAGGGAGAGCCGGCATACCCGGGGTTGATTTACAGGATAGTGACCAACTCAATGAAGAACGTATCCTCGCTCTCAAAAAGAAGTCCGCACGTAATGAGGCATACATTCGCCGGGGCGTTACTTAATTCAGGAGCGGAGATAAACTCTGTAAAGGAGTTGTTAGGGCACGCATCGCTCGCCGCCACACAAGTCTATACCCACACCTCATTTGAACAGATGCGCAAGATATACAGGAATGCCCACCCAAGGAAATGAAGCGGTTTGATACCTTATATATAATGTGTAACAATTTAAAAGAAAGGATTTGATTATGGAGATTAGAATTCAGTCAGTAAAATTTGACGCTACAGAGAAGTTACAAAGTTTTATAAACAAGAAGACAGAGAAATTGGCTAAGTTCCACGATGGCATATCAGCCGTTGAAGTAACACTAAAAGTTATTAAACCGGAGACAGCCGCAAACAAAGAGGCCTCTATTAAACTATTAGCCCCGAAGACGGAACTATTCTCAAGCAAGATAGCCGACAGCTTTGAAGAGGCTATAGACCTATGTTGTGAAGCACTACAGAAACAAATAGAGAAGGCAAAAGAGAAAAAATAAAAAAAATATTGCTTTTTTCTTAAAATATTTTGTCAGGTAAAAAAAAAGCCATACATTTGCAAGCCGTAAGGAAAGCGCCTCTTTAGCTCAGTTGGCCAGAGCACGTGATGTGTAATCTCGGGGCCGTTGGTTCGAATCCGACAAGAGGCTCGAAGGGCAGTTACCAGAGTGGCCAAATGGGGCTGACTGTAACTCAGCTGGCTATGCCTTCGGTGGTTCGAATCCATCACTGCCCACAAAATTTCAAGCGGTGCAAGCCGCTAGTTTATAAGAACAGAACTTTTGACGGAAACTTGTTTACAGGAAAAGGTTCTGTTCTTATAGACTAAACACCTATCGGTGTTTGAAATTTTGTGCAAAGGCTCCCCCTTTTGGTTCACGGACCGCAGGTCCGTAATCCATCACGGGATTTTTGCATAATAAAACTTGTTGCGGAAATAGCTCAGTTGATAGAGCACTAGCCTTCCAAGCTGGGGGTCGCGGGTTTGAGCCCCGTTTTCCGCTCTAAACAAAAGTGTTGCTGCTTTAGCTCAGTGGTAGAGCGCATCCTTGGTAAGGATGAGGTCCCGAGTTCAACTCTCGGTGACGGCTCAGAATAAAAAGTATTCAGACCAAACAATACAAACTTTTAATATAATTACAACACTATGGCAAAGGAACAATTTGACCGTTCGAAACCACACGTAAACATTGGTACTATCGGTCACGTCGATCACGGTAAGACTACCCTTACCGCTGCTATTACCACCGTTCTCGCAAAGAAGGGTCTTTCAGAGCTCCGTTCATTCGACTCTATCGACAACGCACCTGAGGAGAAGGAGCGTGGTATTACTATTAACACCGCTCACGTAG
>JAKSOA010000009.1 GCA_024405875.1 Paludibacteraceae bacterium
TACCGCTATTATACCACCTATTGTAAGACTTCCGGTGTCACCCATAAATACTTGAGCGGGGAATGAATTGTACCATAGGAAACCAACCATAGCACCCATAAACGCAGCCGCATAGACCACAAGTTCATCACTGCCAGGGACAAACATTATATTCAGATAATTGGCGAAGAAGAGGTTACTTGATACATACGCCAGCACGGCAAGTGCCGCTCCTATTATGCTTGATGTACCTGCCGCAAGTCCGTCAAGTCCGTCGGTCAGGTTGGCTCCGTTTGATGTGGCTGTTATGATAAAAATTGTCAGAATTACAAAGAATATCCAGGCTGCCTGCTGTTTGTGCTCACCGCAGAATTTAAACAGGTCAGCATAGTCAAGGTTTCCGTCTTTAAAAAATGGTATGGTTGTTTTTGTTGATTTGGCGGCTATGTCAGAGTCAAGCCTCTCAACGTGGGCTATCTCTGCTTTTGTCAGGTTCTGTGGGTTCTCAATCACTACCGCTTCAGGACTTAGGAATAGGGTCATACCTACTATAAGCCCAAGACCTATCTGTCCTGCTATCTTTACTTTACCCGGCATTCCCTCCTTATTCTTTTTGAATACCTTGATATAGTCATCAGCGAAACCTAACGCTCCAAGCCATACTGTGGTTATAAGCATCAGCAGAATATAGATATTCCTCAAACGCCCGAACAGCAGGCAGGGTACCACGATGGCTATTATGATTATTATTCCGCCCATTGTGGGTGTGCCTTTCTTACTCAACTGCCCTTCAAGTCCAAGGTCACGGATGCTCTCTCCAATCTGCTTCTTCTGCAGATATTTGATAATGTTCTTGCCTATTATCATTGATATGAAAATGGCTGTTACAAAGGTTAGTGGCGCACGGAATGACACGTAACTGAAAAGTCCCGCGCCTGGCATATTAAATGCCTCTTCAAGGTATCTGAATAAGTAGTAAAACATATTATATTAAAAATTCTTCTGCATCATTGAAATGGTGCTTCACACCATTGATTTCCTGATAGGTCTCGTGTCCTTTGCCTGCTATGAGAATAATGTCATTAACAGACGCTAAGGTTCTAGCCGTTTTTATGGCTGATGAACGGTTCTCTATAACAAGCACTTTGCTTTGTTCTTTTTCCGTAACTCCCGCAAGCATATCAGTGAGTATATCGTTAGGGTTTTCTGTGCGTGGGTTGTCTGATGTGAGAATCACATTGTCACTGCCTTTGACCGCTATCTTTGCCATTTGCGGGCGCTTGCCTTTGTCTCTGTCTCCTCCGCAACCTACTACAGTAATCAGTTTTCCGTATCTCTTGTTGCCTATACGTATCTCATTTATGGTGCTAATCACGTTCTCAAGTGCGTCTGGCGTGTGTGCATAGTCAATTATAGCCATTTTGCCATCGGGGCTGGTAATGCGTTGAAAACGTCCGTTTACCGGGCTCAATGCACTGAGAGCCAACATAATCTCCTGTGGTTTGACTTGCAGCAAGTATGCCGCTCCGAATACAGCAGTTAGGTTGGCGGCATTGAACTTGCCCACGAAACTGAGCGACGCCTCTATATTGTTTATCTTCAAATCCATTCCCTCAAAACTGAGTTCCTCTATTTTGCATTTGAAATCAGCAAGAGTGGTGGTGCTGTATGTGTATTTGTTTGCCTTTGTGTTCTGAAGCATAACTTTGCCGTTGCGGTCATCGAGGTTTGTGAGGGCGAATGCCGATGGAGGAAGATTGTCAAAGAACTTCTTTTTTGCGGCAAGGTATGCATCCATTGTCTTGTGATAGTCAAGGTGGTCACGTGTGAGGTTTGTGAATATGCCTCCGTCAAATCTAAGTCCTGCTATGCGGTTCTGGTCAATGGAGTGACTGCTGACCTCCATAAATACTCTTGAACAACCTTTTTTAACCATTTTTGCAAGTAACTCATTGAGTTCCAGTGGGTCTGGTGTGGTGTGAGTGCTTGGATACTCTTCGTCATCAACAAAGTTGCAAACTGTTGATAGCAACCCTGTCTTGTACCCTCTGAACTTGAAAAGTTTATAGAGTAGGGTGGCTATGGTTGTCTTTCCGTTAGTGCCGGTGACTCCTACTAGGATAAGGTGGTCTGACGGTCTGCCGTAGTATGCGGACGCCACCTCTCCAAGTGCTGTTGAACTATCTTTGACGGCAACGTATGTAACTCCGATGGTGGTTTTGTCTGGTATCTCATTGCAAATTATGGCTTTTGCGCCATCGTGGATTGATTTCTCAATATAATTGTGACCGTCAACGGTTGTGCCTTTAACCGCAATGAAGAGTGAGCCTGCCTTAACTTTTCTTGAGTCAAAGCACACGTCTGTAACATCTATGTCAGGGTCTCCCCAAATACGTGTCACATCTACATCTTCTATTAGTTCTGTCAGTCTCATTGTATTGAATCTTTTGCCCAGGCGGGAACTTCGCCGTCATTTAATATATACGCTCTCTCCGCTATCTGTTTGAACACTTTTCCGCACATTCCGCCTGCCGATGCGGCTCCTTGTGGTTCTCTTATATAGACAATGCAGGAGTACATTGGCTTGTCGGCTGGGAAATAACCGCAGAATGTTATCTGATGCCTTGTCTTACCCTCCGCATTTCTGTTGCTTCCTCTTTCAAATATTTGTGATGTTCCTGTCTTTCCTGCTATTGAGAAGAGTTTTGATTGAACTCCCTTCGCTGTTCCTTTTGTCACTACACCCTCAAGTATTTTCTGCATCTTATGTATTGTCTCTGGCTTAGCGATTCGCTCATTTACAACGGTTGGTTCTATGTACCTGACACTGTCAAGCGGGCCTCGTATCTCTGAGACAAACATAGGTTTCATCATTCTGCCCTCATTTGCTATGGCGTTATAGAACATTAGTGTGTAGATGGGTGGTACCACAACTTCATATCCTATTGACATCCACGGCAGTGAGGTCTTTGACCAGAATCTGTTGTCTGTGTTTTTTATTTTGACTTTGGCGTGTCCCGGTATCTCTATTTCAAGCGGAGTGTCAAGTCCTGTCTTATGGATAAGATCAATGAAACGCTGCGGATTGTTTCCGTAATATTTTTCTATAAGTACTGATACTCCCACGTTTGATGATTGGTACATCACCTCAGGTACGGTCAAAATGCCGAATCCGCCTCTACGCCAATCTCTCATTACTCTGTCGGCGAATTTATGGGTGCCGTCCTCTGTGCTTACTGTTGTTGTGGTGTCAATTTTACCATCGTCCATTGCTACAAGGAATGATACGGTCTTGAAGGTTGAACCTGGGTCTATCTCAGAACCGCATGCTATGTTAGTTATCTCACTATATTTCCCGTTCTTTGTCCTGGAGAGGTTTGCAATGGCTTTTATTTTTCCCGTGGCGACCTCCATAACCACCGCACAACCATATACGGCTCCGTCTCTCTCCAATTCCTCCATCAGGGCACGTTCTGCCGCCTCTTGCAGATGAATGTTGAGTGTGGTTACAATGTCCTTCCCGTCTTCGGCTGGTTTCAGGATGATGTCAACTTTGCTGCCTGCTCTTTTCTCTCTCTTTTTAAATCCGTCTTTGCCCTCTAACTCCTTGTTATAATACATTTCAAGTCCACTTCTACCACCTTTCTCCACTATCCCGTAAACATCTCCTATCGTTCTCTTGGCAAGCACGCCGAATGCATTGATTCTTACAACACGCTCTTCTGCTGTGAAGCCTCCTTGTATGGCTCCTCTACGCAAAATAGGAAAATTCTTAACCTCTTGAAAATCAAGGTAACTGACACGTTTGTTATAGAATCTGTATTCAGCTCTTCTCTCCTTGAACGCTTTTCTGAATCCGGCACTGTACTCCTCTGCTGTCTTATCCTTGAATTTATCAGCCAAAGCCTTTGAAAGGGAGTCAACATTGCTCTCAAAGAATGTCTTGCCTGTTTTCTTGTCTTTTTCAGTAAATGCTTTTACTCTCATATCCATACACAGTCTGTACATTGGCATTGAACTTGCTAACAGAGAGCCGTTGTCACTTAGTATGTTGCCTCGTCTGCCTTTTATAGTGTCGGGGGTGTTGTCTGTAACATTCTGAAGAGCCACAAGTTTGTCGTGCTCTACATATTGTATATGTATTATCTGAGATATAATAAGAGCCCCGATGGATAACATAATGGCATAGATTATCCTGAACCTAAGGAGCATTGATGTCTTTATGTCCTTAGCCCTTACTATGAGCACAATCAAGATTGTGATTGTAATCAGTAGTATGATTCCTATGGCTATTACGGCTATCTTCATTTATGTATCTTGTATGGAGGCATATCCGGATTAGATAGATTCAAGCCTCTCTCTTCTATAAGTTTTTCAAGTTCAATCTGTCGTCCCGCTCTTAAAAGTTCGGTCTCTTTTATTGTTGATATATATTTTGCGTGTTCAAGTTCCTCGTGTAACTCATCAATTCGTTTGAGCATCTTCTCACAAACCATTCTGTTGTTCATATAGAAGAAGGTGCAGAGAACAACAAGGAAAACCCACTTGCCCTGTCTTAACAACCAATCTCTCAGAAGATATCCTCCGTTTGCCATATCTTGAATCTTCAAGGACTTCATACCTTGAATAAAACCGCTGTCTGATATGTTCTTGAATGGGTTTTTCATAATTTTTCAGCAATTCTTAATTTTGCGCTGCGGGAGCGAGGATTAATTCTCATCTCATCATCTGACGGAACAATCACCTTGCCAGTCTGCCTGAACGGTGCCATCTTGTTTCCATAGAAATCCTGCTCCGTCTCCCCCTCAAAATTCCCGGATTTCATATAGTTCTTTACCAGTCTATCTTCAAGAGAATGGTATGTAATTACAACTAATTTGCCTCCTCTTCTCAATGATTTTTCGCTGCTTGCCAACATTGCTCTTAATGAACCTAACTCATCATTAACCTCTATTCTGAGTGCCTGGAATATCTTTGCCAAGTCTTTTTTCTTATCATATCCACAAAACTTATCAACAATCTTGGCGAATTTGAATATGGTGTCTATTTTTCCATCGGCTCTTTTCTTTACTATCTCATTTGCGATTTTTTTTGCTGCTTTCAGTTCCCCATAATAGTAGAGGATGTTGGATAATTTCTCTTCCGGATAGTTGTTTATAATATAATCGGCTGTCAATGAGGCGTTTTGGTTCATTCTCATATCCAATGGACCGTCGAAGCGGAAGGAAAATCCTCTTTCTGATTCATCAAAGTGGTGGGATGAGACCCCTAGGTCGGCTAAAATACCGTCCAATGGCACTACATTATAATATCTTGCAAAGTTGAGCAGGTATCTGAAATTGCTTTGGCAGAAGATTATTCTATTGTCATCGGGGATATTTGCCAGTGTGTCTTTGTCTTGGTCAAAGGCGAGCAATCTGCCGTTTGATCCAAGTCTGTCAAGTATCTCTGCTGAGTGCCCGCCGCCTCCGAAGGTCAGATCAGCATACACGCCGTCTTCTTTAATTGACAGTGCGTCAACGCTTTGCTGGAGAAGAACCGGTATGTGATATGAGTCTGCCATCGTGGTGTCCTATTGCTGTTTCTGAATATCCTCAGACATCATTGCCTCAAGTTCTTTGGCGAAGTTGTCGGGTGAAATGAAAGTCTCTTCAATCTTGCCTGCCGGCCAAATTTCAATTGTTGAGTCACTGCCTACGAAACGAATGTCTGATTTTATGCCCAATGCCTCAATGTGACGACGTGGAATAAGCATTCTTCCGTTATCCTCCAGTTCTATGCGGTCCGCCTCCGCCACAAACTGACGGAATACCTGTGACTGCGTTCTGTTCCAACTGTTCAAACTCCCTTTCAGGTGTGCCACGATACCGTTCCAGGCATCTTCAGTGTAGAGGACAAGACAGTTGCAGAAGATATCTTTTCGTAACACAAATGTCTTACAATCATCAAGTTGCTTGCGTAGTTGGGCGGGAAGGAACGCCCGTCCCTTTGCGTCAACCCTTGCGTCAATATTTCCAATTAGTGATTGCATCTTTTCCCTTTTTTCTGGTTGTAAAAGTACTTCAAAATTCCCCACTTTCCAACTTTTTTAGACACAATTAGACACAAAAGTTATTAACAATTCATCGCGGAGTACTTTAATTGTTAAAAAATTTGATAATTGACAAAAAATAAAATAACTTTGTACCGCAAATGAAAACGCTCATAGATAAGATAGACAGGGAACTCATTAAGGCGGAACTTACGCCAGATAAATTCCTCAGAAAGACCAACAAAGGTGGTAATGAGATTTATGTCACCACCGCTGCTGAGTCGCCTAATATAATGCGTGAGATAGGTCGTCTCAGGGAGTGGGCTTTCCGCATTCCGGGAGGTGGAACAGGCAAAGATTGTGATACTGATGAGTTTGACTATATGGATAAGCCGTACAGGCAGCTTTTTGTGTGGGACCCTCAGAATGAGGAGATTTTGGGTGGATACCGTTTCATACACGGAAAAGATATGACTTTTGATGAAAAAGGTCAGCCTCTGCTTGCCACTTCTGAAATCCTTCACTTTTCTGATAAGTTTATCACGGAATATCTTCCAGAGACAATAGAGTTGGGACGTTCATTTGTTCACCCTGATTACCAAGCCACTAAAATGGGTACTAAAAGTCTTTTCGCACTTGATAACCTATGGGATGGCCTAGGTGCTCTGACTGTTGCCGAGCCTAATGTCAGATACCTATTCGGTAAAGTTACAATGTATCCTTCATATAACACAAGGGCGAGGGATTTGATACTCTCGTTCATCGGCAAGTATTTCCCAGATAAAGATAACCTTGTGCGCCCGTATGACGCTCTTCCTGTAGATATCACAGATGAAGAGAGGGATGTGCTCTTTAATTCAGGTAATTTTAAAGAGGATTATAAAACCCTGCATCGTCAGGTCAGGGAGTTAGGAGTGGATATTCCGCCTCTTGTTCACGCCTACATAGGTCTCTCCGCCACAATGCGTGCATTCGGCGCCGCTATTTGTAAATCATTCGGGAGTGTCATTGAATTCGGGATATTGATGACCGTTGAAGATGTTTATCCGGAGAAGAAACGCCGGCATATTGAAAGTTATCTGGCGGAATTGGCAGAGAGAGTTTCAAAGTAAATCACCTCATTTTTTATTGTAAAAACACCTTATTTTTCATTAAGGTGTTTTTTTATGCGAAATCATTTGAATATTTGCTGTAAAGTGTGTATATTTGTATTATTTACCAGAATCTATTTAAGGACTATGAGAAAATCTTATATATTGTCATTGCTGGCAGGTGTGTTAATGCTTGCTATACCTGTTGAATTGTTCTCCGCTTACACGATGGCTGTATTTCCTACGTCGTCACCAACCAATGCCCAATATTTCACTTTTGAGAACGCTGGTACTAATGTGCCTGATGAGATGGTTGCATACGGATCTGTCTCTGGTGACTGGAATGACTATAGTTATTGGATTGGCGTTGATAACCAGCAAGTTGAAGGTGTTTCAGAAACTAAAACGTTAAGTTCCTTCGGAACTTGCACAACTGGGCTTTTCAGTGTCAATATATACACTTCTCATACATACGATAAAAACTATTATCCGCACCAGTTCCGTCAATTGGATGATACCCAATTCATATATGGAGTGGCCTGCTGGGTGGCTACCTTAACAGAGGGTTGTACCGCGGGAGACCCAAGTACCGCCGGCAGTCACGTCTTTACGGGCAGTAACACCACGTTTGAGTATGTGTTTCCTATTGATATTACATACGCCACTTTCAAAATCTTAAAATCAACCAACGGCAGTGATTGGAGTTGGGACGCGGGGCAGGTAGGTCATCCTCAATCGGGTACGGTTTTGAAAGCGGGTCTTAATGTAACTATAACAGACAATGGGGCTGGTAATATAAGTCTCAATCTCCCAGATGTTAAAAAGGGGGATAAAGTGGCTCTTGATATGGCAAAAGAAGGTGCTATATATACTTTGGATGCATATTATGTGCCTACTCCCGTGATTACTCAGATAGGTGACGGATGCAACACGCTTATATTCCGCATAAACTCATACGATGCTGTAGAATACACGCCACACTTTACATTAAATGGCACCCCTATAACTTTTACAAGTAATCAATATGAGGTGCCCAATCCTGTACGTGGTCAGAACTATACTGTAAAGGGATATTTTACAGACCTTGACGATTGGGCAGGTTATGAGGCAACTCTTACTTCATCGTTGCCTCCTCTTGTGGAGAAACCCATAATTACGGCATCTACCGTTGTATGTAACGTTCCTATTACCTATACATTGGTTAATCCAAATCCAGATGTAAATTATACTTGGAAACTGAACGGAACATCAGTAACTCCGCAAGATAACAAATACACGCTTGTCTCACCCACATCGGGTGTGGAATATAAAATGGAGGTCACTGCTTTTGACGGCTGCTCAGAGCAGACATCTGACCCTGTAAGTCGTGTGTATAAAGAGTCACCAGAGACTCCTATTCTGAAAAGCCAATTCTCTTGTGGAACCGTCCCTGTTTTTACTGTAACAAACTATAATTCAGTTAATTCTTATAGTTGGTTCTTGAATGGTGGTCTTGTTACGGCATTTGGTGATACTTATACGGTGGAAGAGGGGAAACTTGAGAACAAAAAGGAATATACCGTTAAGGTGACGGCAACTAAAGACGGTTGTGACTCTCAGACCTCCGAGATAACAAACGCTTACATAAAAACCCCTGATAAACCAGAGGTGTCTGCAAATTCAGGTTGCGGAGACCCTGTAGTGTTTACTTTAACATCTACAGACCCGTATTCCACATATTTATGGGTTCTGAACGGGACAACTGTTACTCCTTCGGGTAATTCGTATAGTGTTTCCAATCCTGTTGACGGTCAAACTTATACAATGAACGTAACTGCCTCAACCTCTACAGATGACGGTTCTTTTGGCCCGTGTGTATCTGCTGTAGAGACAAAATCGCAAACTTACCAACTAAGCCCTTCCGCCCCTGTGGTAACGCCTTATAGTGCTTGTGCGGTTGCAGGAACAGGAAGCTGGTCATCTTTGGTTCAAAAGGGGACTGGTATGTCGTTGGTTTGGTATGAGAGTCAAGTGTCTGCTGATGAGATACCTGAGCCGGCTGGATTCAATATGGCAGAGGCGGGTACCAAAAGTTATTGGGTGGCTCAGAAGACAGCATCGGGTTGTTATAGTATAAGGGTTGAGGTAAAGGTGACAGTTATAGAGTTACCTAATAAGCCAATATCTATTCCGTATGCCGCTTGCCCAACCGCTACAGCCGAGACTCAGGAGTGGTCATCACTTGTAAATGCGACAGGTGTATTAAAATGGTATGCCACAGAGACTTCCACCACACCTACTCAGGTTACCACTTTTGATAAGAGTAAGACACAGGCTGCGTCATATTGGGTCTCACAAACATCTACTGACGGTTGTGAAAGTACAAGAGCGGAGGTCTCTGTTACGGTTTATCAAAACCCGCAGGTGCCTACGGTTACAAATTATAGGGATTGTCAAATATCAGGCTATGGCAAATGGTCTGATTTAGTTACCGCCACAGGAGAGTTGCGTTGGTATGATTCAGAGACCTCAACCACTCAAATGGCATCAGTACCTGATTTTGACAAGAATGTTGTAGGAGATAGATTTTATTGGGTTTCACAATTATCAGATAAAGGATGTGAGAGCAAGAGAGTCAAGGTATCAGTAAGTGTTCTTAGCAAGCCTACTGTGTATGCAGGATTGAATCAAAAAATTTGTTCAGGGATGACAGTCGGTTTAGGTGAGGCGATAACTCCGTCTGAAGATATTTTATACTCTTGGGAACCGGCAAGTTTGCTTGAAAATCCTACTGTTCCCAATCCTGTTACCAGAGCGTTGTCTGCAACCACAGAGTTCACAGTAACAGCATACAACAAATATTTGAGTTCTTGTTCAGCAACATCATCGGTTACAGTAACGGTAGTGGAAAAGCCTGTAGCGGAGTTGGTTAATAGTATAGTGCCCATATGTAGCGGTGGCGCTGCTTCATTTGAGAATATTGAGAATGAGAGTGACGTATCATATTCATGGACTCCGACTGATCTTATACAAGGTTCTGCCATATCATATAAAATGATTACCAAACCTTTGACAGAGAATACCAAGTTCACATTAGTGGCATCACGTAAATTATCAACTACAGAGACTTGCGATTCTCAGGTTGAGGCTACGGCGACTGTGGTTCCTTCACCAGTTGCCAATGCTGGTGATGATGCATCTGTATGTTATGGCAATACCCATAAGTTAGGTATGGCAAGTGAGTTTGGTGTTGATTATTCGTGGACACCAGCCGATAAGGTTGATAATCCTACCGCTTCCAACCCTTATACAGTTGCTATTGAAGAGGATTTGAACTTTACTTTAACCGCCACTTTGCACGATGCTCCATATTGTTCAAGTACCGATAATGTTAAGGTTACAAAGGTTGATTATCCAAGTCAGTATGAGGTATCGGGTGATAACAACTATTGTAAAGGTCACTCAACTGACGCTATGATAGTCTCTCTTTCAAGTTCAGACCACAATACGGAGTATGCGTTGTTGAAGAACGGAATTCAGGTTGGAGATTATACTCCTGGCACAGGTGCAAAACTACAGTGGTATGATAATACTGCAGGTGTATATACTGTAAAGGGTAGAATTATAGGAACTGATTGTGAAAAAGATATGCTTGGCAGTGCCACCATTATAGAAAGAGAGGCTCCTAATGCCAAGATAAATATAATGGGTACGGTCGCTTGTCCAGGTCAGGAGGTCGTGGTACAGGTTGTATTCAAAGGAGAGGCTCCGTTTGATTTTGTGATATCAGAAAACGGTGTCAGCAGAAATGAGCATACAGACACCAATACCTTTGAGTATGTTCTGACACCAATGAGCACAACCATAATAAAGATTGAACGAATTACTGACACATATTGCACCAACTATTTCACAACTGGTGACAAACCTGAACTTGATTTGGAACTTGAATCAGTTTCTGATTTCAAAATCCATTCATCACAGCCACATAACGCTATTTGTCCAGGTGAATCTGTAACCCTGTCAATTGACTATGCGGGTGGAACAGCAATATACAAGTGGAGTACCGGTGCTATGAATGTACCTAGTATAACAGTTCAGCCGTTTACAACCACTAAATATTCTTTATATGCAGAGACAGAGACAGGTTGTGTGATAGAGGACAGTGTAACTGTTAAAGTTGTCTCAGAAGAGCCTATAGTCATTTCTGGGTTGAAGGAGTCTATGAACTACTGCAATAGTGAGGAGGCTATAGTCTCCGCCACACCTGAGGGCGGTATGTTCTCAACTGTGCCGGCAGAAGTGCTTCAAGGCACAAACAGACTTGATTTCTCCAAGGTTAAGACAACATCAACTGTTGAACTTAAATACACTTACGGACTTGAACATTGCTCATTTGACACAACTGTTGTGTTGTATGTCAGTGCGGTTCTCAATGAGGTGGATTGGATGGTAGTTCCGGAGTTCGGACCTCCTTATCAACCCTCTTATTCATATTGCCTGCCAAATGTTGATGACCAGGATAAGATGCTTCATCTACAAGGCTATCCACAACAGAAGAACGGACAATGGGAGGTGCGTGCGGAGGAGCCTGCGGCAGTGGCTAAAATTACAATAACAGACCCCAATAGGGCTCAGGCTGATTTCTCAGATTATTCAGCAGGAACTTATTGGGTTACATACCATATAACTGATGAGTTTGGCTGTGATGCCAGAAAGACAAAGCAAATTTCTGTAAAAGTTGATAATCAGGAACTTGTTGATATGAA
This sequence comes from Paludibacteraceae bacterium, assembly GCA_024405875.1. Lineage (GTDB taxonomy): Bacteria > Bacteroidota > Bacteroidia > Bacteroidales > Paludibacteraceae > Enterocola. Next base: position 11,850 of record JAKSOA010000009.1, read on the forward strand.
AGGGTTCTATTATGACCCTCAACAGACACTCTGCTCCAAGTCAGAAAGTGCTGAGATAAGAGCAGATAACGTATCTGGTGTATTCTCTATGTCACCAGCATCATCAATAATCACTCAGCACGACGGAAGAGTTTGGTTTAAGCCTAATATGTATGAGCAAGGTTCTCACCAGGCTATTTACACCATAATGGATGAAAAAGGTTGTCCGCACAAGTATTCAGCACCATTCAGTATAAAGGCACCGGTAAATATCAAGCCTTTCGGTCTTAAGCCAAGTTATTGTAACTATGATGATGATGTGGAAATTAGAATAGAATCTGAAACACCTACAGAGGGTATTGTAAATATATACAAATGTAAGAATGGCACAAGTTGCTCTTCTGACGCAGACTGGGAGTTGGTGGAGGCAGTCGCTCCATCCACCACACCTGTTTATTTCCGTCCTACTTGGGGAGCAGGGCATTATAAGATAGTCTATGACTATCAGGACGGAGTGTGTGATTGGTCATATTCAGAAACTACAGATGTGTATGCCCCAACACCAGTGGATATGAATCTGAAGTCAGATTACTGCCGCTCTGCCACGCCGATTAAACTTGCCGCCACTCCGTTTGGCGGACACTATTGGACAGACGCCCCTGAAGGCTCTTTGATAAACACCACATTCTACACTGATAAGGCAGGATTAGGTGTATATAAAATAGGGTATGAGGTTAAGAATGAGTACGGATGTGTATCTTCTGATTCCGCAAACATACAGGTTCGTGGTACAGACAATCTTGCCATATTTGATTTGGAACCTGTATATTGCAGTCCTGAGGGTGAGGTAACAATATTCGGATTCCCTACCGAAGAGGGAGAAGGCTGGTTTACAGGTCCTTCATTCCTGACCATAGACCCTGTAAGAGAGGGTTATGCCACAATGGATTTGACAAAGGGAGATTTCCATACATCATACAATGTTACCTATCATTATCAAATTGAGTATCAATTAAAGACAGGTGAGACAGAACAGTGTGAGTCAACCCTTACAAATCAGTTTAGAATACTGAATGAGGCTTCTGACTTTGGTGGTTATGAGCACTTGTCATATATATGCGGAGATAGGGATTATGTAATTTTGCAAGCCAATCATAAAGATAATACAGACTTCATTTTCAGCGAGTCTGATTCGCCTGCATTTGCAGATAACCACGATGGAACAGCAGTTATCTATCCGAGACAACTTGATAAAGGAATGTATTCAGTTACAATGAAGCATTACTTAGTTGAAGACGGCGATACAATATGCGGAACATCTAAAGTCAAGTCATTCTATATAGAAAGACTTCTTGATATACCTCAGATAGGACTATATTGCCGTGATGGTAACAACGCCATAAAGATGGCAAAATCTGAGGTTGGCGTAAAATATACATTAAGTGTAAACAATAACTTCTTTGAAGACCGCATAGGTACAGGTGATTCATTGCAGTTCAAGGCTCTTGACGGACCATACGATATTGCACTATGCAAGATAGAGGCTTCTGACCACGGTTGCCGTTATGCTATGTCAAAGGTTATAAGTGTGGAGAAACTGAAGATGGAGTATGAGACCCGCAACATAACCTGTAATGGTTTGTCAAATGGTCAGTTTGTTGCTACCGTAACAGGTGGCAGATTCCCGTATGACCATCAGTTGACCCAAACAGCAGGTGGCTCAATATCCGTTAAGGATTCACTTGATATGAACCTGAATGTAGGTGAATACCACTATTCTGTTACGGATAGTGTAGGATGTGAGCGTACAGTAGATTTTGAAATAACCCAGCCTCAAGAGCTTACAGTTACAATACAGAAACAGGAAGTTAATTGTACGGGTACAAGCACAGGTATGTTAAGGGCAGTGCCACAAGGCGGCACAGGTACACCTACGTACAAGTGGATAGACTTGAATAGCGGTTTGGAAGTTGGTACAGATGCCACACTTATAGATGTTCCAAGCGGAACATACCAAGTAACAATTACAGATGTAAACGGTTGCACAGCGTTCGCTACTGAGACACTTGTAAATCCGGAACCACTAAAGGCTGTTGTTACAAGAGTTAAGAATGTAGATGTTATAGGCACTGCGGAGGGTGAGATAGACATAGCCGTTCAAGGCGGTATGACGCCATACTCTTACCATTGGTCAGGCAGAAGCATAACACCTGCCACTGAGGGCTTGCAGAATCAGACAGACCTGTTGGCAGGCAACTATTTTGCAACAGTTACAGATAACCGTGGTTGTACGTATGATGTATCTGCCGTAGTGACGGAGCCTACACCTTTCATAGTTACAGACAAAATTAAGAATGTAAGTTGTAACGGAGGTTCAGATGCCTATATTAACCTTACAGTGTTGGGAGCAACCCCTCAATACTCATATTTATGGACTCACCCCGATGGCACTACAACCACAGATGAGGATGTGCTTAATGTTAAGGCAGGAATGTATCATGTGGTGATTACTGATGCTGTGGGCAATGTTTATGAGAATGATTATAAGGTGACAGAGCCTCAGACACTCACTGTAGAGACCGTTATTTCATCTAATTTTGAGGAGAAGTGTTTTGGTGATGCCACAGCAAATATTGATATTGCAATTAACGGTGGTACGGAACCATTCAGTGTAAATTGGATAGGAGTGAATCCGGAACAAATTGCTGATTCGGCTCATATATTCAATCTTGCTGCAGGTTCATATCAAGTCAGGATAGTTGATGCAAATGCTTGTGAAACCTCTCTTTCACAAAACATTACGCAACCGGCAAAACCACTTGCAATAACTGATGTCCGTATTACTGAAAATGTATGTAGCGGAGAAGGAGCAGGCAGTATAGAGATAGATGTTGAAGGCGGAACTGCACCATATACATTTAAGTGGTCAGGTGTAGGTGTTGTTGAAAACCAGCAAAACCAGTACAATCTTAACGGAGGCTTGTTCGGAGTTAATGTGACAGATGCAAACGGCTGTACTGTAGATAGAACCTTTACACTATTTGACCCTGCACCTATAAGCATAACCGCATTTGGAGAAAACCTAAGGTGCTTTGAGAGCGATAATGGTAAAGTTTGGTCAGAGGTTAACGGTGGCGTATATCCATATAGTTTTGTTTGGACATTTGACGGAGCCCAAATATCTACAGACTCCATTGTGTCATCAATCAATAAGGCTGGCTCATACTATGTGGAGGTTACAGATAATTTAGGTTGCAAAGGCAATTCAGTATATGAAATAACCCAACCGTCAGAACTCACTGCGACAACAGGTGTATATAACGTCTCTTGTAATGGGGCAAATGACGGTAAAGTTACAGTCACTCCTCAAGGAGGAGTTGAGGCATACAGTTACGCTTGGTATGAAATTTCTGATATGTCAACAGCCATTGCAACATTGTCAGAAGCCACAAATTTGGCACCAGGTGCGTATCGTGCAGTTGTTACAGATGCAAAAGGCTGTACATTGCAAACAGATGTGCTTACTGTAACTCAACCTGATGCCTTATCTTTGACATATACAAAAGATGATGTGACTATTGCAGGTGAATCAACCGGTAAAATTGCAGTATCGGGTGACGGAGGTTCTCCCGCATATTCATTCTTGTGGACATCGGGTCCAAGTATAACAGACGTGAACAAACACGATGCCACCATAGTAAACCTTCTTGCCGGTGATTACTTTGTGGAGGTTACTGATGTCAATGGTTGTGTTGCAAGTGAGCATATTAAAATAGCGGAACCTAATATTCTTGAAGTTACAGAGACTATTGGTAATGTTGTTTGTAACGGTACTAATACGGGTAATATCAATCTGACAGTATCTGGCGGATTGACACCATATACATTTGTTTGGACATCAGATAAAGGATATTCAGCAACAACCAAAGATATACTGAATTTGGTTGCGGACAAATATACGGTTGTGGTTACAGATGCAAACGGAGCTACGGTTACAAGAACATTTGAGGTTGCTGAGCCTGATGCTTTGACAGCGGAAATGAACGCTTCCGCTTCAATTCTCAGTGTTAAGTGTTTTGGAGATAAGAGTGCAGCCATAAAGATGATTTACAGTGGTGGTGTGGAGCCTTATAAGGCATTATGGAACGGACCTGACATAACATCTGTCGCAGACTCATCATATTTGAATAATATTGGAGTAGGTTCATATTCGGTTAAACTTACAGATGCGTCAGGATGTGTAAACAGTAACTTCACTGTTGATATTACGGGTCCTGCAGAACCTCTTGCTATAGACGGTGTTGTTTCTGATGTCAAGTGTTTCGGGGATAAGAACGGTGCCATCACGCTTAATGTAACAGGTGGAACAGCACCTTATACGTTTAAGTGGACAGGCGATGAAGGATTGGTTTCTGATGCACAAAATCAGACAACGCTTGTTGCAGGTGGGGTATATAGAGTTGAGGTTACCGATGCAAATGGCTGTATGGCGTCAAAGGTCTTTGCTTTGGAAAGCCGTACAGAGATGCTGATGTCTCTGATCTCAAAAGATGAACCTTGTTATGGTGATAGTAAGGGTATCATTGAGGCGTCAGTAACAGGCGGAACCGGAGTATATGTTCCTGAGTGGGTTAATAGTGACGGTTCTTGGAAATCTTCTAACTATAAAGAGGAGTCATTGTTAGCTGATGTCTATACATTCACTATTAAGGATGATGCAGGCTGTGAAAAGAGCGGTTCTGTAACCATATCTGAGCCGAATGAACTAACTGTAAAGGCGGAGGCTCCGAGTGTATTGTGTGACGGCATCTCTGATGGTGACGCTTATGCCAACATACCTGAAGGTGCTGGAACCAAGCCATACTCATATACGTGGTATGATGATAGTGGGTCTGAAATAGGTCACGGCTCTCATCTCGCTCATCTTGGAGCCGGGTACTACACGCTTGGTGTAGTAGATGCCAATGGTTGTCAGGCTTCAGATAATTTCTTAATAAACGCCTCATCTCTTATAGTGATAGATGTGGTAGCGGTTCACGATGTATCTGTTCACGGAGGAAATGACGGAAGCATTGATGTTAATGTGACAGGTGGAACACCACCTCTGAGTTACTCTTGGACAGGTCGTGGAATTGACCCTGCAAAACAGGGTAATTTGAATCAGAGCAACCTTGTAGCGGGGACATACACTCTTACTGTTAAAGATCAGTTTGAATGTACAAAGAGTGTTGTTGTTACTGTTACAGAACCAGCTACAATGATTGTGACACCTGTGGTGAAGCAATTGACTTGTAACGGAGATAAGGGTTACATTGAACTTAGTGTTACGGGTGGCGATGAACCATATATTTGTAGTTGGACATCTGATAAGGGTTTCACATCAGACCAACTTATGATTTATGATTTGGAACCAGATATTTATAGTGTTGAGATTACTGGCCAGCGAGGTAATAAATTTAATGCGAACTATGAGATTTATGAAGTCTTGCCGGTAGAGTGGAAGTTGTTGGAATCAAGTAAAACAGAACTCACTTGTTATGGTGACAAAAACGGATTCCTGAACTTGCAGGTTACAGGAGGTAGTAACCACTATAACATAACGTGGCACGGACCTAAAGTTTCAAAAACAGGAGTATTCAATATTTCAAATCTGGAGGCTGGAACATATACGGCATATATAGAAGACTCAAAAGGTTGTAAGCCGTTAACTCAATTTACGGCAGATGTAATTCAACCAGACACATTGGTGCTTAAGGCAGATATAATAAATAATGTGTGCTACGGAGATAAATCAGGTTCAATAACACTTGATATTACAGGCGGAGTCCCTGATTATACATATCAGTGGTCAGGTTATGGTGTGATATCAGACAGCAAGAACCAGGAGAATCTTCTTGCAGGAAACTACAGTCTGAATATGAATGACAGGAATGGTTGTGCGCTTGACACTACATTTGTAATAACATCGGCTGTTGAGTACAGTGCTTCAATATCAGGTCAGGGAGAGGTTTGCAAGGGTGATGAGATCTCATTGCTGATAAATGTTGAGGGAACTGCTCCGTGGAGTGTTGAATATACAGATGGCAAGGACATATTCTCAAAGGAACAGACATCACAGGCGGAAACCGAGATGATTTCTCCAACCGATAATTGTATCTACAGACTGCTTAGTGTTAATGATGGTAATGGTTGTCAAAACAATGTATCAGGTCAGGTGCCTGTAACTGTAAATGGTAGGCCATCTATGACGGTTGTCAAAGCAGGTGATGATTGTTGTTTGGGAGAGGCTGTGGAAGTTGAGGTGTTCTTCGGAAATCCGGGTCCGTGGTATGTAAGTTATTCTGATGGAATTCATACGTATAATGTGGGTCCGTTTACAGAGCAACATACAATTCTGGAGATTACGCCTACCGTTGAGGGTAGAACTCATTATACAATAATTAGCGTATCTAATGAACTTTGTTCTACTGACGTTAATTATGAGTTTGATGTGGATACATATCAATATCCAAACCTTGCTGTTGATGTTCCTCCATATATATGTCAGCCTAACCCGATAGAGGTGATACTGCATCCTACAGGTAATGCTCCTTGGACTGTATCATATAGTTTTAACGGACTGCATTATGAGGAGGAGATTCTGGCTGATGGTCAGACTATAGAACATACGACACTAAGACCTGATAATATATTTGTATTTGAGTCAATACGCTCAGGTGAAAGGTGTGTTACCACTCTTGGAAAGCAGTTGCAGACAACTGTTGGTATGCTGCCTCTTGACGCCACACTTATAACAGGTCCTAATGTTGTGTGTATGAATTCAGAGTATCAGTATCATACTGCTGATATAGCATACGCTGACAAATATGTGTGGGAGTTGCCAGCCGGATTTACAATTTTGAGCGGTGCCGGCTCTCAAAACATAGTAGTGGGAACAGATGGAACCGCTGTAAGCGGAGAGATAAAAGTTAAAGGTGTGAATGATTGTGGCGATGGTGGTACATCATCAATCTATGTTGATGTTACAAAACCTATAACAGAAACTGGTGAGATTTCAGCACCTCTCTATGTTTGTGAGAATGCCGCTATGTTCGCACTCTCTGTGTCAGAGGTTGCAGGCGCTACAGAATATAAGTGGACGCTACCTACGGGGTATGCCATAGTGTCAGGTCAAGGTTCTAAGAGTATTCTTGTGGAGATTGATATATTCGCCAAGAGTGGTAATGTATCAGTAATTCCAAGTAATGCTTGTATGGATGCTGAACCAATAACCAAATTTATTCCAATAAGAGCGCTTCCTCTTGCTGAGGCAGGTGTTGATTTCAATACAAATTGTGCAACTGACGCTAAATTAAATGCAAAACTGGATATTTCCACCACTGCTAAGTGGACGCTTATGTCTGGTGGTGCGTCAATTAAGGATGTCTCAAATCCAACGACTGAGATTTCTGACATAGCATTTGGTATAAATGAGTTCCGTTGGGACGTAAGTGACGGTTATTGCCTCAATTTTGACACGGTTGCGGTAACTTGTGATAATCCTGGTATAACAGAACCGGAAGAGACTGATATAGTAACTTGTGAGAGTCAGGTTCTGCTTCGTGCTCCTGAACCTAAATATGGTAGTGGAAGGTGGACACTCATCTTTGGTGACGGAGATGTATTAACCCCTGACTCCAATGAGTCTTATGTTGTTGATTTAAGCACTAAGGTAACCAATGTGGTTCGTTGGGAGGTTTATTATGGTGCGTGCAGCAATACAAGAGATGTTAATATAATATCAAATAGTTTGTCAAAACTTGCAGATGCAGGTGAAGATGGTGTGACACTTGACGGTACCTATAGGTTGAGTGCTCGTATGATTGGTGTTCCAGAGATACAGGGAACTTGGGAAGTGGTAGACGGTGGAACAGGTACAATAGACAATCCACATTCAGAAAACACGGTGGTAAGAGGATTGCAACCAGGTATCAGCACTGTTCGCTGGACACTTAGGGGATATGATTGTGAGGCGTATGATGAGGTTCAAATTCGCAGCGTAGATGAACCAGAGGCTTCATATAAGGTTGATGAGAATGCAGGATGTGTTCCGTTTACGGTATTCTTTAACAATACGACATTGGGTGAAGCCACTTACAAGTGGGATTTCGGTGACGGTTTCTCTTCTGAAATACGCAGTCCTGAACATACCTACACAAAGGCTGGTACATATACGGTGACTCTTGTCGCCACAGGCAAACGCAAGACAGACCAATATAAGGGTAAGATTACAGTCTATCCGTCTCCAAATGCTGACTTTATATCTGGAGAAAGACAACTTTATATTCCGAATGCAACGATACACTTTACTAATAATACAGACAAGACAACCGCCTGGTGGTGGGATTTCGGCGATGGCAGGACATCTGTTGAGGAGAATCCGGTTCACCACTATTTTGAGGACGGATTGTACACTGTTACATTTGCTGTGACAGATGAGAAGGGTTGTAAGGACACATTGGTTGTGAAGGACTATGTTAATGTAAGCAAGGAGTCATTCATAGTATTCCCGTCTGCATTTGTACCAAAGGCCGCTGATGTATCTGACGGATATTTCTCACCGGAAGAGAGAAGGCTGGATATCTTCTATCCTGTCTTTAGAAACGTTGACACCTATTCTCTGAGGATATACAATCAGTGGGGTACTCAGGTGTTCCAGTCAGATGATGTGCTGAAGGGCTGGAATGGTTGGTATCAAGGCAAGTTGGCGGCACAAGGCGCCTATGTCTATAAGGCGGAGGGTAGATACAAGGACGGAACATCATTCCGCGTATCAGGTAATATAACACTAATTAGATGATGGGGAGGATAAAGACGATGAAGACAAAATTATATATATTAGTTGCTGTTTTAATTACTGTTGGTTTTGGTACTGTATTTTCACAGGATTATCTGTTGTCACAACCGTGGTCAGCCACAACTTACATTGCTCCGTCATTCGCTGGTTTCACAGGCGGTGGTAGGGTGTTTGCCACATACAGGAATCAGTGGTCATCAATCAAAGGTTCTCAAACAGGACTTGTGAACTATGACCAGTATTTCTATAAGATTCAGTCATCATTTGGTGCTAATCTCAATTATACGTCTTACGCTGCAGGAATGCTCTCACAGTTGCAATTCAACCTGCAGTATAACTATAATGTCAAGATGACCAGGGATTGGTTCTTCCGTCCCGGATTACAACTGAGTGTGTTTCATAGGACATTAGACCCGTCAAAGGCAACTTTTGTTGACCAGATTGCCGTTGATGGCTCAATAATAGGAGCCACGCAGTTCAAACCTACCATAACAAATCTGACCAGGTTTGACGCCGCAGTATCAATAATGTTCAACGGTCCCTATTTCTTCGGTGGTGTTTCTGTTGACCACTTGCTAGGAAATAATATCTCATTTACAGATATGCCTGAGACCAAACAGCATATTAAAATGAATGTCTTTGCGGCTGGTATGATTCCTGTGACGCAAGGTTATGGAAAATATGATGCAAGAGATAATGTGACCATAGCTGCGCTATATCAGTGGCAGGGACAGTATCATCAGATTGATATAGACGCAATGTACAGCCGCCGCTACTTTATGATAGGGTTAGGTTACAGAGGTATTCCATTCTATAGCCCCGATGGTCTAACAAGCACAGATGCCTTGAAAATAATGATTGGTGGCTCTTACTATGGTTTCACACTTTCATACAGCTATGATGTAAGTTTGTCAAGCCTTGTGAACGTGTCTGGCGGTAGTCACGAGATTGTGCTCTCATATAGGTTTATGGAGTACAAACCAAATGACCGCAGATTCTTCTGTTATTAAAACCTTAGGGGATGGCTTAGTCGCACGCTTTTATTTCCTTTAAAGGAATCATTACAAATTCCCTCTCCTGCATACGCGGGTGGGGGATTTTTAGTTCAGCGGTATTAATTATGGCATTACCGTAGAGTAGAATGTCAATATCAATGGTGCGGTCAGAGTAGATGCCTTTTACGCTCTTTTTTGTGCGTCCAAGAGTGCGTTCTATCTCTTGTGTGGTATGCAGTAGGTCTAAAGGCTCAAGTGTTGTCAGTACACAGATGGCGCAATTTATGAATTTGTTATTGGACACAAAACCAGCCGCCTCAGTTTCAATGAATGTTGAGACGGCTGTTACTTTGCCTACTTTTTTACCTATCATCTCAATGGCTTTGTTCAGGGTATTTTCCCTGTCGCCCAAATTGCTGCCAAGAGACAGATAAGCACTATTCATTATTATTAATCTATTAATTACTAATTGCTAATTACTAATTATCCTTACGCTTTGTTGGCACGCTTGCGTTCAAGGTCATCAAGAATAATTTTTCTCAGACGCATTGACTTAGGGGTTACCTCAACATACTCATCTGCCTTAATGTACTCAAGAGCCTCCTCCAGAGACATAACTATGGCAGGTGCAATGTGAGTCTTCTCATCAGAGCCTGAGGCACGCATATTGGTAAGTTTCTTTGACTTGGTGACGTTTACAGGCAAGTCACCCTCTTTGCAGTGCTCACCAACAACCTGACCGGCATAGACCTCATCTTGCGGGTCAATAAAAAACTTGCCACGGTCTTGCAGTTTGTCAATTGCATAAGCATACGCTGTACCGCTTTCAAGAGCCACGATGGAACCGTTGTTACGGCGTTCAATCTCACCCTTGTACGGAGCGTATTTGGTAAAGCGGTGCGCTATTACCGCCTCTCCGGCAGTTGCTGTCAGAATATTTGTACGCAGACCTATTATGCCACGTGAAGGAATTTCAAACTCAATGTGTATGCGGTCATTCTTGGTCTCCATTGAGAGCATATCTCCCTTACGGTTTGATACCATCTCAATTACTTTGCCTGAGAACTCTTCAGGAACATTTACTGTCAGTTGCTCAAACGGCTCACATTTAACACCGTCAATCTCCTTTATAATAACCTGAGGCTGTCCTACCTGTAACTCATATCCCTCACGACGCATTGTCTCAATAAGGACTGATAGGTGTAGCACTCCACGTCCATATACGTGCCATACATCTTCATTATCCTCTTTAGTGACACGCAGGGCAAGGTTTTTGTCCAACTCTTTTATTAGACGGTCATTAATATGGCGTGATGTCACAAATTTGCCCTCTCTGCCAAAAAAAGGTGAGTCATTGATGGTGAAGACCATACTCATAGTAGGCTCGTCAATGGCTATAGGTGGCAGAGGCTCAACATTTTCAGCATCACAAATTGAGTCTCCAATCTCAAATTTCTCCAGACCAATTATTGCGCAAAGTTCTCCACTTGAAACCTCATTTACCCTTGTCTTTCCAAATCCGGAGAATATGTTAAGTTCTTTAATGCGGCATTTGTTCTGTGAGCCATCGCGGTGTACAAGTACAACATCCTGATTCTCCTTTATTGTACCACGATGCACACGTCCTACTGCAATTCTGCCTACGTATGATGAGAAATCAAGTGAGGTTATAAGCATCTGTAGCGGACCTTCAATCTGCTTTGGGGCAGGTATGTATTCCAGGATTGCGTCAAGTAGAGGGAAAATATTGTCAGTCTGCTTCTTCCAGTCAGTTGACATCCAATTGTTCTTTGCTGAGCCATAGATTGTGGGGAAATCAAGTTGGTCTTCAGATGCGTCAAGACTGCACATAAGGTCAAAAACAGCCTCCTGAACCTCATCGGGGCGACAGTTTGGCTTGTCAACCTTGTTTACAACCACAATTGGTTTGAGACCTATCTCAATAGCCTTCTGTAGCACAAAACGGGTTTGTGGCATAGGGCCTTCAAAAGCGTCAACAAGGAGCAGTACACCGTCAGCCATATTAAGCACACGCTCAACCTCTCCGCCAAAGTCACTGTGTCCCGGAGTGTCAATAATGTTTATTTTTGTGCCCTTGTAGTTTATGGATACATTCTTTGATACAATTGTTATGCCTCTCTCTCTCTCCAGGTCATTATTGTCAAGTATCAACTCGCCCTTATTCTCATTGTCACGGAACAAAGCCCCGGCAACCAGCATCTTGTCAACCAAAGTAGTCTTTCCGTGGTCAACGTGGGCAATAATCGCTATGTTTCTAATATCTTGCATCGCTTCCTTTTTTGAAGGTGCAAAGTTACGATAAAGCGAGACAAACACAAAATTTATTTTTGTTTGACTTTTTTTTCATAAAATGTTATAAAATGTGAAAATTATTGTACATTTGCAAAAATTTTTAACATTTCACCATTCCTAAGATGAAGAGATTGTATATATCAGCGTGGATTTCGTCTGCAATAGCATTACTTGGATACATCCTTATTATTACAAACAATTACGGAGGGGCGTTCTTGTTTCAGTTTGGAATAATAGCCGCATCTGCATTCTGTCTTGTCAATGCGTTCTGGCTTATATCAAAACGATACCTTTCATCAGGTGCTTCAATGTACTGCATACTTCTGCTTAACCTTTTTATGATGTTTAAGATATTGGATTATGCAGGTGCCATCTATCTCTATTTCTCTGGAATATTTTTCTTCGTACTTGCTGTAATAGCCAAATATGTATCGGTAAGAAAAGTTAGGAGACAGGGTGGTACCCCGATGTCATCTTTTGACACCCCGACGTGCTACGCCATAGCCACAACACTACTTTCTTCGGTTGTGCTTGCGTGTTAATCAATAATTGATTGTTTCAGCGGAGATTGACGCATCAAGGAAAATTGATGCGTTTTTTGTGAACTTGGCACTCTGCTCTGTGGTATGAAATGAGCAGTTGCCACCACGTGATATGGATTGTTCCATCTCTTTATGCCTGCTAAGATAATCTTTAAGAGATGCCGCTACAATTGGTCCCTGGCTTATTATGTTAATACTTGCAGGCAGGTATTTAGCAATTTTATCCTTAAGAAGAGGGTAGTGAGTGCAGGCAAGTATAACAGTGTCAATCAAAGGGTCTTTTGCCATAAGAGAGTCACAGTATTGCTTAACAAAGAAGTCTGCGCCATCACTTGCTGACTCTCCGTTCTCAATAAGCGGCACCCACATAGGACAAGACTGTCCCGTAACCTTTATATCGGGGTGAAATTTTGAAATCTCAATGTTATATGACATAGAGTCAATTGTACCCTCCGTGCCGAACAGCCCGATGTGACGGCTTTTTGAATATTTCCCAACAATCTCTGTAGTGGGACGTATCACACCAAGGACACGCTTGTCAGGAGCATATTTTGGAAGATAGTTCTGCTGTATGTTTCTAAGTGCTTTGGCTGATGCCGTATTGCACGCAAGAATAACCAGATTACAGCCCATTGAAAAGAGTTGTCTGACACTCTCAAGTGTATAGCGATAGACAATGTCAAATGAGCGTGTGCCATAAGGAGTTCGTGCATTGTCACCCAAGTATATGTAGTCATACTCAGGCATCAATGCACGAATCTCACTAAGAATGGTAAGTCCTCCGTAACCGGAATCAAATATCCCTATGGCTGATTTGGAGGACATATAGATTATTTAAGGTTAAGAACCTTCTTTACAAGAGGAAGAACATTAACGGCGGCGCTGCCAACGTATGGAAGTACCTGTCCACCAGCAGAATCAATAATATATGTGAAACCGTTCTCATCACCAACTTGTTTTACGGCTTTATTAGCCTTGTCAATAATTGGTGCAATAAGTTCCTGCTGTTTCTTTTGAAGGTTAGTCTGAGCGTTCTGTTGGAACTCCTCAATGCTCTGGCCAAGACGTTGAAGTTCCGCTTCCTTATACTCCTTAATAGTAATATCAAGAGAATCTCTTTTCTGAAGATACTCAGCACACCTCTGTTGTAACTCATCATTTAGTTTCTTTCCCTCCTGTTGATATGTAAGGTTGATGTCCTCAAGTTGTTTGAGGGCTGCCTCATACTCAGGCATAGAGGTAATCAAATCCTGGCTGTTGATATAACCTATTTTCAAATTCTCTTGTGCCATTAGTAGTGCTGGCACCATAATCAATACTGCTAAAACAATCTTTTTCATAACTTTTATTTTTTAACTTTTATTTTTTAACTTTTATTTTTTAACTTTTATTGAGCGTACCCCATTTTGTTAAGTACATCATCAGATATGTCAATGTTAGGGTTCACAAACATAATCATACCGGTGGCCCTATCCCAAATGGCTGAGTATCCCTTGCTCTCTGCAATGCCTTTCAAAGCATTGTACAATTCCTCATAAATTGGCTTCATAAGACTCTCTTTCTTTTTGAAGAGTTCACCGTCATTGCCAAAATATTTGCGTTTAAGTTCACTCGCCTCAGTCTCTTTTGCCACAATCTCCTTCTCTTTCTCCTGCTTTTGGGCGTCAGTCAGGAAAACCATCTCTGCCTGATAGTTCTTATATAAGGTCTGAGCCTCCGCATTAAGAGCCTCAACCTCTTTCTGCCACTTTTTTGAACTCTGTTCAATCTGTTGGGTGGCACTCTCATAGGCGGGAATCTTCTTCAAAAGATATTCTGTGTCAACAAATGCGTATTTTTGTGCGTACACCCCGATGCCAAATAAGGCGATTGCCAATGTTAAAATAAGTTTTCTCATAATTTCAATGTGTTGTTTTTTACACATATTTGACTGCAAAGATAGTAAAATGTTTAATACTAAAACTCTTGACCTATGACAAAGTGGAACTGACTGCCGCTGACCACGCCGTTAACCTTATCAAATCCATAGCCCCAGTCAACGCCAAGCAGACCAAACATAGGCATATAGACTCTTAAGCCTACACCAAGTGAGCGTTTAAGGTCAATAGGGTTGAAATCCTTATATTCAGCCCAGCAGTTGCCTGCCTCGGCAAAAGCAAGAGCCCATATCATTGTCTGTTCCTTCAAAAGAATGGGGTAGCGTAGTTCCATTGTGAACTTTGTATAGATGTTACCAGCCTGATAGCCGTTAATATATGGTGTAAGAGAACCATTGGCATAACCACGCAACGCTACTGTCTCTGTGGCGTATGTTGTACTGTAACCAGACATACCGTCACCACCCATATAGAATGTCTCAAACGGAGAACGCTTGTTGTAGTTGTAATAACCTAAAAAACCAAATTCCGCACGTCCCATAAGAACAAGTTTGTTGTTTTTTGTAAGAGGTACAAAGAACTTAGCCTTGAATTTAATCTTATAGTATTCAACCCATCGGTATATATCCTGAGTTGAAAGATGCGAATAATCTGTTTTTTTATCAAAGGCTGAATATGGCGGAGTCAGGGAGACTGATAGTGATACGTCAGAGCCCCTTGTTGTATATATAGGCTGGTCAAACGAGTTACGGCTCAGAATGGCACCTATGCTGAAGTTGTTACTTACACCTGTGTTCAGAGCAAAATAGTCCCATTTGCTGAGCCAATATTTCTGGTATGAGATTATACCAGAGAGCGTGAAGTAATCGTCAGGCCATTTTAGCCTTGTCCCGAAAGTCATATTGGTTCCGAAAATCATAATGTATTTATCGGGGTCATATGATGATGAATACCAACTGTTATATGAGTTTGAGTCATAGTAGTTTCCGTAATAGTAGGAAGAACTGTAACTGCTGCTGACACCTGACTGTTTGGAGAAATATATTGAAAAGTTCAAACTATTAGGTCTTTTACCGCCAAGCCAGGGTTCAGTGAATGACAGGCTATATGCTTGATAGTACATACCATTGGTCTGAGCACGCAGAATAAGGGTCTGACCATCACCTTGTGGCAACGGACGATAGGACTTGCCGTTGAATATGTTTCTAAGAGAGAAGTTCGTGAACTTCAAACTGAGTGTTCCCACTACACCTGTCTGTCCCCAACCGGCTGAGAGTTCAATCTGGTCATTCTTCTTGGCTTCAAGAACGTATGTAAGGTCTACAGTGCCGTTCTCAGGGTCAGGGACTGTTTTTATATCCATCTTACCTGGTTCCGTGGAGAAGTGGCCGGTAGCGGCAAGCTCACGCATTGAACGCATAATATCTGACTTGCTGAAAAGGTCGCCTGGTTTTGTACGCAACTCTCGCCTTACAACGTGTTCATAAAGGTATGTGCTACCTTGGATATTAACTTTGTTTATAGTTGCCTGACGCCCCTCAATTATTCTAATGTCCATATCAACGGAGTCTCCTGAGATATTGGTCTCAACAGGCTGCATATTGAAGAATAGGTATCCGTTGTCAAGATACAGGTTGCTTACGGCATCTTCATCTTCAAACAGGCGCTGGTTTAGTTTCTTCAGATTGTAAACATCTCCTTTCTTGATGTTCAGCATTCTTCTGAGATAGTCTGTGGTATAGACAGTGTTGCCCATCCAGGTTATGTCTCTGAAGAAGTATCTTTTGCCCTCATCAACCTTTATGTAGACGTTTACGTATTTCTCAGGCTTTTTCTCATCGGGGTAGACACTGTCTGAGAGAATAATTGCATCACGGAATCCGTGTTCATTATACTTCTCAATAAGCAGTTTCTTGTCATTCTCATATTCTGACGGAACAAACTTTTTTGTACGGAAGAGTGTCAGTATATTGTGTTTGCCGTTGGTCTTCTTCATTGCAAGGTCAAGTTTGTTTTTTGACAGATTTTGGTTGCCTTCAAAGATAATGTTGTTGACCTTTATTTTCTTACCCTTTTCAATACGGACATCAACTATATTGTTCATCCCCGATATGTCATCTTCACGAGGTGTAACCGTCACTTTAGTATTGTAATAACCTTTGTCCTTGAAGTAACGTATAACATATTTCTTTGCTTTGTCAATGGAGTAGGGGGTTACTTGAGTTCCTGCCGCAAGCCCCATCCCCTTTTCCAAATCCTCACGTTCTTTCTTTTTAACACCCATTATGTTTAGGTGTGATACCTTTGGACGCTGGTCAAGATTTATGTTAAGCCATATTTTGTTGCCCCTTATAGATATGACCTCCATTTTTATGTTAGAGAAGAGCCCCTGTTTCCAAAAACGGCGTATCACTTTTGTTATGTCATCACCAGGAATAGCTATTTTTTCTCCTTTTTTCAGCCCTGAGTAACCGATAAGTACATAATCTTCATAGTTGTTTTTTCCTGAAATAGTTATCTCTTCAATCTCGTATGTGCGAGGATTGTCATAACTGAAATCAGGTAGTGCGTCTGATGTAAGAATCTCTGTTGAGTCCACAAATGTCTCCAATGTCTCATCGGCGCTGGTTGCAATTGCATACAGTGCTAAACAAATGGTTATCAGCAGATTCCTGGCTCTCATTATATCTTTTCTATCTGTTCTCCTGTTTTGCCGAACCTACGTTCTCTTGTCTGAAAATCGGCTATTATCTTAAAAAAGTCCTCTTTAGTGAAATCAGGCCACATTACGGGTGTGAAGTAAAGTTCCGTATATGCTATCTGCCATAAAAGGAAGTTGCTGATTCTGTACTCTCCGCTTGTGCGTATGAGTATCTCGGGGTCGGGCATCGCTTTTGTTGTCATATATGAGGCTACCACGCTATCATTAATTGAGCCTGAGTCAAGTAATCCGTTCTTAACATCTTGGCTTATTTTACGAGCCATCTCAGTAATCTCCCAACGGGCGGAGTAACTGAGGGCTATGTTCAGAGTTGTGCCGGTATTATTCTCAGTGCTCTTCATACACTCTTCAAACTTCAGACGCACCGGCTCTGGCAGACGCATTGTGTCTCCTATGGTTGTAAGACGCACATTGTTTGCATTAAGCCTCTCTGTCTCATTCTCAATTGTCTTTACAAGCAGTTTCATTAGAGCCTCAACCTCATCTTTAGGTCTGTTCCAATTCTCTGTTGAGAAGGCGTAAAGAGTGAGGTACTTTACTCCTGCTTCAGTGGCGGCTTCTGTTATGTTGCGTACAGTCTGCACCCCCTGTATATGCCCGTAGAAACGTTCTTGTCCGCGAGCCTTGGCCCATCTGCCGTTCCCGTCCATAATAATGGCTATATGTTCAGGCACCGCCGCCATATTTATTTTATCTTTAAAACTACTCATAATGGTTCTATTTACAGAATCTGTCAGGGTCAAACAGATTTATTGTTATGTAAAGATTGCATATCATATACCAGTCTGTGTCAAAAAATCCATTCTTTGACGTTCCGTATGGATTGTCAAGAATCTTGTTGCTTGAGTCTGTCACGTCAAAATCATCAACAAACATCTTGTGTATGGTCCATTCCAACCCTAGAGTCCATCTCTTGTTTATTTTCCATTTTCCCCCGATGCCTACCGGAATGTTGAACCTGTAAATGTTATTGTTCAATGTCATATTGCAATAGGCTGTCAGTCCTACACCAAGCATAATGTATGGCGTTGCCTTATACGCTCCTCTGGAATATTTTTTTGTTTCCAGGTCAAAGAAATTGAACTCAGCGCTTATTGACGCGTCAACATAATTCCTTTTGAATGTGGCGTACCCAACTCCGGGGTACTTATAATTAAAATCCCGTGTATCACCTTCAGCCTGGGCATATATCGCTGTAAGTTTTATAGCCCATCGTGTATCTATATTATATCTGTACAAGCCTCCGACAGCCATTTTAGGTCTCCAGAATGGTGTACTTGTGTTTGCGTCACCAAGATATGATGATATACCTCCCGTAAGTCCTAACTCGTGGTTGTACTCCGCATACACGCTAATTGCATTAATTGCAAAAATCAGTGTAAAAAGAACTGAATTCCTTATTTTCATTCCACTCTTTTTCTATTAAAACGGAGATTTGGCCATTTTATTCTTAAACTGACAAAGTTACTATTTTTTTTTGTTTTTCGCAGATTATTCGCATTGCTATTAACAAAAAAATGAGGTTGAAGAATTTCTTCAACCTCATCTGTGTTCATAGTCTGTAATTATTAATACTCCCAAAGGTCTTGTTCGTAGTTAATAATCGCATTTTTGATTAAATCCTGTTCTTTTTTGGCCTGCTCAATAGTGGTGTTATACTCTATGAGGTTTCTGTTTCTCATATTTGATGTCTTGAATATATAACTGTTGAACTTGCGCTTTATAAATAGGTCATCCATTGTCTCACGGGCACCGTTGTTACGGTCTGTGAGATATGCTTCCTGTCTTGCAAGGTATGGTCTAAGACTGTCAAATGGAATCCAGAACATAGGACTTCCCTCCAACACTCCCTCATCATTCATCTGATAAATCTTAGGACAGATGGCCATAATTCTTACATTGAATGTTGAGTTGCTCTTATCAAAATAACAAACCTCTTTTAGATAGTATTTCACAACCTCTTTGTTAGGAATATCAACCTCATTGATAACAGACCCAAGAGTATCGCCTGAGATGGTGTCAATGTCATACGTTACCATAGTGCCATACTTTTTGACTATATCATCAAACTTTATCTCTGTTGTCTCATCAAACAACTCCCTCTCCGCCTCATATTCATATCCTTTTATCTTTCCCTGTTCATAAAGGCGGAAGATAGTGGTGAACAGACTTTGACGGTGGTCTTCCGCTACTTCAGGGAAGTAGAGCGGGAAGTTGATTTTCTCACGCAAATCAATTATCCTATATATAACCTGTTGCCATACTACATCTTCGGCACGTGGGTTGTTGTATTGGATAGGCTCTCTCTGGCTTAAATCAATACTTGTAGGAATGTTTGACTCAATTACCCCTCCGTTGCCGTCAAAAAATGATGTGTCAGTCTCTTGCGCGGCAATTTGGAGCGATATGAGAGCCATCACTCCTATTAATAAGGTTTTGTTAACTGATTTCATAGCAATATTTTGAATTCAATTAGTTTATCAGTACTTCTAGAGGTGGCAGTATTCTTTCAACACCATCAGGACCTTTCGCTCTGATTTGTGATATGTAGAATGTCTTGCCTTTACCCATTTTACGTATCAAATCTTTTTGTTTGTCTGTGAATGACGAACTGCTGGCGTTTTCATATTTCCAGTTACCCATTGTGTCAACAACCTTCATCTGGAAACCTAATACTACATATTTGGCTTCAATATCAGCGTCATCAAGTTCGGCTTGAACTCCTGTAGCCGCCATCAGATTTGATTTTGCGAATGGCTTTTGACCTTTATATTTTGCAGGGTTGCCGTTCTCTTTATATGCGATAAATCCAACCGGAGGTGGAAGTTGTTTTACACGGAATGGTTTTCCGCCAATGGCTTGTGTCTTTCCGTCCTCTTTCTTAACACTTACTGATATCTTACATTCAACACCAACCTTTGCTGGTCTTATAACCCATCCATTGCCTTTTTTAGTAAGTGATGTGATGTTAGTTGCTGAAATTGAGATATTCTGAGTAGGTACGCCAGGTACAGATACGCTAATCGGGTTCTCTATACCTGCATACAGAACGTTCATCTTATCGGCTGATATAATAGCGGTAGGCTCGCCAACTATGTAAGATGATGAGAACTGGTATGGAGTTATTGAACCATCGGCTCTTGGAAGTTCAATTGTACCTGCAATGTCAAATGAACCTACGCTGTTACATTGCACAGTGTATAACTCTTCTTCCATAACCTGACCATTAACAGTTATCTTAGGTCTCTTTGTAGAGTCAACTGCGGCAAGAATAATCTTTGCCTGATACTGACCACCACGTGTAACGTATGATGAAACAGGAATAACCTCTGCTGTAATCTTGTTTACACGGAAGTCACCGGCGTCAGTAGCACTCTGCAGATAGCGGATAATGTCTGCCTCTGTGTTGCGTACAGACTGTTGGTATTGTGTGAGCAGAGTCATAGCGGCTATTGCAGGCATATGCTCAAATGTTCTTACAATCCAGTTCTGCATCTCTGTAGGCTCCTGTGGGTTCGGTTGGTCAGAAGTGTCAAAATTATGCTTGATGGTAGCTATTAACGCTGTGTCTCTTGGTACCTTCATGGCTGTGTCACCTTCGGCTATGGTAGCCATATAGTTTGCAAAGGATGCAATGCTGTCTCTCAAGGCGAAACCTATACCAGCTCCTTCAATACCATCTTTGTAAACCGCTATCTGATATGATTTGTCAAGATTGTCACGTGCCTCGAGTTTCTCTGCTTTTACGCTGTCATCAGGCACTACGGCAGGATCCAAACCATCACATTCACGTATAATGGCAATTTTCATCTGCTCAATTTGATTGTATAGAGCGTCAGACTTTGCTCTAACCGCCAACGCTTTGTTGTATTGAGGTCCGACTTTAACAGGATTGTCATTTTTCCTGTTCTCAAATTCAACCATAAGGCTGTTGTTGATGCCCTCTGTGCTGACAATGGACTGTCTTAAACTCTTCTGCACCACAGAAAAGCCGTTCAGTACGTCAGTAGATACGTTTAACGCCAGCAATGCGGTGTAAACGAGGTACATCATACTTATCATTTTCTGTCTCGGGGTTTCCGGACAATTCGTTGCACTCATAAGCTATTTGTTTTATTGGTAAAAGTTTGTTTTAGTTTAGGTTTGTTACACTCTTGCATTGAATGCGTTAAGCATATTGCCATAAACACTGTTCAAACTGCTTACTTGCTGAGCTAGTTTTGTTGTCTGCTCCTTGAATGCGGCAGTCTCAATGGCAGCCTCGTTAAGGGAAGACTGAACTTTCTTCATACTTTCATTAACATCGGTAACAATTGAGGCTTGCTCACTGATAGACTTAACCTGCATCTCATAACTTGCGTTGATAGCTGAAAGGTTACGTGTGATGCCTTGCATCTCCTGCATATATCCCTTAGCGTCAGCGGCTACGTTACCCATACTCTCCGCAACTGTCTTATAAGATGCGAAAAGTGAGTCAGATGATGTCTTAAGTGATGCCTGTGTGGCTGCGAACGCTGCAATTGAGTCAGAAGCGTTGTTCATATTCTTAGCATAGTTGCTTGATGCTGAAATTGCTGCTGTCACATCACTGATTTGAGCTGCTGTCTCAGATAATTTTCTGATACCTTCATTAAGTTTTTGAGCGTCACTCTCAGAAAGTTTGCCAGCGGCGGCAATGTCATCAATTGTGTTTCCGGCTTTTGAGGCGGCTGGAGCGGCGCCACCACCCATAATAGGAGCACCTTCGCCTCCGATTAGTTGAGGGAATACCTTATCCCAATGATATTCAGGATGTGGATCCTCAAACGCTGAGATTGCAAACAAACAAGCCTCAATGAACATACCAATCATAAGCATAACGCCCGCACCTGGATAGTGCTGAATTTTGAATAGCGCACCAATGATTACTACAGATGCACCCAAACCGTATGCATAACCTGTGATTCTCTTACCTTTCGGAGATGAAAAGAAATTTCCCATTTTTTTTAAATTTTTAAGTTTTTGATTTTATGTTTTTTTCTAAAATTTTAATTGTTGTAATTGGCACCTATGACACTACGTACACAACGGAAACCAATGAATGACTTGGTCTCTGTCTGATATTCAAAAGAGCGTGTGGCACATTGCAGATATAGACCTATGTCTTTCCAAGAACCACCTCTGATAACCTTGCGCTTCATAATCTCAGGGTCTGTCTCGCGTGAGTTGTAGTTGTAACTTGGGTTGAGGTCATTTACAAAACTGTAGTTTGACTCGTGGAATGCTGAAGATGTCCACTCTGAAACATTACCAGCCATATCATATAGTCCGTAGTCATTTGGCGGGAATGAACCTACCTTGGCTGCAACCATCCAGCCATCAGCGACATAGTTGCCGTGTTGTGGCTTGAAGTTAGCAAGGAAACATCCTCTTGCTGTTCTAATGTATGTTCCGCCCCAAGGGTACATAGAAAGGTTTCTGCCTCCACGTGCCGCATACTCCCACTCAGATTCGGTAGGGAGTCTGAAATCCTGTACTATCGGTTGCTTATGTGAGATTTGTGCGTTGTTGAAGTAGGTTGTACGCCAATGACAGAATGCTGTGGCTTGCTCCCAACTTACACCTACAACAGGATAATCTCCATAACCATCGTGGTAGAAATACATCTTTGTGTAAGGCTCATTATAAGAGTAGGTGAAATCCCTAATCCAACAAAGTGTGTCAGGGTATACATTAATTATGCGTGAGTTGATGAAGTCACGACGGCTTTTCAGTTCAACAAACTTTGTCTGATTCACTATCCAGCCTGTCTCCTTATCAATGTAGGCGGTGTCTTTCTTAATCATACAGTCAGCACTGTCCTGGCCTTTGCCAAGTTTTGAGAGGTCACTTGTATATCCGGCTTTGTTAGCGTTAAATCTGTTACGCTTGAGTGCCGCCTGATTGTAGTCAATCCAACGATATTTGTAGTTGAGTATCTGACCGTTGGTCTCTCTTGAGAAAGAGATGGACTCCTCATCTGAATAGAACATAGAGTCAATAGCAAGCGCCTGTTCCTCAGTTTTTGGCTTATCCCAAGGAATTCTCTCGTCCCAATTCAGTTTGGGCAGACGCTCAATGTTCTCTTTCTGTTTGTCATTAGGACGGTTGCCTATCTTGTAGACGGGGTCACCTGTTTTTCTGTCTCTTGTGGCAAATTCAGAGTCCTCACCTTCAGCGGCTACAAGTTTCTCAAGGGCGATGGAGTCTCTTACCCAATATACGAATTGCTTGTATTCACGGTTTGTGATTTCGGTCTCATCCATCCAAAAGGCGTCTATAGAGACTACTTTCTGACCTGTACTTGCCGCCCAGTTTGCATCTTGATCATTTGCTCCCATTGTAAATGAGCCTGGTTTGATGTAGACCATTCCGTATGGATTAGGCTCTTTCCACGATGTCCCTTCAACACCAACCAACTCGCCGCTTCCGCCGCTTCCGCAGCTGGTAAGAATAACAATCGCAATAATGAATAATGGAAATTTTTTCATAGTTGTTCTAGACTGTTTTATAAGTATCTGATACTTTTATATTTGTTCTTTTTTGACAAATCAATGTTAAAACTGTAAGAGAGTATTACCTCGTGACATCCCGCTGACTTTATGAGTTTGGAGGTAGGTAGATCAAACGAGTATCCTATCACCAAACCATTCAAGACTCTCACCCCCGCCATAAAGACGACCGCTCCGTTAATCCTATATGCCAAACCGCCCCAATATCTCTCTTTGTATTCAAGGTTAGCGCCTATCTGACCCGTGCAAGTCACGAAGTCAGTATTTATCATCGCATAAGTCTTTAACTTATACAACGGATTGTTAAAAGAAAAATTGTATCCTCCTAAGAATTTCAGGTTCATTTTTCTTTTGAACGACATTTTTTCAGTAATCTGGTATTTTGGCTGTAATATGTTAAGCAACGATATTCCCGCATACCACTTAGGGTTGATGAATGAAACTCCCGCTCCTAAATCCATCTTAAAATCATTCAACGCACCATTCAAAGCAGGATCGCCGGAGTCGTGGTATTCGCTCTTTATGTCGCCTATGTTTGATTTCTCCTTGTCAATACTAGTCGTTGAGAAGTCAACCAATATGCCACAAGCCAGGTGTCCGTCTTTTATGGGAATACGGTAGGCATACATCAAATTTACGTCCTGATAGCGGTATAGACCAACTATATTGTCATAAAATGCAAGCCCCGCACCATGCTTAGTCTTTTTTATATTAAAGCCAATGTCCGCACTAACATAATATGTGATTGGAGCATTCTCAAATCCCGCATATTGGGAACGGAATGTGCCAAGCACATTAATCATATCGTTAGCCCCCACCGTCGCAGGGTTTGAAGCCTTTAAATTAAGCGTGTACTGGCTGAATTCAATGCTTTGCTGCCCGTATGCAATCAGGGTAAGAGCCACTGCCAAAGCAGTCAATTTTGAACGTAGTGCACGCATTAATTACGCAAAGATACAAAAAAAATATTATAAAACACTATTTTTAAGCAAATTAATACTCATCTTCATTAAAGAAGAAGTCTTCTTTGCTTGGATAATCGGGCCAGATATCCTCAATTGTCTCGTAAATCTCGCCTTCGTCCTCAATCTCCTGAAGGTTCTCTATGACCTCCAAAGGTGCTCCGGAGCGTGTCGCATAGTCTATAAGCTCATCTTTTGTGGCAGGCCAGGGAGCGTCCTCAAGTTTTGACGCAAGTTCAAGTGTCCAATACATATTATCAAATGATTTTTAAAAATAAGTTCAAACCCACTCTTCCAAATTTCGTGCAAAGATATAAAAATTTTATAAAATCCGACCTATTACAAAGAAAAAATCACTTAGGCGATTGATGAAAACAAGGCAGTCTCTCTGATTTTCAAGCAAATCAATTGAGTATGCGTTACGCTCGGCACGTCTGCATATTGTTCTGCAGATGTTTGCCAATGCGTTCTGTTTGCTTGTTCCTGGTATGAGGAACTTGTCAACAGAAGGCAGCGAGCCGCTGTATTCGTCAATCCTTCCCTCTATCCAATCCACAAGTGTTGTGTCAAATCTGAATTTCCCCGATGTCTCATCATCGGGGCAGGCAAAACAACAGTTAACCACGGTGAGAATCTCTTGTATATGCTCCAAATCCTCATTAACCACATAGTTCCCGCTCTCAACTTTCAATAGCCCGATGAAAGCGCTCAACTCATCAAGGGTGCCATATGTCTCAAGATGAGGGTCGCATTTGCTCACCCTTTTACCACCTATAAGTGATGTGGTGCCATCGTCGCCGGTCTTAGTGTAAATTTTCATAATCAGAAGTTATAGTCTTATCTTGTAATGCTCTGTTTGTAACGCCTCATTGAAAAAAATCACCCCGAAATGGAAAAAATCCATTGAGACACGGACTGCCGGGTGCTTTTTTATCTCGTCCCACGCCTCTTCCATCTCTGCGGAGTGGTGTATGTCATCAAAAATGAATATTGAGTTGTCTGACACTTTGGGCAGGCATTTCTCAAAATATATGATTGTCGGCTCTTTTCTGTGGTTGGCGTCAAAAAAGGCGAGGTCTAATTTCTGATGCCTTGACAGAGCCCCGTCCAAAGTCTTGTTTATGTCTCCTATTACTATATCTACATTCCTCACACCTGCGTTGTCCATTAGATTCCTTGCCACTGCGGCTGTGTTCGGACATCCCTCAAGTGTTGTTATATGCGCCTTGGAGTCTGTTTTTGCAAGATAGAGCGTTGTTATTCCCAACGATGTCCCTAATTCAAGAATCTCTTTTGAGCGGTTGCTTATCGCAATTCTAAAGATTACTTGTGCAAGAGACGCTTTTTTCAGACTGTTGGACGCTATGTCGCAAATTCTTTTGGGGCAGGACGGACCTGTGCCATAGTCAGTAACGTCAATTGTCTGTTTGTCACGCAACAGGCTACGCCTATACCTCTCCACCACAGAAAAACAGTAGTAGGGCAGTTTCTCTTCTATTACATTAGTTATGAAGTGAAATGCGAACGGTGAGTGAACACCGAAACCACCTTTAGGTTTTGCAGTCAGCCAATGCCTTACAAACCTTTTTATGTAGGAAAGCCTGTTATTTCTCAAACTATCTTATATCTTTGATTCTATCTATCAACTCCTGTCCCAGCGCACTCTTCTTCTTTATGTGCTCCTGAACGGCAAGAACAAACGGATTGTTTTCAAAACTTCCACGAACGTTCTCAAAATCCTGAAGTTTGGTGGCGTCATCTCCGTCGGCTCCGAATCCTGTCCGTGCCACAAGGTTGAACTCCTTTTTGGCGTCTTCATAGAGCAAATTGTCAAGATCAACCACACTTTTTCGCCATACCTCAACCTGAGATATTATATCTTGAACCGTAAACTCAGTATATCTCTTGCCGAATTTCTCCTCAAGTTTCTCAAGAGCCCAAGTCCACTCATAATCATAATACATTGAGTGGATATATTGGAAACGGGCGTTTATCTCATTTATTGTGCGAATAGTGCCGTTTTCAATATCATCAAGAAGTTTTGAAATCTCTGATTTCGGGGCTATGAGACCGGAGATGTCAACCCAGCGTCCCAATCCTATGCTTGATGACGGCTTCAGTTGCTCGCGTATCTCTTCCACACTCTTGAACTGTGTCTTTTCAAGTTTCTTTATGAGTGAGTTGCCAAGAAATTTCTCAATGGCCATTTTGTAGAATCCTATGCCGTGACGCAGTGAGGCGTTCGTAATCTTTGTACTTTGATAGGAGTATGTCTCCGATGTCTCGCCAGAGAGTGCCTGCAGACTGCGCAGTATGTTTATGCCGGAGTACATTTTTTGAATGGTGTACGGGCTTAGCAAGTTGAAATTGATACAGTCAAGTTTGACAGGGTCTTTGCGTCGGTCTCTCTTAGGCCATTTCTGAGCGTCACGGATAGTTCCCACGCTCTTTAAGTTTACGCCTGGAACTATAAATGTGGCGTCATCATTCTCTATAAGGTATGAGAACGGCAGGTCAGAGGTGTCTGAATGTTGCGTGTGACGACCCATCACAAGTGAGAAAGCACCCACTTTTGCAGGCCACAGGATATATGAGTCAGAGGTTGTCTTTGAACCTCTCTCAACCACGCCTTGGTGCATAGGGCCTAACTTATACATATGGTTGCTCTGGTTTGAGCCGCTGCCTGCGTTAAGGAATGAGAACATACCCGCAATAAGTAGTGATGACTTATGGTGAGTGACCGTGTACGGTCCGCCGAAAATAGCGCAAGCCTCACCGTGGAATCCCTGGCAGTTGCAGAAATATACTGAGTCATATATTGAGAAGTGTTTTCCAATCTGCACACCTTGCCCTATGAAAGTGTTCTCAACAAGTGAGGCGTCTGTGATGGTCGCCCCTGATGAAATTATAAAATTCTTGGCAATCACGTTCTGACCTATGTAAACAGGGTCAAAACTACTGCTGTTTATACTGCCGTTACACAAGTTGCTTGTCTCCTCAATAGTGGCGCAATCACCTATGCGTACATTCTCAATGCGTCCGCAGTTGATGATTCTAACACCTTTCCCTATTGTACCCATAGTTGAGGTTACGCTCTTGCTGTACTCATCAGTTATCTCTTTGAGTCTTTTTATGCACTCCTTACGATGACGGTATATCGCCATTATGTAGCCAATGTGAGAACTGAGATTGTCTGATATTAGTATCTCCCTGCCGCCGCCTTCATTAAGCAGGGCTACGCTGGTTCCGTTGCCGAATGAGGTTTCACCGTCAGTTACAATAATCTCAGTGTTTTCAATAAAGGAGTCTTCCCCGATGTTGTAGTTGGCGATGTAGCAGTTTATCTTATTAATAAAGACATTATCCCCGATGGTTGTGTTGTGAAGTGATGCGTGGTATATTCCGCTATGACGTACAATACCTCCTTTAGCGGCTATCTCCTTCTCAAATAGACCGAGCGTAATTTTACCTGAAAAGTGTACGTGACGGATATATTCGGTTGAAAACCGGTCAGCAACGCTTATCTGACTCCAATCAGGGCAGGTGCACGCCTGTGCCTCCAATGCCGTAATCTCTGTGTTTGTAAGTCCTCTCATATTCAATTAGCAATTAGTAATTAGCAATTAGTAATTAGCAATTAGCAATTAGTAATTTCATCATATATTTCATACAGAAAATCATTATACGGGAACCGCTGGGTGTGAATCTCCCTGACTCTCTCATATAATAATTCCTTAAGTTCCTCAATGTTCAGCCTGTTCTTAGCCGATATAAAGATACAATTTTCTTTTAACTTTGACATCCAACTCTCCTGTAATTCCGCAAGAGATGTATCGGCGGAGTATGCGTCAATCTTATTGAACACCATTATAACAGGCTTCTCCTTTGAGTCAAGTTCACTAAGTGTTTTCTCAACAACCGCTATCTGCTCTTCAAAACAGGGGTGGGAGATGTCAACAATATGGACAAGTATATCAGCCTCACGCACCTCATCAAGAGTTGATTTGAATGACTCCACAAGGTCAGTAGGTAATTTGCGTATGAAACCTACCGTGTCAGAGAGCAGGAATGGAATGTTTTTCACTATCACCTTGCGAACAGTTGTGTCAAGTGTGGCGAACAATTTGTTCTCGGCAAGTACTTCTGTCTTGCTAAGTAGGTTCATCATAGTTGATTTACCTACATTAGTGTAGCCCACAAGCGCCACCCTTACAAGTTTGCCTCTGTTTTTGCGTTGTATGCTTTTTGTCTTGTCAATATGAATCAACTCCTCTTTTAGCAAAGATATCTTCCTTAAAAGAATCTTGCGGTCTGTCTCAATCTGAGTCTCACCCGGACCTCTCATACCAATACCTCCGCGCTGGCGGTCAAGGTGTGTCCACAGTCTTGTGAGGCGGGGCAGCATATAACGGCATTGAGCAAGTTCAACCTGCGTCTTTGCGTGAGCGGTCTGCGCCCGCTTTGCAAATATGTCAAGAATAAGATTTGTCCTGTCAAGAATCTTCACGCCAAGTTCCGCCTCAAGATTTCTAAGTTGCGCCGGTGACAGTTCATCATCAAATATGGCAAGACTAATGTCATTCCCGTCATCTTTCACAAACTGCTTTATCTCTTCAAGTTTTCCCGCTCCGACAAAAGTTCTGGAGTTTGCGTAATCAAGTTTTTGGAAGAATTTTCTTACGGTGACGGCTCCTGCTGTATCGGCAAGAAACTCCAGTTCATCTATATATTCACGAGCCTTTCGCTCATCTTGTTGCGGGGTTATAAGCCCTACAAGGATGGCTCTTTCAACCTTTGCGCTATTTGCCTCTATGTCAATCATAAGAAGTGGTTTGTTCAAAAAAAGCCTTCCGTCTCTTTTCTTAGATCCGAAAGGCTTGTGCTATGCAGTGGCTTGTTTCCACTGTTATGCCTACGCTTATAATTTGAATCTTATAGGCAGAGTGTACTTAACGCGCACATTCTTACCACCCTGCTTTCCTGGTGTCCACGTTGGCATTGATTTGATTACACGTACCGCCTCAGCGTCAAGTGAGGCTTCAACGCCGCGAACAACAACAACATCCACAATCTTGCCGTCTGAGTTAACAACAAACTGACATACGACACGACCTTGTATATTGTTTTCCTGTGCGAGCAGAGGATATTTGATGTTCTTTGAGAGCCAACGGTTCATAGCCTCAGGACCACCTGGGAACTCAGGCATCTTCTCAACCACAACGTGAATCATCTGAGCCTCTTCATCTTCCTCCTCTTGAACGGCTACAACCTCGTGAATCTCAACACGCTGGTTTTTGTCATCCTCAGTAGAGAAGTCCGCTGTATGAACGTCAGCAGTGTTCTCTTTAATCTCAATAACGTCACTAAGTACTGTCTCCGGCTCTGGTGGTGGAGGTGGCGGAGGTGTCTCGTCTCTAAATGTTACTTCTACCATTTCCTCGTCTTCTTCCACCGCGGTCTGTAGCGCCTCCTCATAGATGGTAATCTCATTTTGAGCCCATTCAAAAGCTCCGTACAAGATACCTAGGGCAACCACCAGACCAATTAGGATAGACGTGGATTTGCTACCCTCAATGTCGGCTTTCGGTGATTTTTTGATTTCCATATAGTTTGTTTAAAAAGTTATTGTTAATTGCAATAGTCGTCTGCAAATGTAATTATTTTTTTTCACATATACCTCTATTTGCATCTAATTTTTTTATTTGAAATATTTTTTATTCACTCTTTTATGTTTTTATATGATTTTTTATGAAAAATAACTAAATTTGAACTCTATTTATAAATTAGGTGTGTTTTGTACTTGGGTAGGTTGAGAAAACATATTATTATAACAATTACTGTCACTGTAACTGCGTTGTGCTCAGTTAACGCTCAGCAGATGGGAACTGCTGTCAGCACATTTCTGGAGTTTCCTGTGTCGGCGCATACAGCCGCTTTAGGCGGTAACGTCACATCATTCTCAGGCACAGACCCTATGTTCGCCTTCAATAACCCGGCTCTTCTTAAAAGTGAGGTGTATAATCAGATTCATCTGAATTACTCTGTCTATATGTTTCACACAGGTTACGGAAGTGCCGCTTATACTACAAGGTTTTCTGATAAGGATGCCTTTATGGTAGGCTTTCAGGGGGCTTTTTATGGTAAAATGGATAGTTATGACCCAAGTGGGAATCCAATAGGTACTGTTAGCGCAAATGACTTTGCACTGACCGCCACCTATTCAAGATGGCTTAACAGATACTTCTCCGTAGGGGTGACAATTAAACCGGTTATAAACAGTTACGGAGGTTATACCTCATTCTCATTGGGTAGTGACATCGGGGTTATGTTCCACGATTCAGCGTCACTTGTGAATCTTGCTGTAACCGCACAGAATTTCGGGGGCAGGCTTGCCGGTCCTGAGGGTGTGGTTATGGCGTCAAAGTGGATGCCGCTTAATGTGTCAATAGGTCTTACTAAACGTCTGAAGAAGGCTCCTATTGCGTTTAATCTCACATTGCAGAATCTTCAGACTTGGAAAAAGTATGACAGCATTGGTAAGATGATAGGACGCAAGTTCATTGTAGGTATGGATATAATGCCACTCTCAGAGAAGTTCTGGGTTGGACTGTCATATAATTTTGACAGAGGCTTGTCATTAGACAATCCAACGGTTCTATCATTGTCAGGACTCTCTTTCGGAGGTGGCGCTAAACTATATATGTTCAGGTTGGGGGTTGGTATAGCGTTCTACAGCACAGCGTCTGTAACGGCGCATTTCTCACTTTCAATGGACGTGAACTGGTTTAATCAGAGCAAGAAAGTGAAACTATAGTTAATAGTTGACAGTGGACAGTTATATTAATTGTTAATTATTAATTATTAATTTTTAATTGAATATGAGGAAAATTACAATAGCGGTAGATGGGTATTCATCTTGTGGAAAAAGTACCATTTCAAAGACGCTTGCGCGTACTTTGGGTTACATTTATGTGGATACAGGCGCAATGTATAGGAGTATAGCCCTGTATGCCTTGCGTAATGGGTTTGTAAAAGAGGACGGAGGTGTGGAGAAAGACGCTCTTATCGCTGTGCTAAAAAACATCATTGTGGGTTTTTCCTCTGACGGCAGTGCTATGCTCAACGGAGAGAATGTGGAGAGTGAGATAAGAGGTATGAAGGTGAGCAACTGTGTCAGTTATGTAAGCGCCATACCTGAGGTGCGTCATCATCTTGTTGAACTTCAGAGAATTATGGGACGTAACGGAGGCGTGGTTATGGATGGCAGAGATATAGGTACCGTTGTGTTCCCTAATGCTGAGTTGAAACTGTTTGTCACCGCAGATGCCGCCATAAGGGCTCAGCGTCGCTATGATGAACTTAAAGCCAATGGTCAGCCCGCTAACTATGATGAGATTCTTGAGAATGTTAAGAAACGTGATTATTTAGATGAGACCCGTGTGGAGAGCCCTCTGCGTAAGGCGGATGACGCCATAGTCCTTGACAACGGGAATATGACCATAAGTGAGCAGAATGCGTGGGTTATGGAGAAAGTTATGGATATATGTCAGAACTTAGAGTAGAAATAGACAGTGATTCCGGTTTCTGTTTTGGCGTTGTAAATGCCATAGCAAAGGCGGAAAAGGAGTTGGAGAATGACTCTGAGCCTCTCTATTGCCTTGGTGATTTGGTTCATAACGGTGATGAGGTCAAGCGTCTTGCAGACAAAGGGTTAAAGGTCATTGACCACGATGGTATGGTTGCTCTTGAGGGTAAGCGTCTGTTACTCAGGGCTCACGGTGAGCCTCCCTCAACATACTCACTTGCAAGCAAAAGCGGAATAAGGATAATTGACGCCACTTGTCCTGTGGTACTTCAACTACAGAGGAAGATTCGTAAGGCATTTATAGAATACCCCGATACACAGATTGTCATATATGGAAAGAAGGGTCACGCAGAGGTTAACGGACTTGTGGGGCAGACAGACGGCAGAGCCATCGTGGTAGATGGTGTTGAGGATAAGGCGGGTATTGACGGTATTGATTTCAGTAAGCCGGTAATGCTTTTCTCTCAAACAACAAAACCTCTCGATGGTTTTAACGCTCTTAGTGAATTCTTGGAGAGCCGAATGGCTGACGGAGCGGAATTTACATCTTTTGACACAATTTGCCGTCAGGTGGCAGGAAGAAGAAAAAAGATTGAGGAGTTCGCCTCAAGGCACAGTGTGGTGCTGTTTGTAGGTGGCGATAAGAGTTCTAACGCCAAGGCTCTGTTTGAGGCGTGTGTGGCGGTGAATCCTAATAGCCATTTCATACAAAATGAGAACCAGATAGATATGAGTTGGTTTAACGGGGCTTCAAGTGTCGGAATCTGCGGTGCCACCAGCACCCCGATGTGGCAGATGGAAAGAATAAGTGAAAAGTTAAAAGTGAAAAAAGAAAAGTGAATATTGTTAATTACTAATTGCTAATTACTAATTATTATACTATGTCTCAAATTAAATCAATTGGTGTGCTGACATCGGGAGGTGACGCACCAGGAATGAATGCCGGTTTAAGGGCTGTAACACGTACCGCAATTTGCAACGGTATGAAGGTTTTCGCCATATATCGTGGTTACAAAGGTCTTATCTCTGATGAGGTTGTGGAGTTCAAAACACAAGATGTAAGTAATATTATTCAACGTGGCGGCACAATTCTAAAGACCGCTCGTTGCCCTGAGTTCGCCACACCTGAAGGCAGAAGACAAGCGTATGAAACCATTGCCAAACATCAGATTGACGCTTTGGTGGTACTTGGCGGTGACGGAACGTTTACAGGAGCAAAGGCTTTTGCTGAGGAATACAATATGCCGGTAGTAGGTCTGCCTTGCACAATTGACAATGACTTGTGTGGAACTGACTTTACAATTGGATATGACACTGCGCTTAACACTGTTATTGAGTGTGTTGACCGTATCCGTGATACCGCGTCTTCACACGAGCGTCTCTTCTTTGTTGAGGTTATGGGTCGTGATGCAGGTTTCCTTGCTCTTAACGCCGCCATTGCCGCAGGTGCTGAGGCTGCCGTCATACCTGAGGAGGAGATAAAGAGAGAGGTTCTTGAAGAGGTTGTGGGTAATGGATTCCGTAAGACAAAGAACAGTAGTATAGTGCTTGTGGCTGAGAGTGATGTTACAGGTGGAGCAAAGGGAATTGCTGAGGCTGCCAGAAAACTACACCCTGAATATGATGTGCGTGAGGTTATTCTTGGTCATATACAGCGTGGTGGTACGCCATCAGCACAAGACCGTATACTTGCAAGCCGTATGGGTGTCGCCGCTATCGAGGCGCTCCTTGAGGGTCAGCGAAACATAATGGTGGGCATTCAGAATGATGAGATTGTCTATGTCCCGTTCTCACGTGCCATTAAAGATGACAAGCCAATTAACAAACGTCTGTTCAACGCACTTAGAACGCTTTCCATTTAACGGAGGATAAGATATAGACAATAGTCAGATAAATATCAAAGGGGCAAGGGTTAACAATCTGAAAAACATAGATGTTAGCATTCCTGCCGGTAAGTTTGTTGTAATTACAGGTGTCAGTGGCAGTGGCAAGTCGTCACTTGCCTTTGACACTTTGTATGCAGAGGGACAACGACGTTATGTGGAGAGCCTCTCATCATACGCCCGTCAATTTGTTGGTAATCAGCAACGTCCCGATGTTGACTTCATTGAGCATCTGCCGCCAGCCATAGCGGTGGAGCAGAAGGTGAAGACACGCAATCCACGCTCAACAGTAGGCACCTCCACAGAGATTTATGACTATCTCAAACTTCTTTTCGCCCGTATAGGCAAGACCATATCGCCCGTATCAGGGGAGGTTGTAACAAAGCATACCATAAAAGATGTACTTGACTATATAGCCTCGCTTCCGGAGGGGGAGAGAAGCGTATTGCTATCGCCGATAAATGACATTTCAAAACTTAGGGTTCTAAAAACACAGGGTTTCAGCCGTGTTTATGTGAATGGGGAATTTGTAAGAATTGATGATTTTGATGGGACCGCTTACCCCGATGCCTCGCTTATGCTTGTTGTGGAGCGTTTTACGGCAAGTGCTGAGCAGTCTTTTCTAAATAGAATGGCAGACTCAGTTGAGACCGCTTTCTATGAGGGTGGCGGAGTATGTTATGTGGGAGATAGGGAGTTTTCAGAGAATTTTGAGGCTGATGGTATAAAATTTGAGGAACCGTCAGAGCAACTGTTTAATTTCAACAGTCCTCTTGGAGCCTGCCCTAAATGTCAGGGTTACGGGAATGTCATAGGCATAGATGAGGATTTGGTTGTCCCCAACAAGACGCTCTCAATATATGAGGAGGCGATAGCCCCGTGGCGTGGGAAGATAATGGGTGAGGATAAGCAAAATCTCATTAACAATGCCTCTAAATTCGGTTTCCCTATACATAAACCATACTATGAACTTACACCGGCTCAGAAAAAACTTCTCTGGACGGGTAATGAATATTTTTATGGTCTTAATGAGTTCTTTAGGTTTGTAGAGCAGAACCAGTATAAGATACAGTACCGTGTAATGCTCAGTCGCTATCGTGGAAAGACAGTCTGCCCTGATTGTGACGGCACACGGCTAAGACGTGAGGCTCAGTATGTTAAGGTATGCGGCAAGTCCATATCAGAACTTACCTCAATGCCTGTCTCAAAACTTCTTGATTTTTTTAACAACGCCACATTCAGTGACTATGAGGCTCAGGCGGCTCAGAAACTGCTTGTTGAGATTAAGACAAGGCTACAATATCTTGTGGATGTGGGGCTTGAGTATCTGACACTGAATAGAGGCTCTAATACTCTATCGGGTGGTGAGAGCCAGCGTATAAACCTTGCTACATCTCTTGGCAGCAGCCTGGTGGGCTCTCTATACATACTTGACGAGCCAAGCATTGGGCTTCATCCAAAGAATACAGAGCAACTTATAGGTGTCTTGCGTCGTTTGCAGCAGGTGGGGAATACTGTCGTGGTTGTGGAGCACGATGAGAATATAATCAAGGCTGCCGATTATGTGATTAACATAGGTCCCGGAGCCGGAAGACTTGGCGGAGAGGTGGTTTTTCAGGGTTTGCCGTCAGATTATGTTGATAAACTTGTTAAGACCCCGATACCAAAGGTTCGCCGCCGTTGGAGCAATTATATTGAGATTAAAGGTGTTACACAGAATAATCTAAAGAACTTGAGTGTGAAATTTCCGCTTGGAGTTATGACGGTTGTCACAGGTGTCAGCGGCAGCGGTAAGTCAACACTTGTAAAAGATGTCTTTTATGGTGCTGTGAAACGTTACAGGGGCGACGCTGTTGAGAAGGTTGGAAGTTTCGGAACTCTTGAGGGCAGCCTAAAACTGATTGACGGTATTGAATTAGTGGACCAAAATCCTATAGGAAAGTCATCTCGCTCAAATCCTTGTATATACCTTAAGGCTTTTGATGAGATAAGAAACCTATTTGCTGAGCAGCCTCTCTCAAAACAGATGGGTTATTCCGCCGCCTATTTCTCATTCAATACTCCCGGCGGACGCTGTGAGGAGTGCCAGGGAGAGGGCACTATAGTGGTGCCTATGCAGTTTATGGCAGATGTTGTGCTGGAGTGTGAGGCGTGTCACGGTAAACGCTATAAGCAGGAGGTTCTTGATGTCAAGTATCGTGGCGTTAACATCTACGATGTACTTAATATGACTGTGAATCAGGCTATTGAGTTTTTTTCTGAGGATTCAGACCTTACGGCGCAAAAGATTGTGAGGCGTTTGAAACCGTTGCAAGACGTTGGTATCGGCTATATTAAGTTAGGGCAGTCATCAAGTACGCTATCCGGTGGTGAGAGCCAGCGCGTGAAACTTGCCTCCATTCTTGCATCGGGGAATCAGAAAAACCGCATATTCATATTTGATGAGCCTACCACAGGACTCCACAGTTCAGATATAGTAACACTTCTAAAGGCGTTCAACTCGCTTGTGGCAAAAGGTCACACATTAATTATAATAGAACATAACCCCGATGTTATGGTTCAGGCAGACCACATTATAGACTTAGGTCCCGGGGGCGGTGATGAAGGCGGTAATATTGTGTTTGCCGGCACTCCTGAAGAACTAAGGAAGTGTAAGGAGTCAGAGACGGGAAGGTTTATTTAGTTAAGAGTTAAAAAATAAAAGTTATAAAAAAGAAGAGTTGATTTTTCAACTCTTCTTTTTTAATGTTAATTAAGGCTTCGCCTTGATTAAGGGCTTCGCCTCAGCATAATCAAAATAAATTTTGCTTCTGCGTTCGGCTTGCACCTTAATTATTAATTATTCAGCGTCATTTGCCTTCTCTTCCTTTTTAGCGGCTTTCTTAGCGGCAGGTTTCTTCTCTGTCTTAGCCTCACTCTTTGTAAGTTCAGCCTTTAGAGCGGCAAGAGCGTCAATATCACCAAGAGTTGTCTTCTCCACTACAGGAGCCTCCTCCTTCTTAGATGATTTCTTGCTCTTCTTTTCTACCGGAGCCTCTTCACCTGCGGCAGCCTTTTGAGCATCCTCAAATATGCGGCTGTGAGATACAAAGATGCGCTTCTTATCCTCATTGAACTCAATTACCTTGAAGTCAAGTGTCTCACCAGCCTTAGCCTGAGAGCCGTCTTCCTTTACAAGGTGTTTAGGAGTTGTGAATGCCTCAAGACCCTCTTCAAGAGAGATGATGGCACCGTTGTCCTTCATCTCAACAATCTTACCTTGGTGGATTGTATCAACAGCGTATGTAGCCTCGTATGCACTCCAAGGATTCTCCTCAAGTTGCTTGTGACCAAGGCTCAAACGGCGGTTCTCCTTGTCAATTTCAAGAACTATTATCTCAATCTCAGTATCAAGAGATGTGAACTCAGATGGGTGTTTAACCTTCTTTGTCCAAGAGAGGTCAGAAATATGGATTAGTCCGTCAACGCCCTCCTCAAGTTCTACGAACACACCAAAGTTGGTGAAGTTGCGAACCTTAGCGGTATGCTTGCTGCCAATGGCATATTTCTCATCAATTGTAAGCCACGGGTCCTCTTTAAGTTGCTTGATGCCAAGTGACATCTTGCGCTCATCACGGTCAAGTGTAAGAATTTGAGCCTCTACAGTGTCACCAACCTTAACAAAGTCAGATGCAGAGCGGAGGTGCTGTGACCAACTCATCTCAGAAACGTGGATAAGACCCTCAACACCCGGAGCAATCTCAACAAACGCACCGTAGTCAGCAACAACAACAACCTTACCTGTTACCTTGTCACCAACCTTTAGGTCTGGGTCAAGAGCCTCCCAAGGTTGTGGGGTTAATTGTTTAAGACCAAGAGCAATACGTGTCTTCTCCTCATTGAAGTCAAGGATAACGACATTAATCTTCTGGTCAAGTGTAAGAATCTCTGATGGGTGGTTCACTCTGCCCCAAGAGAGGTCTGTAATGTGGATAAGACCATCTACGCCGCCAAGGTCAATGAAGCAGCCGTAAGGCTCAATGCCCTTAACGGTACCCTCAAGAATCTGACCTTTCTCCAAACGACTGATAATCTCTTTCTTCTGTTGCTCAAGTTCAGCCTCAATAAGAGCCTTGTGTGATACAACAATATTTTTGAACTCAGAGTTGATTTTAACAACTTTGAACTCCATAGTCTTGCCAACGAATACCTCATAGTCACGTATTGGCTTAACGTCAATTTGTGAGCCCGGAAGGAATGCCTCAATGCCGAATACATCAACAATCATACCACCCTTTGTGCGGCTCTTTATGAAGCCCTTGATAATCTCGTCCTTCTCCAAAGCCTCATTGACTCTGTCCCAAGAACGTGATGTGCAGGCTTTCTTGTGTGAAAGGATAAGTTGTCCTTTCTTATCTTCCTGTGATTCAATATAAACCTCTACCTTATCACCAACCTTTAAGTCTGGATTGTAACGGAATTCACTCATAGATACAATACCGTCAGACTTGTAGCCGATGTTAACTACAACCTCACGTTTGTTCATTGAGATTACTGTACCCTCAACAACCTCACCTTGGTTGATTGAACTGAGAGTTTTGTCATAGGCGTCTTTCTGCGCCTCCTGGCTCATAGATGTCTCTACAGAGCCGTTTTCAAATGCACTCCAATCAAAATCTGCAGTGCCTTGAGCGTTAAACTGTTTTTTTGCCATAATTAATTAAATTTTTGTAATTAGTTGTTTGACATTATTTATAATCGCCAAAAGCGGCGGTCTCAATTATTTGCAATATTGGTCTAAAATCTCTTTTATATGTGCCTCTTGTTTTGCCATAGCGTTTTGTTTCTTTTTTGTGTACTCACCTTTGTGGCTTCCAGTCATTATTATGCTCTTTTTTACCACAGGGAATGTATATGATACAGAAACAATAAGTTCATTGCAGTACATTTTATGTGAGTACTCATTAGTTTCAACAGACAGAACGCTTGGAATAACAACACCTGTTTCCGGGTCTGTATATGTATCTGTGGCTTCTTGATACGCCTCATATCTTTTTCCGTATCTGTTAGATGTTCCTATGTCATATAGGATGGAGAAATTCATATTCTTATACCCGAATCCAAAACCTATACCCCAGGTCCAATTGAATGTCATTGATTGATGGTAAGCCTCACGTTGTTTTGGCTCAAGCACACTTGGGTCTGTCCAATTCACCAATTCGCCGTTTATATATTGTTTGCCGTTCAAGTAATCATATTCATAGTTGCACCAGTTGCCTGTAAATTCGTCTAAGGCTGAGAATTTCTCTTTGAATGACAGACCAATATTCAGTCTCGGTCCAGTCATTACCCATATATTCCAATCTTTTGGCAATTCCCACGTGTAGGATAGGCGTACAGGAATATTCAAACCGTGATAAGTGGTGTTGTAATTTTTAAAGAAATCAGTGTTGTGATGTTCATTGCGCTCTTCCTTGCTGTCAAAAAGTTCCCCGTCTGTTGTGGCGAACTGATATTGCAGACCAAATCTCAAACCTAACCCGTGCTTGTCTGAAAATCTGTAGTCAAATGTGGGACCTAAGTGAAATCCGTGCATAAGAGGTACTCTGCCTACATCATTTCTAGTCTCCTTAACTGTTTTCTCAAGGGGGATTATTCCTTTTATAGAAGTTGCGGAGTATGTTGAGATATATTTTCCCGCTCTTGAAACTTCATAAATATCAGTGAATTTATCAAGGTTGGTGCCGTTTGGCTTAACCGTATGATAGTGCGTTGAACTCATTCTGAAGTCAAGCATATCATAGCCAGCCTCAACACCAATGTTCCAACTTGACGCTAAAGCCATGGTTGCAGTAGTAATAACTGTTGCGATTAGTAGAATTATTCTTTTCATATAATTTTTTTTAGGCTTGCAAAGATACAATAAAAAAAGCAAAAACCAAAAGTTTTTAGGTTTTTGCTTTTTTTGTCAGACATAAGGCTGCTTACCAGCCGAAGTGCAGGTACTTTGAACCTTTATGCATATAGATGCCCGGGTGTACAGGGTATTCGTATGTACGGCCAAGTAAATCGTGGTACAGATTGTCTCCAGGAGCCTCATTTACAGATTCCTGCTCAGCGTCCTCAAAAACGTCCTCAGCGTCAACTAGAGGGCATATTTTTGTAATTACGGTACTTGTAGGACCATTGCTGTTGTACATATAGTGGTTCTTGAAATCAAGATCCTGAGTTTGCGGACTACCGTTGCTGTTCCATATAATCTGTTTAGGTGTGCCATATTCCGCTGGAACTGTGAATTTATAAACTCCATTGCCAAGGCTTGTGGCGGAAAGTCCCGGCCAATTTGTTCCCTTAGCACCGCCCCAAATATGTACTTTTATGCTCTTCCCCCAATCATCTGGTTTGGTAAAGAATACCGCCATCTCATCTGCCGTTGTCAGACAAGGCTCTGTTACAGGTCCCGGAGGGGTTGGGTCATCTTCAAGTTCCATCTCTGTACCGTCCCATTTCTTAGGTGTCACGCCACCTCTTGATGAACTATATAGATAATATGTGTCACTGCCAATCTTGCCAGGGGCTGGTGTCTTAGCGGTAGAGAGTACATAAACACGCATATTGCCTTTGCCTGAGAAGGATACGGAGAGTTGTCCGTTGGTAACGGTCTTAGTATCGCCTGTAATGGCATCTTTATAAGTTCCGTTCTCAATGCCTGTGAAGTTGGCGCCTCCTGAGATTGCCACAAGCACGTATGAATCTACATTGCTGTCTGTGTAACGGCGTTTGAATGCGGCAACTGCACCGTTCCTGTTACAACCTGTTACAGAGTATTGTCCTTTACGCAGGGCAGGAATCGCCTGACGAATCTTATTCAGACGCATAAGGTGCTGAGACAAATGTTGTGAAAGTGTAGCCTCTGCGTTTGTGCCTGCCTGTGCTGTATATTCACCAAAGTTTGAGGCGGTTACATTACCTTTCATATATCCGCCAAAGTAGGCTCTACCTGTGTTGATAAGCGGTTCAAGAGCACCTTTGTCACAAATTTTACCTTTTTGGAACTGAACCTCTGAACCATAATATATACAAGGTATTCCACGATATGTGAACATCAAGTCCATATTCTCCGCCCAAGTATCCTCTGTTCCGTCAAAACGGGTGTCCTCATCGGGACCGTAGTCGTGGGAGTCAACATATACAACATTAAATGTGGCATCATTGTAATACTTGTCTTGGTCTGGACGACCCATATTAAATGCTCCTTCAGCAGTTTTGAATGTCCAGTGCATAGGGAAATCAATCACATTAAGTCCGCTTGCCTTAGAGTAGTCTGGAGCGTGGTATGTGTTGCCATTAAGAAGTGCGTTTTGTGATTGCGGACCTTTGAAATAGCCGAAATCATCATCACCCTGAGCCCACGCTGAAATATGGTTTGTATGGGTCTTGCACTCATCACCCTCCATAGCCACTATGCTGTTCCAAGAGGTGGGGTCCGAATCCCACTCATAGTTTTTGCTCTCTGCCCATGTATAGTAGAAGGGAGATAGATTATCGTGTTGGCGATAGCAGATGTCACTGTTATAGCGTGCGCAAACCTCACCAAACATAAAGAATTTGCTTGCGGCGGCACCACGTTTGTTAAAGGCGTCAGCACCAAGTTGTGTGAATTGAGGAATAAAGTTCTTGTTAAATGCAAGACGTGCTATATGCCCCGATGTATCAATACGGAAACCGTCAACACCCATCTGAATAAATGTGTTGTAGCAGTTTACAAGATATTGTGATACGGCAGGGTTCTCTGTGTTAAGGTCAACGCAGTCACCGGCAATTTGAGCGAACCAACGTGTAGGGTCGTCCCAGTTGAAGTTAGCGAAGTGATGCCAATAGTTGTGTGAGTCATAGTTCTTTTTCTGCCCATTCTCATCATTTGAGTTCTTCATTTTTGAAAGACGTGCGGCATATTGTTTGCCTGGGTCTAATGACTCATAATTGTTTGGTAGCACACCGCCTTCACTTTGTGGAATGCGTACCATACACTCCTCAGCACTTGACTGGTCTTTTGTCCAGTCACGTTTGAACATAGGGCATAGGGTTGCCTCGCCAAAGTTACCTGTGTGGTTAATTACAATGTCAAGAATAATCTTCATACCACGTGCGTGTGCGGCATCTACAACCTCCTTGAAGCCTACGCCCGCAGATTCATAGCGGTGGTCAACTTTAGAGAAATTTGAAGCGTGATAGCCGTGATAGTCAAGTCCGCTGGCGTTCTCTACAATAGGTGTTACCCATATAGCGGTGAATCCCAACGCCTTAATGTAGTCC
This sequence comes from Paludibacteraceae bacterium, assembly GCA_024405875.1. Taxonomy (GTDB): domain Bacteria; phylum Bacteroidota; class Bacteroidia; order Bacteroidales; family Paludibacteraceae; genus Enterocola. The sequence goes on from JAKSOA010000009.1 coordinate 54,369, forward strand.
ATTTTCTCAATAAGTCCTTTGAAATCGCCACGCCACTCTGAATCACCCTCATTGTGTCCGTCCCAGCAGTGTACGTTGTTTGTCTTATCGCCGTCAAAGAATCGGGTGGTCATTACAAAATAGATAGACTCATCACGGAAATCGGTACGGGAGTCAAATGTGGAGAACGTCTGTGCGTTCAATGCCATACTTGTAATCAAGCATAGGGCAAGTAAAGATTTTTTCATATAAATAGTATTTTTAGGTGTTTATTTGAAAGAATGAGGACTGATTAACAGCCCTCATTCTTTGTTGGTGAGATTACCTTCGGTCAGCAAGCAGTCTTCGCATACGCTCAGAATTTTTACTTGCTAAGTGCAAGTGCCACATTTACAGCACATGCAACGGTACAACCTACCATAGGGTTGTTTCCTATGCCAAGGAATCCCATCATCTCTACGTGAGCGGGAACTGATGATGAACCTGCGAACTGAGCGTCAGAGTGCATACGTCCAAGGGTGTCTGTCATACCGTATGATGCAGGACCTGCTGCCATGTTATCCGGGTGAAGTGTACGGCCTGTGCCACCACCGGAGGCAACAGAGAAATAAGGCTTACCTGCAAGGATACGCTCTTTCTTGTATGTACCTGCAACAGGATGCTGGAAACGTGTAGGGTTGGTTGAGTTACCTGTTATGGAAACGTCAACATTCTCTTTCCAAAGAATTGCAACACCTTCACGTACATCATCAGCACCATAGCATTTAACTTTGGCACGAGGACCATCGCTGTAGGCTTTCTCCTTAATTACATTAAGCTTGCCTGTAAAGTAATCAAACTCTGTTTGTACGTATGTGAAACCGTTTATACGGCTTATAATCATAGCGGCATCTTTTCCAAGTCCGTTAAGAATGCAACGTAACGGGTTTTTACGAACCTTGTTTGCCATCTCTGCAATCTTAATGGCACCCTCTGCGGCTGCAAATGACTCATGACCTGCAAGGAATGCAAAGCACTGTGTCTCCTCACGCAATAGACGTGCTGCAAGGTTACCGTGTCCAAGACCTACCTTACGGTCATCAGCAACTGAACCAGGGATACAGAATGCCTGTAGTCCTATTCCTATTGCCTCTGCTGCATCGGCGGCATTCTTGCAACCTTTCTTAAGTGCTATGGCTGAACCTACTACGTAAGCCCACTTAGCGTTCTCAAAGCAAATCATCTGTGTCTCCTCACAGGTTTTGTAAGGGTCAAGACCTGCTTTCTCGCAAATCTCATTTGCCTCCTCTATACTATTGATTCCGTTCTCTTTGAGCGCTGCAAGAATCTGTTTCTCACGGCGGTCCTGACTTTCAAATTTTACTTCTCTAATCATAGCGGTATCCTCCTTATTCTTTACGTGGGTCAATAGATTTAACTGCACCTTGCTCTTTCTTTGTGCGTCCGTATGTACCTGTTACGCTCTTAAGAGCCTCATCGGCGGGAACACCTTTCTTAATGGCGTCCATAAATTTGCCAAGATGTACAAATTCATAACCGCAAACCTCATCGTCAGCATCAAGGAACATCTTTGTAATGTAACCCTCTGTAAGTTGTAGGTAACGAGGACCTTTAACTTTTGTGCTGTAAAGAGTACCAGTCTGGCTTATGAAGCCTTTACCAAGGTCTTCAAGACCTGCACCAATTGTAAGACCACCCTCTGAGAAAGCGGACTGTGTGCGTCCGTAAACAATCTGAAGGAAAAGCTCACGCATTGCTGTGTTTATGGCGTCGCATACAAGGTCTGTGTTAAGAGCCTCAAGAAGAGTCTTGCCAGGAAGTATCTCAGATGCCATAGCGGCTGAGTGTGTCATACCTGAGCAACCTATAGTCTCTACAAGCGCCTCTTGTATTACACCTTCCTTTACGTTAAGAGTTAACTTACAAGCACCCTGTTGAGGAGCGCACCAACCAATACCGTGTGTAAGGCCTGAGATATCCTTAATCTCTTTGGCTTTCACCCATTTACCCTCTTCAGGAATAGGTGCGGGACCGTGGTTAGGACCCTTTTTTACTACACACATGTTTTCTACTTCGTGTGAATAAACCATTGTTTTTTATAAATTAAATTAAGTGAATGTTGTTACTTCTAAACAGGTTACAAAGATAATATTTTTATGCCAAAAATCAAGGCGGGTATTGTAATTTTTTTTGAGGGGAAAAGTTTTTTTGCAACTGCCATTGATAAGTAGTATCTTTGTAAGTTGTAAAAATTTGTATTTATGGGAAAGATTATAGCAATTGCAAACCAGAAGGGTGGTGTGGGAAAGACCACTACCGCCGTTAATTTAGCGGCTTCTCTTGCGGTGCTTGAGAAGCGCGTGCTTGTTGTTGACGCAGACCCTCAGGCTAACGCCTCATCGGGGTTGAACATTGATATTACTAAATTAGAAACCACTATATATGAGTGCCTTATAAATGGTGAGAGTGCTGATAAGGCAATACAGCATACTGAAATGGATAAACTTGATGTGCTGCCGTCTCATATTGATTTGGTGGGGGCTGAGGTTGAGATGATTAAGATGCAGAACCGTGAGTATCTGCTTAAGAACTTGTTATCTTCTGTCAGGGATAATTATGACTATGTGCTTATTGACTGCTCTCCATCTTTAGGACTTATTACTATTAACTGCCTTACCGCCGCTGATAGTGTTATAATACCTGTGCAGGCTGAATATTATGCTTTGGAAGGTATAAGCAAACTGCTGAATACCATTAAGATAATAAAGAGTCGCCTGAATACGGCACTTGAGATTGAGGGCTTTCTGCTCACTATGTATGACAGCCGCTTGAAACTTGCCAATCAGGTTTACAGTGAGGTTAAGCAGTATTTTGGTGATATGGTGTTTGAGACTGTCATACAGCGTAACATCAAACTAAGCGAGTCTCCAAGCCACGGCATTCCGGTTATTCTTTATGACGCTGACTCACGTGGGGCTCGGAACTATATCCAACTTGCTCAGGAAATTACAAAAAAGAGGACTAAATAATGGCACAACCTAAGAAAAACGCCCTTGGAAGAGGGCTTGGCGCTCTTATTGAACTTGATAATGTTCAGACATCGGGGTCATCTCAGATTAGTGAGATTGCCCTGGATTTGATTGACGCCAATCCTAACCAGCCGCGTACTGTTTTTGATGAGGAGGCGTTGGATGAACTTGCAGCCTCAATAAGGGAGTATGGCGTTGTACAGCCAATAACGCTTAGGGAGATGGCTGGTGGCAGGTATCAGATTATCTCTGGTGAGAGGCGTTGGCGTGCGGCAAAGAGGACGGGACTGGAATCAATACCGGCTTATATAAAGACCGCTACAGATGAGACTCTTATGGAGATGGCTCTGGTGGAGAATATCCAGCGTGAGGATTTGAACGCCATAGAGATTTCTCTCTCATACCAGCGTCTGATTGATGATTATAAGTTTACTCAGGAGCGTCTGGCAGAGAAGGTGGGTAAGAAACGTGCCACCGTAGCCAACTATTTGAGACTTCTGAAACTGCCTGCTGAGATTCAACTTGGTATTAAGGAGGGGAAGATTGATATGGGACACGCTCGCGCACTTGTGGGGATTGATGATACAAAGAGAATGCTTGAACTTTATGAACTTACGGTTAAGGAGGGGCTGCCTGTACGCAGGCTTGAACAGCTGGCTCAGCAAAAGGAGTCAGCGCCTTCCGCAAAGTCACATAGAGAGAAGAGTTCAGATTATGAGTCACTATGTGCCAAACTATCAAATGTGTTTAACTCAAAAGTATCTATAGACCACTCTGAGAAGGGGAGTGGTAAGATTGTACTCTCATTTAGGAATGATGAGCAGTTTGAGAACATACTCTCTCTGCTTGATAAAATTCAGTGATGCGTAGGATAGCGGCATATACGGTTCTTCTAATATTCTCAGTGGTATGTGCTTACGCTGCTGATTCTATTACTGTTGCTACAACGGTTGATACTGTTTCCGCTAATGTCGCTCTTGTTGAACTATCCTCATTAATGTATGATACTAGTGCTGTGACATTTGATACAATTTCTGTGCTGAAAGATGTTGAGGCGGAGCAAAAACGCATGGAGAGGCTCAGACGCATAAACAGAATCCCTAAGCCTGAGATGGCTGCGTGGATAGCCGCCATATTTCCCGGAGCTGGTCAGATATATAATCGTCAGTATTGGAAACTGCCTATAATATATGGTGGTTTCGCAGGGCTTGGATACGCCATATCGTGGAATAATGAGTTGTATGTTGAGTACAGAAAGGGATATACTGATTTATGTAGTTCAGACCCTAACGCTGACTACTATAAATATCTGTTGCCATCAGGGGTTGAGATATCATCATCAAACATAGATTATTACAAGCGCACGTTCAAAAGTAAGATGGAGGGGTATCAGCGTAACCGTGATTTGAGTATTCTTGCTACGGTTGTTCTCTATATGCTCTCTATTATTGACTCATACGTTGACTCTCAGTTGAGGGACTACGATGTCTCTCCTGATTTGTCAATGCACGTGTCTCCCGCTGTCATACCAGCCACTAAGGATAGGGCGATAGACAACTCTGTCGGGGTATCTTGCAGGTTGAAATTTTAATGGCTCTATGGTTTAATATTTTTAGTAAATTTGCAGTTTCAAAAAATAGACGAAATGAAAGAGAAAATTGAAGCGTTATTAAATGAAGTTAGGAGTCTGACCGCTTCCAGTGCCGATGAAGTGGAGCAGATGCGTATTAAATATTTAAGTAAGAAGGGTGAGATATCCCAACTGTTTAATGATTTCAAGAATGTTGCGGGCGATGAGAAACGCATTGTGGGTCAGATGCTTAATGAACTTAAGAACGTTACCCAGCAGAGACTCTCTGAAATGAAGGAGGCTTTTGAAAATCAGGTTTCCGCAGAGAATATGGTTGATATGTCACGTTCAGAGAGCCCCATTGAGTTCGGAACACGACACCCGCTCTCCATTGTTAAGAATGAGATAATTGACATCTTCTCACGTCTTGGTTTTACTGTGGCTGAGGGACCTGAGATAGAAGATGACTGGCATGTGTTTGGTGCGTTGAACTTCCCGCCTGAGCACCCTGCACGTGATATGCAGGACACTTTCTTTATTGAGAAGAACCCCGATATTCTTTTGAGAACACACACTTCAAGCGTGCAGTCTCACGTTATAACCACGCAGAAACCTCCTATTCGTGTACTTTGCCCGGGCAGAGTTTACAGGAATGAGGCTATCTCATATCGTGCGCACTGTTTCTTCCACCAGGTAGAGGGTCTGTATATTGACAAAAACGTCTCTTTCGCTGATTTGAAGCAGGCTCTTCTCTATTTTGCCAAGGAGATGTTTGGTGAGGGCACTCAGATTCGTCTGCGTCCGTCATACTTCCCGTTCACAGAGCCAAGTGCAGAGATGGATATCTCTTGTGACCTATGCGGTGGTAAGGGTTGCGCTTTCTGCAAACATACAGGTTGGGTTGAGATTCTTGGTTGCGGTATGGTTGACCCTGCCGTGCTTGAGGCTTGCGGCATAGATTCAAAGGTTTATTCAGGTTACGCCTTTGGTATGGGTGTGGAGCGTATAGCCAATCTTAAGTTCCGTTGTAAAGACCTCAGAATGTTCTCTGAGAATGACCTTCGATTCCTTAAACAGTTTGATTCAGCCCTTTAATGAAGAGTATAGATAGTAGAATTTTGATTGAGGCCGCACCTGAAAGGGGTGGGGAGTCCACTCTCATTCCTATGATAGCCGATGAGGATAAGGAGTATCTGAAGTTGATTGAGGATAATCAGGATGTTCCTCTGCTGCCACTCCGTAATGTTGTGCTCTTCCCTGGTATAGTACTGCCTATAAATGTGGGACGCAAGAAATCTCTCAAACTTGTGAGAGAGGTTATTGCCAACAACGGTGTCATAGGTGCTGTGGCTCAAAAAGACGGACTTGTTGAGGAACCTACTGTTGATGACCTCTTTACAGTTGGTACAATAGCCCAGATTCTAAGGATTCTTGAGATGCCTGATGGCTCAACCACGGTGATTTTGCAAGGCAGGAGCCGCTTCTCCATAAAGGAGATAGTGAGCAAGGAGCCATATTTTATGGCAAAGGTGAATTTGTGGCCTCATACTCAGAGTGTGCCGCGCACTCACGAGTTCAAGGCTCATATAGCCGCCATAAAAGATGCCGCCCAACAGATAGTACGCTTGAGCGGAGGCTCTCATCAGGAGATGATGTTCGCTATTAAGAATATAGATTCCCCTGCGTTCATAATAAATTTCATAAGTTGCAACATAAATATCTCTCTTGAAGATAAACAGACACTTCTGGAGATTCCTGAACTGCAAGACCGTGCGGAACGACTGCTTGACTCCCTGACTAAGGAACTTAATCTGTTGCAGATTAAGAATACCATTCAGTCAAAGGCTATGCAGAATATTGACAAGCAACAGCGCGAGTATTTCCTGCAACAGCAGATGAAGACCATTCAGAAGGAGTTGGGTGGAACCACGCAGGAGCAGGATTACAAGAGCATAGAGGAGAAGGCGAAGACAAAGAAATGGAATCAGGAGACTAAGGAGTTCTTTGAGAAGGAGATGCGCAAACTACAGGCTCTCTCACCTAACGCTCCAGACTATTCCATTCAGTTGAACTATGTTCAAACACTTGTTGATTTGCCTTGGAATGAATATACAAAAGATGACTTTGACTTAAAAAAGGCACAAAAGGTGCTGGACAAGAACCACTACGGACTTGATGATGTAAAGGAGAGGATAATAGAGCATCTTGCCGTATTGAAACTAAAGGGTGATATGAAATCCCCGATACTATGCCTATACGGACCTCCGGGTGTTGGCAAGACATCACTTGGAAAATCAGTGGCTCAGGCATTGGGTAGAAAATACGCCCGCATATCACTTGGTGGATTACACGATGAGGCTGAGATACGCGGTCACCGCAGAACCTACATAGGTGCGTTGCCTGGAAGAATAATAGAGAATATACTTAAGGTGGGCTCATCAAACCCTGTATTCATTCTTGATGAGATAGACAAGGTGGGAGCCGACTATAAGGCAGACCCTGCATCGGCTCTTCTTGAGGTGCTTGACCCTGAGCAGAACAGTTCTTTCCACGATAACTACCTTGACATTAATTTTGACCTCTCAAAGGTGCTATTCATAGCAACAGCGAATACGCTGAACACCATAGCACCCGCGCTGCTTGACAGGATGGAACTGATTAACATAAGTGGTTACATTCAGCAGGAGAAGGTTGAGATAGCGATGCGTCATCTTATACCTAATGAGTGGAGGAACCACGGCATAACAAAAGAGCAGGCTGCTCTTTCAAAAAAGGCCGTCTCATATATTATTGACCACTACACAAGGGAGTCTGGTGTGCGAGCCCTTGACAAGCAGATAGCCAGCGTTGCAAGAAAGGTTGCAAAGAGGGTGGCTATGGATGAGAGTTTTGAACCTTCAATAGACGTGGAGCAGGTTAAGGAGTTGCTTGGTACAGAGACATACAGCATTGATACGCAGGCTAAAGATTTGAAGATAGGAAAGGTGACAGGACTTGCCTGGACTGCTGTAGGCGGGTGTACATTAGAGATAGAGACCAGCATAAGCCACGGCAAGACTCCAACTCTCACACTTACAGGGAATCTGGGCGATGTTATGAAGGAGTCAGCATCATTAGGCTTGTCATATATAAAGGCACACTCTAAGGAGTTGGGCATAAAGGATAAGTTCTTTGATGACGCCGTTATTCATATACACGTGCCAGAGGGTGCTATTCCAAAAGACGGACCATCAGCAGGTATAACTATGGCTACTTCACTGCTTTCCGCCATTACAAAAAGGAGAGTTAAGCCGCATATTGCAATGACAGGTGAGATTACCCTGCTTGGTGACGTGCTGCCCGTAGGTGGTATCAAGGAGAAGATACTTGCCGCCAAACGTGCAGGTGTCACAACTCTTATACTTTGCAAGGAGAACAAGAAGAATATAGATGAGATAAAACCCGTTTACATAAAAGGACTTGAGTTTCATTATGTATCAAACGTAACAGAAGTATTTGATTTAGCCCTCAAATAACCGCATAACCGCATAACCGCATCACCGAATCACCAAATATTATAATATGGATATAACAGGAAAAATTATTGCCGTTTGTGACCTTCAGAAGGGTACAAGTAAGGCTGGAAATGAGTGGAAGTCACAAACATTTGTGCTTGAGACAGATGGAGACCGCCCACGTAAGGTGGCTTTTGAACTTTTCGGAAGCAGACACGATGAATTTAGTGCAAAATGTACTATGGGTGCCGCTCTCACCGTCTATTTTGATGTGGAGTCTCGTGAGTTCAACGGTCGTTGGTACACGTCAATAAGAGCGTGGAAGATAGAGACTGCGGGAGAGTCCGCTCCACAGCAGAAAGAGTCTAAACCAGCAGCCGCACCCGCACCTGCTCCTGCCCCTGCCATAGAGGCTGAGGATAGCGGTAGTGATTTGCCTTTCTAAAGGCTATTTAGCGTAGCGTTTCATTACATTATAGGCTCCGTACAGACCAAGTTCGCCGGCACGGCTGAGGTCTGTACGGGCTTTTTCTTTGTCACCTTGCAGTATGTAGATAAGGGCTCGGTTGTAGTATGCCTCAGCAAAACGGTCATATTGCTCAATTGCCTTTGTGTAATATTCAATGGCGGATTTGAAATCCTTTGCCACCATATATACATAGCCTGTGTTATAGAGGGCGTAAACTAATGTATTGTCAAGTTGGTATGCCATTGTAAAGTCATTAATGGCTGATATGCAATCAGATATGAGAATTTGGCCGCCGTTTATAACAATATCTCTTAATTGAACGCTCTTCTCACTACCACGATTAAAGAAACACAAAGGCTCTGTGCAGACAACCGTAGTGCCTCCGAAATCAATCTTTGTCTTCACATTATCAGAGAGACAGAAACTGAGTTTCTCTTCCAATTGCAGGTTCGCCTTCTCTATATCTTTATGATATTGCTGCTTTCGGAATGTCTTTGCTGATGAGTCTGCCACCGCTATGACAAAACAGGGCAGTGGGGTAATGTCAATATCCTTATCCTGTACGTGACCTCTTATCTCATTCTTATACTTCTCTGACGCATTTGTGTTCAGTTTCTGAACTATGGCACGAGCCTCTTTTGTTGGTTGCAGTTCATCTTCATTGCCTTGACGTTGCTTACGTTTGCCGCTCTTTATGTCACGCTCAATCTGACCTGCGTCAAAGTAGTCTTTCTCAGCACCGCTACGGTCACGCAGTTTCTTTTTGGCATCGCCACGTCCGTAGTATGCAGGTGTGAAATCGGGGTACCTCTTTATAATAGTGCTGTAATCTGCTATAGCCTCTTTGTATTCCCCCACTTTGTAGTGGAGTATGGCACGTTGGAAATAGGCTGTGTAGTTGCTTGGGTCAAGAGCCAGACATACTGAGAAGTCATCTATTGAGTTGTTGTCATCACCAATCTCCGCCTTGAGAATGGCACGGTTATAGTATGCGTTTGAATTCTTGTTATCAAGTTTTATGGCCTCATTAAAATCAGAGAGAGAGCCCCTGAGGTCATTCATCTCCATTTTGATTATGGCACGGTTTATCAGAAAATCAGAGCGGAAACCGTTAAGTTTGACTGCTGTGTTAAGGTCTTCAAGTGCTGAGGCGTACTCTTTTTTCTCATATCGGAGCATACCACGTATGGCGTAGCCGTTCTCTGACTCCTTGTTGTATTCCAGACCTGTATTAAGAACATTCTCCGCCTTTACCGTGTCATTCTTCATAAGGAATACCTGTGTTAGAAGTATGTAGGTCTCTGCATAGTGCGGGAACTTCTCAATTGTCTCCATTCCTTGGGTGTATGCCTCATCAAGTTTGTCTTGCTGTAGCAGATTCTCAATTATGACTATGTAAATCTCCTTGTTCTCAGGGTCAAACTCAAGCGCCTTCTTAAGGTCATTGGATGATGAGTCCCAATCTCTAAGGTATCTTTTTGCATACCCTCTCAGGTAATAGACTTTAGGAAGGAACGGGTTTATGTCAAGTGCTGAGTTACAGTCTGATATGCAGCCACTGTAGTCTTCAAGATAGAGTTTCGCTATGGCACGGAAGAAGTAGGGGTCTGTGAGGTGCGGCTTTGCCTCGATAACCTGGTTGAAATATCCTATAGACACCACATAATCCTCAAAATAGAGGGCGTTACGACCCATATCCAGCAAGCGGTCTGTGTTCAGTTGTGCACTGGCGGAAAGGGCTGTAACAGAGATTAGTAATGTTATCAGGTACTTGCGCATCAAATTAATAATTTAAGACCATTGTAGTACAAGGCGACAATATGTCTTTTATATAGGTCTCCTACGGCTTTCTTGTATGTCTTCTTGCTCATTCCAAACAGTTCATTAATGAGTTCCGGTGATGACTTGTCTGTGACGGCTATGAAACCACCCTCTGCCTTAAGTTTTGCAAGAATCTTATCAGCCTCTCCGCTAATGCTCTCATATCCATCACTTTTAAGGCGTACATCAATTTTGCCGTCTTCACGCACTTTGTATATATATCCGTCTGTCTTATCCCCGATGTTAAGCGAGCGGCAGACATCGCTGTTGAAAATCAGACCTTTATATGTGCCGTCAATAACCACCTTGAATCCTAAATCGCTCTTTGAGGCAATGGTAAGTGTTACCTTTTGCCCACGTTTCAGTGATGAGACATCGGGGTTAATGAATTTCTCCCAACGTGCCGATGCCACAACACGGTGCGTGACGCTGTCTTCATATACATAGACGAACACTTTGTCACCCTCGTTTAAATCGCCTCTCTGCTCGCTGAACGGAACAAGCAGGTCTTTCATAACGCCCCACTCAAGGAAGGCTCCGAAATCGGTCACTTGCTTCACTGTCATCAGGGCGAAATCACCAACCTCTGCATACGGCTTGACTGTAGCGGCTATGGGGCGGTCCTCGCCATCAGTATATACAAAGACGCTTATCTCATCACCCACCTTGCACACCTCAGGTACATAGCGGTTTGGCAGCAGGACTTCATTACCTTCCGCATCTGCCAAATATACCCCCGCCTCTGCGTGTCGGTTTACCTTTAATATTTGAGTTTTTCCTATGTTCATTGTTATTCGGTGATGCGGTGATTCGGTGATTCGGGGTTAGAACTCTGATGAGAAATGGAACCTAATGTTCTTGAAATCTTCCTGTGCCATCTCAAGCATATATGATGAGTCTGCAAGGAACACGTCACGCCCCTCCTTGTCTTTAGCCATATACTGATATTTGCGTTTCTTGAAATTCTCAAGTTCAGCGGCGTCATCACTCTCTATCCAGCACGCCTTATAGAGGCGGATTGGCTCCCAACGGCACTGTGCGTTGTACTCGTGAAGCAGACGATACTGAATAACTTCAAACTGAAGTTGCCCTACTGTACCTATAATCTTACGCCCGTTAAACTGATTTACAAAGAGTTGAGCCACACCCTCATCCATAAGTTGGTCAATTCCCTTCTGGAGTTGCTTCTGCTTCATTGGGTCAGCGTTCTCTATGTATTTGAACATTTCAGGAGAGAAACTAGGCAGCCCTTTGAAATGGATATCCTCACCCGATGAGAGGCTGTCACCAATCTTAAAGTTGCCGTTATCGGGTAATCCAACTATGTCACCTGCGTATGCCTCATCAACAGTCTCCTTACGTTGAGCCATAAAGGCTGTAGGTGCGGCGAATTTCATCAGGCGGTTGAACCTTACGTGCTTATAGTTTACGTTGCGTTCAAACTTACCGCTGCATACCTTAACAAACGCTATGCAGGAGCGGTGGTTAGGATCCATATTAGCGTGAATTTTGAACACGAAACCAGAGAATGATGGTTCCAATGGGTCCACACGGCGTTCAATAGCCTCAATAGGTCGTGGTGAAGGGGCTATCTCAACAAAACAGTCAAGCAGTTCCTTTACTCCAAAAGTGTTCAACGCACTGCCAAAGAATACAGGTGCAAGGTCCCCTTGTAGGTATTCATCTACGTTAAACGGATTATATACACCTTGAATCAGGTCTAAATCCTCACGCAGTTTTTCTGCGTCTTTTTCCCCTATATAACCTTCCAACTCCTTGCTGTTCAAATCTTTGAACTCTATAGTCTCTGAAACTGTCTGCTTGTTCGGGGTGTATAGGTTTAAATCCTCTTTGTATATATTGTAAACTCCCTTGAAGTTCTGCCCCATATTTATAGGCCAACTGAGCGGACGCACCTTAATGCCAAGTTCCGCCTCAACCTCATCCATAAGGTCAAACGGGTCACGCCCCTCACGGTCCATCTTGTTCATAAAGACCATTACAGGGGTCTTGCGCATACGGCAAACCTGCATAAGTTTGCGTGTCTGAGTTTCAACACCTTTTGCTGAGTCTATAACTATAATTACGCTGTCAACTGCTGTAAGGGTGCGGAATGTGTCCTCTGCAAAGTCTTGGTGACCAGGCGTGTCAAGAATGTTAATCTTGAAATCACGATACTCAAAACCCATAACAGAGGTGGCAACAGAGATGCCTCTCTGCTTCTCTATCTCCATCCAGTCCGATGTGGCTGTCTTTTTAATCTTGTTGCTTTTTACCGCACCTGCTACGTGTATGGCACCTCCAAAGAGCAGAAGTTTCTCAGTAAGTGTAGTCTTACCTGCATCGGGGTGCGAGATTATGGCGAAGGTACGTCTGCGGTTTATCTCTTCTGTTAAATTCATAGGGGAAAAATTGCACGGCAAATTTACAAATTTTTCCCTATCTTTGCCACAAAATTATTGAAACTATGGCAAAATATTTTGAATGTAAAATCCGCTATGAGAAGCAGATTACAGACCCTAATGACAAGGATTGTGGAAAACTGAAAAAAGTTAACGAGGTGTATTTGGTTGATGCGTTGAGTTATACAGAGGCTGAGGCAAGGATTGTAAAAGAGGTGGCGCAGTATATAAAAGGGGAGTATTCCATCACCAATATCAAGCAGGCAAGGCTTGCGGAACTTATCTTTAAGGATGATGATCTTTGTGAAAACTGGTTCACGGTCAAGATAAAAATTACTGTTGTTGATGAGAACAGCGGCACAGAGCGTCTTGTACCAGAGACTCTCCTTGTACGTGCAGAGGATTTGTCTGATGCTCTTAAACGCTTTAAAGATGCGTTCAAAGATTCTATGGCAGACTATATAATCACATCAATAGCGGCTTCGCCAATACTTGAATACTTTAATTCAATTAGCAATTAGTAATTAGTAATTAGTAATTAATAATTAATATGAAGGTACGGTTGTTAGTTGCGTTGTTGCTGGTTGCGCTTAGTGCAGGGGCGCAGGTAGATAAGATGCTTGGAAATTGGGATAGCGTTGATGACAAGAGTGGTGACAAACGCAGTACGGTTTACATATATAAGGCTGTGAACGGCAAATATTATGGTAAGATATTGTGTCTGTACGTTCCAAACGGAGATGGTACATATACCACCCTCACAGAATCACCCGCTGGTTATGAGGGCGTTATAGGAATGGTTATACTCAGAGATTTAGTCCCCGATGGCGGTGACCTTAAAGGACGTTGCTATGACCCTGAGAGCAAAAAGACCTACTACGGCAAAATCTCATACAATGCTAATAAGAACACCGTAACCCTTCGTGGCTCCATTGACAAATTAGGACTCATAGGACGCTCACAGACTTGGGTTCGCTCAGAATAAAATACTATAGTGCCTTCATAGTAAAGGCACTATTGAATGAAATGCGCTCTTGGTTTTTAAAAGAATCACTCCATATAGTCTCTTTATGACTTAATTTGGAAATGTCCGCAGAAGAGAGTCCTTTGAATTTATCGCACACTTTTTTGATTATGTTTTGTTCTCCATTATTTAGTACTGTTGCGTCTGCTGCAACAAGTGCTTTTAGAACATAACAATCGTGGTTTTTAATGTTCTTCTGCTCTTGAATTATTTCATCAAATTGACAGAACACCCTATCCCAATGTTCAGGGACAGGTCCGAATTCCATTGCACGATATGACAATCCTGTTAATGCTATTCCAGTCTCTTTGTAAGCCAGGAAGTCAATATAAAACAGTAACTTGTTCATTTTTGTACAATATGTTTCTCCACAATAATTCAAAATATACAGAAGTATGTTTTTTAATCGGTTTAGTGAAAGCGGAGCAAAACCATTCCATTCTGATCTGGCTGTTTTGAATATTCTATTTGCCGCATAAGCATCAATTAAATAATCTTCGGACTGCTTTATCTCATCACAAACTTTGTTTTTTATCTTGGTATATTCTTTTTCTGTTAGAATTGATTTTGAGCCTTCAACCAAATCAAGGAAAACCCGAGGATTCATTATTGAACGTATCATCTTTCCGTTTGACAAACTTGGTATTTCCTCTTGCTCATAACGTCGCCACTGGTTTTCTCCGAATCCTAAAATTAAAGACATTTTGCTTGCGGACAACCCATAACGCTCACGTACAGCAATAATTTCATCTGTGTAAGGAATACCATACTTGCTACAATATTGGTTATGTATTTGATGAAGCCAAATGCCATCTGACTCTGTTGTGGTAAACTGTTCTTTTGTATCCTCGCACAAATAGTAGGGAAACATAACACGATATGTCTCTTTTCTAAAAGTCATATCACGACATTCCCAATGAAGAGTCATTTTTCCTCCTGTTAAAGGACTGATTAGATTTTTTTCATCTTGCAACATAGAATCTATTGATGCCATATGTTGATTGTGTTATTTTCTTTACAAAAGTAGAAAAAATATTTTTATTATGCAAATAATTCCACTTTAAAGTAAAAAACAACACGCCCACTTGGAAGTTGGGGCGTGCCACCACAAACAAAGTTACTTCACATAAAAAACAAAAGGCCTTGGCAAATGCCAAAGCCTCTGTTTTTGGGTGAACGGTGGGACTCGAACCCACGACACTCGGAACCACAATCCGATGCTCTAACCAACTGAACTACGCTCACCATCAACGGTCATTATGTAAATGACGGCACAAAAGTACAACTATTTTTTTATTCTGCAAATAAAAAATCTAAAATAGTATTCCTATTTGGTAGACTATAAGGCAGAGAATCCAAGCAAGAAGTGTGGAGTATGCCGCTTGAAAGAGTGCCCACTTTATGTTTCCACTCTCATGACGTATGGTGGCGAGGGTTGCAATGCAAGGTGAGTATAGGAGTACAAATAGCATAAAGTTAAATGCCACAAGAGGTGTGTAGGCCTCCATTGTAAGTTCTGAAAGTGTGCTTACAATAACCTCTTTCGCAGGCAGTCCGGTAAGCAACGCAACACTCATCTTCCAGTCAAAACCAAGTGGTGCAAGTAGTGGCTCCACGGCTCGTCCTATTGGAATTATCAAATCAAAGTAACCCAACGCCCAGATAATTATGGATGCGGCAAGAATAACAGTGGATATTTTTTGAAGATACTCTTTTGAATTCTCCCACATATGGTGCAGAGCTGATTTAAGAGTGGGTACACGGTATGGCGGCAGTTCCATTACAAATGGAACCTCATCTTCCTTAAAGAAGAGCTTTTTCAAAAGTCTTGATGAGAATACAGCCACAACAATTCCTATAAGATAGAGAGAGAGCATTACAATGGCACCGTGCTTAGGAAAGAATAGTGTGGTGAATATTACATAGACAGGCAGTTTGGCTCCGCAACTCATAAATGGTGTGACAAGCATAGTTATAATGCGGCTGCTGCGGCTCTCAAGAGTGTGTGCTGACATAATGGCGGGTACGCTGCAACCAAAGCCCATAAGCATAGGAATAAATGACTTGCCGTGAAGTCCCATCTTATGCATAATCTTGTCCATAATGAAGGCGACGCGTAACATATAGCCCGAATCCTCCATAAGTGATATAAAGAAGTAGAGTATAAGAATGTTTGGCAGGAAAATAATAACTCCGCCAACGCCACTTATTATTCCATCGGCAAACAGACTGCGTAGAGCTCCTTCTGCCATATTTGCCTCAATAAAACCTTTGAACCAATCAACGCCGGCGTCAATCCAATCCATAGGGTACTGCCCAAGTGTGAATGTGCACTCAAACATAACCCACATAAAGAGAATGAATATAGGAAAGCCCCAGAAGTTGTTTGTTACAACTTTGTCAATAGCCTTAGTAACCTTTTTGTCAATAACCTTTGTCGCCTTGAATTCATCTTCTTTCAGAGGACAATTTGTGCAACTGCAGTTGCAGCGTTGACCATCTTTATTTGCTTTGTAGAGTACCACGATGATAATTTACATTTATGTCGGCAAAATTACAATCAGACTTTTTTGAATACAATACCTAAAATTAGGTATTGATATTTTGTTTATGATGACATAACTTTGCATTGTAAATTGTAAAACATATAATGTAATGAGTGAACATCATCATCACCATACTGTGGTGGCTGGAGACTTGAGCAGGGCTTTTATTATTGGTATTGTAATAAACATACTCTACATTATTGCAGAGGCTGGTGTGGGTTTGTGGCAAGGTTCTATGGGGCTGCTTGCCGATGCCGGGCACAACCTTGGAGACGTGGCGTCTTTGGCACTATCTCTGATTGCTGTAAAACTATATAAGAAGGCTGCGACAAAATATTATACATACGGGTATAAGAAGAGTACTATTCTTGTTTCTCTTGTAAATGCTGTTATTCTACTTGTTGCTGTAGGTGGAATTGTTGTTGAGAGTATAAGTAAATTCATAAACCCTGAACCGCTTGAGGGTTTTACAATAGCGGTTGTTGCTGGCATCGGGGTTTTAATCAACGGAATTACCGCGTATCTATTTATTGACCATAAGGACAATGACCTCAATGTAAAAGGTGCCTACCTGCATATGGCTATGGATGCGTTGGTATCTCTTGGGGTTGTGGTTGCGGGTATTCTGATACATTATACTGGTTGGTATATTGTAGACCCGATTATTGGGTTTATAGTGGCTTTTGTTATTGTTAAATCAACCTGGAGCCTTTTGTCGGACAGTTTGAGATTATCTCTTGACGGTGTGCCTGAGAGTGTTGACATTGAAAAAATCAAGTCTGCAATAGCAGAAGTTGATGGTGTAGCATCATTCCACCATTTGCACGTATGGGCAATAAGCACAACAGACAATGCTCTTACTGTACATATTGTTGTTAAAGAGGGTGCTGACCAAGAGATAGTTAAAAACAAAGTAAAAGAATCTTTGACCGTTTGTGGCATTAATCACGCCACTTTGGAGTTGGAAACCCGTGCTTGTTGCGAATTGAATTGCTGAAATGGAACATAATTATACAGAGAATAGTAAGGTTGCTGATATTATTCTGGCAAACAGGGAACAGATGCTTCTGTTGGAGCATCTTGGTATAGAACTTGTTGTAAAAAGCAAAAGTGTAAGGGATATTTGCCTTGAACATAACATTTGTACAGACCTGTTTCTCTCTTTTGTGCGTTTATATGACGGAGAGACTCAGACTGGTACAATTGAATATCACAATAATGATATTGATGCTATCTTGTTGTATCTTGGAAACTGCCACAAATATTACCTTGATGAGAAGTTACCCAAAATTAGAGAGTATGTGAGTCGCATCTTGGAGAAAAATCCAGATTTTAAAATGCTTCAGGATTTTACAGATGGGTATATTAGAGAGATAACAGAACACTTTAATTATGAAAATAACATTGTATTTCCTTATGTCAGAGCGTTGGCATCGGGGAAAGATAGAGAAAAAAAGTACAGTGTTGAAGAGTATAAACGGCACCATTCAAATATTGACGACAAATTAGATGACCTTCAGGGACTTCTTATTAAATATCTCCAATTTAATGATTCGGTTCATTTGCGCAGAAAAATGCTCCAATGTTTGTCTGAACTGGAATATGACCTTAAAATACACTCACATATTGAGGACAATATATTGATTCCTCTTGTGGAGAAGTTGGAAAAGGATGCAAACAATGAGTCTGGAGAGCAGGGAAGGAAAGATTGTGCTAAAAATGAAGATGTTGTTTTGTCTGCAAGAGAGATTGATGTCTTGCGTTGTCTTGTTCAAGGATTGCAAAGTAAGGAGATTGCAGAGAGGCTGTTCATCTCAACAAATACTGTAATTACTCATAGAAAAAACATATCAGAGAAAACCGGCATAAAATCACTTGCGGGACTTACAATATATGCTATTGTTCACTCAATAATAAACATTGATGATGTCAGTGCATAACTTTTCACTCTATTTCACTCCCGTGTATTTCCTGTAAATCTTATTGTACTCCTTGCTCTCAAGATAGACCGCAAGCCAGGTGTTGAGGCTGTCAAGCAGGGCGGGCGAGGTGGGGCTCACACCCCAGGAGTAGTTCTGTGTGAAACTTACGGCTGTTGACATATCAACATCGGGGTAATCTTTTTGAAGTACGCGAGCCACAAACTCATCACATACGGAGTAGTCTATCACAGTGTCATTTACAAGACGAAAGAGTAGGTCATCATTTGAACCAGGTATCTCACGCAGGTATATGGTGTCTCCAATCTCACGTTGCAGGTGCTCAAGCCTTTGCTTGAAGATGGAGCCTGGTACAATGAATACCTCCTTCTCCGCAAGGTCAAGTTGGTTTGTTATGAAGAGGGTGGAATCTTTTCCTTTAGGGTTATACTTGCGTTGTATAAGTTTCTGGCGGCTGGTAAAGACAGGTATTGTGTAGGAAATCCTTGACTTCATATCATCATATACGGGAATGTGCCACACAAGTACATCCACATCATTGTTATATAGCTTATCTATGGCTTTGCTCAGGTCTCTCTCCTCAAAGAATGTTATGTTTAATCCGTACTCTTTGCCAAACTCCTCAATCATTTTGACTTGAAGTCCGCCAAGCGTGTCACATTCCACAACGGTGTCGCACTGAACAGTGAAGTAACTCATCTTGTTATCCTCAACTATTACTTTTAACTCACCTGATTTATAGATTTTATCAAAGTCACGGTGTTTTGGAATATAGACTGGCTTATGCTCAATCCAGGAGGCAAGAGCAGTAAGCAGAATGAATATCAGTGATACCAGTATAATGTGTTTCTGTCTCATAATAGCGGTGTCGGTTAATCAAAGAAGTTCCAAGAGAGTCCTATCTTAACCATACTTGGATTCAGTGGCTCGTGCGGAACTGTAAAGTATTTTGGCGGGCAGAATAGGTTTGAGAAGTTGTACCACATTACAAAGAAACGGAACTTCTTTAATTTGAAATTGGCGTATAGGTTCATTTCAGGGTAGTTGCCGCAGAGAACTTGGTCTTGCAGATAGAACTGACCTGTGGCTGGCATATATGCGTTGGCGTAGTAGGCTGTGTTATAGCGGCAGTCAACGCCAAGTTGTATATTCAGTACCTTGAACACCTGGAATGCGGCATAGAAATTAGAATAGACAGATAATAGCGGCAGCGGCAGTTCCTCTGGCTTGGATGTGTATTGTATTATGGCTTTGTTCTCCCAATGGAACCACCATAATTTAAGGTTTACCTTAGCCTCTCCGCTCACAATCTGAATGAAATTCTTGCTCTGCTCAGGTACTGCCTCCTTGTTGAAGAAGATGTACTCCTTTAACCCTTGCCAGCCTGCACCTACCTCAAAATCAACCCACTTATTGGGAATTCCTATCTTACCGTATCCACGTGCGTCCCAAATGTTGTTGAATTTATTCTCCCAAATGAAGTGATTAGAGTAATAATGCTCCTGAAAATAACTTGGATTCAGGCTCTTTATGTGACCTACGGCATTGATTGTGAGACTACAGGTTTTCAGAGGTATGATAGTATTAAAGTCACCGTTCACATTAAAGGCAAGCCGTTTGTCCGAGCCTAAGAGCAGCACCTCTCCCAATACTCCGAAGGTTGTGTTTCCTTTGCGTTTGAATAGTTCTCCGCCAACGCTTACTTTGGCTTGTGAGTTCCAGGAGTAGGTTGAGTCTGCTATAAGTTTCATATTCTCCTCCCAGTCAACCTCTGCAAAGGCACGCAGAGAGAATACCATCCAGGGTTTGAAGCCCTCATTAAATGTTACTGAGAGAACATTTCTCAAATAATTGATAGAGGTGGTGTCTCTTGTGCATTTATCTGAGTAGTAGTTGTTTGCATAAAAATTAGCGGGAATGCTTTTTTCATAATAGCGTTTGCGGCTTCCCTCATACTTCATTGTGTAGGCAAGCGTCATTACAGGAATATATTCATACTTCTCACTGTCATCGGGGTCCTGTTTGTTATAGCCTATATGATACTGATGGTTCATCCAGAAATAGTATGACCTGAATGTTGACTGCGCCTCAGCGTTACCGAATTTCACTGGTACATTGTAACTGTCATCCATATTGGCAAGGTCATTATCACTGGCTATGCCTCCGTTCTCTCTGTTACGGTAGTTGTTAAGCCCGGCAATAAAATAGACTGAGTATTTCTCACCACGATAACTTAGGTTTATGGCTCCGTTTATTCCGTCCGATGACTGATTGAAGAAAGAGCCTCTGCCGTAAATGTAGTCAAAACACAATCCTAAGTTAAGACGCTGGTTAGGGTTTACTGTGAACAATCCGTTCAAGCGGTCCTCACCGTGCTGAGTGTAGCCTCCTGTGTAGAATGATATGTTTGTGTATGGCACACGGGTGTTGTAGAAATAGACATCATTAACGCCTAAATAGTATGCATTGTATGGCTTTTGGAATATGTAATCACCCGTAAGTGAGTTTGACGGACGTTCTGAGAAAGTGGTGGATTGCGCCGGCAGTCCCATATTGCCAAGCCACTCGGCACCAAGGTATTTCTGATATACAGGTGTGGTGGCTGCCTGGTAGTTAAGGTGCAGAGTGTCTGCGGTAGTCGGTATCTCAATGGCTGACGGCTCCTGCACGTGCCACACTTGAATAGCCTCACCACGTGTCAGTTTCTTGAACGCCTCCTCTTTCTCAAGTCGTGCCTTTTTACGTGCCTCCTTAATGCTGTCTTGCTCAGCCGCCAATGCAACCGAGTCTTCAATGACCTCAATGTTTGAAATCTCTTTTGCCACAAGATTCAGTGGCAGAAGAGAGGCTGTTAATATGAGTAATTTGTAAAGACGCACTTTCCCAAAAACAAATTTGGGTATAAAGGTACGAAAAAAATAGGAGAATAGAGATGATTTGTGGTCAGAGTTTCTGTGAAACTTGTTTTACGGTGGACTCTTTCCACTGTTTGAAGTCGCCTGTGAGTATATGCTTGCGGGACTCTTTTACCAACCAAAGGTAGAATGCAAGGTTATGAATTGACGCAATCTGAAGCCCCAAAAGTTCTCCTGTGATAGTAAGATGCCTTAAATATGCTTTTGTATATGCGGTATCAACGTATGATGCTCCGTCTGCCTCAATAGGCTCAAAGCAGTCCGCCCATTTCTGGTTGCGTATGTTAATGGTGCCGTTCTTTGTGAAGAGCATTCCGTTTCGTCCGTTGCGTGTAGGCATAACGCAGTCAAACATATCAACGCCGCGTTCAATAGCCTCAAGCAGGTTCGCAGGTGTGCCAACGCCCATAAGGTATCGTGGTTTATCTTTTGGCAGAATCTCATTGACAATCTCCACCATCTCATACATTTTTTCAGTAGGTTCTCCTACGGCAAGTCCCCCGATGGCGTTTCCGTCCATATCCATCTCAGCACAGCGTAACGCTGACTCTCTGCGCAGGTCAGGGTAAACACAACCTTGCACAATAGGGAAGTAACTTTGGTGGTATCCGTAGAGTGGCTGAGTCTCTTTATAGTGCCTTACCCCACGCTCAAGCCATCGGAGTGTTAAGTCCAATGATTTGCGGGCGTAGTCATAATCAGCGTCACCAGGACAGCACTCATCAAGCGTCATCATTATGTCTGAGCCTATAATACGCTGTGTATCAACTACATTCTCAGGAGTGAAAAGATGCTTGCTTCCATCAATGTGGGAACGGAATGTAACTCCCTCCTCTTTAAGTTTGCGGGTTTGTGAGAGGGAGAATACCTGAAATCCGCCACTGTCAGTAAGAATAGGGCGCTCCCAACCTATGAATTTATGCAACCCACCCGCCTTGTTGAGTATATCAAGCCCCGGACGCAGGTAGAGGTGGTATGTGTTGCCCAGAATAATCTGAGCCTTTATATCATCACTGAGTTCACGCTGGTGAACGGCTTTAACACTGCCTACGGTGCCTACAGGCATAAATATAGGAGTCTCAATAACACCGTGGTCAGTGGTCAGTAATCCTGCACGAGCATTGGAGGCGTTGTCTGTATGTAAAAGTTCAAACTTCATTACGATTTGCAAAGATAATAAATAAAAGAGAAATGAGAGCATCTTCTTCCGTCATCTCGAGCGTTAGCGAGAGATCTTAATAGAGATATCTCAATTCGTTAGATATGGCGA
Source organism: Paludibacteraceae bacterium (assembly GCA_024405875.1). Classification (GTDB taxonomy): domain Bacteria; phylum Bacteroidota; class Bacteroidia; order Bacteroidales; family Paludibacteraceae; genus Enterocola. Next base: position 76,828 of record JAKSOA010000009.1, read on the forward strand.
AATTGATGAAAAAAGTTTGTATATTTGTGGTGGAATGGAGTTTAAGAGAAGAATAGTATTGCTTGTTTGCGGTATGGTTGCGGCTGTCTCAGCCTCCGCGGCAGGACTGTCCGCCGGGTTCTACACCGCTCTTGTAGTGGCTGAGTTCCTTCCGGAATACTCATATAACAAGAGTTGGGGCTCAATGGTGAATTTTGACTTAAAATCAACACTGCCGTTAGGCAGAGTTTTTGAGTTTGAGACAAGGTTGCAACTTTCAACGGCAAATGTACACACAATCAATATTGTGGCACGCCCTCGTATTCCCCTGAAAACAGGAGAACTATTCTTTGAGGCAGAGCCGTATTACAGAATTATAGCAAGAGACCGCACTCACGAGGTGGCAGTAGTTGCCGGGTTCGGTTATCGTTTTGATTATCTTAGTATTATGCTTGGGTGGAGCGGACGTTGGCTTGTGCCGTTCAACGGTGGCGGAAAAGTGGAGGAACTTGCGAATATTGTATATAGAGTTGAGGTTTTTTGCCGTCCTCAGCAGTGTAAATGGAATATCTCAGCCTGTGTCTCAAATATTGATGATTTTCAGATAGAGCGTTGGCAGCAGCCTCTTGTAATGATAGGAGCCAGATATGATTTGTTTGATTTTCTGCGTCTCTCTGCAAGAGTGGAGTGTAAACCCACAGGAATATGCCACGAGACCGGCAGTTTTTACGGCATATCGGCACGGTTGGGAGTGGGATTTATTTTAAACTAAGGCTTAAAACAAAAGTTAAAAGTGAAAAAAGAAAAGTTAAAAGTGTGAAGTTTGGTTGATGTTAGTGAAAAGAATTTTCATATTGTTCGGAGTGATGGTCGCCGTTATGTTGACGGGGTGTGACAGAAATGACATTCCCGGAATATTTAACGGTACAAGTCCTCACGCAAATGAGCGTTTTACCGCCTCAATGGAGTGGAACGCCGCTCACGGCTATGCCACACTCAGAGTTGATGATGAGTATAAAGTTTATGTAGCCTCTGATTCTCATATAGAGGAGGGCAAGGATGCAAATCTAAAACGCTTTGTACTTGCCTACAAGGCAGACAAGGATTGCCCGTTTGCCATTCATCTGGGCGATATGATAAACATACGTAATGTTCATTCTCTCTTTGAACAGGATTTGGCTCTTGAGCCTGAAGGCTATGTAAAGGGTTCTGACACCATTTTCACTGTTGCCGGGAACCACGATTTATTCTTTAATCAGTGGGGAGAGTTCCTCAAATACCGCCATACCTCCACGTTTTATGTTGAGACTCTCTCTAAGACATCGGGGAAGAAGTTGGATTTTTATATTTTCATTGACAGCGGAAGCGGCACACTTGGTACGGAGCAGACTGAATGGCTGCGGCAAATGCTTGCAGAGCGTAGTCAGATGGGGTATCGCCATATAATAATATGCACACACACGCACTTTTTTGAGGTTGATATGTCACAAGGCACCACCTCTTGCTACGCATTGGAAGAGACAACAACACTTACTTCAATGTTCTCTAAATACAATGTGTCATTGGTGCTTACGGGCCACAACCACCATTTTAAGGAGAACCTATACGGCAATGTGCGTTATCTGACACTTGACGCTCTGAAAGATGATGCCTCAAACGCCGCATATCTGATACTTGAGGTAGGTGCGGGGTTGGCTTATTCAGAAAACAAACTGAACTGATGGACTGGCTGATAGATTTAGGTTATGTAGGTCTCTTCATTGGCTCATTTGCGGCTGCTACGGTTCTTCCTTTCAGCGCCGATGCCTTGCTTGTGGCTCTTCTCGCCCTTGATTTTAACCCATACATATCTATCGTGGTAGCCACAGCCGGGAACTTCTTAGGCGGGCTTACCTGCTACGGGCTTGGCTGGATAGGAAAGTGGGAGTGGATTGAGAAACTTGGAGTCAAGGAAGATACACTTCAGAAACAGAAGGATAAGATAGATAAATGGGGACCATACGCCGCACTGCTTTGCTGGGTCCCCATTATTGGTGATGTAATTGCTGTAGCCTTAGGCTTTTACAAAGCCCCGTTCTGGCTCTCCGCCTTGTATATGTTCATAGGTAAAGCAGCCAGATTCATTGTGTGGGCGTTGCTGTTCTACGCTATTGTTTAAGTAAATCCCTTATTTCATCTTCTATTTGCTCCGGGGTTACGGTAGGTGCGAATCTCCTGACAACATTACCATTCCTGTCAATGAGAAACTTCTCAAAGTTCCATTTTATGTCACTCTTTCCACCGCTTTTACCATTTATTTTTGATGATATCGCTATCATCATACTCATAATAAAGTTGTTTTTGCTCTCCCCCTTGCCAATGGCACTCTTTAGGAATGTGTAGAGTGGCGATTCATCGGGACCGTTGACATCAATCTTCTTAAAGCGTGGAAATGTGGTGTCATATTTAGCACTGCAGAATGAGCCTATCTCTTCATCACTGCCTTTTGCCTGCTCCATAAACTGGTTGCATGGGAAGTCAAGTATCTCAAACCCATGCTCCTTGTATTTGCGGTATAGTTTCTCAAGCGCCTCATATTGTGGTGTGAGACCGCAACCTGTGGCAGTGTTGACAATTAGCAACACCTTGCCTTCATACTCACTAAGTGAAACCTCAATATTATTGCGGTTTTCACGTTTTGTTACTTTGATGTCATAGAGTTTCATAATGATTAATTTTTTTATGTGTAGTGAAGATATGGAAAAGTTATCCGTTTCTATCTAAAACTCAATGATTTATTGTTAAGTAACAGTTTTGTTATATGAATGTAAGGTTTTCGTAAGATTGTTGAAAAGTGTTTGAAATGTTGTGATTTTTTTGCAGAATAAAAACTAATATGTAACTTTGTACTATTACCCTCTCCGCAGAA